>NZ_JBFBCC010000002.1:0-703020 GCF_040682955.1 Amycolatopsis sp. NPDC051045
CTCTGCGCGGCTTCGCCCGGCGGAACAACCGCCGGCTCAGCGACGTGGCCCGCGCACTGGCCGACCGCGACCTCGCGCCCGCGGTCGTGCTGGCCTCGTTCGTGACGGGTGACGCGCACTGATCGGTCCTTTGTAGACACTTCGGCCGGCCTGCGGGCCGGAAGTGCCGAACGGATCGTCCCGCGGTGACCAACGGCCCTCGCGCCCCGGACGCGGTGGCCGCGATGCTGGAGACCGGCCATCGACGGCAGGGGTTCCCATGCGTTTCCGTGATCGCCGGGAAGCCGGCGAACGACTGGCGCTCCGGCTGCGCGGGCTCCGCGGCGACCGCGCCGTGGTCCTCGGCCTGTCCGCGGGCGGGCTGGTGGTGGCCGGCGAGATCGCCGGCGTCCTCGGCGCGCCGCTGGACATCCTGCTCAGCCAGCGGATCGAGTCCGCCGGGCCGCCGCCGACGATGCTCGGCGCCGTCGGCGAGGGTGGCCTGGTCGTCTGGGACCACGGTGCCATCCGCCGGTTCGACATCGCGCCGGCGGAACTCACCCGGCTCGCGGACGAGGCGCGGGCCGGCCTGGCCCGGCAGGTCGGCGTCTACCGGCGCACCGTGACGCCGGTGCCGATCGCCGGCCGCACGGTCGTCCTCGCCGACGACGGCGCCGCCACGGGCACGACCGCGCACACGGCGATCGGCGTCCTGCGGGCCCGCCAAGCCGGCCGGATCGTGCTCGCGGTGCCGGTCGCCCAGGCGCGCGTCCTGGACCGGCTCGCCCGGGAGGTGGAGCAGTTCGTCTGCCTGCGCCCGGTGCCCTGGATGCACGCGGTGCGCAACAGCTACCGGAGGTTCTCCGCCGTCGCCGACACCGAGGCGCTCGAATTGCTGCACCGTGAACCGCGCCGGCCGACCGAGCTTCGCCGCTGAGGTCAGCTCGGCAGGCGCACGGCGATCTCGTTGCCCAGCACCGCGCCGTCCGCCAGGTCGAGGCCGTCGCCGCTCCAGAACCGGCCGGGGTCGTACCAGTTCGGCCGGCGGCCCCGGGGCAGCAGGCCCATGGCCTCGTAGGTCAGCGCGACGATCTCGGCGCAGAAGCCGGTCTCGAGGCCGGCCTCCCGGGTGTCCCGCTTCCGGGAGGGCAGCCGCCCGCCGAGCCAGCGGGTCGCGAGCCGGGCGGTCGAGGGGAACGGCGTGCCGTCGAGCCGGGCGATCGTGCGCAGGACGGCGTCCTCCATCTCCCCGGTGACCGGGTGGTCGAGCTGACGCAGCCAGACCCGCTGGTGGTACTTCCCGGCCCACACGAGCACGGCCTGGCGCAGGTCGTGGAGCTGGGCGCCACGCTGGTGCTTGCCCGACCAGACGTCCGGCAGCGAGCGGCCCAGCTCGGCGTGCCACATCAACGGCGGGAGGTCCTCGATCACCACCGCCATGCCGACGTGGTTGACCGGGCTGTTCGTCACGACGCGGATCGTGCGGTCGGCCGCGGACCGGCCGCGGAACAACCACAGGTCGCCTGTGCGCGTCACGGCCACAGCTTCGTCGAGATCGAGCTCGCTCCCCGGCACGGCAGTAGCCTAGGCCGATGCGCTGGTGGAAGACAGTGGGACTGGCCGGGCTCGTCGGGGTCGCCGCGACCGGGGTGGTGATCGCGCGCGAGGAGCGCCGCCGGCGGGCTTGCACCCCGGACGAAATCCGGGGCCGGCTGCACGCCCGCCTCGACGCCACGCCACCCGGGGACGACGCGGACGATTGACTCATCCGGAGCGGAGCGGGAGTTTCATTCGGCGCCGGAGGACCGGGTGCGCTGCAGGCCGGGCCGGAACGGGATGCCCAGGGCCGCGAAGACGCCGAGCATCTTCGCGTTCTCCACGTCGGCGTCGACGACGAACATCCGCACTCCTTCGTGTTCCGCGGCGACGACGAGCTGTTCGAGCAGCAGGGTCGCCACGCCGAGCGTCGGACCGTGGCCGTCGACCGCCAGCGCGACCTCCGCTTCGGCCGGGTCGGCCAGGACGTCGTAGCGGGCGACGCCGGCCAGCCGGGAGTGCAGGAAGCAGCCCACCGCGGTGTGCCCGACGCCGGAGCCGTGGGACAGCTGCGTCGAGAGCTCGGCCAGCCCGGCCACGCCGAGGCCGAAGAACCGCAGGTGCCGGTCACGCCCGGAGAGCCGGGCCCGCAGGGCGAGGACCGCGGCGGCGTCGTGGGCTGCCAGCTTGCGCACCCAGGCGACTTCGCCGTCCGGGAGCAGCGCTCGCACCGGCGGAGTGACGCCGTTCATGGTGCCTCCTACGGATCCGGCGAGCCGCCGGGTCCACAGTGCACTGTCCTTTTAGGGCAAAGGGCGGACCCGGGTGCACGCCGGGCCGTCGCCGCGACGGCCGGTGCCTCGGCCCCGGCCGGCGAGACCCCGTCGCGGCGCGCAGGGCCCGGAGCGGTGTCGTCGCTCCAGCGTAGTCGCCGTGCGCCGCGCGGCCCAGAGTCGCGGGACCTCTGTTCCGGGGCCGTTCGACGTGGGCGGGCGTAGCCTGGGGCTGTGGAGGACAGCACGCGGCACGACCGGCACGTCATCACGGTCTTCCTGGTCGACGACCACGAACTCGTGCGGCGCGGGGTCGCCGAACTCATCGATGACGAAACCGACCTCACCGTCGTCGGGCAGGCTTCGTCGGTGGCCGAGGCCATCGTCAGGGTGCCCGCGCTGCGCCCGGACGTGGCCGTGCTGGACGTCCGGCTGCCCGACGGGAACGGGGTGGAGCTGTGCCGCGACCTGCGCGCGGCGCTGCCCGGTCTGCGGTGCCTGATGCTGACCTCCTTCACCGACGAGGATTCGATGGTCGAGGCGGTCCTGGCCGGTGCCGAGGGGTACGTGATCAAGGACGTGAAGGGGCTGCAGCTGGTCGACGCCATCCGCCGGGTGGGGACGGGGGAGACCCTGCTGGACGGCCGGGCGGTCGCCGCGCTGGTCGCCGAGCTGCGGGCGAAGACCGGGAAGCCGGGCCCGCTCGCGGGGTTGAGCGAGCAGGAGCTCGTCCTCCTGGACCTCCTCGGGGAAAGCCTGACGAACCGGCAGATCGCCGAGCGGATGTTCCTGGCCGAGAAGACGGTCAAGAACTACGTGTCCCGCCTGCTGGCGAAGCTCGGGCTGGAGCGCCGGTCCCAGGCGGCGGTGCTGGTCACCGGAATCCACGGCGCGCAACGCCGTCCGGGCGGCTAGCGGGGAACGGGTGCTCGTCGCTGATCACGACGTCCTCGAGCTGCGTGGGCGCCAGGGACGGCACGGCGGTGCCGTGGCCGAGGCGCAGCATGATCTGGGGCCAGAGCCCGCCGCCGAGCAGCTGGCGCAGCTCGCGCCGGGTCGCCGGCACCGCCATCGCTTGCGAGGAGAGCGCCGCCGAGAGCCCCGCCGCGGTGGCCGTGAGCAGGACCCGCTGCATGGCCTGGCCGGCCTGGAACCGGGCGAGCGCGGTGTCGCGCAGCGAGCCGATGACCACGACCAGCCGGTCGGGTTCGAGGTCGAGGTCCGTCCCGCCGCCGGGCCCGGGCGTCGCCGGCGGAACTTCCGTGTGGCGCATGATCTCGCGCAGCTGCGGCACCTGCTCGGCGGTGATGGTGGCCAGCCACGCGCGTTCCACCTCGGCCGCCCGCCGGAGCTGCCGCTGCACCGCGGCGGGCACGACAGCGGCGGTGAAGGGCCGCCGGTTGCTCTGCCGGTCGGCGATGGCCGCCACGAGTTCCCCGTCGAGCGGGGCGATCGTTTCGTACCCCTGCGGCCGCACGACGGCGAGCAGGTCGGGCCGGCCCGCGGAGGGGAACAGCTGTACGTCGGCGTGGCTGCCCTGCGCCTTGATCGCGAGCCGGAGGTTCAGCAGCGCGGCCCCGCAGTCCAGGAGCCGTTCCCGCTGCTCGCTGTCGGTGCCGGTGGTGAGCGGGTCGGCGTACAGCTCGATGGAGTCCGGCGTGCACTGGAACCGCCACGGCCGGGCGTTCCGCAGGGGCGGTGGAGCCGTGGCCGCGAGCAGGACCGATCGCACCTGGGTTTCGCTGAGGTGCCCGACGGGCATGACACCGGTCTTCATGGGACGGCTCCGAACTCCTGGATTGCTGGATGCGCTTTCACCGTCCGCCGGGGACGGGGGCTTCGCCAAGTGCCGAACGGCCTCCGCGGCCGGGCGAAGGTCGTCGGTTGCGAACCCGGTTCGGTACGCCCGGATCCCGCCGCGGGCCGGGTCCCTGTGCCACTGTGGTGACATGCCCGAAGCAACGACGTCGGGCCGGGACCGGATGGACGCGCTGCCGGCGGCCGTCCTCGCCTTCTCCGCCGGTTTGGAGCTCGAGACCACGCTGCACCGGATCGTCACCGAAGCCGCCGGCCTGGTCGGCGCCCGGTACGGCGCGCTAGCCCTGCTCGACGAGGACGGCCGGACGACCGCGTTCGCCGTCACCGGCGTCGACGACGCCACGCGCGACCGGATCGGCCCGCCACTGGACGGCCACGGGCTGCTCGGCGCGCTCGTGACCGGCGGGGCGCCGGTGCGGGCGGCCGACCTGGCCGCCGGCCGGGGGTGCGGCTTCCCGCCGGGCCACCCCCCGATGGGGAGCTTCCTCGGTGTCCCGCTCCTGGTGCGCGGCGCGATCCTCGGCCGGCTGTACCTCGGCGGCGAGCAGCCGTTCACCGGCGACGACGAACGGGCGATCGTCGCGCTCGCGGCGGCGGCCGGCATCGCCGTCGACAACGCGCGGCTCTACGAAGAGAGCCGGAACAGGCAGCGGTGGCTGGAAGCGACCGGGGAGATCGCCGCCGAGCTACTGGGCGGCGCGGACGTCCGGGAGGTGCTGCGCCTGGTCGCGAGCCGCGCCGCCGAACTCACCGGCGCCGACGACGCACTCATCGCGCTGCCCGAGTCGCCCGGTGGGGCACTGGTCGTCACGGTGTGCGCCGGCCCGGACGCCGAAGCGCTGACCGGCCGCCGGATCCCGCTCGACGGGTCGACGTCGGGGGCGGTGCTGCGCGACCACGTGCCGCGCAGCGTGCCGACCCTGGTGGACGACCTGGCCGACGGCCTCGGCGTGGGCCTCGGGCCGGCGCTGGTGGTGCGGTTGCGGTCCGGCTCGCGGTCAGGCGCGGCGGTGCTCCTGGCGATCCGCGCTCCCGGGGCGGCGCGGTTCGACGAGCATGAGCTGCAGGTCCTGTCCGCGTTCGCTGACCAGGCCGCGCTGGCGCTGCGGGACGCCGAAAGCCAGGCCGCCCGCCGGGAGCTGGACGTGGTGGTGGACCGCGACCGGATCGCCCGCGACCTGCACGACCACGTCATCCAGCGGCTGTTCGCGGTCGGCCTCGGGCTCGAGGGCACCCGCCGCCGGACGGACTCGCCCGCGGTCACCGGCCGGCTGACCCAGCACATCGACCAGCTCCAGGACGTCATCGAGGAGATCCGCAGCGCGATCTTCGCCCTGCACGCCCAGCCGGGTGCCGGGCGGGGCCTGCGGGCCCGCCTGCAGAACGCGATCACCGACGCGTGCGCCGATTCCGCGATCCGCACGACGGTCCGGCTGGCGGGAGCGTTCGACCGGGTGCCCGCCGGACTGGCCGAGCACGCCGAGGCCGTCGTCCGCGAGGCAGTCAGCAACGTCCTGCGGCACGCGTGTGCGGCGGAGCTCGCGGTCACCGTGTCCGTGGACGGGGATCTGGTCATCGAAGTCTCGGACACGGGGATCGGGATGCCGGAATCCGTGGCGCGCAGCGGGCTGCGCAACCTCGGGCAGCGTGCCGCGGAAGCGGGCGGGTCGTTGCGGCTCGATCGCGCGGCCGAAGGCGGCACCCGTCTGCTGTGGACGGTCCCGGTGCCCTGAAGCCGGCGCTCAGCGGTGGGGGTGCGGGTAATCCGGTGAGCGCCGCTGGAAGGACAGGATCGCGGGGTTGCGGATCGTGCCGTCCCGGACTTCGATGGCGCGCCGGAGGGTTTCGTCGCCGTCCCATTTGGACGGTCCGGAAAGGACGGCCCGCAGGTGCGGCAGCAACGCTTCGCTGATCTCCCAGGTCGCCGAGTTCCACAGGTAGGACGGGCTGTGGTCGACGGCGTAGTACGTGACGCCGTTGCCGACCGGGAAGGCCGGCTGGGTGAAGGTCGTGGGCCGGGCCCAGCTGAAGCCCATGCCTTCGTCGCAGGAGACGTCGACGATGAGGCTGCCCGGGGCGAAGGCGGCGAGGTCCTCTTCGACGAGGAAGGTCAGCGGCGCGTCGGTGTCCTGGAGCACGCAGTTGACGACGATGTCGTGCTCGGCGAGGAAGCCGGCCAGCGGCACCCGGCCGTGGTCGGTGTGGGCGTGGCTGCGGCGGGGGTCGCCCGGGTTGTTCACGTCGTGGTCGAAGTGCACCATCGTCGCGGAGTGGATCGGCGAGCCGACCGCGCTGAGGCCGCGGGCGGTGAGGACTTCGACGTCGTGGATGCCGTGGGCGTTCAGCGCGGTCACCGAGCCGCGTGCCGTCGCACCGAAGCCGATCACCACGGCCCGCAGCCGGCGGCCGTAGTCCCCGGTCGACCCGATCAGCTGCAGGGCGTGCAGTACCGAGCAGTAGCCGGCCAGTTCGTTGTTCTTGTGGAAGACGTGCAGTCCGAACGAGCCGTCGCGCCGCCAGTGGTTCATCGCCTCGAAGGCGATCACGGTCAGCTGCCGGTCGATGGCCAGCTGGGTCAGCTCGGCGTCCTGCACGCAGTGCGGCCAGCCCCACAGCACCTGACCGGTCCGCAGTTCGGCGACGTCCTCGAGCAACGGCTTGGCCAGCAGGAGGACGTCGCACTCGGCGATGAGCTGCTCCCGCGTGCGCAGGCCCGCGACGGCGCCCGCCAGCTGTTCGTCGGGCACGCCGAAGGGTTCGCCGTAGCCGTGTTCGAGGTAGATGGTTTCCCGGAGATCGGCGTCGATCCGGTCGAGGTGGTGCGGGTGGATCGGCAGCCGCCGTTCGTTCTCTTTCCGGGAATGCGCGACGACGCCGAGACTGAGCTGGTCCACGGGGGGCCCCTTTGCTAGAACACCAGTCTTAACACACCCAGCGCGGTCGTCGTGTACGCTGGGTGGTGTCCGAGAGCATTTCGTGCGCAAGTGGTCAAGCCCGCGCTGCCTCGGCTCCGCACTCCGTGACCCGACCGCGTTGCAAACCAGCCGCGAAGTCACGCAGCACGCTCTCGAGACCGACGGCGGCGTATCGCTGCCTCCTGAACTACGCCACCACTGGTGGCGGCCACGAAAGGATCCTCCCATTACCAGTTCCACACTGCACAGCTCGCTGTTCAGCCACCCCGTCATCGAGCAGCCCGCCCCCGGAGCGCTCACCACGCCCCAGGACAGCCGGTACGGGAGCTTGTTCCGCCAGCCGGTGTACACCCCGGGCCTCTGGGCCGACGACGACACCGACACCGAACCCGCCTCCGCACCGGCCCCCCGGCGCGAGCAGCGCTCAGGCGCCCGAACCGTCCGGGCGCCGCGCCACCACCGGTGAGACCCGCCCGCGGGCCGCGGTGAGTCAGCGGCGGCCGCTGATCGTGCTCGCGCCGGCGTAGCGCGCCTCGGAGCCGAGCTCTTCTTCGATGCGGATGAGCTGGTTGTACTTGGCGGTGCGATCGGCGCGGGACAGCGAGCCGGTCTTGATCTGGCCGCAGTTGGTGGCGACGGCGAGGTCGGCGATCGTGGTGTCCTCGGTCTCACCGGAGCGGTGGGACATGACCACGGAGTAGCCCGCCTTGTGCGCCGTCTCGACGGTGGTCAGCGTCTCGGTCAGCGTGCCGATCTGGTTGACCTTGACCAGGATCGAGTTCCCGATGCCGCGTTTGATGCCGTCGGTCAGCAGGTTCACGTTGGTGCAGAAGACGTCGTCGCCGACGAGCTGGACGCGCTCGCCGATGGTCTCGGTGAGCTGCGTCCACCCGGCGAAGTCGTCCTGGGCGACACCGTCCTCGATGGACACGATCGGGTAGCGGGTGGTGAGCTCGGCGAGGTAGGCGACGTGCTCTTCGACGCTCCGCTTGCGGCCTTCACCCGTGTAGTCGTAGACCTCGCCGGTGTAGAACTCCGACGCGGCCGGGTCGAGCAGCAGGGCGATGTCCTCGCCGGGGGTGTAGCCGGACTGCTCGATCGCCCGCAACACGAACTCCAGTGCCTCGTCGGCCGAGCTGAGGTTGGGCGCGAACCCGCCTTCGTCGCCGACGTTGGTGCTGTGCCCGGCGTCGTGGAGCGACTTGCGCAGCGTGTGGAACACCTCGGAACCCATCCGCACCGCCTCGGCGAACGTCGTCGCGCCGACCGGGCCGATCATGAACTCCTGGAAGTCGATCGGGTTGTCCGCGTGCGCGCCGCCGTTGATGATGTTCATCATCGGCATCGGCAGCAGGTGCGCGAACACCCCGCCGACGTACCGGTAGAGCGGCAGCGAATGGGCGGCCGCGGCGGCCTTGACCACGGCGAGCGATACGCCCAGGGTGGCGTTCGCGCCGAGCCGGGCCTTGTTCGCGGTGCCGTCCAGCGCGATCAGCGTCCGGTCGACCGCCGCCTGCGCTTCGGCGTCCATGCCCACGATCGCCTCGGCGATCTCGGTGTTGACCGCGTCGACGGCCTTGCGCACACCCTTGCCGTGGAACCGCGACTCGTCCCCGTCCCGCAGCTCGACCGCTTCTTTGGTGCCGGTGGAGGCGCCCGAGGGCACCGCGGCCCGGCCGAGCGAACCGTCCGCCAGCTCGACGTCGACCTCGACGGTCGGGTTGCCCCGGCTGTCCAGCACTTCGCGGCCCTTGGTCCGGACGATGGCGGTCATTGCGCTCCTCGGTGAGTTCACGTAGCGGGGCGGCGCCACGGTGAGCCGCGAGACAGCGCGAGGCTAGCAGAATTTACTGAATCGATCCCGAACTTTTCGACCGACCGGAAGCGCCCTGGCGACGGCCCCTACCGGTGGGCCGGAAGGCGGACCGTGGCGACGAGCCCGCCGGCCGGGCGGGGAGCCAGCTCGAGCATTCCGTCGTGTGCCCCGACGATGCTGTGCACGATCGCCAGCCCGAGGCCGACGCCCGCGTGCTCGTCCGTGCGTACCCGTTCCGTTCCCCGCTGGAAGGGCTCGGTGAGCGTCGGGACCAGTTCCGGCGGCAGCGGGCAGCCGGTGTTCTCCACCCGCAGCACGCTCGCGTACCGCCGCGGTTCGGTGTGGACCGTCACCGTGCCGCCCGCCGGGAGGTTGTGCACGATCGCGTTCTGGACGAGGTTCGTCACCATACGCAGGAGCAGCGCCGCGGACCCGGCCGCGTGGGCCGCCTCGCCGGTGACGGCGAGCGTGATCCGGCGCTGTTCGGCCAGGGGGAGCAGCGTTTCGGCGGCTTCTTCGGCGATGAGGGAAAGGTCGACCGGCTCACGGGTGAAGTTCCTGCGGTCGCTGTGGCTGAGCAGCAGGAGGGCTTCGGTGAGGTCGATCGCCCGCGTGTTGACCGTGCGTAGGCGTTCGATCAGCTCGCCCCTTTCGTACGTCGGGTCGTTGCGGGCGACGTCGAGGATGGCCTGCGAAATGGCCAGCGGGGTGCGCAGCTCGTGCGAGGCGTTCGCGGCGAACCGCTGCTGTTCGCCGACGTGGGATTCGAGTCGTTCGAGCATCGTGTCGAACACGTCGGCGAGTTCGCGGAATTCGTCGCCGGGGCCGCCCAGGCGGATCCGGTGGGCCAGTGAGCCGCTCGCCGCCAGCCGGGCCGCGTCCGCGATCCGGGTGAGCGGGGCGAGCATCCGGCCGGCGAGGAGCCAGCCGCCCAGGATGCCGAACACCAGCAGGAACGCGAGCGCGGTGGCCGCGGCGGGGGTGAACATGCGCACCAGCAGGTAGCGGTTGGGGGAGATTCCGAGCAGGCCCTGGTCGTTGTCGGGTACGTAGCGCAGCAGGGACACCCACACCACGGCCAGCAGGACGGCGCCGGCGATCAGGAGCAACCCGGCGTAGCTGATGGTGAGTTTCAGCCGCGCGCTGAGCCAGGGGCGCCTGTTCATGAGCCGGAGCCTAGGCAGCGCGGGATATCGCCGGCATATGCTCGACGCATTCTTCGATTTCCCTGATCAGGCAAGGACGTTTCTTGAACAGCATCCCGGATCTCGGTCCCGTGCCCCAGCGCGTCACGGTCGACGCGCACCTGGTCCGCCGGTTGATCGCCGGTCAATTCCCGCAATGGGCCGGCCTCCCGGTCCGGCCCGTCTCCCAGGGCGGCTGGGACAACTTCACCTTTCACCTCGGCGACGAAATGCTCGCGCGGCTGCCCAGCGCGTCCGAATACGCTCTGGCGGTCGACAAGGAACAGCGGTGGCTTCCGGCGCTCGCGCCCCGGCTGCCGTTGCCCATCCCCGTCCCGCTGGCGCACGGGAAACCCGGCGCGGAGTACCCCTTTTCGTGGTCGGTTCACCGGTGGCTCGACGGCGAACCCGCGAGCCCGGACCGGATTTCCGACCCCGTCCGCCTCGCCGTCGACCTGGCCGGGTTCCTGGCCGCTTTGCAGGACGTCGATCCCGCCGGTGGTCCACAACCGGGAAAGCACAACTGGTTCCGGGGCGCCACATTGCGCACCTACGAGCCGGTGGTCCAGCGCGCGCTCACGGCGCTGGACGGTCACGTCGACGTCGCCTTGGCCCGCGAGATCTGGAAGACCGCGCTGGACGCGCGCTGGGACGGCCGGGACGTCTGGTTCCACGGCGACGTCGCACCGGGAAACCTCTTGCTCGGCGCCGGGGAACTGGCGGCCGTCATCGACTTCGGGACCTGCGGTGTCGGCGACCCGTCCTGTGACACGGCCATCGCCTGGACGCTGCTGACCGCCGACGGCAGGCAGGCGTTCCGCGAGCGCCTGTCCGTGGACGACGAGACCTGGGCGCGTGGCCGCGGTTGGGCGCTGTGGAAGACGCTCGCCGATTGCGCCCGGACCCTGGGCCGGGCCGGCGAAGAAGCCGTGAACGCGCGTCGCGTCCTCGCCGAGGTCTTCGGCGAATACCGGACCGGCAGTTGACCTTCGAGCCGGTGACTCCGGCCGGGGGAGCCGCCTGCGGTCGATGGTCGAAGGCGCCGGGGGCTGTTCGCCGGAATCGGCCGGTTTCCCGACCTTGGTGATTGACAACGCCGGGCCGGGAAGCGACGGTGTGGGCGGACGTCTGGGAACGCTCCCAGACGGCGCGTGCCGTTCTTGCCGTCAGTGTGCACAAGGGAGTGCCGATGTGGGGAAGAGCCGGAAAACGTTCTGTCGTGCTTGCGGTTGCGGGGCTCGCGGCCGCCGCCGGGGTCGTCACGTCGACGACCGCGGTGTCGTCGGCGCGTGAGACGAGCGCGGCGTTCGCCTGCCGCGTCACCTACTCGGCCAACGACTGGGGAAGCGGTTTCAGCCTCGCGGTGGGGATCAGCAACCTCGGCTCCTCGGCCGTGGACGGCTGGACGCTGACCTACTCCTACGCCGGGAACCAGACCCTCCAGCAGGGCTGGATGGGCACGTGGACGCAGGCCGGCAACCGGGTCACCGTGACCAACGCGAGCTGGAACGGCACCATCCCGGCGAACGGCTCCGTCAGCACCGGCGCGAACTTCTCCTACAGCGGCACCAACACCACGCCGACCGACTTCGCCGTCAACGGCGCCATGTGCACCGGGGTGCCGCCGACCACGCAGACGACCCCCATCACGAAACCGACGACGCCCACCACGCCCACCACCACCACCACCACCACCACGACGCCACCGCCGCCCGGTCCGGCGCCCGCGTTGCACGTTTCGGGCAACAAGCTGCTCACCGCCGACGGGAAGACCTACCGGCTGCTCGGGGTCAACCGGTCCAGCGGCGAGTTCGCCTGCGTGCAGGGCAAGGGCGTCTGGGACAGCGGCCCGGTCGACCAGGCGTCGGTCGACGCGATGAAGGCCTGGAACATCCACGCGGTGCGGATCCCGCTGAACGAGGACTGCTGGCTCGGCCTGTCCGGCTCGCCCAGCGGCGCCCCCTACCAGCAGGCCGTCAAGGACTACGCGAAGCTGCTGGAGGCCAACGGGATCAACCCGATCCTCGATCTGCACTGGACGCACGGCCAGTACACCGGCACCAGCTCCGCCTGCACCGACGTCAACGCGACCTGCCAGAAGCCGATGCCCGACCGGCAGTACGCGCCGGCCTTCTGGACCCAGGTGGCCACCGCGTTCAAGGGCGACAACGCCGTGGTGTTCGACCTGTTCAACGAGCCCTACCCGGACGCGGCCGCCAACTGGTCCGACGCGGCCGCCGCGTGGCGGTGCCTGCGTGACGGCGGCACCTGCACGGGGATCGGCTACCCCGTGGCGGGGATGCAGGAACTGGTCGACGCCGTCCGCGCGACCGGCGCGCAGAACGTGGTGATGACCGCCGGGCTGACCTGGACCAACGACCTCACCCAGTGGCTGGCCTACCGCCCCGTGGACCCGGCGGGCAACGTGGTGGCGTCCTGGCACTCCTACAACTTCAACGCCTGCGTCACGGTGTCCTGCTGGGACAGCCAGATCGGGACGGTCGCCGCGCAGGTCCCGGTGCAGGCCGGCGAAATCGGCCAGAACAGCTGCGCGCACGACTACATCGACCAGGTGCTGGCCTGGCTGGACGCGCACGGCCTCGGCTACACCGCCTGGACGTGGAACCCGTGGGGCTGCAGTGGCGGCAACGTGCTGATCGAGGACTACAACGGCACGCCGACCAAGACGTACGGCGAGGGCTTCCGGGCCCACCTGCTGGCCGTCAAGCCGTGAGTGGAGCCCGGCTGACCGGGACGTCGGCGAGCGCCTGCACGAGGGATCCGGTGCCGACGCGCTGAGCGCGCTCCCCGCTGTCCGTGCGAGTCTTCAGGGTGGAAACACCCGCTCGTCTTCGCCGGGGGACTTCATGGGCAAACTGCTGCTCACCGCGGTACTGGCGGCCTTCGCGCTGCTGCCCGCGGCGGACCCGGGCACCCCATCCGCACCCGTCGACCGGGAGCTGCGGGTGCGGATGGGGCGCGCGCAGGCCTACGCCGACAGCCGGCCGGGGGTGACCGGGATCGTGCTGCGGGACCGGCGGACCGGGGCCGTCTACCGCAACCCGGCCGCCGGCACGCTGATCTGGGCCTGCTCGACGCCGAAGCTGGCCATGGCCGTCGACCTGCTGCTGCGGGACGATTCCGGCGCGGTCACGCTGACCGCCGAGGACCGCGACCTGATGCACCGGATGCTGCACTCCAGCGATGACGACGCCGCCCACGTGCTGTGGACCCGCTACGGCGGCGAGGCCGAGTTCGCCCGGCGGTTCCCGGCCTACGGGCTGGCCGACATGCGGTTCAGCGACCGGCACCCGCACCACTGGGGCTGGATCCTCACCACCGCCGACGACCTGGACCGGCTGATCGGTTACGTCCTGACCCGCCTGCCCGCGCGGCACCGCCACTACCTCGTGCGGGAGCTGCGCACGGTGGACGTCAACCAGCAGTGGGGGGTCTGGGGCGCCGGGGAAGCCGCCCGGCCGGGGAACAAGAACGGCTGGTCCGACGACAACGACGACGGCTCGTGGATCATGAACTCGGTCGGTTTCGCCGGGCCGGACGAGCGGTACACCCTGGCCCTGATGAACAACACCCAGGTCATCCGGGACGGCGACGAGGTCGGCAGGGAGACCACCACCAGGATCGCCGAGATTTTGCTCAAGGGGTATTCCGGCGCCTGATCTCACGCCATTTAGTGGCGTTTTTTGGGGAATCCGTGTTTGCGGGGGCACCCTCCGTAGCCCCTGTGTGGTCTGTGTATGCTCCGATGTCGCTTGACCGGGTGATCACTCACCCGAATCGGTGGCCGCCGTGGTCGGGGATTGTTCTCACGCGGCCCTAACGGCGTGGTTCGGGCACGGATAGGAGATTTATGCAGGTCAGGTCAGCTTTCGTGCGTGGCGGGATCGCGGTGCTCGCCGCGGCCGCCGCGGTCATGGTCGGCGCTCCCTCGGCCCTCGCGGATGACGGCGCCGCGCGCGGCCGGGTCAGCGAGAACGCGGGCACCGTCGGCTACCGGATCAACCTCGACGGCGGTGGTGACTACATCACCAAGCTGTTCGGTTTCAAGCTGTCGGACGGCAGCTCGCTCAAGCTCTACTGCGTGCAGATCACCGTCGGCATGCGCACCGACGTCGACATGGTCGAGCGGCCGTGGAACAAGTACCCCGCCGCCGACTCGCCCTTCCAGAAGAACAGCGACAAGATCAACTGGGTGCTGCACCACGGCTACCCGGGCGTCAAGCTGGACGCGCTGGAGGGCACCCTCGGCAAGCAGGGCGTCAAAGCGCACGACGGCATCTCCGAGCGCGAGGCGATCGCCGCGACGCAGGCGGCGGTGTGGCACTTCAGCGACGGCGTGAACCTCAACCTGCAGAAGCCGCTGGCCGAGAACAACCCGGCCGAGGCCAACGCGGACGTCGCCGCGCTGTACAGCTACCTGATCGGCGACCAGAACAAGGGTCTCGGCGCGCAGCCGAAGCCGACGCTGAACGTCGCGTCGCCGAAGACCGAAGGCCAGGCGGGCACCAAGATCGGCCCGTTCGAGGTGGCCACGTCCGGGGACATCACGTCGCTCACGACCGAGCTGCCCGAGGGCGTCAAGGTCACCGACACCGACGGCAAGGAGCTGAAGACCGCGGACGTCAAGGACGGCAGCAAGCTGTTCGTCGACGTCCCGGCCGGCACCAAGCCGGGCAAGGGCTCGTTCTCGCTGAAGGTCACCGGTGAGCTGGACACCGGCCGCCTGTTCGTCGCCGAGAACTACGCGAAGAAGCCGGCGCAGTCGCTGATCGTCGCCGACTCGGAGAAGACCCAGGTGACCGCGAAGGCGGCCGCGAGCTGGACCGAGGCGGGTGCCCCGGCCACCAGCCCGGCGCCGACCACCCCGGGTGGCGCGCAGTCCGGTGGCGGCGACCTGGCCAACACCGGTGTCGACGCCGCGGTTCCGTTCACCATCGGCGGCCTGCTGCTCGGCGGCGGCGCGCTGATGCTGCTGCTGAACCGGCGCCGCAGCCGCGCGTAACCAGTACCACCGAACGGGGCCGGTCCATTGTGGACCGGCCCCGCTTTCGTGTCCGGCACCCGACGATCGGATTGCGATCTTCGGGGCAAAACCGGCGCAGCGCCCGTGCATTGGTTTAGACTTTTCGGCCATGCGCGGTACGACCGTTCCGCCGGGGACGCCCTGCCCGCCGCCGCGGGCGGGGGAGCTGCCGATGCACCGCCTGGAGGTGCCGGCCCCGCACGCGCCACCGTTCGCCGTCGGCACGTTCGACACGATCGGGCCGCTGTCGCGGGCCGAGTTCCCGCACCGGCACACCTTCCACGAGCTCGTCCACGTCACCGGCGGCACCGGCGCGCACGTCGTCGACACCGCGCGCTGGCCGCTGCGGCCGCCGCACCTCGGCGTCATCGCGCCCGGGCAGGTGCACCAGTGGGCCGGCATCCGGGACCTCACCGGGCACGTCGTGCTGTTCACCGACGACTTCCTCCTCGACCACCCGGCCGATCGCGAGCTCCTGCGCCGGCTGAGCGAACGGCCGTGGCTGCGCCTGGACGACCACGCCGACGCCCGGATCACGCGGGTGATCGCCGATCTGGAGGACGAATACCGCCGCGGCGGGGACGGCGCCGAGTCGGTGCTGCGGGCGCTGGTGCACGTCCTGGTCGTGCGGGCGGGACGGCTGCTGGGCCCGCCGTCGTCCGCGCCCGCCGGCGCGGTGGCGGCGGAATTCGTCCGGCTCGCCGGCCGCCCCGAGCCGGGGCTGTGGTCGGTGCGCGCGCACGCCGACCGCCTCGGCGTCACCCCGGGGCACCTCACCGAGGCGGTGAAGGCCGCGACCGGCCGCACCGCCGCGCAGCTGCTGCGGGAGGCCCGGACCCGGGAGGCGCAGCGGTTCCTGCTCCGGACGGACCTCACGGTCCGGCAGGTCGCCAGCCGCGTGGGGTTCACCGACCCGGCCTACTTCTGCCGGTTCTTCCGCCGGGAAACCGGGCTGAGCCCCGGCGACTTCCGGCGCGGCGGCGAGATTCACCACGACTGACCGATCCAGTCCATCGCCGCCCACCCGGTGCGCTGCCTACGTTCAAGGGCATCCCAGAGGCCCCCACGAGGAGCAGGCATGGACGCAGAGAACAAGCTCAGCCGCAAAACGGTGCTGAAGGCCGCGCTCGCCGCCGGTGTCGCCGCGCCGGTCGCGTTGATCGGCGGCCCGGCGCTCGCCCGCACGAACGCCGCCGGCGGGAAGGTCCCGGAGCTGACCCCGGCGTGCCACGACGACGACGATCCGACGATCGCGCAGACCGAGGGCCCCTACTTCAAGCCGAACTCACCGGAACGGACCAACCTCGTCACACCCGGAACGCCGGGGACCCGGCTGACGGTGACCGGGTACGTCTTCGGCCGCGCCTGCCTGCCGGTGAACCGCGCGCTGCTGGACTTCTGGCAGGCCGACGTCAACGGCGCGTACGACAACACCGGCTACACCTTCCGCGGGCACCAGTACACCAACGCCCAGGGCGCGTTCACGCTGTCCACGATCGTGCCGGGCCTCTACCCGGGCCGGACCCGGCACATCCACGTGAAGGTCCAGGCGCCCGGCCGGCCGGTCCTGACCACGCAGCTCTACTTCCCCGGCGAGCCGCGCAACAACACCGACACGATCTTCGACGCCCGGCTGCTGATGACCGTGCGGGACAACGGCTCCGCGAAGGAGGCCGCCTTCGACTTCGTGCTCGACGTCCCGCAGACCCCGACGTCGACGCCGTCCTCCACACCGCCCTCCACGCCGCCCGGGGGCACGTCGTGGGCGGCGGGCACCGCGTACGCGGCGGGTATCCGGGTCACCTACGGCGGCCGGGGTTACGTCTGCCTGCAGGCGCACACCGCCCAGCCGGGCTGGGAGCCTCCGGCCGTTCCGGCGCTGTGGCGGGCGGAGTGAACCCCGGCTGAGGAGGGAGGACCGGCAGGCCCCGGCCGCATCCCGGGGCCGGCCACCCCAGTACTGCGCACGTTAGGGGTCGACGCCGCCCCGGCGGCCTGCCAGATTGGGGGCCATGACGATTTCCCTCGACGCCTCGGAGTGGGTCCGGCGTTTCCACCCGGCGCCGGCCGCCGCGGCGCGGCTCGTGTGCTTCCCGCACGCCGGGGGATCGGCGAGCTACTTCCACCCGGTTTCGGCGGCGTTGGCGCCCGCGGTGGAGGTGCTGGCCGTGCAGTACCCGGGCCGTCAGGACCGGCACGCCGAAGCGCCGGTGGACGACCTGTTCGTGCTGGCCGACCGGCTGGCGGACGTGCTCGCCGCGGAGACCACCGGGCCGGTGGCGTTCTTCGGCCACAGCATGGGCGCCAGCCTGGCCTTCGAGGTCGCGCGGCGGCTCGAAGCGCGGGGCACGCGGCTGCTCTGCCTGTTCGTCTCCGCCCGCCGAGCGCCGTCGGCGTCCCGCGACGAGCGGGTGCACGAAAAGGGTGACGAAGAACTGCTGGCCGAGGTCAAGCGGCTCGGCGGCACCGACACGTCGGTGCTGGACGACGTGGACATCCGCCGCATGGTGCTGCCCGCGCTGCGCAGCGACTACAAGGCCGCGGAGCTCTACCACTACCGCCCCGGCCCGGACGTCGGCTGCCCGATCGTCGCGCTGGTCGGCGACCGCGACCCCAAGGTCACCGAAGCCGAGGCGCGGCAGTGGGCGGAGCGCACCTCCGCGGGCTTCGAGCTGAAGACGTACCCGGGTGGCCACTTCTACCTCAACGACCACGCCGCGGCGGTCATCCGGCTGATCGGCGACCGGCTCGCCCGCTGAGCAAGCGGGCGGGGTGCGCCGCGGCCCGGCGCACCCCGCCCGCGTCAGTTCAGCGGGATCAGCAGTAGAGATTCGCGCCGGGGTCGACGCCGAGGATCGAGCTGATCTGCCGGTACTTCGAGACGCGGCTCTCGACCTGGGCGGGGTTGTCGCCGTTGCATTCGATGGAGCCGTTGATGCTGCGGATGGTTTCGCCGAACCCGCGGCCGTTGACCATGGCGTTGTGCGGGGTCATGGTGCCGGGGCCGCTTTGGGTGTTCCAGTACCAGAGTCCGGTTTTCCAGGCGACGGCCGCGTCTCGTTCGACGAGGTAGGGGTTGCCGAGCAGGTCGATGCCGAGCGAGTCGCCGGCGGCTTTGTAGTTGAAGTTCCAGCTCAGCTGGATCGGGCCGCGGCCGTAGTAGGCGGCCTGGCCGGCCGGGCAGCCGTAGGGTTGGCTGGTGTCGCAGTAGTGCGGGTAGTTGGCGGTGTTTTGTTCGACGATGTAGACGAGTCCGCCGGTTTCGTGGCTGACGTTGGCGAGGAACGCGGCGGCTTCCTGTTTCTTCACCGTGTCGTCGCCGGTGTTGGCGAAGCCGGGGTAGGCGGACAGGGCCGCGGTGAGGCCGCTGTAGGTGTAGAAGGAGTTCCGGCCGGGGAAGATCTGGTTGAACTGGGCTTCACTCACGACGAACGCGCCCGGGTTGCCGGGGTTCGTGCCGCCGCCGCAGTCGTAGGGCTCCCAGTACCAGGTGCTGATGACGGGGTCGTAACCCGGATTGGCGTTCTTCGCCCGGTAGTAGCCACCGTTGGTGTAGCGCACGATCGCACCGACGTCGTACCACTGGCCGGCCACCCAGTTCGGGTAGCTGCAGGTGGTGCCGCCCCCGCCGTCACAGCTGTAGGGCTCCCAGTACCAGGTGCTGATGATCGGGTCGTAACCCGGATTGGCGTTCTTCGCCCGGTAGTAGCCACCGTTGGTGTAGCGCACGACCGCGCCGACGTCGTACCACTGGCCCGCAACCCAGTTCGGCGCACTGCACGCGGCGGCGGCCGCCTGCGAAGCTTGCCCGGTGAACGCGGGCACGCCGAACACGAGCCCGGCTACGGCGGCGACAGCGGACAGGACCGCGACAAGACGTCTTCTCAAGACTCGCTCACTCCTTCGGCCACGACGGAACCCGGGCGCGGCAGGCGCCCGGCGTCGAAGGTGGGTGTGCTCATCCGGCCGAGACGAACGGGACACGGTCACTAGAGCAGATTGGTCTAGTCCAGTCAAGATTTTCGGCGTTCCGGGCAACGGGTTTGCGCGAACGTCCCTGCCGCGTTGTTCAGTTCGGCAGGGGAACCCCAAGAGCCGGCGCCACGCCGATCTGCGCAGCGGGTGGGTGAACCAGCGAAGGACCTTCTGCGGTGACGTCAGCCCGGGCGGATGCTCGCGCTGGACGAGCGCCGTGAACCACGTTCCCGCGGCCGTCCACGGTTCGGTTTTGCCGTGGTTCATTTCGCCCCCCGTGCGCTCACGGGGAGAGGCGTCCGACGGCCGGGTTTGTCGAACGTGCGACGTAACGGCTGAGCTCCTTTGGAAGGCGCCCGGGGAACGGGCACCTTCCCGCGAAGGCGGGCGACGCGGCACTGTGGTCCGCGTGGCCCGCCCGGCCCGTCACCGCGCTTGCGGAATCCTCACCCGCGCGGCCGGGGGGAGGTGCAGGATCCGCTGCAGCCTGGCCCGGCCCAGCCGGTGGAGCATCTCCCCGAGCTCCTCCGGCGCGATGCTCTCTTCGAGGTCGAGCCGCGTCGTCCGGACGACGCGGTCGATCTCCGAGGCGGGGAGCCGCCCCGCGAACTCCCCGGCCAGCCACACCCCGACCTCGTCTACGACGTCGTCCGCCCGGTGGCTCCGTACGGTCATCGCTCTCCTCGTTTCGGATCGCCTTCTTGCTCAGGTCGAAGCCGGAAAATCCCTGCCCGACGCGAGTCCGACGAGCGAGTGCGGGAGCCATGACGCCGAATCGGCGAAGTTCGTCGCACAAAAGCTTTGCGTGTTCGAACGGGTGATATCCGTGACCATCACTGTCACTCACATGGGCTGTTCGGCGCCTGAAGGTGTCGGCCGTTCGGGTAGAAATCCTCGGAACTTTGCCAATGACGCGTCCCGATCCGGACCCTGGAGACATCGGATAGTGCGGGCGTTCCCTGCCGGGATGCGGAACGGAGACGCGATACATGGGCCGGTACGACCGGACCGACCTCGGGGCGTACACCCTGGGGTTGCTCGACGCCGCCGAGACGGCACGGGTGGAGCGGCACCTCGCGGCGTGCCCGGACTGCCGCCAGGAGGTCCGGGAGTTCGAAGCCGTCCGCGGCATGCTCGACCACCTGGTCGAGGCGAAGTCCACTTAGGACACTGTCGGGAATTGTCGGTGCCCGCCGGTACGGTGCGCGTCGTGACCGACGACCACTTCCTGAACCCGACCCGCGCCACCTACGCCATCGTGGCCGGAAGCTACGACCGGTTCGCGCCACCCATCGCCGAAGACGTCCAGGACCGCGCGCTGCTCACCGCGTTCGCCGACCTCGTCCGCGCCGACGGCGGCGGGCCGGTCGCCGACCTGGGCTGCGGCACCGGCCGCGTGACCGCCTACCTGGCCGAGGCGGGCCTGGACGTCTCGGGCGTCGACCTGTCGCCGGAGATGCTCGCCGTCGCCCGCCGCGACCACCCTGGCCTGCGGTTTTCCGAAGGGTCGCTGCTCGCGCTCGACCTGCCGGACGGCGGCCTGGCCGGTGCGGTGGCCTGGTATTCGATCATCCACACCCCGACCGAGCGGCTGCCTGCCGTGTGCGCCGAGCTGTTCCGCGTCCTGCGCCCGGGCGGCCACCTGCAGCTCGCCTTCCACGTCGGCGACCGCCGGCACCACCGGACCGACGGCTACGGGCACGAAGGGTTTTCGCTGGACATCTACTGGCTGCCGGTCGACCGGGTCTGCGAGCTGGTGACCGCCGCGGGGTTCGAAGTCCTGACGCAGGTGCTGCGCGACCCGGCCGCGCGGGTGCCCCAAGGGCGGGTGCTGGCGCGCAAACCGGCCTGACGCGCCCTCAGCGGGAAGCGGCGGCCTTGACGGTGCGCAGGACGGGCGCGGTCTCCAACGTCCGGATGGCGTCGAGCGCGCCCAGCCGGTGGGTCAGGTAGTGGTGCAGCGCCGCCGCGTCCGGGCAGAGCGCCAGGGCGACCAGATTCGCCGGGCCGGTCGTCGCGGCGACGAGCGCCAGCTCCGGGTGTGTCGCCAGCGTCTTCGCCACCCGGTCGAGGTGGGCCGGGGCGACCGCCATCCAGAGCAGCGCCTGCGTCGTGGCGCCCAGCGGGGCCGGGTCGATCTCCAGGTCGAAGAACACCGTGCCACCGGCCTGGAGATCCGCCAGCCGGCGTGCGACGGTCGCCGCGGACCAGCCGGTGGCCGTGGCCAGTTCCGCGAGGCCCGCGCGGCCGTCCTGCTGCAGCGCGGCCATCAGCGCGTCGTCGTCGCCGGTCAGCGGCTTGCCCGGGCCGGAACGCGCCGGCGTGAGCGCCGCGATCTGCGCCGCGTCGAGGGCGTTCGCCCGCCCGAGCCACGCCGTCGGGCCGCCGAAGTAGCGGTGCAGCAGCTGGTGCGCCGAAACCGCCGTGACACTCGCGGTGCGCGGGATGTCCCGCAGCAGCAGCCCGTGGTCGCTCGCGGCCGGCGTGTGCACGTTCACGCAGATCTCCGTGCCGCCGGACATGAGCTTGATCCACGCGGTGTCGGCGCGGCGCGCGAGCGCGTGGGCCAGGTCCTGCGCGCTGTGCGGCGTTGCGGTCAGGCGGACCATCCACTCGGCCTGCCCGGCGCGTTGCGGGTCCGGGAGGCCGACGACGCGAAGCGACGCCTCGGCGCGCAGACGGCGGTAGCGCCGCGTCACCGTCTGCGTCGAGACGCCGAGGACGTCGCCGATCTTCGTGAACGGCGCCCGGCCGTCGATGTGCAGCGCGTGGATCAGCGCACGGTCGACCTCGTCCAGGGTGGTCATATTTCTCATTCAACCGCACGGGATGGAAGAAATTCGCTAATTGGTCCGAGTGGCTGGAACGAACCGTAGACCAGTCGTCAAGGTGGGCGCCGAACGAAAGGAGCCACCCCTTGCCGACCATGACGCGTTACCGGCGGCGCTGGGCCGCACTGGCCGTGCTGCTCGTCGCCGAGGCGATGAACCTGCTCGACGCCACGATCGTGCAGGTCGCGGGCCCGGCCATCCACGTCGATCTGCCCGGCCCCGCCGTCGACATCCCGTGGTTCAGCGCGGCCTACACCCTGCCGTTCGCGGTCTTCCTGATCACCGGCGGCCGGCTCGGCGACATCTTCGGCCGGGCCCGGGTCTTCCGGATCGGCGTGACGGGCTTCGTGCTCGCTTCGCTGGTCTGCGCGCTCTCCGGCACGGCCGGGCTGCTGATCGGGGCGCGCGCGGTCCAAGGCGCGGCGGCGGCGCTGATCATCCCGCAGACCATCGGCCTCATCCGCGCCCTGTTCGACGGTGACGAACTCGCGAAGGCGCTGGGCAGCATCGGGCCGGTGATGGGCCTGTCCGCGGTCACCGGGCCGCTGCTCGGCGGGCTGCTGACGCAGGCGGTGTCGTGGCGGGCGGTGTTCCTGGTGAACGTCCCGCTGGGGCTCGCGGTGCTCTTCGCCGCGCGGCTGCTGCAGGAGGACCGGGCCGCCGTCCGGCCGCGGCTCGACCTCGCCGGCACCGTGCTCGTCGTCGCCGGTGCCGGGCTGCTCGTGTATCCGCTGATCGACCCCGCCGGGACGAACCGGTGGCTGCTCGCGGCCGGGGCGGCGTTGCTGGTGGTGTTCGGCTTCCAGCAGCGCGGCGCGGCCGCGCCGCTGGTCGAGCCGAGCCTGTTCGCCCACCGCGGGTTCCCGGCGGCGCTTGCCGGGTCACTGCTGTTCTTCGCGGTGATGACGGGGCTGATGCAGGTGGTGCCGATGCAACTGCAGCTCGGGCTCGGCGTCGACGTCCGGACCGCGGGCCTGACGCTGTTGCCGCTCTCGGCGGGGCTCGCGGTGTCGTCGTGGTTCGCCGGCGCCCGGCTGGTGCCGAAGTTCGGCGCGCGCGTGATGTTCGCCGGGCTGGCCCTGCTGCCGGCGGGGATCCTCGCCGCCGTCGCCGGGTACGCCTTCGGGGGGCGTGGGTACCCGTGGCCGCTGCTGGGCGCGCTGGCGTTGTGCGGGCTCGGCATGGGGACGTTCACGGTGCCGTTCTTCACCGCGGCCCTGCACCGGGTCCGCCCCCACGAGACGGGCTCGGCGGCCGGGCTGCTCAACGCGGTGCAGCAGCTCGGCGGCACTCTGGGTGTCGCGCTCCTCGGCGGGCTCTACCTCGGCACGGGCACGGCGACCGCGGCGCTCGGCGTGGGAGCCGGGCTCGCCGTGGCCGCCGCCGTCGCGGTGATCCCCCTGTCGTCCGGGAGCACCCGGCCGGGGGAATAGCGCCGGTTCAATAGTCGTCGCGGCCGGTGAACTGCTGCTCCAGCAGCTCGGCCGCGCCGGCGACCAGCTCGAGGGGGTCGGTGAACTCGTTGATGTCGAGGTTGATCAGCGGGAGCGAGTGGCGGAGCACGACGTGCTCGCCCATCACGGCGAGCCCGCCCACCACGATCGCCTCGCCGACCTCGGTCAGCACCTCGAGGAGGTCGACCTCCTCGTGCCGGGCGAACGGCGTGGCGATCTGGACCCAGTCCTCGCGCTGGTCGAGGATCTCGTGGGCGATCACCACGATCTGGGCGCGCTGCTCGGTGTCGGGATCGTCGCCGAACATCAGGCGGATGCGCAGTTCGTCGGGCTCGTCGCGCACCACCCGGTACGACTGCCTGATGTATGCGACCAGATCGCCCCACTGCGCCACGCTTTTCTCCGTCCTCGTGTCTGCTTGCGCGCTCAGCGTAGCGATCAGGCGGCGCCGATCCGGTCCAGATCCGCGAGAACGTCGGCGGGCAGTTCGAGTTCGGCGGCGGCGAGGTTCTCCCGCAGGTGCTCGGGCGACGACGTGCCGGGGATCAGCAGCATCGACGGCGACCGCTGCAGCAGCCAGGCGAGCGCGACCTGCATCGGCGTGGCACCGACGCGGGCGGCGCAGTCGTCGAGCAGCCCCGACTGCAGCGGGCTGAACCCGCCGAGCGGGAAGTACGGCACGAAGGCGATCCCCTCGGCCGCGCACTTGTCGACGAGGTCGTCGTTTTCGCGGTGGGCGAGGTTGTACTGGTTCTGGACGCAGACGACGGGCGCGATCGCCTTCGCTTCGTCCAGTTGCTCGGCGCTGACGTGGCTGACGCCGAGGTGCCGCACGAGGCCCTGCTGCCGCAGCTCGGCGAGCACCCCGAAGGGTTCGGCGAGCGACATCGGCACGGGGTAGTCCCCGGCGGCGTTGCTGAGCCGCAGGTTGACGACGTCGAGCGCGTCGACGCCGAGGTTCCGCAGGTTGTCGTGCACGGCCTGGGTGAGGTCCTCGGCCGACAAGGCGGGCGGCCAGCCCTTGTCCTCGCTCCGCCGGGCCCCCACCTTCGTCACGATGACGAGCGATCCGGGGTAGGGGTGCAGGGCTTCCTTGATCAGCGCGTTCACGGTGTGCGGGCCGTAGTAGTCACTGGTGTCGAGGTGGGTGACCCCGCGCTCGACGGCTTCCCGCAGAACGGCGACGGCGGTGTCGTGGTCCCGCGGCGGCCCCCACACACCGGGACCGGCCAGTTGCATGGCGCCGTAACCCATGCGCGTCACGGGCAGTTCGCCGCCGAGGGTGAAGGTGCCGCCGAGATTCGCCATGCTGCTCCTTGCTCCGGGTGCTCTTGCCGAAAGTCTAGGCGCGATCCGGTTTCCGTTTTCGTCGGTGGCCACCGGTAGCGTGGAAATCGGGGGCTGCTCACGTCGCCGCGCCGCTGTTTCCCCTATGCCGCAAGGAAAACAGCGGCGCGAACTTATTCCCGGGTTTCACCCGATTCAGTGGTGACCTTCGAACCTGTGTTCGGTAACGTCGTTGGCATGACCACCACGACTCAGTCCTTTTTGCTTGTCCCGCAACACATCCGGCCGGCAGGCGAGGCCTCACGGCCTTTCCATGAGGCGGGCCAGACGCTCCCAGGCCGGCGAAGACCCTCCGGGCAAAGACTGCGCGGCCAGCCGTGCGATGTCCGGGTTTCCCAGCGCCTGGGGCTCGGCTCGCCCGGCGAACCAGCTCCGGGTGCGCTCCGCGAGCGCGGGAAGCCGCGGATCGTCCGGCGACCAGTCGTAAGCGACGTCGTGCTCGAGGCAGAGGGCACGGAATTCGGGGTCCGCCAAGAGATCCCGCTTTTCGGCGATCCACCGGGCGGCGTCCTCGGGCGAGGCCGTCTGCATGAGGATCCAGCCGTCGCGTTCCAGGCGCAGGTGGCGCTCGCTGACGCCGAGCTCGCGCAGCTCGTCGAGGTAGCCGGCGACCTCCGGCGAGACGAACAGCCGGTCGCCGCCGCGCAGCTGGGCGAGCTGATCGCGCGTCCGCCGCAACTGCTCGATGCGGTCCTCGAGATCGTCGTCGATCTCGGCGATGGCGGCCGCGAGCGTGTCCTCGTCGGCGTCGAGGAGGCCCTTGATCCGGGCCAGCGGCACACCCGCGGCAGTCAGCGTCCTGATCTTGACCAGGTCGATGGCGTGCTGGGCCGTGTAACGCCGGTAGCCGGACGAGTCGCGGCCGGGCTCGGGGAGCAGGCCACGCTCGTGGTAGTGCCGGACGGCTTTGGTGGTCACTCCGGCGTAGTCCGCGAGCCGGCCGATCGTGATCATGCGGGCATCCTTCCAGGGAACGGGTCAGACTCGACGGGTCAGGCGGCCGCCGCCGTTGCGGAAACGCGCCCGGCCGTCGCGGACGTCGTGGTAGGAGACGAGCAGCAGGCGGAGGTAGCCGTCGAACGTCTCCGGCGGGTACCCGGCGGGCGCGAAGAGGCCGGGGCGGATCGGTACGTAGCGCTGCGGCGGCGCCGAGGTCGCCCCACCGGCGAACGCGGTGAAAATCCGCTCCTGCGACTCGTCCGCCGGCTCGTACGTCATCCGCTCTTCGAGCTGGCCGTCGACGATGCTGACGTCGATGCGGAGCTGGTCGGAGCGGTAGGTGCCCACGTAGGGGGCGAGGTCGACGTCCGGCTCCGGTTCGGTGAGCAGGGCGGGGACCGGGATCCCGAGGTGCTCGCTCAGGAGCAGCTGCAGGATGCGGTCCTGCAGCACGATCGCCCCGGGAGTGTTGCCGAAGGCGGTGAAGACCAGGTCGTGCGCGGGCACGACGCACAGGATGGACACCCCACCCGGCGACGCGCCCGACATGGCCAGCACGGTCGTGTCGCCGAACGGGTACCGGACCCAGCCCAGGCCCATCGGCGGGACGTTCGGCGTGGCCATGTCGTGCGAGACCTGCTGCATCAACGCGACCGACCCGGCCGACAGGACGCGGGTGCCGGACGGCGACACACCGCCCGCGAGGTGGGTGCGCCCGAACGCGAGCAGGTCGGCGACGGTGCCGATCGGCGTGCCACCGGCGGGGCCCCAGGTGTCGGGCAGCATGAACATGTCCGTCGGCTTCGCCGCCATGGTGCCCGGGGCCGGGAAGTGGCCGATCGCGGTGCTGCGCAGGATGGCCTGGGCGGCCGAGGTGCCGGCGTTCTCCATGCCGGCGGGAGCGTAGACGTCGCGTTCGAGCAGTTCCGGGAAGGTCAGGCCGGTCACCACCTCCAGCAGCCGGCCCGCGACGATCATGCCGCCGTTGGAGTAGCTGAGGTGCTCGCCGGGCTCGAAGAGGGTTCCGCAGCTGCTCGCCAGACCCTCGACGTACGTCTTCAGGGCGTCACGGCCCCGGGCGTCGGGGAAGTAGAGGTCCGCGTCGATGCCGTTGGTGTGCGAGATCAGGTGCCGGACGAGGATCCGGTCCGCCGCGCCGGGCGTGCTCAGTGCGAATTCGGGGAGGTATTTCGCGACCGGTGCGTCGAGGTCCAGCTGCCCGCGTTCGACCTGCTGGAGGACCAGCGTGGTGGTCAGGACCTTGGTCACCGAGCCGAAGAGGAATCCGGTGTCTTCGCGCATCGGCGCCCCGGTGGCGACGTTCGCGGTGCCGTGGGCGAAGACGATCTGCTCGCCGGCGTGGTGGACGCCGGCGACGAACCCGGGGACGTGGTCGGCCTCGCAGGAGGCGGCGACCTGTTCGCGGATCCGGGCTTCGATGCTGTGCAATGCGTTCTCGGTCATGCGGATGATCGTCGAACCTTGCCCCAGGGGCAAGGTCAAGCCGGACGCCCCGGGAATTCAGCAGAGGCCCTTGCCCCGCAGCACCCGCGCCACCGACTCCTGCACCCGCGCCTTCGGCAGCTCCCCGGCCTGCACGGCCGTGACCAGCCGGTCCAGCACCGCGTCCACCCGGCCCCCGGAGGACCACAACGCCTCGTCCGCCCCGGCCTGCAGGGCCTTCAGCACCGCCTCCGGCAGCGAATACTGCGCGGTGATCGCCTTCATCGCCCCGAGGTCGTCCGTCACCACCGGCCCGGTGAACCCGAACTCGCCGCGCAGCAACCGGTACGCGGCCGGCGACACGGAAGCCGGGACGCCGTCGGTGAGGCCGGGTACGTCCAGGTGGCCGACCATCACCGCGACCGGGCCGTAGTCGGCCAGGCCGCGGTAGGGCACCAGGTCGACCGCCCGCAGCCGGTCGAGCGGGGGTGTCACCACCGTGCCCTTGTGGGAGTCGCCCGAGCCGTGGCCGTGGCCGGGGAAGTGCTTCAGCACCGGCTGGACACCCGCGTCGCGGAGACCCGCCGCGAACGCTTTCGCGTACGTCTTCACCCGGGCCGGGTCCGGGCTGAACGACCGGTCGCCGATCACGTCGTCGTCCGGGGCGTCCGTGACGTCCGTGTCCGGGGCGAAGTCCACCGTCACCCCGCGGGCGCGCAACTGGCGGCCCCGCTCGGCGGCCAGCGCGCGGACCTCGTCCGGGGACTTCGTCGCGGCCATCGTCCGGGCCGACGGCAGGTCTCCGTCGAGGTCGTCGATGCGCTGGACGCGGCCGCCTTCCTCGTCGACCGACACCGCCACCGGCACCCGGGCCACGGCCTGGACCGCGGCCAGGGAGCGATCTTTCAACAACGCTGTTGCGTTACCGCCGATGAAGATCCCGCCGACCTGGTGATCGCGCACCAGGGACACCGTCGCCGCGGGGTTGTCGCCGGAAACACCCACGATGACCAGCTGCGCGACCTGGCCGCGGACGTCGAGTCCGTCCACCAGCGACGCACAGTCGCCCGGCCGCGCGAGCCGCGAGGTGGGAGCGGAAGGCGCCGGAGCAGGAGCCGCCGAAGCAGGGGCAGACCGAGCGGACGTCAAAGGCAGCGCCAGCCCGGACACGGTCCGCGGTTGCAGGCCTGCGACCAGCAGACACCCGGCCACGATGCAGAACGCCACCCCGAGGGCGGCAAGACGTCGGCGGTTCATCGGTCCCTTCACTCGTCCGTGTGTCCCTTGACCGTAGTCGACGGCCAAACTTCACGGCGTGAAGAATGGCTCACCGGCGTTAGAGAATTCGTGAAGGCGTCCTCAGCAGACTGGCGCAGGTCAGGATTCGGCGTGGGCGGAGGAGGATTCGAGTGGACCAGGTGCGAGTGGCGGCGTGGGCGTCCGACCCGATCGCCCTGACCGGGCTGATCAACCACCTGAAGGCCCGCCCGGAGCTGCTGGTCCTGCCCCCCGCCCGCCGGGCCGAGGCAGCCGTGCTGGTGTTCGCCGTCGGGGAGGTCGATCGGGAGGCCGTCGCCGCGCTGCGGGCCGCGTCCGCCGAGTCGCCCGCCGCGATCGTGCTGGTCGCCGGGCACGTCGACCCCGCGCACCTGAGCCTGCTCGCCGAGTGCCACGTCTGCGCCGTGCTGCCGCGGACCGCGCTCGAGGGGCTCACCGGGAGCGTGCTCGCCGCCGCGCGGGGCCGCTCGTCGTCGCTGCGCGAGCAGGTCGAAGCCCTGGCCCACGAGGGCAGCGGGGCGACGCTGACGCCGCGCGAGGTGGATGTGCTTCGCCTGATGGCCGAAGGCTGGGACACTGCCGAGATCGCGGGCAAGCTCTGCTACTCGGAGCGGACCGTGAAGAACGTCATCTACGCCATGACCAACCGGCTCAACCTGCGCAACCGGCCGCACGCGGTCGCGTACGCCGTGCGGGCCGGTGTGATCTGAGGAAGCCCTGTTGCGAACGATCGTCCGCCGGACCGCCATCGTGGTCGCCGCGTTGATCCCGCTCGCCGCCTGCAGTCCGGGTGACGCCGGGGACAAGACGAAGCTCACCATCGCGACCTTCGGTGAATTCGGCTACGCGCCCCTGATCGCCGAGTACGAGAAGCTGCACCCGGACATCACGGTGCAGAACCGGGTCACCGACTTCGACACCCACCACAAGGGCCTCGCCACGCAGCTCGCCACCGGGCACGGCGCCGCCGACGTCGTCGCGATCGAAGAGCAGTACATGCCGCAGTACCGCAAGGCGAAGGACAAGTTCGCCGATCTCGCCACCTACGGCGCGCGCGACCTCGAACACCAATGGGTGCCGTGGAAGTGGGCGCAGGGCACCGACGGCGCTTTCGTGCTGGGCCTCGGCACGGACATGGGCAGCCTCGCCCTCTGCTACCGACGCGATCTGTTCCAGGCCGCGGACCTGCCGACGGACCGCGAAGAGGTCGCCAAGCTGATGCCCGACTGGAACGCCTACGCCGCCACGGCCGAACGGTTCACCGCGAAGACGCCGGGCGTGAAGTTCGCCGACTCGGCCGGCACCGTCTACACGGCGATGCTCAACCAGTCGCCGGAGAACTACTTCTCGCAGCGGGACGACTCCTTCATCGCCGATCGCAACCCGAGCGTGCACACCGCTTTCTTCCTTTCCGGCGGCCTCGCCGCGAGGGGGCAGACCGCGGCGGCGACCACCTTCACCCAGGCGTGGAACGTGGCGATCAAGCAGGGGTCCTTCGCCACCGTCGCCTGTCCCGCGTGGATGCTCAGCCAGATCAAGGAAGCCGGCGGGGACGCCAACCGCGGCAAGTGGGACGTCACGACCGTGCCCGGCAAGAGCGGCAACCAGGGCGGCTCGTTCCTGACCGTGCCGAAGCAGGGCGGACACCAGAAGGAGGCGTACGAGCTCGCCCGCTGGCTGACCGCCCCGGAACAGCAGAAGAAACTCTTCCTCTCCGACGGCATCCTGCCCAGCGAACCTGCGGTGTACGAGGATCCGCAGGTCGTCGCGCACACCGACCCCTACTTCGGCGACGCGCCGATCGGGCGGATCTTCGCCGCCTCGGCCGACCAGCTGCGCCCGAACTACCGCGGCCTGCGCGACGCCGACGTCCGGCCGGAGTTCGGCCGGGCCCTCGGGCGGATCGAGGACCGGACCGAGAACGTCGACCAGGCCTGGACGAAAGCCGTCCAGCAGGCCCTGGCCGTCCTGAAGTAGCCGCGCGTGCAGCACCGGCTCGCCCGTTTCGACCGCAAGGTCACGCCGCTGCTGCTCGTCGCGCCCTTCTTCGCCCTGTTCGTCGTCTTCGGTGCCTTTCCGCTGCTGTACACGGCCTGGGTTTCGCTGCACGACTGGAACCTCCTCGAAGGCGATCAGGGCGCCTTCGGCCTCGCCAACTACGGCGACCTGCTCACCGACCCGCGGTTCTACAACGCGCTCGCCAACACGGTCGCCATCTTCCTGCTCGCCGCGGTCCCGGAGTTCCTGCTGGCCTTGGGCATCGCGGCGCTGCTCGACCGGCCGCTGCGGGCCGCGACCTGGTGGCGCACCGGGGTCCTGCTGCCGAACGTCGTGTCCGTCGTCGCCGTCGGGCTGGTGTTCGGGCAGCTGTTCAGCCGCGACTACGGCGTCGTCAACGAGGTCCTCGGCTGGTTCGGCGTGGCGCCGGTCAACTGGCAGGCCACGACCTGGTCGTCGCACTTCGCCGTGGCCAGCATGGTGCTCTGGCGCTGGACCGGCTACAACGCCCTGATCTACCTGGCCGCGATGCAGGCCGTCCCCGGCGATCTGTACGAAGCCGCGGAGCTCGACGGCGCCTCGCGGTGGCGGACGTTCTGGTCGATCACCGTGCCGGGCATCCGGCCCGCGCTGGCCTTCACCGCCATCGCCGGCACGGTCAACGGCCTGCAGTTGTTCGCCGAGCCTCAGCTGTTCGACGCCGGCGGCACCGGGGGGACCGGCGGCAACGACCGCCAGTTCCAGACGCTGGTCATGTACTTGTACGAGAGGGGTTTCACGCACTTCGACGCCGGCTACGCGGCCGCCCTGACCTGGGTGATGTTCGTGATCTGCGCGCTGTTCGCGCTGGTCAACTACCGGCTGGTGCGCCGGTTCGTGAGGTCGGCGTGACGGCGCGGCGCCGGCCGGGCGGCTGGGTGTACGCCGTGCTGACCGGGGTGCTCGGCGCCTCCGTGTTCCCGCTGTACTGGTCGTTCGTCGTGGCCACGCGCGACAACTCGGCGATCGGGGAGACGTCGCCGCTGCTGCTGCCGGGTGGGCACCTGGCCGAGAACGTGCGGCGGGTTTTCGGCACCGTCGACTTCTGGCTGGCCATCGGGAACTCGCTGATCGTCGCGGGCACCGTCATGGTGGCCAACGTCGTGTTGGCCGGCTTCGCCGGGTTCGCCTTCGCGCGGCTGCGGTTCCCCGGCCGCAACACGCTGTTCCTGCTGGTCGTCGGCACGGCGATGGTGCCGGCGCAGCTCGGCGTCATCCCGCTGTACCTCGTCGTCGGCGACCTCGGCTGGTACGGGCGGCTCGAGGCGGTGATCGTGCCGGCGCTGGTCAGCGCCTTCAGCGTGTTCTGGATGCGCCAGGCGTGCGAGAACGCGATCAGCGCGGACCTCGTCGACGCCGCGACCGTCGACGGCTGCTCGATCCTGCGCACCTACTGGCACGTGGCCGTGCCCGCCCTCCGGGCGCCGGCCGCAGTGCTCGCGATGCTCACCTTCATGGCCACCTGGAACGACTACTTCTGGCCGCTGGTGGTCCTCGACCCCAACGAGACGCCGACCGTGCAGGTCGCCCTGTCCCAGCTGGCCAGCGGCTACTACACCGACTACGCGCTGATGCTCACCGGCGCGACCCTCGCCGTCCTGCCCGTCATCGCGTTGTTCCTGCTGCTGGGCCGCTACATCGTGCGGGGCATCCTGAAAGGGGCACCGGTATGACTTTCCCGTCAGGCTTCCTGTGGGGTGCGGCGACCGCGTCCTACCAAGTCGAAGGGGCGGTGGCCGAGGGCGGCCGCGGACCGTCCGTTTGGGACACCTTCGCGGCCACCGAGGGCAAGGTGCTCGACGGCGCGACCGGCGCCGTCGCCTGCGACCACTACCACCGCTACCCCGAGGACATCGGCCTGCTGGCGGATCTCGGCCTGAACGCGTACCGCTTTTCGGTGGCGTGGCCACGGGTGATGCCGGACGGCCGGACGACGTCCGGGGCCGGTCTCGCCTTCTACGACAGGCTGGTCGACGAACTGCTCGGCCGCAACGTCGTGCCGGTGCTCACGCTCTACCACTGGGACCTGCCGCAGGCGTTGGAAGATGCGGGCGGCTGGCCGGCGCGCGACACGGCTTTCCGGTTCGCCGAGTACGCCTCCGTGGTCCACGACGCGTTGGGCGACCGCGTGCACCAGTGGACGACGATCAACGAGCCGTTCTGCGCGGCGTTCCTGGGGTACGGCAGCGGGGTGCACGCGCCGGGCGTCCAAGACCACGACACGGCGCTCGTCGCGGCCCACCACCTCCTGCTGGCGCACGGGCTGGCGACGCGGGCGCTGACCGCGCAGGCGAGGCCCGGCCACGAGTTCTCGCTGGCGCTGAACTTCGCCCCGGTGATCCCGGACGGTAACACCCCGGCGCACCTCGAAGCGGCCAGGAAGTTCGACGGCATCCACAACCGGTTCTTCCTGGAACCGGTGCTGGGCCACGGGTACCCGGCGGACGTGGTGTCCGATGTGGAGTACCACGGCGGTCGCTTTGCGGCTTCGGTGCTCGACGGCGACACGGACGTGATCGCGGCGGCGATCGACTGGCTGGGCGTGAACTACTACGCGCCGGCGAGGGTGACGCCGCTTGCCGACCCGTTTTCGCCGAGCAACTGCCCGCTGCCGGGGTTGCGGGGGATGGATGTGCTGCCGGCGGAGGGGCCGTTGACGGCTTTCGGCTGGGAACAGTCGCCCTCGACGCTCACTTCGCTGCTGAAGTGGCTTTCTTCGCAGACGGGATTGCCCTTGGTGGTAGCGGAAAACGGCGCGTCCTTCGGGGACCAGGTGGTCGACGGCCGCGTGTACGACGCGGCGCGGGTGAACTACTTCATGGACCACCTCGCGGCGGTGCACAAGGCGATCCGTGCCGGCGTCGACGTCCGCGGGTACTTCGCGTGGTCGCTGCTGGACAACTTCGAGTGGGCCATGGGGTACTCGCAGCGGTTCGGCCTGGTGCACGTCGACTTCGAGACGCAGCGGCGGACGGTCAAGGACTCCGGCCGCTTCCTCGGCCGGGTCGCGAAGGCCAACGCCCTAGGGCCGACGGCGGACGGCGTCGGCGACGCCGGAGCGTGACGGCGTCTCCAGCTTGCCCAGCAGCCGGGCCACGTGGGCCTGGACCGTCCGGCGGGGCAACGACAGCTCGGCCGCGATGTCCGGGTTGGACCGGCCCTCGGCGACCAGACCGGCGATGCGGACCTCGATCGGCGTCAGCGACTCCCAGCCGTGACCGGGCCGGATCGGTGAGACCAGGGCACCGCGGCGGACGCCGAGACGGCGCAGCCGGGTTTCCGCGCGGCGCAGGTCCCAGCGCGCGGCCAACGCCGTGTACAGCTCGGCGGCCTCCTCGAACGCCGCGTGCGCCGCGTCCAGCCGGCCCGCGCGCGCCAGCAGCACAGCCGCGTCCTCGAGCGCGGAAGCCAGTTCGGGGCGGCGGCCGACCGCGCGGAAGTGCTCGGCCGTCGCCAGTACCGGTGCCGGGTCTTCCTCGATCAGCCCGCGGCACCACGACGCCGCCGCGTGCGCCCGCGCCGGACGCCGTTCCTTCGCCGCTTCTTCCTCGCACACCGCCAACGCCCGCCGGGCGCGGCTGACGTCGTCCTGGTCCATCGCCAGCCGCACGAACGCCGGCAGCCACTGGTGCCGCAGCATCATCTGCGCGTACGTCGGGTTCAGGATCGGCTCGAGCACGGCCAGCGCGCGGGCCCGGTCACCGCGCTGCTCGGCCGCGAGGGCGTCGGCGACCAGCAGGAAGTCGAAGCTTTCGCGCTCGGCGCCGGTCGCCGGGGCGTACTCCTCGGCCGCGTCGAGGTGGGCCGCGGCCTGGGCCCGGTCGTCCCGGCGGCCCGCGATCAGCGCCGCGACACCGTGCAGCAGCAGCGCCGCCGGGCCGGGCTCGCGCAGGCCGTAGAACGTGATCGCCGGGCCGTCCTCGATGACCGTGTCCAGCTCGACCAGTGCCTCGTCCCAGCGGCCTTCCCAGTACCGGTGCACCGCGGCGGACACCTGCAGCCCGACCGGCAGCGCGTGCCGGGCGGCGACTTCGCCCGCCGCGCGCAGGGCGTCGCCCGCCTCGGCCAGCCGGTCGAGGTTCTGCAGCGTGAACACGCGGTTGTCGAGCAGGTCCAGGTGCAGGTCGGCCAGCTCGTGGTCGTCGCCGACGGCCTCGATCGCCGCGTCGATGTGGGCGAGCGCGCGGTCGTGCTCGCGGCGCACCGAATCGACCAGCCACAACGACTGCAGTGCGTGCGCGGTCAGGTAGCGGTCACCGCCGGCGAGGGACTTCGTCTCGTGCGCCGTCCTCTCCGCGGTGTCCAAATCGGACAGATCGCCGCGGCGGAAGTTCGCCAGCAGTTGCCGGTGCTTGACCCGCCAGAGCTCCGGCACGGCCGGGTCGTCGACGGACGCGGCGAGCGTCGCGACAGCGCCTTCGGTGTCACCACGGCGGTGCCGCATCGCGGCGAGCAGGTGCCGCATCTCCTCGACGGCGTCCGGTTCGGTGGCGACGTCGAGAGCCTGCCGCGCCAGGGTTTCCGGGTTGCGTTCCAGCCGGAACAGCACCTTGACCAGCGCCACGAGCAGGGTCTCCCGGCGCGGGTCGGAGCCGGCGCACGCGGCCAGCGCCCGTTCCAGCAGTTCGACGGCGATCAGCGGCGCCCGGGTCGAAACGGCCGGGTGGTGCCCGGCGAGCCAGTCGAGCACCCACTCGTCCACCGTCGCCGGCGCCGCCACCAGCTGTTCGGCGACGCGTTTCACCGGGGCGCCGATCCCGGCGAGCGCCTCGGCGGCCTGCCGGTGCAGCGCCGCCCGCATTCCGGCCGGCAGCCGGTCGTAAAGCGCTTGGCGCAGCAGGGGGTGGCGGAACGCCAGCTGCGTCGCGGTGTCGATCAGCACGTTCGCGGTGACGGCTTCTTCCAGCGGCGCCAGCAGGTCCGACGGCCGGGTGCCGAGCACCGCGGCGATGTCACCGACGGCGAACTCCATGCCCAGCAGCGCGCCCCAGCGCAGCACTTCCTGCGTCCGCGCCGTCAGGAAGTCCAGCCGCCGGTCGACCGCGGCGACGAGTGATCGCGGCGCCTCGAACTCCGCCGGGTCGTCGACGTCGGCCTCGCCGCCGCTCACCGCCACCGCGCCGGCGCGCTGCAGGACCTCGACCATTTCCTTGACGTACAACGGGTTTCCCGCGCCACGGGTGGCCAGCTCGCGCAGCCCCGGCCCGGGCGGCGCCCCGATCTGGTCCTCGATCAGCCGGCCGATGTCCTCGCCGGTCAGCGGCGCGAGGTCGAGGACGACCCCGTCGCGCGCCCGGACGCCCCGGCGCAGCTGGGCGAGCTCGGCGCGGTCCGGCGCCGGGCGGGTCGCGGCCACCAGCAGCAGGGGCAGCTGCCGGGTCGCCGCGCAGAGCCGGTGCCAGACCAGCACGGACGCCTCGTCCGCCCACTGCAGGTCGTCGAGCACCAGCACCTGCGGCGACTGCGCGCACAGCTCGTCGACCAGGGCCAGCAGCCGGTCGACGGCGCCGAGCACCGGGTCGGGCGGGCCCCAGCTGCGTCGCACCGGGCTCTCGCCCGCGAGCTCCTTCGCCACCCGTGCGCGCCGCGGGTCGGGCGAATGCGCGTCGATCGCCAGGCACTCCAGCACCACCTGCAGCGGGAACCGGGTGCTCAGCTCGTCGGCAGCGGCCCAGAGCCGCTGGAAGCCGGGACCGTCCGGCAGCGAGCGGGCGAGCAGCGCGGACTTGCCGATCCCGGCCTCGCCCTCGATCCAGACGGCCCGGCCGCGGCCGGCGCGGACGTCGGCGACGAGCTCGGCGAGCCGGGCCGTCTCGGCGTCCCGGCCGAACAGCCGGTGCCCGATGACCACGACCGGCGCCGCGGGGGCGTCCAGGGCCGGGTCCTGGGCGAGGATCTGCTGCTGAAGCCGTTGCAGCGCCGGGCCGGGTTCGACGCCGAGCTCCGCGACGAGCGTGGCGCGGGTGTCGCGGAAGACGTCGAGGGCGTCGGCGGGCCGTCCGCTGCGGTAGAGGGCGAGCATGAGCGACTCCCGCAGCGACTCCCGCAGCGGGTGCTCGCCGGCCAGCACCGCCAGTTCCGGCGCCAGGTCGAGGTGCCCGCCGAGCGCCAGCACGGCTTCGGCGCGCCGTTCGATGGTGTTCAGCCGGAGCTCGGCGAGGTATTCGCGGTGCCGCTCGGCGAACCCGCCGGGTACTCCGGAGAGGGCCTCGCCCTGCCAGAGCGCGAGAGCGTCGTCCAGCTCGGTGACCGCCGCGTGCGGATCACCCCGGTCGAGGTGCCGCTGCGCGCGTTCGCGGTGCCGCTCGAACAGGGCCGCGTCGAGCGCGTCTTCGCCGAGCAGCAGGGAGTACCCGGCCGGATCCGACACGAGGACACTGGCCGCCGACCAGCGCGACCGGTCCGGTTCGAGGGCCCGGCGCAGCCCGGAGACGTAGGTGTGGACGCTGCCTTCGACGCTCGCCGGCGCGGAGTCGCCCCACACCCCGGCGATCAGTTCGGCACGGGGAACCGGGCGGCCCGCGTTGACCGCGAGCACCGCGAAGATGGCGCGCTGACGAGCGGGGCCGAGACCGATCTCGGCCGCCCCGCGCCAGGCCCGCAGCGGGCCGAGCACGCCCACCCGCAGGCCGGTGTCCGCATCGCCTGGCATGTCGTGCCGTCCCCTCTGGGGCTTGGCGCCCCAGACCCCATCCCCCAGGGACATCTCGGTACCGGCTACTCCGGTGACCTTACCGACGTGGCAACCCCGCCCGAGGTTGCTCGCCGCCGACCGACTCCAAATCCGTGAATGCCACCTTGACGGACCTTGGCGGGAGGCCGGAGGCGGGTGGGGGCGGCGGAGCGGCCTCAGTCCCCGGCGGCCGCGCGGGGGCGTGCGGGGTTGGCCCGCCGGATGCCGAACGGGCCCATCCGGGCCTCCGCGCGGCGGACGTCCCACACCGCGCCCATGCCGGTGTACGCCGTCAGCGCGGCCCGGAACGCCGTGCGCGCCTCGGCGAGCTCGCCCGACTCGGCCAGCAGGATCGCCGCGTCCTCCGTCGCCTTGGCCTGCTTGAGCAGCCGGCCGGCGGCCCGGTAGTGGCCGGCGGCCGTCAGGACCGGGTCGGGGTCGCCGGCGACCAGGCCGCGGCAGTGCGCGGCCGCCGCGGCGTGGGCGGGCGGGACGTCACCGTCGGGTTCGAGCAGGCGCAGCGCCTGGTGCGTGCGCTGCCGGTCGCCGAGCAGACCGGCGAGGCGGACCAGGTCGGGGAGCCACTGGTGGCGGGCGGCGGGCGGGTGGTTGTCATCCAGCAGCGGCAACAACGCGGCCAGCGCGGCTTCGGGCCTGCCGTCCTGCTCGGCCAGCAGCGCCCGCGCCGCGAGCAGGAAGTCGCCGCCGTCGGGCTCGAGACCCGGCGGCCATTGCTGACGGTCGGCCGCGTCGAGGTGCGCCCGGGCCTGGGCCGGTTCGCCGCGGTGCCCGGCGATCAGCGCGCCGACGCCGTGGACCAGCAGTGCCGAGCCCGGGCTGCGCAGGACGTAGGACGCGGTTTCGGCGCCGTCGCGGATCACCGCGTCCAGCTCGGCCAGTGCCTCCGGCCAGCGGCCCAGCCAGTAGTAGTGCACCGCGCCGGCCAGGTGCATCTCACCCGGCACCGCGCGGGTCGCGGCGATCCGCCGGGCGGCGTCGAGCGGCTCGGCGGCGTCGTCGAGGCTGTCGAGGTTCGGCACGGCCAGCGCCGCGTCGTCCAGCGGGTGCAGCCCGGCGGGCGCCAAGGCCGTCTCTTCGCCGAGCTTCTCCAGCGTGGCCAGCAGTGCTTCGTGCCGCCCGCGCCACATTTCCGGGACGTCGGCGTCGGCGAGGGTCCGTTTGAGCTCGGCGGTCGCCTCGGAGAAGTCGCCGCGGCGGTAGTAGACGTAGGCCAGGATCCAGCGCATCTCGGCCGCGCGCCTGCTGTCGGACGTCCGCGCGACGACCGAGCGGGCCTCGGCTTCGGGTTCCCGGCCGAGCCAGAACAGCAGCCGGGCCAGGGTGGCGGTCAGCGTCTCCCGCGCGTCCGGCGGCAGCGTCCCTTGGGTGACGGCGTGGCGGAGCAGGTCGACCGCGACCCGCGGGGTCTCGGTGGCGACCGTGCCGATGTGCTCCAGCAGCCACGCCGTGACCCACGGGTCCACCTGCGCGGGCGCGGCGGCGAGCTGCTCGGCGACGCGCTCGGCGGGCGCGCCCGAGGCGGCGAAGGCCTCGGCCAGCTGCCGGTGCAGCGCGACCCGCATCGCGGCGGGGGTCTTTTCGTAGAGCACGCGGCGCACCAGCGGGTGCCGGAACGCCAGCCGGTCGCCCGACTCGACGAGCACCCCGGACGCGATCGCCTCGTCGACCGCGCCGACCAGCGCCGTCGGCGGCCGTTCGGTGGCGACGGCGATGTCCGCCAGCGAGAACTCCCCGCCCAGCAGCGCGGCCCAGCGCAGGGTGTCGCGGGTCCCGCTGGACAGGAAGCTCAGGTACAGCGTGATCCGCGAACCGAGCGGCGGCGGGATGGTCTCGTCCGAGTTGCCGTCGAGGTGCGCGTGGACGCCGTCGAGCACGATCATCGACTGCGCGAGCAGCGTCTCGACGATTTCCCGGAGGTAGCGCGGGTTTCCGGCCGCGTAGGACACCAGTAGCTGCAGCCCGGGCCCGGGCGGCGCGCCGGCCAGCTCGGTGGCCAGCTCGCGCGTGGCGTCTTCGGCCAGCGGCGCCAGCGAGAGCAGGGTGATGTCATCGTTGTCAAGCTCGGCGCGCAGGTCGTCGAGCGCGGCCGGCCGCGGCACCGGACGGCAGGCGCCGACGAGCAGCAACGGCAGCTGCCGCGTCTCCCGGCTCAGGTAGCGCCAGACCCGCAGCGTGGTGTCGTCCGCCCACTGCAGGTCGTCGACCACGAGCACCAGCGGGGCCTCCGCGCACAGCTCGCGGACCAGCCCGAGAACACCGTCGAGGGGGTCCTCGCCGGGCTGCTCGGCGAGCCGCACGGCCAGGGCGGCCCGGCGCTCGTCGGCGGCCCGCGGGTGCACGCCCAGCGCGTCGAGCAACGGCCGCAGCGAGAACCGCTGGTCCAGCGCGTCCGCGGCGGCGAAGGCGGGGTTGAGGTCCTGAGCCGTGGTGAGGAATTCGGCGAGCAGCGCGGTCCGGCCGCTGCCCGGCTCGCCTTCCAGCCACACCGACCGGCCCGTTCCTTCACCCAGGGCGGCGACGGCCTCGTGCAGCCGGCCCAGTTCGGCCTCCCGGCCGACGAAGATCTCCGCCCGCTCCGGCAGTGCCACGGCCGGAAACCGCGCCGGCCGTGGGGCCGGCGGCTGTTGCCGTTCCGGTGCCGCGGCGGGTTTTTCCAGCAGTTCGTCGTGCAGCCGCCGCAGGGCCGGGCCGGGTTCGGTGCCCGACGACTCGACGAGCCGGGCGCGGACGTCGGCGTACACGGCGATCGCCTCGGTCCGCCGGCCGGCCCGGACCAGAGCCCGCATGAGCAGCCCGTGCAACGTTTCGCGGAACGGGTGCTCGCGGGTCAGCGCGGTCAGTTCGGCGACGACTTCGTCGTGGCCGCCCGATTCCAGCACGACCTCGGCGCGCCGCTCGATGGTCGCCAGCCGCACCTCGGTGAGCCGGGCCCGCTGGGCGGCGGCGAACGGCCCGGTCAGGCCGGACAGCGGGACGCCGTGCCAGAGCCCCAGCGCTTCGTCGAAAGTTTCGCGCGCACCACGGAGATCGCCCACCGCCTGCTTGCGCTGTGCCTGCTCGCGCAGGGCCTCGAACCGGTGGACGTCGATCGCTTCGGCGGCCAGCCGAAGCGAATAGCCGGAACCGATCGACGCGAGCAGCTGCGGGCCTTCGCCCTTGGCGCGGCCGGGTTCGAGCGCGCGCCGCAGCCCGGAGACGTAGGTGTAGATGGAGCCCTGCGCGCTCTGCGGCGGCGCGTCGCCCCAGACGGCGTCGATCAGCTCCTCGCGCGAAACCGTGCGGTTCGGGTGCATCGCCAGTGCGGCGAGGACCGTCCGGCGGTGCGCGGAGCCGAGGTCGAGCTCCACGTCGTCCTGCCAGGCTTTGACGGGGCCCAGCAGCTGGAGTCTCGGTGCGGAGCCGTCCGCGGCCGACATCGGTCTCCCTTCGTGCGCGACGAACCGTCACGCGCCGGATGCCTGCCGTGAGCATACGCGGACGTCGTGAACCGGCAGGCAAGGATCGCGGACATTCGGGCAACGGCACCCGGGCGGGGTTTCGCCGCGCACCGGGGTGCGCCACGCTCGGGAAGCCCGAGAGGAGCTCCGCATGGCGTCAGCCACGTCGACCGAAGACATGCAGCGGGCCGCCGCCTGCTTCGCGTACGCCATCGAAGCTGCCCGCTCCCGCCTTCGCGACGTCAACAGCGAAATGGCGATGGTGCAGGCGTCGTGGCGCGGTGAGGCCTCGGTGCGGTTCGGGCAGGCGATGAGCGACTGGGAGCAGGAGTTCGACGTGATCCTCTCGCGGCTGGCGGAGCTGCTGGAGACGACCGGCGGCCGGGTGCCGCGCCCGCGCCTGCCGTGACGCGGCTCGACTTCAGCTTCGCCGATCTGGTGCTGGACCGGCTGGGCGCCATCAGCGGGGAGCTCGGCGAACTGCTGGCCGACCTGGAATCCCAGGTGGAGCCGGGGCAGGCCGGCTGGACCCCCGAGGCGCGGGAGGAGTACTCGCGCGCCCGGTGCGACTGGGCTCGCGCGGCCGAGCGGATGCCCGGGTGCCTGGAGCGGGCGCGGGCGGCGTTGGGCGAGCTATTCCGTCTTCACGCGCGTGAAGACGGAATAGGGAAGGCGTGAAGACACCCCGGCCACACTGCCTCCATGAAGCCCGTCGAAGTGAGCGTCCTCGCCTCGGACCCGATCACGCACGCCGGCGCGGTGAGCCTGCTGGACGCGCATCCGGACGTCCGCGTCACCGACCTCGTGCCGGACGTGCTGCTGGTGATGGAGGACCACGTCAACGAGACCGTCCTGGGCGAGATCCGGGCGGCCAAGGCGTCCCACGTCGTGCTGGTCGTCGAGCACTTCCGCGAAAGCGACCTGATGGCGGTGCTGGAAAGCGGCGTCGTGGCCATCCTGCCGCGCCGCGAGACGGGCGGCGCCGAGCTGGTGACGGCGGTGCTCGCCGCGGGTGACGGCACGGCCAACCTGCCGCCGCGGCTGCAGGGCGCGCTGCTCGCGCAGGTGCAGCGGATGCGCAAGGACGTGCTGGAACCCAACGGGCTCACGCTGTCCGGGCTCGCGGCCCGCGAGTGCGACGTGCTGCGGCTGGTCGCCGAGGGGTTCGGGACCGAGGAGATCGCGGCGAAGCTGTGCTATTCCGAGCGGACCGTGAAGAACGTCCTGTACGGCCTGATGACGCGGTGCGGCCTGAACAACCGGGCCCACGCCGTCGCCTACGCGCTGCGAGCGGGCGCGATCTGAGACGTTTCCCGCGCCACTGTCACCCATTCGTGGCTTCCCGAGGACCTGAACGGGGTTAGGGTCACGATCATGGTGCTGACCGCAGTGGAAATCGCGGCGTCCGTCCGGGCCGGGACCCTCGATCCGGTGAGCGTGGCCAAGGAGGCACTGGACCGGATCGCCGCGGCGGACGGCGTCATCGGAGCCTTCCGGCGGGTGCGCGCCGCCGAGGCGCTGGCGGAAGCCGCGGAGCTCGCCGCGCGGGACGATCTCGCGTCGCTCCCGCTGGCCGGGGTACCCGTCGCGGTCAAGGACGTCACGGACATCGCCGGCGAATGCGCGTCGCACGGTTCGGTGGCGGGGCCGTCCGCGCCGGCCGGTTCGGACGGCGTGATCGCGGCGCGGCTGCGGGCGGCGGGCGCGGTGCTCGTCGGGCTGACGCGGGTGCCGGAGCTGTGCATCTGGCCGATGAGCGACACCCCGGACGGCATCGCCCGCAACCCCTGGGACCCGACGTACGCCTCGGGCGGCTCGTCCGGCGGCAGCGCGGCGGCGGTGGCGGCCGGGCTGGTCCCGGTGGCGCACGGCTCCGACGGCATGGGCTCGGTCCGGTTGCCGGCGGCGATGTGCGGCCTCGTCGGCCTCAAGCCGGGTGCGGACCTGCTGTCCGAAGGCGGCTGGTTCGGCATGTCGGTGCACGGGCCGATCGCCACGACGGTCGCCGACACGGCGGTGCTGCTGTCGGTGCTGGCGGACGCGCCCGCGCTGGCTTCGGTGCCTTCGCCGTCCGGGGTGCGGATCGCGATGACGACGACGGTGCCGTTGCTGCACACCCCGGTGCCGCGGGAGCTGGTGACGGCGGTCGAGCAGGCGGCGGGCTTCTTGAGGGCGGCCGGGCACACGGTCGCACCGGGCGCACCGAGGTACCCGAAGACGATGGTCCCGGGGATGACGGCCCGCTGGCTGGCGGGCCCGGCACTCCAAGCTCGCGATTTCGACTTCCGCCGGCTGCAACGCCGGACCCGCGCGCACGTCCGCGCGGGACGGCTGGTCCAGCGAGCGGGCTTGATCAGCGACCGGACGCGGCAGCGCTGGCTCTCGCGGGCGGAGGAGTTCTTCGCTTCCCACGAGGTTTTGATGACGCCGACGCTGTCGCACTGGCCGGTGAAGGCGGGCCGCTGGCACGAGCGCCGGTGGCCGGCGAACGTCTTCCCGTCGACGCGCTTGGCCGGGTTCACCGGCCAGTGGAACTTCGCGGGCTACCCGGCGATCACGGTCCCGATGGGCCGGTCGACGGCGTCGGGGCTGCCGACGTCGGTCCAGCTGGTGGCGCGGCCGGGCGGGGAGTCGCTGCTGCTCGGCTTGGCGGCCCAGCTGGAGTCGGCCAACCCGTGGCCCCGCACGGCCCGCAACTGAGGTGCGGCCGGCGGCCGAAAAGCGGTGAATGCCACCTTCAGAGACGTAAAGACCCTGAAGGTGGCATTCACGGAAGTCGGGTGCTCGGCAGGCTGACCGGCTGCGAACTACCCGGCTGAGGCCGGACGGCGTGGCTCAGGAGCCCGGCTTGCTCGCCGACGGCGCCAGCGGCTTCGCCGCGTTCCCGTTGCCGTTCGCCGGCTTCGTCGCCGGGCCGTTCGGCTTCGCCGGTGCGTTCCCCGGCTTGGCCGCCGCAGGCGCAGGCTTGGCCGCCGCAGGCGTCGGTTTCGGAGCCGCAGCGGCCTTCGCCGCCGGCTTCACCGATGCCGGGATCTGCGGCTGGACCAGCGGGACCACCGGCGCGGCCGGGGTCGTCGGGGAGTCCGCGGCCGAGTCGCCTCCGACGAGCTTCGAAGCCTGGGGGATCACCGCTTCCTCCGGCAGCGCCGCGAGCTGCGTCTCGCTGCGGTTGAGGATGTCCTCCGCCATCGCCAGGCTCTTGCGCGCCTGCTCGCGGATCTCCGCCAGCCGCTCGACCTTGCGGTGGGCCGCCGTCGTGCGCTGGGCCGCCTGGGTGGTCGCCTCGTCCAGCCGGCGCTTGGCCTCGGCCGTGGCCTCGTCGAGGCGGCGCTTGGCCTCCGCCGTCGCCTCCGCGAGCCGGCGCTCGGCCTGGTTCTTGCTCGCCGTGCGCTGGTCGGCGACGTGCTTCTCCAGCGCCGCCTTCTGGGCCGCCAGGGACGCCTCGAACTCGCGCTCGAGCTTCCGCCGCTTCCGCTCCGCCTCGTTGTCCAGCAGCTCCCGCCGCTGGGCCGCCTCGACGGTCAGCCGCTGCACCTCGGCGCGCGTCTCCGCCAGCGCGCTCTCGTGCTCGGAGTGCAGCAGGTCGGCCTGCTTGTCCAGCTCCGCGACCAGCTTCGTGTACCGGTCACGCAGCTTCTTCGACGCCTCGGTCGACGACGCCCACGTCTTCTCCGCGGCCACCTCGGCGCGCTTGATGATCTCGTCGGCGCGCGCCTGCGCGAGCGTGACCGTCCGCTGCATCCGCTCGTCGAGGTCCTCGAGCCGCTCCGGCGGCTTCTTCAGCTCCTCGACGCGCGCTTCCAGAGAGGCGACCTGCTGCCGGACGGACTCGACCTCGCGGGCGGCCGCGGCGGCCTGCGCGGCCGCGGCGTCGCGTTCGCTGAGCACCCGGCGCAGCTGGGCTTCGACGTGGTCGAGGTACTGCCGGACCTCGTTGCGGTCGAAGCCGTGCCAGGCCTGGGTGTATTCACGACGGAGGGGAAGGAGGCCGTTGAGGGCGGTTGCGGCGGGGTCGCGCTCAGGAACCATGCGCCCGACGGTACCCGGGGACCGTCCGGCTCCGCCGTCCGGCTTAACGAATCACCGACACGTGTCGCCGCGTCGCCGGAATGGCCTCACCCCGGAAACGCTGTGTCACCAGTGGAAGTCACCAGTGGAAGCCGCGCGAAAGCCGGGCCAGCGCCATCGCCGCGCGCGAGAGGTGTTTCTCGCCACGTCCGATCTTCAGTTCCCCCGAACCGCCCGCCGCGGCCGAATCCGGGAAGATCCGGAAACCCTGGTACGCGACGGCGTCGGTGAGGCCCGGCGTGAGCGTGTAGGCCAGCCCGATCGCCTGCCCGGCCGGGGTGCCGATGTGCTTCGGCCGTTCGACGAGCGCCTTCATCACCATGTCCGCGGCCTGTTCCGGTGACTTCGTCGGGAACGCGTCGTAGATCTTCGTCGGGCGGATCATCGGGGTGCGCACCAGCGGCATGTGGATCGTGGTGAACGTGATCCCGTCGCCGTGCGTCTCGGTCGCCGCGATGCGCGAGAAGTAGTCCAGAGCCGCCTTCGACGCCGCGTACGCCGAGAAGCGCGGCGCGATGCCCTGCACGCCGATCGACGACACGTTCACGATGTGCCCGAACTTCCGCTCCGACATGTGCGGCAGCACCGCGAGGATCAGCCGGACCGCGCCGAAGTAGTTGATCGCCATCGCGCGCTCGTAGTCGTGCATCCGGTCGTAGGACAGCCTGATCGACCGGCGGATCGACCGGCCGGCGTTGTTGACGAGCATGTCGATCCGGCCGTGCTCGGCCAGCATCGCGTCGACGGCCTTGCGCACCGAGTCCTCGTCGGTCAGGTCCGCCGGGTACACCGACGCCGTGCCGCCGGCGGCGACGATCTCGTCGCGGACCTCTTCGAGTTCGTGCTGGCGGCGCGCGACGAGCAACGGAACCCCACCTGCCGCCGCCACCTTCAACGCGGTCGCGCGGCCGATGCCCGAGGACGCGCCGGTGATGATCACGCGGCGGCCGTCCAGCTCGCCGCGCGGGCCGTGCTTGCGCGCGCGGAAGGGGTCGAGGTGCTCGCGCCAGTAGCGCCACAGCGTCGGCGCGTACTCCTCCAGCCGGGGGACCTCGACGGTGCCGGCCAGCGCCTTGCGCGTCTCGGCCGAGGAGAACACCGACGGGAACGCCATGGTGTCCAGCAGCACCGGCGGGATGCCGAAGCGCTCCAGCACGGCGTCGCGGGCGATGGTGACGCCGGGGATGTGCTCGGTCAGCTTGACCAGCCCGATGATCCGCTTCGAGAGGCCTTCGCCCAGCTGCACGGTGATCGTCGGCGCGCCCGCGGCCCTCGCGAAGGCGTTGTACACCGAGACGACCGGCTGCGGCTCGGGGTTGACCAGGTGGAAGGCGTGGCCGTCGAGCCCGGGCTTCACCACCAGCTCCAGCAGCGCCTTCGCGACGTAGTCGACCGGGACGATGTTGGTGTCGCCGAGGTCCGGGCCGACGACCGGCAGCACGTCCGGCAGCCCGGCGAGCCGGTTGATCGCGGGGAAGAGGTAGTACGGGCCGTCGATCTTGTCCATCTCGCCGGTCTCGGAGTGCCCGACGACGACGGCGGGCCGGTAGACCCGCCACGGCACCTCGTCCTGTTCGCGGACGATCTTCTCGGCTTCGAACTTGGTCCGGTGGTACGGCGTGACCAGCCGCTGCCCGGCGTCGAACATCTCCTCCGTGAACACGCCTTCGTGGTCGCCCGCGACGGCCACCGACGACACGTGGTGCAGGCAGCCCGCACGCAGGTCCGCGGCGAGGTCGACGACGGCCCGGGTGCCGTCCACATTGGCCTTGATGCTGGCTTCGTCGTCGGCGGTGAGGTCGTAGAGCGCGGCGAGGTGCACGACGTGGTCGACACCGCCGCGCAGCTCGTCGCGGTCGGCTTCGGACACGCCGAGCAGCGGCTCGCCGAGGTCGCCGGTGATCAGCGTGACGCGGTCGGAGTGCGGCCACTGGTCGACCAACGCGGCCAGCTTGGCCCGCGAGGACGCGCGCACGACGAGTGCGACGCGGTCGTCGTCGGGGCGGGAGAGCAGCAGCCGGGTGAAGTGACGCCCGATCAATCCGGTCGCCCCGGTCACCAAGAACGTCGCCATGGTCTTCACACCTCTCACCGCACCGCCCGGACCCTGGGCATTCTGCTGCATGACGACGTCAGTGACCACCGTGTCGAAACGTGATGTTACCCACGAGTAACTTAGGCCGGGTCCGCGATGACGACGCGGTTCTCTTCGTAGCCGTACGTGCCGCCGACCCAGCGACCGCCGCACGTGACCAGCACCACGCGGTGCGGACCGGACTGGCCGAACAGGTCGTCGGCCCGGGCGGCCAGGTCGTTCTTGTGCACCGTGACCAGCTGGGCGATCCGGTAGCGCCACGTCTTGCCCGCACTGTCCACAATGGTCACGACGTCATCGATCCCGGCCGTCCACAGCTCGGCGAACGGCCCCGTCGCGCCCCGCCAGTTCACGTGCCCGGCGAAGACGCTCGCCCCGCCGGCCGCGTCGAGCTCGGCGCCCCACCACGTTGCCTGGCCGAGGTCCTCCGGGATCGGCAGCTCGCCGCCCGGGCCGAGGTCCTTGCGCACGAGCGCGGCCGTCCCGCCGTCGGGCAGCCGGAGGGTGCCCGGCCGCTGCGGCGGCGGGGACGGCGGTGGCGCCGCCGACGTCGGCGGCGGCGTCCGGGCGGCCGGAGCCGCGGGGGCGCGGACGGTCGGTGGCGGGGACGGTGACGCGGCCGCGGCCGCGGCGGCACCCGAGGCCGGCAGCGCCGTGCCGGCCACGACGGCCACGGGCGGCGAGGTGACCGCGGCGGCGCCGAACTGGACCGTGAGCACCGTCGCCGCGCCGAGGGTGAAGCCGGCGAGCAGCCGGCCGCGACCCCTCGTCGCCGGCGGGAAGACCGCCGAGTGGCGGCCGTCGCCCAGCCGGCTGTCGTCCGGCCACTCGTCGTGCCAGCCGGGCCGGTTGTCGTCCGGCCACTCGTCGCCGTAGTGCTGCCTATTCGTGCCTGCCATGCCGGTTACCTGCGCGACGCCCGCCGCGCGGCGAAGCCGGTCAGTCCGGCGCCCAGCAGCACGAGCAGGGCGAGCCCGGCCAGGCCCGGCACGGAGTAGCGCGTTTCGACCACGCCCCGCGCCTGCGCCACCGGCTGGTCGCCGGCCGGGATCGCGCGCGGCACCTCGTTCGGCTTGTTCGTCACGGTCAGGGCGAGGGTCTCGCCGGGCCGCACCGTGCCGCACGCCGACGGCGGGTTCTTCGGGTCGTAGGCGTTCGTGTAGCCCGGCGGCGGGCTCGCCTCCACGACGCAGATCTCCTGCGGCGCACGAAGGTTCTCGACCGTGACGCCGCCGGTCTTGCCGTCGGTGGTCACGACCGCGGGCTTGCCGTCGGCGCCGGTGAGCGGCTTGCCGTCCTGGCCGAGCGCGGGCGAGGTCTTGTCCGTGCCGGTGATCCGCAGGACGGCGCCGCCGACGCCCTTGCCGGAGTTCGCGTCGGTCTTGGTCACCGCGACCTTGCCCGGCTTGGCGATCGCGACGACGCCCTGCGCCGTCAGTTCCTTCTCGCCGCCGGTGGAGACGACGCGCTGGGTCTTGATGTCGACGGGCACCCGCACGTAGGGCCGGTCGGCCGGAGCGGACAGGGACGCCTTCAGCCTCGGCTTGTCGCCGGCCGGGGTCAGCTTCACCCGCACGGTGCCGTCGGCGTCCGTCTTGAGCGTGACGCTCTTGGCGGCGCCCTGCGGGCTCGAGTTCCCGGCGGCGGAATCCGCTTTCTCGTCGCCGAGGGTGGCGGCGGTCGCGGTCAGCTTCACCGGGACGTCCGGGACGCCCCGGCCCTTGGCGTTCTTCACGGTGACCGTCCACTCGGCGGCCTCGCCGGGGTGCTGGTCGCCCTTCGGCGTGGTCATCGACGCGGTCCACGGGCCGCGCCCGGCCTCGGCCTCGGTGCGCATCCGCTCGACGGCCGCTTTGGCGTCCGCGGGCAGCCGCTCGAGGTGGTAGTTCGCGTCGTAGCCGATCTTGTCGTAAGTGAGCGAGGAGTCCAGGTCGGCCGGCGTGCGCGGGGCGGCGGTCCACGAGTGCAGCAGGTGGGCGAGCGCCGCGGCTTCGTCCGGCTTCTTCGTGGCGCCGTAGCGCAGCAGCAGGTAGGAGATGTTCGCCGCCTGGTCGGCGGGCAGCTTCGTGCCCCACTTCGTGAGCAGCTCGTCGCCCGGCTTGTACGGCTCGTCGGTGTCGGGGGCGCGCAGCTGGAAGCTCACGCAGAAGACCTGCTCCCCGCCGAGGACGTACGAGCCGAGCCAGTCGTGGTCCGGTCGCGGGTGCATGTCCTGGCCCGGTTCGACCGGGTAGCCGATGCCTTCCTGGCCGGCGGCCGCGGCCGGGGCGGCGCCTACCGTGGCGGAAAGCGTGCCGAGCAGGGTCGCGGCGACCAGGCCGGTGAGCGCGCGGACGCCCGCGCGCGGGCGTGTTGACCACCCCATGGTGTCAATGCTCCTTCGTTCGACGCGCGGGAGCGCCCGCGCGTCTCTGCAGGTCACACGACTGATCAGGTCCCCGACACGCATTCGGTGAACGTCCGAGCACGCGAAGTGAGCGTCGCGCCAAGGGGGTGGGACTGTCTACCGCTCTTCGGGTGGCTGTCGCCGAACGGCCGTGACCCGCGTCGCTTACCGTGTCTGCCGGAGCCGGTGGGCGTCCGTCGAGTAAAGTCGTCTTTACTCGACGGGAACCGCTTGTCCCCGGCGGTCGTTGAACCCGATGCAGCGATGATCCACGAAGCAGCAGATCCAGGAGGATCAGGTGCGTTCCAGTAGCAACCCGGCGTTCCGCAACCTGCCCCACGGCGGAACCCAGACTTATGGGCAGTACGGGCCCCCGGTGGGCTTCAACCAACCCCAGGGCGGCGTGCCCGGGTACGGCCCCGGGCAGACCGCCTCCGGCGAAGGCGACCGCCCGATGACCGTCGACGACGTCGTCGTCAAGACGGGCATGTCCCTCGGCGTCGCGCTGCTCGTCGGAGTGATCACGGCGATCTGGGCGCAGACCGAGCTGACCGAAACCGGCCGGCTGTCCGGCGCGCTCATCGGCGCGATGCTCGGTGGCCTCATCGTCGGGCTCGTCATCTCGCTGGTCATCATCTTCCGCCAGAAGCCCAGCGGCGCCCTGACGCTGACGTACTCGGCCGCCGAAGGCCTCTTCCTCGGCGCGCTGAGCGGCGTGTTCGAGGTGATCTACCCCGGCATCGCGCTGCAGGCGATCATCGGCACCGCAGGGGTCTTCATCGGCATGCTGGTGGTCTACAAGACCGGCGCGGTGAAGGTCACGCCCAAGCTGACCAAGTGGATCGTCGGTGCCGTCGTCGGTGTCGCGATCCTGATGCTGTTCAACCTGATCAGCTCGCTGGTCTTCGGCTTCAACCCGCTGCGCGACGGCGGTCCGCTGGCCATCGCCTTCAGCCTCCTCTGCATCGGCATCGCGGCCTTCAGCTTCCTGCTCGACTTCGACCAGGCGGACCGGATGATCCGCGAGGGCATGCCGTCGAAGTGGGCCTGGTACACCGCGTTCGGCCTGATGACGACGCTGGTCTGGCTGTACCTGGAGATCCTCCGGCTGCTCTCGTACTTCCGCGAGTAACCTGGCTCACAGTTCCGCAGTGAAGGCGCTCCGTAACCGACGGGGCGCCTTTTCTGTCGGTAGTTCGTGCTTTTGTGGACCCCGCTGCCGCCCGCGCTCACCCTGCGTGTTTGATGTGCCGGGTCGGTTTTCATTTCACATGTGTGAGGTTCACAGTGAGCGTTCCCCCTCCGGCCCCCGGGGGCCAGCAGCCGGTGGGTCAGCCCGATCCTTACGGTCCGCCCACGGGCGGCCAGCCGCAGCAGCAGTACGGCCAGCCGGGCCAGTACGGCCCGCCGCCGCAGGGTCAGCCCGGCCAGTACGGTCCGCCGCCCGGCCAGTTCCCGCCCGGGCAGCCCGGCTTCCCGCCCGGCCAGCAGGGGTTCCCGCCCGCGCCGCCGGCTCCGCCGAAGCGCTCGAAGGTCAAGCTGATCGTGGGTGGCATCGGCGCGATCGTGGTGATCGCGCTGGTCATCGTGGGGATCGTCTCCTTCATGAAGTCGCCCGCCACCTCCAACGCCGGTGACTGCCTCACGATCACCGAGTTCACCCAGGGCGGCGACGACCCGGCGAAGGCCGACTGCAACGACCCCAAGGCGAACGTGAAGATCGCCAAGAAGCTGGACAGCGCTTCCGACGACTGCCCCGGCGGCTCCGGCGGCGGCTACGACACCTACTCGGTCAGCGGCCGCAGCTCGTACAAGCTGTGCCTGATGATCAACGCGAAGCAGGGCGACTGCCTGGCGAACTTCACGTCGCAGACCAAGGGCTACCTGAAGGTGCCGTGCACCGACCCGAGCAAGGACGGTGAGCTCGTCAAGGTCGTGGCGGGTCAAGCCGACAAGAACGTCTGCGAGGGCACCGACGCCACGCGCGTCGCGGTGTACCCGGAGCCCGCGACGACGATGTGCGTCAAAACGAACGAATAACCACCGGCTTCACGAAGGCCTCCTCGCCACGCCGGCGAGGGGGCCTTCGCCGCGTTCAGGGGTACCGGATTGCTCCGTTGGTCGCACAGTGTGTTCGTCCCACACTGTGCGACGGGCTGCGACGGGCCCGTCACCGGACATAACTTTGATCGTCCTGCCCGCCCGAGCCTGGAGTACCGGTGGCGACGACCGAATCCCCGATCGGTGACAAGAAGTTCCTCGATTTCCCCACGTCCTGCGCCGCGCCCGTGCCGCGGCCCGAAGATCCCGTCCGCGTGGTCCCGCTGGCCGTCGCGGGCGTCCTCGCGGCCGGGCTGACCTGGTACGTCTGGGCGAGCCAAGGCGCCAAGTTCGGCGTGCTCCTGCTGCTCGGCCTCGGGCTCGGGCTGGCGTTGTTCCACTCGCGGTTCGGCTTCACGTCGGCGTGGCGGCAGCTGATCGCCGTCGGCAACGGCCAGGGCCTGCGGGCCCACACCCTCCTGCTCGGCACCGCCGCGACGCTCATCGCGCTGATCGCGGGCACCGGCAGCGGGCTCTTCGGCAGCAAGCCGGCGCCGACGGCGGGCGCGCTCGGCCTCGCCCTCTTCGTCGGCGCGACGCTCTTCGCGATCGGCATGCAGCTCGGCGGCGCGTGCGCGTCCGGGACGCTGTTCGCGGTCGGCTCCGGGCAGTCGGCGATCGTGCTGACCCTCGGCGGCTTCATCGCCGGCTCGGTGCTCTACACGTGGGCGTACCCGGTGCTGTCCGGCTGGCCCGAGCTGAAGGGCGTGCTGCTGGCCGAGCACGTCGGCTGGTTCGGCTCGTGGGCGATCACGATCGCCGTGCTCGCCGCGATCGTGCTGGTGACCCGCGCGGTGCAGCGCCGCCGCACGCCGCCGCCGGTGGACGCCGTCCCGACCGCGCACGGCTTCGCCCGGATCTTCCGCGGCTCCTGGCCGATGCTCGTCGGTGCCGTCGTGCTGGGCGTGCTGGCCGGCGCGGTGTTCCTCGTCTCCGGGGGGATCTGGGGCGTCACGAGCGCGTTTTCGTTGTGGGGCGCGAAAATCCTGCAGGTGTTCGGCCTGCACCCGGAGACGTGGGAGTTCTGGCGGCAGAAGGCCAACGCGACCTCGCTGGCCGGCCCGATCTGGCGGGACAAGACCAGCCTCACCGACATCGGGATCATGATCGGCGCCGCGGTGGCCGCCGCGGCCGCGGGCGCGTGGAAGATCCACAGCTCGATCCCGTGGCGCACGGCGGCCGCGGCGCTCCTCGGCGGCGTCCTGATGGGCGTCGGCGCGCGCATGGCGGGCGGCTGCAACATCGGCGCGTACCTGGGCGGCATCTCCACCGGCAGCCTGCACGGCTGGCTGTGGGGCGTGTTCGCGCTCGGCGGCACGTGGATCGGCCTGAAGCTGCGCCCGCTGTTCGGGCTGGCGAACCCGGAGCCGGCCGACAGCGTCTGCTGAAACCCTGCGGTTCTTGTCGGGGTCCCCCAGTACTCTTGCGACTCGGCGGGATGATGCTGCTGCCGACGTACTTCCTGCTGGTGCGCGGCGAAACGACCCTGCACGCCGGGCTGCTGCTGGCTCCGCAGGGCTTCGGCGCGATGATCATGATGCCGCTCACCGGTGCACCGGCCGACAGGGTCGGGGCGCGGAGGATCGTGCTGCCGGGCATGGTGCTGCTCGTCGGCTCGATGGCGATGCTGACCCAGGTCACCGCGACCACGCCGTACTGGATCCTGCTCTCGGCGTTGTTCGTGATGGGGCTCGGAATGGGCCGCACGATGATGCCGATCACGACGTCGGCCCTGCAGACCCTGTAGCCGAAGGACATGGCCCGCGCGTCCACGGCGACGAACATCGTCCAGCAGACGGCGGGCGCGATCGGCTCGGCGGTGATGGCGACGATCCTGGCGGCCCTGCCGGCGGGCAAGTTCGGCGTCCCGACGGCCCAGGGCCAGCTGGCGGCGACGGCGGCGATCATGAACCCCGCGTCGCACGAAGCGGCGACGGGCCTGGCCGCGGACGCGTTCTCGACGACGTTCTTCTGGTCACTGGTGGTGTTGTGCGTGATCCCGGCGCTGTTCCTCCCGAAGTTGCGCCCGGCCGCCCCGGCCACCGCATCGGAGGACGAAATCACCCCGCCGGTCATGCTCCACTGACGTCGAAGGCCACCACCGGGAACTTCCGGTGGTGGCCTTCGACGTCACGGGGTCAGGAAAGGCGCTCGATGATCAGCGCCATGCCCTGGCCGCCGCCGACGCACATCGTCTCGAGGCCGAACTGCTTGTCGTGGTGCTGCAGGGAGTTGATCAGCGTCGAGGTGATCCGGGCGCCGGTCATGCCGAACGGGTGGCCCACCGCGATCGCGCCGCCGTTGACGTTCAGCCGGTCCAGGTCGATGCCCAGGTCCTGGTACGACGGGATGACCTGCGCCGCGAACGCCTCGTTGATCTCGACCAGGTCGATGTCGCCGATCGACAGCCCCGCGCGCGAAAGTGCCTGCTTGGACGCCTCGACCGGGCCGTAGCCCATGATCTCCGGCGAAAGCCCGGTGACGCCGGTGGACACGATCCGCGCCAGCGGCGTCAGGCCCAGCTCGCGCGCCTTCGTGTCGGACATGACGACCAGCGCCGCCGCGCCGTCGTTGAGCGCGCAGCAGTTGCCCGCCGTGACCCGGCCGTCCGGGCGGAACACCGGCTTCAGGCCGGAGACGCCTTCCACGGTGACGCCGGCGCGCGGGCCGTCGTCCTTCGAGACGACCGTGCCGTCCGGCAGCGTCACCGGGGTGATGTCCTTGGCCCAGAAGCCGTCCGCGATGGCCTTCTCGGCCAGGTTCTGCGAGCGGACGCCGAACTCGTCCATCTCCTCGCGCGTGACGCCCTTCAGTCGCGCCAGGTTCTCCGCGGTTTGGCCCATCGCGATGTAGACGTCCGGGACGTTGCCCTCGGTGCGCGGGTCGGTCCAGCTGTCGGCGCCCGACTCGGCGGTCGCGGCGGTGCGCTGCTCGGCGTCGGCGAACAGCGGGTTGTGCGTGTCGGGCCAGGAGTCCGAGCTGCCCTTCGAGAACCGGGAGACGGTCTCGACGCCGGCCGAGATGAAGACGTCACCCTCGCCCGCCTTGATCGCGTGGAACGCCATCCGGGTGGTCTGCAGGCTGGACGAGCAGTACCGGGTGATGGTGCAGCCGGGCAGGTGGTCGTAGCCCAGTTCGACGGCGACCGCGCGGCCCATGTTGAACCCGGACTCACCGCCCGGCAGGCCGCAGCCCAGCATCAGGTCGTCGATGTCGGCGGGGTCGAGCTGCGGCACCTTGGCCAGCGCCGCTCGGACCATCTGCACGGTCAGGTCGTCGGGCCGCATGCTGACCAGCGAACCCTTGTTGGCGCGGCCGATCGGCGAACGCGCGGTGGAGACGATGACGGCTTCGGGCATGACGTGACACATCCTCGTATCGCGAGCTAAGCGGTTGCTCACATACTGCCGCGTCCCGCGCCCGGGAGAAAGCCGAAGCAGGTGTGAGCTTCTCCGGCGGCTGGCAGGATCGGCGGGGTGGGGAACGAGCTGCACCGGGTGCTGCGGACCAGGACGATCGTGCTGTGGAGCGCCGGGCTGCTGGTGGTGGCCGGGATCGCCGCCGCCGCGCTGCTGACGCTGCTGGGCGGTGGCCGCCCGGAGGACACGGCCCGGCTGGACGCCCTGCGGACCGCCGCCAGCATCGTCGTCGGCACCGGGGGCGCCGCCGCCCTGCTGCTCGCCGCGCGGCGGCAGCGGTCGGCCGAGCTGGACCTGGTGCAGAAGGACCACGACGCCACCGAGCGCCGGATCACCGAGATCTACGGCAAGGCCGCCGACCAGCTCGGCAGCGACAAGGCCCCGGTCCGCCTCGCCGGGCTGTACGCCCTCGAACGGCTGGCCGGCGGGTACGAAGAGCACCGGCAGACGATCGTCAACGTCCTCTGCGCCTACCTGCGGATGCCGTACAAGCACGGGAAGGACGACGAGGAGCTGCAGGTCCGCAAGACCGCCCAGCGCATCCTGCTGCTGCACCTGCGCCCCGGTTCGGAGGGGGAGCCGAACAGCGGTTTCTGGCCCGGCATCGACCTCGACTTCTCCGGGGCGACGCTCGTCGGGCTCACCCTGACGCACTGCTCGATCCGGTCGATCACCTGCTACGGCGCGAAGTTTCTCGAACTGGCCTCGTTCCGCGGCACCGAATTCCGCACCAAAGCCGACTTCAACAAGGCGGAGTTCCGCGACCGGGCCGATTTCCGCGGCACCGTTTTCGGCGGCGAGCTCGAGAGTTTCAACGGCGCCGTTTTCGCAGGTCCGGCCGATTTCGGGAAGAAGTCCGCGGCTCGGCTCGCGGGCGCCGAGGCACAGCTGGGGTTTCCCCGGACCTGGCCGCCGGGCTGGGAAGAACGGCCGATCGCCGATCGTCCGGACCGGGCACAATTGACACGAAAGGACGAACCGGGGCAACCGGCGGCCCGCTAGGATCGTCCCACCAAGAGACGAAGTCGCCATTCCACACGGGAGGTGAACTGGCGATGCTTATCGGTCGGACCGCCTACTGGGCGTCTTTCGCCCTGAAGACGGGGTGCCGCACGGTCATCGACGCCGGGCGGGACCTCCGGGACGGGATGACGGCTCAGCGTGCCGCGGCCCTCGGGCCGGCACCGGTGTGGACGCGCGGCTTGGTGGCCGCCTGAGGTCTTCGCCGGCGGTCCGACCTCGCGCTCGCTGCCCCGGCATCGCCGACGCGCACCCGGAGGCCGCCGGGCCTCGATCCCGCACGAGTGGACAACGCCACCGGTGCGCCGTTTAGGCTGGCGGTCGTGGAGTACGCAGAGCACATCGCCGACCTCGTGGGCAACACCCCCCTGGTCAAGCTGAATTCGTTGACCCAGGGGCTCAAGCCGCTCGTGCTGGCCAAGGTCGAATACCTGAACCCGGGTGGCTCGGTCAAGGACCGCATCGCGCTGCGCATGGTCGAAGCCGCCGAAGCTTCCGGTGAGCTGCGCCCGGGCGGCACGATCGTGGAGCCGACGTCCGGCAACACCGGCGTCGGGCTGGCCATCGTCGCCCAGCGCAAGGGCTACCAGTGCGTGTTCGTCTGCCCGGACAAGGTCAGCGAGGACAAGCGCAACGTGCTCAAGGCGTACGGCGCCCGCGTCGTGGTGTGCCCGACGGCGGTGCCGCCCGAGCACCCGGACTCCTACTACAACGTCTCCGACCGGCTGGTCCGCGAGATCGACGGCGCCTGGAAGCCCAACCAGTACGCCAACCCGCAGAACCCGGAGAGCCACTACCGCTCGACCGGCCCGGAGCTGTGGAAGCAGACCGAGGGCAAGATCACCCACTTCGTCGCGGGCGTCGGCACCGGCGGCACGATCTCCGGTACCGGCCGGTACCTCAAGGAGGTCAGCGACGGCGCCGTGCAGGTGGTCGGCGCCGACCCCGAAGGCTCGGTCTACTCCGGCGGCAGCGGACGCCCGTACCTCGTCGAAGGCGTCGGCGAGGACTTCTGGCCGGACACCTACGACCGGAACATCGCCGACGAAATCATCCCGGTCTCCGACGCCGACTCGTTCCAGGTCACCCGGCGCCTCGCGCTGGAGGAAGGCCTGCTGGTCGGCGGGTCCTGCGGGATGGCCGTCGCCGCCGCGCTGAAGCTCGCCGAGCGGCTCACCGAGGACGACGTCGTGGTCGTGCTGCTGCCCGACGGCGGCCGCGGCTACCTGACGAAGGTGTTCAACGACACCTGGATGTCCTCCTACGGCTTCCTGCCGCCCGACTCCTCCGGCGCGACGGTCGCCGACGTGCTCATGAAGAAGAGCGGTTCGCTGCCCGACCTGGTGCACTCGCACCCCAACGAGACCGTCGCCGAGGCCATCGCGATCCTCTCCGAATTCGACGTGAGCCAGATGCCCGTGGTCAGCGCGGAGCCGCCGGTGATGGCCGCCGAGGTCGTCGGCGCCGTCAACGAGCGTGACCTGCTCGACGCGCTGTTCACCGGCAAGGCGCAGCTGGCCGACCGGCTCGAGCAGCACATGTCCCCGCCGCTGCCGACGATCGGCGGCAGCGAGCAGGTGGGGGCCGCGATGACCGCGCTCGAGGGAGCCGACGGTGCGCTCGTGCTGGTCGACGGCAAGCCGGCCGGGGTCCTCACGCGGCACGATCTCCTGGGCTTCCTGGCCGGTCGCTGACCGGGCCCCGGAAGAGTCTTGATCGGCGGACCCGGCAGGGGCGTTACGAGCGTCCTGCCGGGTGATCCGATAGCGTGGTCGCAAATAGAACACTTTCGCGTCCTCGTCAAGGGGGTTCAAGACCCACATGAGTGCACCGCAGCCACCGAACCAGCCGTGGGGTGGCGGCCAGCCACCTCAGGGCCCGCCGAGTGGCCCCCAGCCGCAGCAGGACAACCCGTTCGGCAGCCCGGAGCCGACCCAGGTGGTGCAGCCCGCACAACCACAGGCCGGCGGTTCCCCGTTCGGGGAGACGCCGGAGCCGACCCAGGTCGTCCAGCCGGGCCACCCGGGTGACGGCGGGGCGGGCGCGACCCAGGCGATGTCGCCGGTCGACGCGAACGCGACCCAGATGGTGAACCCGGTCGGCGGCGGCGACGCCCCGGTCGCGGATTCGACGCAGCTGGTGCCCCCGGGCTCCCAGCCGCCGGCGATCCCGTACACCCCGCCGCCGAGCGCGGCCGACAACCCGGCCGCGGCCTTCGGTCAGCAGTCCGGCGGTTACGGCCAGCAGCCGGGCGGGTTCGGGCAGCCGGGTCAGCAGGGCGGGTTCGGTCAGCAGCCGGGCGGTTACGGCCAGCCGCCGCAGGGCTTCGGCGGGCCGCAGGGCTTCGGTGGCCCGCAGCAGCCCGGCTTCGGCGGTCCGCAGCAGCAGTTCGGCGCGCCTTCCTCGGGCGGCAACGGCTTGTTCGGCTACATCGCCGGCGGCCTGGTCGCCCTGCTGAGCCTGGCCGCGCTGATCATTGCGTTCAACTACATGGGTGACGCGAGCGACTATTCGGCGATCTTCGACCGCGCTCCGAACCAGGCGGCGATCGACAAGGCGCTCGACGCGGCCGGGATCGTCGGTCCGGGCACGGTCTGGTTCTACGTGATCATGATCCTGCTGGCTTCGCTGATCTCGCTGGCCGGCGGCGTCGGGCTGGCGCTCGTGGGCAAGCTGGGCGGCATCCGGAAGTTCGTCCCGATCGCGGTCGTCGCGGGTGGTGCGCTGCTCACGCTCTTCGCCCTGCTGCTCAAGATCGGGATGACGCCGAACGCCGAGACGCTCGCGCAGTCCTCCGCGTCCCAGAAGGACACCTTCGGCCTCGGGCTGCCGCCGCTGATCCTCGGCATCTTCATCCTCATCGTCGGTGTCCTCGGACTCATCCCGGCGACCCGGCAGTTCGTCGGTCTCGGTGGCGGCGGTGCCGCGCCGGGCGGGCCGCAGGGCTTCGGCGGTCCGCCCCAGGGCTTCGGTGGTCCGCAGCAGCAGCCGGGTGGCTACGGCCAGCCGGGCCAGCCGGGCCAGCACGGCCAGCCCGGCGGGTTCGGACAGCAGCAGTCGGGCGGGTTCGGGCAGCAGCCGGGCGGCTACGGCCAGCCGGGGCAGCCGCCGCAGGGTTACGGCCCGCCCCCGGGTTACGGCCAGCCGGGCGGACCCAACCCGTCCAGTGGCGGGTTCGCCCAGCCGTCGAGCGGCGGCTTCCCGCAGCCGGGCCAGCCCCCGCAGCAGCCCGGTGGGTTCGGCCAGCCGGGGCAGCCGCCGCACGGCTACCCGCAGCAGCCGGGGCAGCCGCCGCAGGGCTGGGGCCAGCCGCCGGGGCAGCAGGGCCCGCCGAGCGGTGGGTTCGGCCAGCCCGGCCAGCCCCCGCAGCAGCAGTGGTGAACTAGTACACCCATTCGTGCCCCGGAGCCAATTCGGCTCCGGGGCACGCTGCATTTATAGTCGAATACGCAATTGTCCGAAAAGGACAAAAGCCGAGTAGCGCTTGCGCTGTGATCGCGTGACAGTATTTATGCCGTTACCGCACAAAAATGATCTTGGGTTCCGCCGTCCGGCCGAATTCCGTTCTTTTTCCGGACTGCATCCCCCAATTCGGACTAAGGTGAGCGCCGTCGTCCCGCGCTCGGCTGATGGGGGAGTTGTGACCGGTCCGCACGGATACCCGGTGTCGCATTCGCATTCGTATTCATCGACTCGGCCATCCGGCGTAACGGCGGTCCTCGCCGGGGTGCTCGGATTTCCGGCCGCGGTCGCCGCGGGATATGTGCCGGTCAAGATCTTCCTCGACATGCCCGCCGAATTCAGCCTCGGCGCGCTGCCGGGCTGGGTCCTGGTGGACCTCGCCGGCTACCTCGTGGCGGGACTCGTGCTGCTGCTCGGCTCGCTGGCGACGCTGTTCCGCGCGACGGCGGGTGCGGTCCTGCTCGGCCTCGGGGCGCTGCTGGCGATCGGCGCCCTGCTGACCGAGCCGCTGTCGGTGGGCGTGCCGCCGGCCCGGTTCGCCGACGCGATGTTCACCCACGGCGGGTTCGCCATGGCCGACCGCGTCGGCCTCGCCGCGCTGGCGGTGCTCGTGCTGGTGCTGGCGTTCCTGCCGCCGACGTTCCGGTACCTGCGCTACCGCGCCTCCGTCCTGCCCGTCCTCTCGGGACAGGGCGCCTATTCGCCGCGGAGCTGGTGAGCGGCCGTCGAAGGCGTCGTGGCGCTGCCGGTGCTCGCGGGCGCTGCCGGTCACCCGCCGGTGGACACGCTACTGAGATCCGTCCCACCTGACGGGAATGTCAGGGCCGGCCCGTACGCTGAACCAATGGTGGACGACTACTCCGTACTGGGTTTCGAGACGCGCGCGATCCATGCCGGTCAGAAGCCCGACCCCCGCACCGGCTCGGTCATCGTGCCGATCTACCAGACCTCGACCTACGCGCAGGACGGCGTGGGCGGGACCCGCGAGGGCGACTACGAGTACTCGCGCACCGCGAACCCGACCCGTTCGGCGCTGGAGGAGGCGCTGGCCTCGCTGGAAGGCGGCCGGCACGCGCTGGCCTTCGCGTCCGGCATGGCCGCCTCCGACGTGGTGTTGCGCAGTACCCTCCGCCCCGGTGACCACCTCGTGCTCGGCAACGACGCGTACGGCGGCACGTTCCGCCTGATCGACAAGGTGCTCAGCCTGTGGGGCGTCGAGCACACCGTCGCCGACCTCGCCGACCTCGACGAGGTGCGCGCGGCCATCCGGCCCGAGACCAAGCTGATCTGGTGCGAGTCGCCGACCAACCCGATGCTCGGCATCGCCGACATCGCCGCGCTGGCCGGCGTCGCGCACGACGCCGGCGCCCGCCTGGTGGTCGACAACACCTTCGCGACGCCGTACCTGCAGAACCCGCTGGCCCTGGGCGCGGACATCGTCCTGCACTCGACGACGAAGTACCTCGGCGGCCACTCCGACGTCGTCGGCGGCGCGATCATCACCAACGAGGACGAGCTGCGCGAGCAGTTCTTCTACCTGCGCAACGCGGCGGGCGCGGTGCCGGGGCCGTTCGACGCCTGGCTGACGCTGCGTGGCATCAAGACGCTCGCCCTGCGCATGGAGCGGCACAGCGACAACGCCGAGCTCATCGTGCAGGCGCTGGTCAAGCACCCGAAGGTGGCGAAGGTCTACTACCCGGGCCTGCCGGAGCACCCGGGCCACGAAACCGCGGCGAAGCAGATGCGCCGCTTCGGCGGAATGGTGTCGTTCAGCCACGCGGACGGCGAGCAGGCGGCGCTGGAGGTGGCTTCGCGCACGAAGCTGTTCATCCTCGCTGAGTCGCTCGGTGGCATCGAGTCGCTGATCGAGCACCCGGGCAAGATGACCCACGCGAGCACGGCGGGCTCGACCCTCCAGGTCCCGGCCGACCTCCTCCGCCTTTCGGTCGGCATCGAGGACGGCCGCGACCTGGTCGCGGACCTGCTGACCGCACTGGGCTGAGGCTCAAGCACCCACGTCGAGGCCGCCGCCGTAGAGACGGTCCACCCGGAGCCGGATGACCACGCGGCGGTCCTCGACCATGTTCCGCAGGAACGCGGCCTCGTCCTCGGGGTCGCTGAACGGCGCCTGCATGGCGAGCAGCTCCCGGCCGGTCTCGTCCCCCGGCACCGCGCTCACCGGCGACACCTCGGCCACGCCCTCCGCGACGGCGAAGGCCAGGTGGTCGTCGCTGCTGACGTAGAGCGACGCGTGCGGGTCACGGGCGAGCTGGCGGACCTTCGCGCGCCCCGCCGTGGACCCGATCCGCACCACGCGCTCGTCCGGATCCCAGGCGTAGGCGACCGTGGACAGGTGCGGGAAGCCGCCGCGGTTGACCGTGGCCAGCGCGCCCAGGCTGTGGGTCCCCAGCAGCCGGCTGGACGCTTCTTCGGTGGGCTTGGCGGGGCCGGGACCGCGGCCCGGCTCGTAAACAGTGGTCACCCGATGATCATCGGGGACGGGCGCACCCCGCGGAAGAAGGCACTTTCGTGTTCCCCGGGCACATCGGGGTAACCCACCAAATCAGGGGTTGTAGTTGCCGTGCCCGGCGCCGCCGGTCGCCGGGGTGCCGGTGGCCGGCAGGTTCGAGCCGTCGACGCAGCCGCCGACCAGTTCGACGTGGCTGTCGTGGCGGATGTACTGGGCCGGGGCGCCGCAGCTCGCGTTGTCCACGGTGAGGTACGCGGCGCCGGTGAGCGCGGCGGCCGAGGCCAGCCCGATCACGAGCGGGAGCAGGCCGGCGGAGCGGGTGGCGCGAGCCCGTCGGGCCGTGTTCGCGTCGTTCCCGGGTGCCATGGTTGCTCCTCGTTCACCGCATGTTGACGCGACCCAGGGTACCCGGCTCGCGGTCCGGTCAACCTGTGGAGTTCCTGAGTGGCATCATCCGGGCCATGGAACTCGTCACCCTCGAGCGGATCAAGGCCGCCCGGGAACTCCTGACCGGAGTGACCCGGGTGACGCCGATGGAGCACGCGCGCGACCTGCGCGAACTCCACGGTGGTCCGGTGCACCTGAAGTGCGAAAACCTGCAGCGGACGGGGTCGTTCAAGATCCGCGGCGCCTACACCCGCATCCACGGCCTCACCGCGGCCGAACGCGAGCGGGGCGTCGTCGCGGCCAGTGCCGGCAACCACGCGCAGGGCGTCGCGCTGGCGTCGTCGCTGCTCGGCGCCAAGTCCACCGTCTTCATGCCGCTGCGGGCCCCGCTGCCGAAGCTCGCCGCGACCCGCGGCTACGGCGCCGACGTGCACCTCCACGGCGCGCTGCTGGAGGAGACCCTCGCCGCGGCGATCGAGTTCGGCGAGCGGACCGGGGCGGTGTTCATCCACCCCTTCGACCACCCCGACGTCATCGCCGGCCAGGGCACGGTCGGCCTGGAGATCCTCGAGCAGGTGCCGGGCGTCAAGACGATCCTGGTCGCGACCGGCGGTGGCGGGCTGGTCGGCGGGGTCGCGTCGGCGGTGAAGGCGCAGCGTCCGGACGTCCGCGTCGTCGGCGTCCAGGCCGAAGACGCCGCCGCGTACCCACCGTCGCTGGCCGCGGGCGCGCCGGTGCGGCTGAGCCAGACGTCCACCATGGCGGACGGCATCGCGGTCGGCGAGCCGGGCCCGGTCAGCTTCGCCCACGTCGAGTCGCTGGTCGACGGCATCGTGACGGTGACCGAACAGTTCCTGTCCCGGGCCGTGCTGCTGTGCCTGGAGCGGCGGAAACTGGTGGTCGAGCCGGCCGGCGCGGCGACGGTCGCCGCGCTGCTGCAGCACCCCGGCGCGTTCGAGCCCCCGGTCGTGGCCATCCTGTCCGGCGGCAACGTCGACCCGGTGCTGCTGCTGCAGATCATCCAGCACGGCATGACCGCCGGCGGCCGCTACCTGCACCTGCGGCTGCGGGTCCCGGACCGCCCCGGCTCGCTGGTCGGCGTGCTGTCGTGCGTCAGCGAACTGGGCGCGAACGTGCTCGACGTCGAGCATTCGCGCATCTCCGGCAGCCTCGACCTCGGTGAGGCCGACGTCGTGCTCGCCCTGGAGACCCGCGGCCCGGAGCACTGCAAGGAGGTCGAGGTCGCGCTGACGAACGCGGGCTACACCGTGCTGTAACTCGCCTTTCGGGGTTCGGGTGGCGGAGCCCCCGGATCGGGGCGAAGCCCCGGATGTCACAGCCCGGTCCTTCGGGGTTCGCCGGTGATGGCGGCGAGGGCCAGGTCCGTGGCGGCCTCGGACACCTCGGGCGGGGCGGTGAAGCGCCGGGCCCGGATGTGGGCGAGCAGGTCCGGGTCCGGCGGTACGCCGTGTTCGCGCAGGTAGTACGCCACCGCGCCCGGCCAGGCCCAGACGCCGTCCGTGCGGAAGTTCATGGGCACCGCGTCGGTGCGGTCCGGGGCGAACGCGTCCGGCCCGTTGCTGCGGGACGCCAGGACGACCGGCGCCGCGTCGAGGTACGCCAGCACCCGCTCGGCCTCCGCCGGCACGAGCGGCTGACGGCGGATCAGCGGCCGGCCCGAGGCGTCGAGGCCGTCGTGGATGCGCGGGGTGCGCACCTCGCCGTCACCCGCGGGCGGGGCCAGCGGCGGCAGGCCGGCCCGCTCCCGCAGCCAGCCCGGGACGTGCTCGTCGGCGCGCGGGAAGGTCCGCAGCTCGTCCTGGAACCCGATGGGCGGTGGCGTGCGCCGCCACTGCGGTTCCCGGTCGAACGCGAAGTCCGCCGCGGTCCCCTGGACCGGGTCCACGGTCAGCACCGCGCTCAGCCAGGTGCCGGGGCCCGGCCGGTACATGGCCGCGCGCAGCGTGCCCAGGAGCTGCACCAGCTCGACGGGCGGCTGCAGGGCGCGGGGCACGCCGTCCTGCCCCGTGACGACGACGTCGGCCTCGATGTGCCTGCCGGCCGCCCGGTACTCGGCCCGGATCTGCCGCCAGGTGCCGGGCGGCGCCATCGACGCCAGCCCGTGGCCGATCCGGTCGACGATCTGCTGGTGCTGCCCCGGCCCGGCCGGCACGGGTGGCGTGTTCATCCGCGCCCCTCGCCCGGCGCCGGTGGCCGCGTGGTCGCCTGCGGGATCTCCTCGATGGTGTCGTCGGCCAGCAGGTCGGCGACGGACCCCTCCAGCACGTAGGCCGTCCCGCCTCCGGGCTGGTCGTACCAGGAGATGACGGTGCCGGTGATGGCTCGCACCGGCCGGCGCAGGCGGTACACGTGGTAGGCCCAGTCCCGGACCTCGGCCGGCTCCGAACGGTGGGGCCACTCGGTCCGCGCGGCGTAGAGCGTGTTGCCGTCCGGGTCGCCGTAACGGTCCATCTCGGTGCCGGGCGGCAGGGTGACCAGGCGTTTCCCGCCGTACATCTGCAGCCCCGTGTCGCCGCCGACGGGCTGGATCGGCCAGTCCGCCGTGGGGCGCTTGGCGTCCGGCGGCAGTTCGTCGCGGAACGCGGCGCGGTTCAGGTACAGGTGCCCGGTGAAGTAGCGGACGGCGGCCACCGCGGTGGGGAAGGTCGCCGCCTCGAGCCGTTCTCCGCCTTGGGCCTGGAACACCGCCCAGCCGTCGTCCTCCGGTACCAGGCACCAGGCGCCGTCGGCGACCTCGCCGATGCGGTAGCGGGCCGGCGTGATTTCGAGTTCGGCCGCGGCGTCTTCGGCTGCGCGCAGGGCTTCCTTGGCCGCGGCCTCCGGGTCCTCCGGGCCGTCGAGCGTGGCCGCGCCGGCGGTGCCGACCACTTCGGCCAGCCAGCCGGGGACCAGTTCGGTGTCCCGCGGGAAGAGCGCGAGCTCACGCGCGAACTCGGCGACCGGCCGCGGCCGGTCCCACGCGGGTTCGTCGTCCCACGTGTACGTGTATTCGACGCTCGAGTTGAGCGCGACGTGCGCGACGACCTGGAACCAGGTTCCCCGGCCCTCGCGGTACATCCCGGCCCGCAGCGCGGCGAGCAGCTCAGCGACCTCCTCCGGCGGCTCCCACAGGTACAGCCCGCCGTCGGTGACCCGGCGGACCATCACCGGCAGCTCGACGTGCTCGCCGATCGCCCGGTAGGTGAGCATCACCTGCGACCAGTCCGGCGGCACGGACATCGCGACGATGTTCGAAATCTGCTGCCAGTACCAGTTCTGGCCCTCCGGGTCGAGCGGCGGCCACGGCCGCGCGACCGGCACGTCCTCGGGCACCGGGCGGCCGGACTCGGCGAGCCGCGCGCGCAACCACGGCTGGATGTTCTCCGGGGCCCGCGGGTAGGCGTCGAGGTCGCGCACCCAGCCCGCCGGGTCGATGGCGGGCGACCAGCGCGGGTCCCAGTCGAGGTTGAACAGCGTCTGGATGCGGCCCGGTGCGTCGAGCAGGTACCGCATCGAAAACCAGGTGCCGTCGTCCGGCTGGTAGAACGCGTCACGCATGCCGCGGACGGCCGGCGCCACCCGGTCCGGCACCGTGACCGCGGCCTGGCTGCCGTCGTCCATCAGCACGGTGAGGACGAAGTCCTGGACGTCGACGTTGATCCGGCTGACCAGGTCGATCCGCCGCCATCCCGGCGGAGCGGCGTCGGCGAGGGCGTTGCCCACTTCGTGCGACTGCTCCCGCCACTGCGAGGCGTCACGAGGCATGAGTGCCGGTCCTTTCTGGTGCTGTGGTCAGCCGCATCAGGACACCCCCGGGGAGGTGGCCGTCGCCGTCGGGGTGTTGGGGAAACTGCGCAGGTGGACGACCGGGTTGCCGTCCGGGCCCACCTCGACCCACCGCACCTGGATCGTGTGCGGCACCCGGTCGCCGTCGGCCCGCAGCGGGAACACGTCGATGCTGTCGATCTTGCCACCTGCCTTGAGGTGGTTGGCCAGGTCGGTTTCGAACGCGTACCAGTGGTCGGGTCCGGCCTGGTGCGGCCAGCCCTGGTTCTGGGGCCGCCACTGGGACATCATGTTGAGCAGCTCGCCCGGGCCGCGGAACTGGTTGCCCGCGATGTGCCCGCCGTCGTACACGCCACCCGGGCCCTGCCGGCCGGACTGGCCCTGCGCGGTGCCGTCCCGCCGCAGGTAGTCCTCCTCGCCGGCCAGCTTGGGGTTGTCCGAACGGCCGTGCGTCGTGTCGGTCCTGCCACCGCCGACGTCCGGGCCGGTCTGGTAGGTGAACCGGCCGTCGTCGACGTTGTAGACCATGTTCGGGCCGGGGTGGTTGAGGTCGGGGTGGTGCGGCCGGAAGGTCTCGACCACCGCGACCCGGCCGTGCTCGTCGGTCCAGTACACCGACCGGGCCTGCTCGACGGTCTTGTTGCCCTCCTTGTACTCGCTGTGCACGACGTACTTGGAGTTCGGCTCCAGCTTCGGCGACCCGTCCGGGTTCTTCGGCTGCTGGTCCAGGAAGGACTTGTTGCTGGGCAGCTCGACGTCGTGCTGCCGCGCGCCGCGGAACCGCTCCGGGTCCGCGACCCCCTCCGGGACGGCGGCGTTCGGGTCCATGCCCTGCCGGAGGTGGACCTCGGCGCCCTCGGGGACGAGCTTCGGGTTGCTGATGCCCTTCCAGTCCGGGTTGGTCCGCGCGATCCGGCCGGAGTCGACCTCGGCCCAGCGGACGTGGCCGTCGGCATCCGTGTAGAACGTGCCGCGCGGGACGCCTTTCCTGTCGGTGACTTCGTACCTGGTGTGCGGCTCGTAGGGGCCGCCCTGCGCGAACGACTGCCGCGCACCGGGGGCGCGCGGGTCGTCGGCGCCGATCCGGACCGGGTCGCCTTCGAAGTCGGGCCGGTGGAACTGGACCGAGGGGTGCGGCACCCCGTCGGCGTCCGTGTGGAACGTCTGGTGGTGCCCGTCGATCTCCACCCGGTAGGCGGTGTTCGGGTGCGGGTGGGTGACGTCCGGGTTCGGGTGGTAGGCCGGGTTCGGGCTGCCGTCGGGCAGCCGCGGCGGCACGTTCGGGTGCGCCGTGTCGATGTGCGTGACCCGGCCCGTGCCGTCGGTGTGGTAGGTCCCGCGCGGGGTGCCGTTGCTGTCGGTCACCTGGTACGACCGGTTGGGCTGCAGCTGCTGGTCGCCGGGGAAGCGCTCGCCCGCGTGCGGCGGCCGGGGCGCGTCCGGGTGCGGGCTGCCCGGCCCGACCGGCACGTGCTCCCCGCCGGCCGGCGTGAAGTCCGTGCCGTGCTGGGGGTTGCGCCGGACCTCGGCCTGCCGCTGCGGGTCGGTGAGGTCGCGTTCCTGTTGCTGCGACAGGGGATTGCGGTCCTCCGGCACCCGCGGCCGCGGCGCGCCGTCGGGGTCGTGCTCCGGTCCGGGTTCCTGACGCCGGCGCGTGTCGTCGTCCCCGCGGTGGCGCGCGCTGTCGGCGTCGACGTCGTGCGGGTCGTGGTGCCGGGTGTCCGGTGCGAAGCCGCTGTCACCGGCGGCGTGCGTCGAGCCGTCGGGGTGGTGGACGCTCCATTCGCCGTCCGGGGGAATGCGCGGGCGCATCTTCCCGTCCGGGCCGATTTCGTAGTCGGAGGAGAAGACGCGGCCGTGCGAGTCGGTCCAGGCGGGTTTGCTGGGTGCGAGCACCTCGGTGTCGAGCTCGCGCGAGAGCCGGTGGGCGAAGTCGTTCGAGCTCGCGTCGCAGCCGATCAGCCGGATCGGGCGGCCGTCGTAGTCGCCGTTGCGGCGCAGGATGTCGGCGAATTCTTCGGGGGTGTAGAGCCGGTCACCGATCCGGGCGTGGCCATCGGGAGTGACGTGCACGTCGACGGTGTAGCGGCCATCGGGGTCGGGCTGCACGCGGTGGGGCAGGTCCCCCATGTCGGGATCGCCGGCGTGGTACGAGCTGCCCGACGGCGTGCTTTCGGAGTGGCGCGCGTTGACCTCGTCCGGGGTGAGCGGGCCGGGGTCGCCGTGGTGCGGGGCATCGGGGTCGTGGGGGCCGTCGTGGGGGCCGTGCTCGTGCGGGCCGGGTCCGGGGGTGCCGCCGTCCGGGCTGTGCGGTCCGCCGGGGCCGGAACTGCCCGGCCGGGTGTCGGGGCTGTGGCTGGGGGTGCCGGTGTGCGGGCCGCCTGGCCGGGTGTCGGGGCCGTGCGTGCCTGGGCGGCTGGGTGCGGCGGCGCCCGGCCGCGTGTCGGGGCCGTGCGTGCCTGGGCGGCTGCCCGGCCGGGTGTCCGGACCGTGGCTGGGGGTGCCGGTGTGCGGGCCGCTTGGCCGGGTGTCGGGGCCGTGCGTGCCGGGGCCGAACCCGCGGGCCGCGGGTGCGGGCGCGTCAGGCGTCCGCGGCCGTCCTTGGGGGAGGTCACCGCCGGTGCGGGGCCGTCCGGGTGCGTCGACGTGGGCCCCGGGAGTGCCCGGAGTGCCGGTCCAGCCGCCGCCCCCACCGGGCCGCGGCGAACCGCTGCCGCCGGGACCGCCACCGGGGGCACCACCGCCGGGCGCGCCGCCGCCGGGTGGCGTGCCGCCCATCGCGGGCTGACCGCCCTGCGGCGGGATCCCGTCGCCACCGCCGCGAGGCGACGGCACCGGCGAGCCGGGCTCACCGGTCCGCGGAACGGCCGGCGCGGTCCCGCTGGCGGAGGTGGCCCCATCGGCCCGCGGCGGCGCGGCACTGCTCGGAGTGTCGGTCCCGGCGTGCGACCCGGGCGCATCGGCCCGCGCGGCAGGCGACGAGCCGGAGTGCGGGGCACCGCCGCCATCGGGCGAGCCGGAATGCGTGGGTGCCGGACTGCTGTCACCGGCCCTGACCGGCGAGGGGCTGGTGTCGCTGGTGTGCGACGGCGTGTCGTTCCCGGCGCGTGTGGGTGACGGGTTCGAGTCCGCGGTGTGCGAGGGAGTGTTGTCGCCTGCGTGTGAGGGCGAGCGCGTGGGCGAGGGGCTGGTGTCGCCGGTGTGCGACGGCGTGTTGTCCCCGGCGCGTGACGGGCTCGGGTCCGCGGCGTGCGGCGGTGCGTTGTCGCCCGCGCGGGTGGGCGAAGGATTGCTGTCGCCTGTGTGCGAGGGCGAGCGGGTGGGCGAGGGGCTGGTGTCGCCGGTGTGCGGCGGTGCGTTGTCGCCTGCGCGGGTGGGCGATGGGCTCCTGTCACCGGTGTGCGACGGCGTGCTCTCCCCAGCGCGGGTGTCGCCGCCCGAGCGAACGGCCGACGGGCTGCCGTCCGGCGATCCGTCCGGCGATCCATCCCGTGACCCGTCCGGCGATCCGTCACCATTGCGCGCCGACGGCGAGGCATCCCCATCACCCGCGTGCGACGGCGCGTTCTCCTCGCCGCCCGGGTGAGACGACGAATCGGACCCGTCCCGGCCCGGACTCCGGCGAGAGCCCGCGTCGGGTGCGGAATCCGTGTTCATCGGGTCGGAACCCGGCGAATCCCCGTCCGCGTGGCCCGAGTCGCCGTCCGGGCCGTCGCCGTGGGCGCGGGGGTGGACCCCGCCGCCCTCCTTGGGGATCTTCCGGACGAAGCCGCCTTCCTTGACCTTCAGCCCGTCCAGCCCGCTGACCTTGCCCAGCACCTTCCCGAAGACCTTCGCGATCTTCTCGAAGAGGTCCACCAGCTTCGACAGCAGCGGCGAGACCCTGCGGATCGTGTCGGTCAGCTTCTTGAGCAGCTCCCCGATCTTCTTGCCCCACTTGGCGATCGCGGCCGCCGCCTGCGCCACGACGACCGGGGTGCCGAAGCCGAGGGAGAAGACCTCCTCCATCACCCACGCGATGAGCTTGCCGACCAGGTCGGCGATCAGCTGCCGCACCGTCTCCCGGACGAACGAGACGACTTGGCCCATGATCATCGTGACCGTGCTGATCGCGCCGGCCACCGTGGCCGCGCCCGAAAGCGCGTCGCTGTGCTCGGCCGCGAACTTGCGGTAGGCGTCGGCGCCCGCGCCGGTCCAGCCCGTCGTGCCGGTCTTGACCGCGTTGTCGAAGTCGGTCTTGCGCTCGCCGAGCGCCTTCGAGACGTTGCCCCAGGTGTCCGCATAGGACTGGATCACCGGCGGGTTGCCCGCGACGGAGTCGAGCATGTCCTTCAACGGCTGGACGTGCTCCATGAGGAACGACGCCACCGACGACATCAGGTACCCGAACGGGTCGATCGCGGCGCCCGCGACCTCCCCGGCCAGGCTGAGCACGCCCAGCCCGCCGGAAACCCAGTCGCCGTCCTTGATGCCGTTGAACGCGTCCATCGACGACTCGGCGATGCCGATGCCGCCGGCCCAGCCGTAGTCGCCGTTGCCCGCCGTGAACGCGCCCGGCCCGTCCGGGTCCGTCTTGGCGTCCGCGACGAGCGGGTTCCCCTCGGGCATCACGCACCGCCCGCCGACTGGTTCAGGTCGTCGGCGACCCCGGTCTCGTACCTGCGGTAGGCGGCCGCGGCCTCGCGGACCTTCCCGGACACGGCGGTCATGGCCTGCACGGCGTCCTTGAGCGCGTCGATCCCGTACTGCTCCACCGGGTCGAGCATCATCCGGAACGGCTGGCAGAGGATGCCGTACGCGTCGGTCGGCATGCTCACCTGGTTCGCCGCGTCGACGGCCTGCTGCAGCCCGTCACCGATCGCGTCGAGCTGTTTCGCGTGCGCCGTGAGGTCGGTGCTGAGTTCCACGTCGGCCACAGTTTCCCCCTCAGGACAGGATCGGTCCGCCGAAGTCGTCGTCGTCGGAGTCGTCCGCCGGGCGGCGGCGACGCGGTTGCTGCTGCGGTGGCGGCGGCGGGGTCCGCGGCGGTGCGGGCGGCGGTTCCTCGGTGTCCTCCGGCAGGAACCGGCGGACGCGGTCGGGTTCCGGGAACGCCGGCTCGGCCTCGGGCGGCGGCTCCGGGAACGTGCTCTGCGCCTCGCGGACGATCTCGGCCGCGGCCTGGTCGCCGGTGCCGGTGGTCTCGGTCATGGCCTGCTGCAGCAGCTCCGGGATCCGCGCCTGCGCCCGCTGCACCAGCTGCATCACCTGCGCCGACACCTCGGCCATCCGTTTGCCGGCCGCGCTCTCCGCGATCACCAGGTTCTTCAGCAGCCCGCGCGAATCGACGGTCACCTGGACCGTGCCGTCCTTCGACCGCTCGGTGACCGTCTGACCCTGCATGCGATCGGCCAGCGCCTGGTACCGGGCGGCGTTCTCCTCGAGCCGCTTGGTCCAGTTGTCGATCATCGCGTCGCTGGCGTCGATGCTGTCCGGCATCACGGCCCCTTCTCTTGAGCTTCTCCACACTGACGGATCGGGGCCGCCCGCGGTTCCCGGTTCACGCCAAAGGCCACCATAGGGGACCCGGAAGTCTCCCACGGTGGCCTTCGCCGAGATGGGTCAGAGGTTGCCGCGGCGCTGTGCTGATGGCGCCTCGGCGTTAAAGATTGCCTCGGCGTTCCTGTTCCCGCTCGATCGCCTCGAACAACGCCTTGAAGTTGCCCTTGCCGAAGCCCAGCGAGCCGTGCCGCTCGATCAGCTCGTAGAACACGGTCGGGCGGTCGCCGATCGGCTTGGTGAAGATCTGCAGCAGGTAGCCGTCCTCGTCGCGGTCGACCAGGATGCTGTGCTGCTTGAGCACCTCGATCGGCACGCGGACGTTGCCGATCCGGGCGCGCAGCTCGGGGTCGTCGTAGTAGGAGTCCGGGGTGTCGAGGAACTCCACGCCGGCGGCGCGCATCGCGGTGACCGTGGCGATGATGTCGTTGGTGGCCAGCGCGATGTGCTGGCAGCCGGCGCCGCCGTAGAACTCGAGGTACTCGTCGATCTGCGACTTCTTCTTCGCCACGGCGGGCTCGTTCAGCGGGAACTTGACCCGGTGGTTGCCGTTCGAGACGACCTTGCTCATCAGCGCCGAGTACTCGGTCGCGATGTCGTCGCCGACGAACTCCGCCATGTTCACGAAGCCCATGACGCGGTGGTACCAGTCGACCCAGTAGTCCATCTTGCCGAGCTCGACGTTGCCGACGCAGTGGTCGACGGCCTGGAACAGTCGCTTCGGCGCGCCTTCGGGCCGCTTGACCGTGCTCTCGCGCGGCTCGTAGCCGGGCAGGTAGACGCCGTGGTAGCGCGACCGGTCGACCAGCGAGTGGCGGGTCTCGCCGTAGGTCGCGATCGCGGCGACGCGCACGGTGCCGTGGGCGTCGGAGACGTCGTGCGGCTCCTCGAGGACGGTCGCGCCCTGCGCGCGGGCGTGCTCGACGCACTTGTCGACGTCGGTGGTCTCCAGCGCCAGGTCGATGACGCCGTCGCCGTGCTTGCGGTGGTGGTCGAGCAGCGGCGAGTCCGGCTTCACGCCGCCGGTGATGACGAACCGGGCCGAGCCGGACTTCAGCACGTAGGACTTGCGCTCGTAGTCGCCGGTCTCGGGACCGGAGTACGCGACGAGCTGCATCCCGAACGCGATCTGGTAGTACCAGGCGGTCTGGGTGGCGTTGCCGGCGATGAACACCACCGCGTCCATGGCCTTGACCGGGAACGGGTCGGTCGAGGCGTCGTGGTCGACGAGCCCGACCAGCTGACGCAGCTGGTCGTAGCTGACGTCGTCGAGGGCACCCTGGGGTTCGGCAGTCTGGGTCATACCCCGAAGGATCAGCCTGTGCGGCAAGATGAGCAATGGTCTCGGTTTTTACTGGACAATGTGCTGGGCGAGGGCCGGGCACCGGCGGTCACGATGGACAACTTGTGCAGGGAAGAGAGCAATGCCGGAGAACCTCGACGCGCTGGACGCGCGGCTGCTGCTGTTGCTCACCGACTCGCCGCGGCTGGGGGTGCTGGAGTGCGCGCGCCGGCTCGGCGTCGCCCGCGGCACCGTCCAGGCCCGGCTCGACCGCCTGACCGAGCGCGGCATCCTCGGCGGCTTCCCGCCCGAGCTGGACCTGGCGGCGATGGGTTACGGCCTGACGGCGTTCGCGGTGCTCGAAATCGCGCAGGGCCGGCGCGCGGAGGTCGCCGAGGCCCTCGCGGCGATCGACGAGGTGTGCGAGGTCCACGCGACCACCGGCCAGGGCGACCTGTTCGTCCGCATGGTGGCGCGCGGCAACGACGATCTGCAGCGGGTGATCGACAAGGTGGTCGGCGTCCCGGACGTGCTGCGGACGTCGACGTCGATCGCGTTGTCGACGCCGGTGCCGCCGCGGGTCCGCCCCCTGCTGGAGCGGACCGCGCGGGGCTGACGGTCAGCCTTCGTCGAGCACCTGGGCCAGGTACCGCTTCGCCGAGCGCTGGACGACCTCGAAGCCGTCGGTGCGGACGATCGCGTCCCACCAAGCACCGTAGATCGCGTCGAACCGGTACCCCGCCAGCAGTTCCGCCGCGCGGCGCACGATGTGGGGGCGCTCCGGGACGAGGTTCGGGTAGCTGTACATGAAGCCCACGTGCGTCCGGTCGGGGATGACCTGCACGATGTCGCCGGACAGCAGTGCGCCCCGGCCTTCCTCACCGTCGGGCCAGTGCAGGACCGTGCCGCCCGCGAAGTGCACGCCGAGGTTGATCAGCCGGAGGTCCGGAGCGACGTCGAGGGTTGTGCCGGACCACAGCTCGACCGCCGGGTCGGGGCGGCCGATCCACTGCTCGTCGCCTTCGTGCAGGTAGATCGGCACGTCGAACGCGTGCGCCCACTCGACCATCGTCGTGTAGTAGTGCGGGTGGCTGATCGCGATGCCGGTGATGCCGCCCAGATCGCGCACCCGCGCCACCAGGGCGTCGTCGAGGTAGGCCGCGCAGTCCCACAGGAAGTTCCCCGAGCGCGCTCGCACGAGCAGCGCACGTTCGCCGATCGCGAAGCCGGGGTTCGAGCCGACGCCGATGATGCCCGGGCCCTGCTCTTCGATGCGCGGGGTGTAGTCACCGCTCGCGCGCAGGGTCTCGAGGTTCGTCCACCGCTGCCCGGACTGCGGGACGTATTGGCGTTCGTCCTCGCAGACCGGGCAGTCGTCGCGGGCCGCGGCGTACTGCATGCCGCAGGCCTGGCAGATCGGTTCGGTGCTCACGGCTGTTTCCTCCCGGAATGTGGATCCCGGGAGACACGCTAGCGGCCGTTATTTGGTGTCGGTGTAGGGAACCGCCTTCACGAGGGTCACCTTCTGCACCTTGCCGTTGGGTAGTTCGTACTCGCGGGACTCACCCTCCTTGGCGCCGAGCAGGGCCTTGCCCAGCGGCGACTCCGGGGAGTACACGTCGAGTTCGCCCTCGGCGCCCTCTTCGCGGGTGGCGAGCAGGAACTTCTCGTCCTCGTCGTCACCCTCGTACCGGACGGTGAGCACCTTGCCGGGGCCGGCCGTGCCGTCGTTCGCCGGCGCCTCGCCGACCTTGGCCGAACGCAGCAGTTCCTGCAGGTGCCGGATGCGCGCCTCGGCCTGGCCCTGTTCTTCACGGGCGGCGTGGTAGCCGCCGTTCTCCTTGAGGTCGCCTTCTTCGCGGCTGTCGTTGATGCGCGCGGCGATAACCGGGCGATTCTCGATCATCTCGTCGAGTTCGCTCTTGAGCCGGTCGTAGGCATCCTGGGTGAGCCAGGTCACCTTGGTGTCGCTCACGGTCACCATCTCCTCGTCGGGCCTGCCAGGCTTGCGTGTTCAAGCCGGCCCACGCGGGCCTAGGTGCCCGCGTGGCTGAGATAAAGGAAAAACACGGCCCGTCGCGGACCGTGCTGAGGGGTCAGAGTATCACGGCGCGAGAGGTCGACGCCCATTATTTCCTCGCGCCCTGGGCGTTGAGCGCGCGGTTCACCCCGTTGGCCGCTATGGGGTTGACAGATAGCGTGGTACGTCGTAGGAGCAGCCGAACACGTCGGCGGTCACCGGTTCCCCGATGCTCTTGATCGTCGTGCTCATCCTGCTGTACTTCGCGCCGGCGGGGATCAGGAGCTCCTTGCGGCCGCTCTCGGCCCCGGTCTTGTCGCGGACGCGGACGACGCACACGCCCGGCCTGCTGTTGTCGTCCCGGGTGACGTTGATGGTGATTTCCATCGCGTTGCCCGGTTTCGCGCTGAACGCGACGCGCTCGGCGTCGATCGGCGCGGCGCCGAGGTTGACGTACGCGATCCACGCGATCAGGCCGCTGACCAGCAGGGCGATGGCCAGGAAGAGCCAGCGCCGCCAGCGCCGGGACGTCGCCGCGCGCCCGGTGCCGTACCGGTCCGCGGGCAGCGCGGGCGCGCCGCCGCCGACGGCCGTTTCCGCCGGTCCGCCTGCCAACCCGGGCCTCCTGCTCGTTCCTGTCGTACCCGTGGGGACAATGGGGGCTGCGGGTACGTCTCGAGTATCCGCCCGCTGGGTGGGCGGCCCGCAGGTGGGTCGCGGAATAAGGGCAGAAGGGGAGTCGTTCGGAGCATGGTGGACGCCGACGAGCTGAGGAACACCGCCAACCCGAGCCTGCGCATGATGGCCGTGCACGCGCACCCGGACGACGAGTCGAGCAAGGGTGCCGCCACGATGGCGCGCTACGCCGCCGAGGGGCACGAGGTGCTGGTCGTCACGTGCACCGGGGGCGAAGCCGGCAGCATCCTGAACCCGGCCATGGACCGGCCCGAGGTGCTGGCCAACATGACCGAGGTCCGCCGTGAGGAGATGGCCCGCGCGGCCAAGATCCTCGGCGTGAGCCAGCACTGGCTCGGCTTCGTGGACTCCGGCCTGCCGGAGGGCGACCCGCTGCCGCCACTGCCCGAGGGGTCGTTCGCCGTCGTCCCGCTGGAGGAGTCCACGGAGGCGCTGGTGCGCGTGATCCGCGAGTTCCGCCCGCACGTGATCACGACCTACGACGAGAACGGCGGCTACCCGCACCCCGACCACATCCGCACCCACGAGGTGTCGATGGCGGCGTGGGACGCGGCGCCGGACCCGGACCGCTTCCCCGACGCCGGCGAGCCGTGGCAGCCCCTGAAGCTGTACTACATGCACGGCTTCTCGCGAGCCCGGATGCTGGCCTTCGACTCGGCGCTGAAGGAGGCCGGGCTCGAGTCCCCGTACACCGAGTGGCTGGCGAAGTGGGACGCGGACAAGGCCGATGTGATGGAGCGGGTGACGACCCGCGTCGAGTGCGGTGAATACTTCGAGGTGCGGGACGAGGCGCTGAAGGCGCACGCCACGCAGATCGACCCCACCAGCCGCTGGTTCGCGGTGCCGCGGGAGATGCAGCGCGAGGTCTGGCCGACCGAGGAGTACGAGCTGGTCAAGTCGCTGGTGGACAGCACCTTGCCGGAGGACGACCTGTTCGCCGGCATCAAGGAGAAGGTGAACACATGAGTCTGACGCTGCCGGCCGGCGTGGCGCTTCCGGTGACCGCGTCGGCCCTGGTCCTGACGCAGCAGCCGGGCAACGGCGACAACGGCGGGCAGGGGGAGGACTTCGGCAAGTCCTCCCCGGTCGGCTTCCTGGTGCTGATCCTGTTCCTCATCGCGGTCGCCTTCCTGGTCCGCTCGATGACGAAGCACCTCAAGCGCGTCCCGGCCAGCTTCGACGACCCGCCCGCGGAGGAGAAGCCGGAGCGGCCCGAGGCCGCCGCGGAGCCGGAGGTGGCCGAGAAGCCCGCGAAGGGCCCCTCGACCACCAAAGCCGACAGTTAGCTAGAGCCGCGGGTCCACCGGGTCCGACTCCAGCGCGAGCACCGCGAACACGCACTCGTGCACCCGCCACAGCGGCTCACCCCGCGCCACGCGCTCCAGCGCCTCCAGCCCGAGCGCGTACTCCCGCAGCGCCAGCATCCGCTTCCGGTTCAACCCGCGCTTGCGCAGCCGCTCCAGGTTCGCCGGCAGCGTGTAGTCGGGCCCGTAGATGATCCGCAGGTACTCACGTCCGCGCACCTTGACCCCGGGCTGGACCAGCCCGCGCGCACCCCGCGTCAGGTTCGCCGCCGGCTTGACGACCATGCCCTCGCCGCCGCCGGCCGTCAGTTCCTCCCACCACGAGATGCCGCGAGCCACCGACGCCTCGTCCAGCAGGTCCACCTCGAGCGTCCGGGTCCGCTGGAAACGCGGGCCCGCGAGGCCGTCGAGCAGCGACAGGTGCCACGAATGCGGCCGGTCGTGGTAGGCCTTCCCTTCGGACGCCAGCAGCTGGAACGGCGCGAGCCGGACGCCGTCCAGCCCGGAGGTGGGCCAGCAGTAGCGCCGGTACGCCGTCCGGTAGGAGCCCGCTGCGGACTCCCGGGATGCCGTCCGCGCCAGGAGATCGCCGACGTCGATGCCCCGCGCGGCCGCCGTCGTCAAGGCTGAAACCGCCGCCGGCAGCACGGCCTCGGCGGCCGCACCCACCGAGGCGTACTGAGACGAAATCAGCGAGTCCGCCTTGGCGCTCCACGGCAGCAGCTCGGCGTCGAGCAGCAACCAGCCCGAGCCCAGCTCTTCGAACAGCCCGGCCGCCGCCGCGCGTACGTCGTCGAGCAGCGAAGCGTTCTGCTCCGCCGAGAAGAACGGCCTCCCGGTCCGCGTGTACACCGCGCCGCCGCCTCGGATCCCGAAGCGCCGGTAGGCCACGTCGTCGTCCCGGCAGACCAGCACGACGGCCCGCGAGCCCATGTGCTTCTCCTCGCACAGCACCGACTGCACGCCCGCGGCCCGGTACTCGGCGAACGCCTCCTCGGGGTGCTCGAGGTGATCGGAGCGCGCCGACGTCGAGCACGGCGCCATCGTCGGCGGCAGGTACGTCAGCCAGCGCGGGTCGACCGCGAACCGGCTCATCACCTCCAGCGCCGCCGCCGACTGCTCCGCCGAGACGCCGATCCGGCCGTGGTGCGCGGTCTGCACGATCCGCTTCCCGGTGACGTCGGTCAGCTCCAGCACCGCCGGCTCCCGCCCGCCGAGCGGCCGCGCCGCGTCGAGCGGACGGGTCGGCTCGTACCAGACCCGGTGCGCCTTCACCGAGACGACTTCACGCTCCGGGTAGCGCAGCGCGGTCAGCTTCCCGCCGAACACCGCCCCGGTGTCGAGGCACATGGTGTTGTTGACCCACTCCGGCTCCAGCGTCGGCGTGTGCCCGTAGAGGACCATCGCGGATCCGCGGTAGTCGTGGGCCCAGGGCAGCCGCACCGGCAGGCCGTACTCGTCGGTCTCGCCGGTCGTGTCGCCGTAGAGCGCCATGCTCCGCACCCGCCCGGACGCGCGCCCGTGGTACCGCTCGGGCAGCCCGGCGTGCGCGACGACGAGCTTTCCGCCGTCGAGGACGTAGTGCGCGATCAGCCCGTCACAGAATTCGTGCACCTTCTTGCGGAACTCCTCGGTTTCCGCGGCGAGTTGCTCGAGTGACTCGGCGAGGCCGTGCGCGACGTTGACCTTCCGCCCGTGCAGGGCGCGCACCAGCTTCTGCTCGTGGTTGCCGCAGACGACCAGTGCGTTGCCGGACGAGGCCATGGCCATCACGCGCCGCAAGACGCCTGGGGTGTCCGGGCCGCGGTCGACGAGGTCGCCGACGAACACCGCCGTCCGCCCCGCCGGGTGCACGCCGTCGACGTACCCCAGCTCGGCCAGCAGTTCCTCGAGCTCGGCGGCGCAGCCGTGGACGTCGCCGATCACGTCGAAGGGGCCGGTCAGCTCGCGCTTGTCGTTGCGCAGCGGCTCGACGACGATCTCCGCCGCGGCCACCTCGGCTTCGGACCGCAGCACGTGCACCCGCCGGAAACCCTCGCGCTCCAGCGACTTCAGCGACCGCTGCAGCTCGCCGCGCTGCCGCCGGATCACGTGGTCGCCGAAGTCGCGGTCGGTCCGCGACGCGTTGCGGGCGGCGCAGACGGCCACCGGCAGGTCCAGCACGATCGCCGTCGGCAGCACGTCGTGCTCCTTCGCGAGCTTCACCAGGCTCGCCCGCGAAGCACGCTGGACGTTCGTCGCGTCGATGACGGTCGTCCGCCCGGCCGCGAGCCGCTTCGCCGCGATGTAGTGCAGCGCGTCGAAGGCGTCGGCCGACGCGGACTGGTCGTTCTCGTCGTCGGCGACGAGCCCGCGGAAGAAGTCGCTGGAGAGCACCTGCGTCGGGGCGAAGTGCGTGCGCGCGAACGTCGACTTGCCGGAGCCGGAAGCGCCGACGAGCACGACGAGCGCCATGTCGGGGACGGTCAGCTTCACGCGGTCACCTCCTCGTGGGTGGTGAAGACCGCCAGCTGGGTCGGCGGTCCCGATTCCTGGTCCTCCGGTCCGATCGGCACGTATCGGACGTCGTAGCCACGCCGGGTCGCGACGCCGTCCGCCCAGGCGCGGAACTCGGCTCGGGTCCATTCGAACCGGTGGTCGGCGTGCCGGAAATGCCCCATCGGCAGGAACTCGAACAGCCGGTTGTACTCCGCGTTGGGCGTCGTGACGAGCACCGTGCGCGGCGCCGCGACCCCGAACACCGCGTGTTCCAGGGCCGGGAGCCGCTCCTGGTCGACGTGTTCGACGACCTCCATGAGCACGGCGGCGTCGAACCCGGCCAGCGCCGGATCGGCGTAGGTCAGCGCGGACTGCCGCAGCGTGACGCGGGTGGTGTCCTTCAGCCGCTTCTCCGCGATGTCCAGGGCACGCGCGGAGACGTCGACGCCGACGATCTCGGTGAACGAGCGGTCCTTCTCGAGCACGCGCAGCAGCGCGCCGGACCCGCAGCCGAGGTCGAGGACGCGCCGGGCGCCCGCGGCCCGCAACGCGGCCAGCACGCTGCCGTGGCGCTGCGACGCGAGGCTCTCCGGCTTGTCCGGCACCTCCGTGACCAGCGCTTCGGCCTCCGCCGGGACGTCGTCCGCCTCGGCCAGCCGCGAAAGCGCGTACGAGACGACCGGGCGGCGCCGCTCGAGGTAGCGGTTCGTGATGAGCGTGCGCTCGGGGTGCGCGGCGAGCCAGCCGTCGCCGGCGCGCAGCAGCTTGTCGGCCTCGTCCTGGCCGACCCAGTAGTGCTTGTCGCCGTCGAGCGCGGGCAGCAGCACGTACAGGTGGCGCAGTGCGTCGGCGACGCGCTGGGTGCCGGCGAGCCGCAAGTCGACATAGTGACTCTCGCCCCACTGCGGGAACTGCGGGTCGAGCGGGATCGGCGTGGCCGAGACGCGCCAGCCGAGCGGCTCGAACAGCTTGTGCACGACCTCCGCCCCGCCGCGAGCGGACAGCGACGGCACGTGGATCTCCAGGTCGAACGGCTCGTCGACCAGCTCGGGACGGGCGGTGCAGCGCCCGGCGAGCGCCGTGGTGAACGCGGCTCGCAGCGCCACCGCGAGGTACGAGCCGCCGGCGTACGGCCGGTCGTTGACGTACTGGGTGAGCGACGTCGCACCGCCGCGGACGAGCTCGATCGGGTCGATCTCGACGAACAACGCGGCGGTGCACCGCTCCGGCGACGCCGCCGGGTAGAAGACGTGCGCGGTGCCGGCGGACAGCGCGACCGACTGCGCCTTCTCCGGGTGCTTGTGCAGGAGAAAGCCCAGGTCGGTGGCGGGGTTCCGGGTCGTCGTGATGGTCAGCAGCACCGGCTCAGTGTGGCCGACGGGCCGGTGACCGCGCGCCCGGTTTTCCCGGGTGCGACCCTGGAGGCATGAACCGCCTCGCCAGCGCGACCAGCCCGTACCTGCTCCAGCACGCGGACAACCCGGTCGACTGGTGGCCCTGGGGGCCGGACGCACTCGCCGAGGCACGGCGGCGGAACGTGCCGATCCTGCTGTCCGTGGGCTACGCCGCCTGTCACTGGTGCCACGTCATGGCGCACGAGTCGTTCGAGGACGCCGGAACCGCGGCCATGATGAACGCGAACTTCGTCAACATCAAGGTCGACCGCGAGGAGCGGCCGGACATCGACGCCGTGTACATGGCCGCCACCCAGGCGATGACCGGCCAGGGCGGCTGGCCGATGACCTGCTTCCTCACCCCGGACGGCGAGCCGTTCCACTGCGGCACCTACTCCCCGCCGTCGCCACGGCCGGGCATGCCGTCGTTCCGGCAGCTCCTGGCCGCCGTCATCGAAGCGTGGCAGGAGCGACCGGACGAGCTGCTCGACGGCGCCAAGCAGATCGTCGCGCACCTCGCCGAGCAGACCGGGCCGCTCAAGGAGTCCGTTGTGGACGAAGCGGTGCTCGCCGGCGCGGTCGGGCAGCTCCAGCAGGAGGCGGACCCGGTCAACGGCGGGTTCGGCCGCGCGCCGAAGTTCCCGCCGTCGATGGTCCTGGAGTTCCTGCTGCGCCACCACGAACGCACCGGGTCGCAGGTCGCTTTGTCCCTTGTGGACTCGACGGCGGAAGCGATGGCCCGTGGCGGCCTGTACGACCAGCTGGCCGGCGGCTTCGCGCGCTACTCCGTGGACGCCGAGTGGATCGTGCCGCACTTCGAGAAGATGCTGTACGACAACGCGTTGCTCCTGCGCTTTTACGCGCACCTCTGGCGGCGAACCGGTTCGGCGACGGCGTTGCGCGTCGCCACGGGCACCGCGGAGTTCCTCGCTTCGGGCTTGCGGACGCCCGAAGGTGGCTTCGCGTCTTCACTGGACGCGGACACCGAAGGCGTCGAGGGCCTGACGTACGTCTGGACGCCGGCGCAGCTGCGCGAGGTGCTCGGCGACGAAGACGGCTCGCGTGCGGCGGAGCTGTTCGGCGTCACCGACGAGGGCACCTTCGAGGAGGGTGCCTCCACGTTGCGCCTGTTCGGCGACCTGCCCGAACCGATCCGCGTCAAGCTTCTGGAGGCCCGCGCGAAGCGGCCGCAGCCGGGCCGGGACGACAAGGTGATCGCGTCCTGGAACGGCCTGGCGATCACGGCGCTGGCCGAAGCGGGCGTCGCCCTGGATCGTCCACAGTGGATTCAGTGGGCCCGGGAGGCGGCCGGGCTGTTGCTGCGGGTGCACGTCGTCGACGGCCGGTTGCGGCGCAGCTCGCGCGACGGCGTCGTCGGCGAATCCGCCGGTGTGCTCGAGGACTACGCCTGCGTCGCCGACGGGTTCCTGGCCCTGCACCAGGCCACGGGCGAGGCGAAGTGGCTCACCGAAGCGACCCGGCTGCTCGACCTGGCGCTGGCCCACTTCGCGTCCCCGGACGTTCCCGGTGCGTACTTCGACACGGCCGACGACGCCGAGACGCTGGTCCAGCGCCCGGCCGACCCGGGCGACAACGCGAGCCCGTCGGGGGCGTCCGCGCTGGCCGGGGCGCTACTGACGGCGTCCGCGCTCGCGGGGAACGCCGATTCGTCCCGGTACCGGGAGGCGGCCGAGCAGGCGCTGCGCCGCGCCGGGGTGCTGGCCGGGCGGGTGCCGCGGTTCGCCGGGCACTGGCTGTCGGTCGCCGAGGCCCTGCAGGCCGGCCCGGTGCAGGTCGCGGTGGTGGGCGCGGACGCTTCACTGCGGCTGGCCGCGGCCCGGGGCGTGCACGGCGGCGGCATCGTGCTCGCCGGCGAGCCGGACGCGCCGGGCGTCCCGCTGCTGGCGGACCGGCCGCTGGTCGACGGCGCCCCGGCGGCGTACGTGTGCCGGGGTTACGTCTGCGACCGTCCGGTCACGTCCGCCGAGGAGCTGACCGCCCAGCTCTGATCGCCCTGGGTGAACGCCATCCCGTTTGCCGTGTATCAGGCGTAGCTTCGGTAGCGATGTAATCATGTAATCGCGGAGGTGCGACATGGGACGAGGATGGCGAGGAGGCCGCGGCTGGCAGCAGGCCGAGGTCCCGCCGGCGGACGACGCGGCGGCCTGGTTCGGCGGCCGCCTGCCCGACGGCTGGTTCACCGGCGCACCGGAGGTCACGGCCGACCGCGAGGAGATCATCGTGGTCGGCGAGCTGCCGGCGCTGACGGAGGAGTACGCGGACGACGCGGCCCGCGCGGCGGCCGAGGAGGGCCGCATCAGCCGGTTCCGCGAGGAGACGCGCGACGAGCGCATCGAGATCGCCCGCCAGGCCGAGCACCGCTACCAGCGCAAAGTGGCGTGGGGCGCGCGGCTGGGTGGGACGACGGCGCTGTTCACGACGCACTCGGCCCCGGTGATGACCCGCCTGCGCCAGCCGGAGCGCCTGGTGCTGGACACGCTGGTCGACGCGGGTGTGGCCCGGTCCCGGTCGGACGCGCTGGCGTGGGCGGTGCGCTTGGTCGGCCAGCACGCCGACAGCTGGCTGGGTGAGCTGCGGGAGGCGATGAGCAAGGTCGACGACCTGCGCTCGAAGGGCCCCGACCTCACCTGAATCCGTGAATGGCCCTTTGACGGACTTTACGTCCGTCAAAGGGGCATTCACGGACTTCCGAGAGCGGTGGGGTGCTGCCCCCTCGGCAGCACCCCACCGCAGTCAGTCGGCGACGAGCACCGGCTTGCGGAAGCCGGCTCCCATTTCCCGTTGGCGGCGGACGAACCAGGCCCCGGGCGCGATCCCGGTGGCGCCGTGCTCGGGATGGATGAGGTACGCCGGCGCGGTGTTCTCGAAGGCCACGACCGCCAGTCGTTCGGGGTCGCCCCACCACGTCATCAGGCGGCAGGTGCCCGGGTCCGCGACGAGCGTGTGCGGGTTGTTGCCCGCCTCGCCACGAACCAGTTCGCGGCCTTCGGCAGGCAGTTCCCACCCGTCGCGGCGCTCGGGCACCGTGCCCAGCAACGCCAGTGGCAGGACGATCAGGTCGCCTTGGGCCTGGAGCCCGTCGATCACCGGGACGGTGACCTGGCGGTCCAGGTGGTCGAGGACGTCGAGTCCGGTCCGGTCGAGCAGTTCGGCAAGAAACATGTGATCACCTTGGGAAGACTCAGGTCCGGCGCTGCAGGCGGGCGTACTGGGCCCCCGTGAGCCCGTACGACCAGCCGGCCGCGTCGAGGGGATGGTCGAATTCGGCGGGCACGCGCAGCCCGTAGCGGCGGCGGGTGCCGTCGCGCTCCACCGAGCCGTTCACCGCCAGGAGCAGCCGCGAAGGCGCGTGCCACTTCTGCGGTGGCAGGTTGTAGAGCTGGAGTTCGCAGCCGGGATTGCCGGGATCGGGCGCCCGGCTCAGCAGCCGCAGCCCGGCCTGCTCGATGTAGGCCGCCCAGCCGAGGTGCTCGACGGCGCAGCGCCGCACCTCGACGTTGAACTCCCGGTTGATCCGGTCCGCCGTGGGGTCTTCGATTACCCAGGACGGCACCCGCGTGCCGTGCCACGCGTGCACGCCCCAGCCGTCGGGATACACCACCGCGGGCCCGGTCGCGCTGTGCAGCCGGTAAGCGCTTCCCGACGGCTCGGTGCGGATCGCCAGCGGCCGTTCGGCGACGACGCAGACGCCCTCGCGCGGCCACCACCAGCCGCAGGAGCGGACCAGCGTGGCCCACAGTTCCAGCTCCGGATCACCCGAACCCGGCGGCACCCAGTAGGCGTCCTGCTGGCCGTACCAGTGCAGGCCGAGTGTCTGCGGGATGGCCGCCCGGACCAGCCCGGCGACGGCTTCCTTGACGGTCTGCCGCGCCTCGGGCGAGAGGTCGCGCCGTCGTTCCCGCAGGGCGGCCACCCGCGTCGCCAGGCGGGCTTCCACCGGCTCCAGCGAAAGGGCGGGCGACGGCCGCAGCCGTGGCACGGCGGCGTTCGGGGAAAGCACCCAGACGAACTGCGGCGGTGGTTCGCCCAGCAGGGCGTAGAGCCGGCTGATGGCGTCCTCGGCCGCGACGCGATCAGCGGGGTCCGTACAGAAGGCGTGGTCCAGCCACGCGGAAATATCGGGAATCCGGCGGTCCGGCCGCCGCGAGGCGCTCAACGCGCGAGGGCGCGCACGCCCTTTCGAATCGACATGCTGCGATGATGACAGCCTTTTCGCCGATCGCGCAAGCCTGGAACTGGAGCCGATCCTGGGCTTAAAGTTCTCCGTGCCCACGGTCCGTGCCGTGGTTCCGCCGTCGCACCAGGTCTTCCCGTGAAGGAAGTGTCCATGGACGGCAGGTTCACCCGGCGGCAGCTGATCAAGGGCGGGCTCGCGGTGGCGGCGGTGCCGCTGCTCCCGGCCGTCGCCTCGGCGGCCCCCCGCATCGACGTTCCCCCGCTCCCGTGGCCGGCGGCGAACGACATCGTCGCGAACACGACGATCCCCGCGTTCCCGGACCGCACTTTCCCGATCACCGGCTACGGCGCGAAGAACGACGGCAAGACCGACAACACCGCGGCGATCGCGAAGGCGATCGAGGCGTGCGCCGCGGCCGGCGGCGGGCATGTCATCGTGCCGGGCGGTGGCAGCTTCCTGACCGGCGCCATCCACCTCAAGAGCCACGTCGACCTGCACCTCGAACCCGGCTCGGTGCTGAAGTTCAGCGGTGACGCGGAGAAGTTCCCGAACGTCCTGACGCGCTACGAAGGCATCGAGTGCGTCAACCGCTCGCCGATGATCTACGCCTACGGGGAAAAGAACATCGGCCTCACCGGCAGCGGCACGCTCGACGCGGCGGCCACCTCGTCGTGGAACAAGGGCAGCGACCGGGCGTACCTGGAATCGTTGGTGGCGAAGGGAGTGGCGCCGGAGAAGCGGGTCGTTCCCGGTTCGGGGCACATAATGCGGTCGGCGTTCGTCGAGCCGTACGCCTGCGAAAACGTGGTGATCCAGGGCATCACCCTGAAGAACTCCATGTTCTGGCAGCTGCACCCGACGCTGTGCCGCAACGTCACGGTCGAAGGCGTCAGCACCGACTCCAGCACCGCGCACAGCAACACCGACGGCTGCGACCCGGAGTCGTGCGACCACGTCGTCATCGCGAACTGCACCTTGGGCGCGCACGACGACAACATCGCCATCAAGTCCGGCCGCGACGCCGACGGGCGCCGGGTGAACGTCCCGTGCCAGAACCTGGTCGTGGTGAACTGCGTGATGAACGGCAACTGGGGCGCGATCACCTGCGGCAGCGAGCAGACCGGCGGGATCCGGAACGTGTACGCCTACCGGCTGACCGTCAAGGGTGACACGAAGTTCGCGCTGTACGTGAAGTCCAACACGCTGCGTGGCGGCTTCACGGAGAACGTCAACCTCGACAGTGTTTCCGGCACCTTCGCGCGAAACTTCGTGTACGTCACGTCGACCTACAACAGCCAGACCGGCGGTTCCGTCCCGTCGTTCGGGCCGTTCACAATCGGCAATTGCTCGAGCACGAAGATCGCGGGCAAGACGTTCGACGTCAGCGGGCTCTCGAAGGCCCACGTGCACGGGCTGGCCGTGGCGAACTCGAAGTTCGCGGGTGTGGCCGACACCTCGAACACGCTGAAGTACGTGGACAACGCCCGGTTCACGAGTGTGACGATCAACGGGAAGCCGATCTGAACCTGCGGGATCGCCCACGCTGCGGCAGGCTTACTACCAACGAGTAGGAAGCCTGCCGTTCGTCCTTTCCGGAGGTAGCCGTGGACGTCCCCGAAGTGCCCTCGAAGGTGGATCCGGACGCACTGACCGCCGTCCTCGACGGCCGCTGGGCCGAGCTGCGCCGCGGGGTGCGGGCGCAGATGGCTGACGCGGAGTTCCGGGACCCGGTGGACCTCGGCATCGAGGCGCACCGCGCCCAAGTGCTCGACCAGCTGCGCGCCCTCGCCGAGACCGACCGGCCGGGCCTGGGGTTCGACCCGGCGTACGGCGGCGGTGGCGACGTCGGCGGCTCGGTGACGTCGTTCGAGATGCTCGGCTTCGGCGACCTGTCGTTGATGGTCAAGGCCGGCGTCCAGTGGGGCTTGTTCGGCGGCGCCGTCCAGTTGCTCGGCACCGCGCGTCACCACGAGCGGTACCTGCGCGCGATCATGGACCTCGACCTGCTGGGCTGCTTCGCGATGACCGAGCACGGCCACGGTTCCGACGTCCAGCACCTGCGCACCACGGCGACCTTCGTGGACGGTGGTTTCGTGGTGCACACGCCGGACGCCGTGGCGCGGAAGGAATACATCGGCAACGCGGCCCGTGACGGCCGGATGGCGGTGGTCTTCGCGCAGCTGATCACCGGATCGGAATCGCGGGGCGTGCACGCGTTCCTCGTGCCGATCCGGGACGACGACGGCGCGCCGATGCCCGGGGTGTCCATCGAGGACTGCGGTCCGAAGGCGGGCCTCAACGGTGTCGACAATGGACGGCTGGGCTTCGACAACGTCCGGATTCCGCGCGAAGCCCTGCTGAACCGCTTCGGTGACGTCGCCGAAGACGGGACGTACTCGAGCCCGATCGAAAGCGACAGCCGCCGGTTCTTCACGATGCTGGGCACGCTGATCCGCGGCCGGGTGAGCGTCGCGGGCAGCGCGGGCAACGCCACGAAACGCGCGCTGACGCTGGCGATCCGCTACGGCGAGGTCCGCCGCCAGTTCGCGAAGCCGGACGGCGACGAGGTCGTCGTCCTCGACTACCTGGCCCACCAGCGGAAGCTCCTGCCGGCGCTGGCGAAGACGTACGCGCTGCACTTCGCCCAGGAAGAGCTGGTCTCGAAGCTGCACGACATCGATTCGTCGGCGCCCGAGGAGGAGCAGCGCGAGCTGGAGTCGCGCGCCGCCGGGTTGAAGGCGCTCACGACGTGGCACGCGACCTCGGCGATCCAGACCGCGCGCGAGGCGTGCGGCGGGGCGGGTTACCTGGCGGAGAACCTGCTGCCGGGGCTGAAGGCCGACACCGACGTCTTCACGACGTTCGAAGGTGACAACACGGTGCTGCTGCAGCTGGTCGCGAAGGGCCTGCTCACCAGCTACAAGCAGGACTTCGAGGACCTGTCGCCGCTGGCGACGGCCCGCTTCATCGCCGAGCAGGTGGTCAGCGCGGTGCTGGAGCGGACGTCGGCGCGGAAGGCGGTCGAATCGCTCACGGTGGGGTCCGACGCGGAGGTCTTCTTCCGCCGCGAGTGGCAGCTGCGGCTGTTCGAGGACCGCGAGGACCACGTCGTCGAAGGCGTGGCGAAGCGCCTGCGCAAGGCGGCTGCCGACCCGTTCGGCGTGTTCAACTCGGCGCAGGACCACGTGCTGCGCGCGGGCCGCGTCCACGTCGAGCGCCTGATGCTCGAAGCGTTCACGGCGGCCGTCGAGCGCTGCGAAGACCCGGACGCCCGCACGCTGCTCGAGCGCGTCTGCGACCTGTACGCGTTGTCGGCGATCGAAGAGGATCTGGCGTGGTTCCTGGGCCACGGCCGCCTGACGGCGTCGCGCGCGAAGGCCGTCACGTCGGCGGTGAACCGGCTGTGCTCGGAGCTGCGCCCGCACGCGCGCACGCTGGTGGACGCGTTCGCGATCCCGGAGCAGTTCCTCGCGGCGCCGATGCTCACGTCCTGACCGCTCGGCCGCGGTGGTGCCCGGACGGGTGGCCGGTATCGGGGACCGGCCACCCGTCCGGGAGCCTTCAGGACCGCCGGTGCTTGCGGTCGTCGTCGGTGACCTCGAACTGCTCCTTGCGGACCTTGCCGGAGACGGTCTGCTCGTCACTGACCGTCTCGGTCCGCAGGCGCGCTCGTTCGACCGGCACGGTTTCCTTGCGCACCACGGGTTTCTCGGCGTGCAGGACGACGTCCTGCTCGGCCTCGCCGATCTCCGCCTTGCCGTCCCCACGGGTGATCGGTTCCCGTTCGACGCGCACCTCCTCGTGCCGCACCGGCACGGTGACCTGCTGCTCTTCGGTGACGACGTACTTGCGCAGCCGCACACGTCCGGTTTCGACCTGCTCGGTTCCGACGTTCAGCCGCTCCTCGGAGCGCGTCATGGCGCGGTCGTCGCGCTTCTCGCGCCCGCTCCTGGCGGGCTTGCCGCGGTCCATCCGCCCGTCCGGCGAGGTGCGCGGCACGGGCAAGCCGTAGTGCTGGTAGAGCTGCTCGCTCTCTTCGGGCGAGAGGTGCCCGTCGGCGTCGATGCGGGGCGCGTCGGAGACGCTGTCCTTGTCGACCTGGACGTGGATGCCGTCCCGGTCCGTGTGCGCGCCGGAGAGCGGGACGAAGCTTTCCTTCGTGCCGAACAGGCCGGTCTTGACGGTGATCCACTCGGGCTGGTGCGTCGCGTCGGCGAGGTAGACGTTGCCGACCTTTCCGAGCTTGTTGCCGTCCGGGTCGACCACGGCACTGTCGATGAGTTCCTGAGGCTGCATGGTCATGGCCATCGTGGTCGTGCTCCTTCTGCGCGTCGGGTTTGGATGAGGCCTACCGTCGGCCGCCTGGATGAGCACGGCAACCGTCGTGGTGTTCCCGTGGGTGACCCCTGAACGTGGCAGTTTGGAAGGGTCCGCCGCTGGCCAGGTGCGGGTGGTCCCGCTGGTGGAACGCGGTGTCCCGGGCGTGACCGGCGCCGTGCGGGGAGCGCAAGGGGTGGACCTGGATTCCCCGTGACGGGCGTCACTCGCCGCGCTGTCACAACGTCGTCGCCTGCGTCGTCAATGGGGTGAAGCAGACGAGGAAAGGGAGCGACCATGGAAGCGCGGCTCAACATGTTCGAGAACGAGGTCACCGCCAAGTTCGTCAAGCGCCTGATCGCGGCGTCCCACCCGGTCGAGGAGTCGTCCCTCCCGAAGGCGACCCAGGAGCTGGTGAAGATCCGCGCGAGCCAGATCAACGGCTGCGGAATGTGCCTGGACATGCACACGAAGGACGCGGCGGCGGCCGGCGAGACGGCGGTCCGCCTGGCGATGGTGGCGGCGTGGCGCGAAGCGGTGGTGTTCACCGAGGCCGAGCGCGCGGCCCTGGCGCTGACGGAGGAGGGCACCCGCCTGGCGGACACGCACTCCGGCGTCAGCGACGAGACGTGGGCCGCGGTGCGCAAGCACTTCGACGAGGAGCAGATCGGGGCGTTGATCGCCCTGGTGGCCATGATCAACGCGTGGAACCGGCTGAACGTGATCGCCCGCAACCCGGCGGGCGAGTACCAGCCGGGAATGTTCGGCTGACTGTCCGAAGGGGACCGCGCTCGGTCCCCTTCGGCCCTTCACCCTGAGCCGTGGTCCGCGTTGTGGTCGGCAGCACGGTGCGCGCCTGGGAGTCACAGATCGTGAGCGCGCGCTGGAGGCCTTGATGCGCCGCGTTGCCCGGTAAAACCGCAGCTAGGCGTACATGGCCAGCCAGATCGCGATGTAGTGCGACACCGCCGCCAGCACCGTGCACGCGTGGAAGTACTCGTGGTACCCGAACGTCTCAGGCCAGTGATTCGGCCACTTGACGGCGTAGAACACCGCACCCAGCGTGTAGAACAACCCGCCCACGCACAGCAACACCAGCGCCCCGGCCCCGGCGTGCGTCGCCAGCTCGGGGAACACGAACACCGCCACCCAGCCGAGCGCGATGTAGATCGGCACCCCGAGCCACCGCGGCGCGTTCGGCCACAGCATCTTCAGAGCGACACCCGCGATGGCTCCGCCCCACACGATCGACAGGATCACGTAACCCGTCGGCTTCGACATCGCCAGCAGGGTGAACGGTGTGTACGTGCCCGCGATGAACAGGAAGATCATCGAGTGGTCCGCGCGCTTCATCCACTTGTACGCGCGCGGGCTCCAAAAACGACGGTGGTACAGCGCGCTCACGCCGAACAGGCCCAGCACCGTCAGCCCGTAGACCGACGTCGCCAGGGTCGCGATCGGGGACACTGTGGACGCCGCCAGGGCGACCAGCGTCGCCGCCGCGGCGACGGCGCCGAAGAACGTCCAGAAGTGGATGTGCCCCCGCAGGCGCGGACGGGCGTCCACCACCGGTGGGGGATCCGTCGTAAAGCTCACCCCACCAGGCTACGACAGCGTAGGTTCTCCAGCAGTGCTCAAGTCACACGCCTCACACGGGGGTGCGTACGCTACCTCGACGTGAGTGTTCGCTCGTTCTTGTCCGACGTCGTGTACAGCGCCTACGGCAGGCGCCTCATCCAGCAGGCCGCCGGCCGGCATCCCCGGCACATCGCCATCATGCTCGATGGCAATCGCCGCTGGGCCCGTGAAGCGGGCTTCGCGGACGTTTCGGACGGTCACCGCGCCGGGGCGAAGAAGATCGCGGACTTCCTGAGCTGGTGCCAGGAGGCCGACGTCGAGGTGGTCACCATGTGGCTGCTGTCGACCGACAACCTCAACCGGGACCCGGACGAGCTCACGCCGCTGCTGAAGATCATCACCGACGTCACCGACGAGCTCGCCGCGCCCGGGACGCCGTGGCGGCTGCGGATCGTCGGCGCCCTCGACCTGCTGCCCGCCGAAGTCGCGAAGCGACTCAGCGAAGCCGCCGCCCGGACCGAAGGGCGGACCGGGATGGAGGTCAACATCGCGGTCGGTTACGGCGGGCGCCAGGAAATCGCGGACGCCGTGCGCAAGCTGCTGCGCCAGCACGCCGACGAGGGCACGTCCATCCACGAGCTGGCGAAGATCCTCGACGTCGACCACATCTCCGAGCACCTCTACACCTCGGGGCAGCCGGACCCGGACCTCATCATCCGCACCTCGGGCGAACAGCGGCTTTCCGGGTTCCTGCTGTGGCAGTCGGCGCATTCGGAGTTCTGGTTCACCGAAGCGTATTGGCCCGCGTTCCGCCGCGTCGACTTCCTGCGCGCCATCCGCGACTACGCCTGGCGGCACCGCCGGTTCGGCTCTTAACGACCCGGTCACTCCAGGTGACCGTCACCCGGTGTCTGTTTCGGACGACCGACGGTGAGGTGACGATCTGGCGAATCACCGTGTTGGCTCCCTGCGCGATCCGGCATTCGTGGGTACCTTCCGAGGTGAGGGCGCGCGTTCCGTGCGGGTCCTCGCGGGAGGCCCTGGTCGTGGCGGTGATCGAGGGGGCGGCTCAGCCGCCCACTAGACGCTCGAGGGGGCCGGCACCCGGCCCTCGTGGCCGCGTCACCTGACCCAGGTCAGGAGAACGGTCCAGCCAGGGAGGTGCCCGGCCCAGCGAGTGCGGGCGTGAGGTGCACACGCCCTCGAGGGAGATGCCGTCGTGACTGCGCAGCGTTTGCCCCGTAAGGCCTCTGGCCGTTCTTCGACCGGTGCCGTTCCTGGCCCGGAGAAAGCCTCGACCTCGCCCGGAACTCAGCGGTCCACTTTCGTCTTGGACACGTCGGTCCTGCTTTCGGACCCGTGGGCGGTCACTCGGTTCGCCGAGCACGCCGTCGTGCTTCCGCTGGTCGTCATCAGTGAACTGGAGGCGAAGCGCCACCACCCGGAGCTCGGCTGGTTCGCCCGGGAATCCCTGCGCATGCTCGACGACCTGCGCCGGCAGTACGGCAGGCTCGACGCGCCGCTCCCCATCGGGGACCACGGCGGCACGCTGCAGGTGGAGCTGAACCACTCGGACCCGACGGTGCTCCCGGTCGGGTTCCGCACCGACTCCAACGACCACCGCATCCTCGCCTGCGCGCTCAACCTGGCGGCGGAGAACGCGGCGGTCACGCTGGTGACGAAGGACATCCCGCTGCGGGTCAAGGCCGGGGCCGTCGGTCTCGAGGCGGACGAGTACCGCGCGCAGGAAGTGACGCCGTCGGGCTGGACCGGCATGGCGGACGTCGACGTCGAACAGGACGTGCTCGACACGCTGTTCGGCGGCAGCACCGTCGACCCGGTCGAGTACGGCATGGACGAGCTCGCCGAGTTGCCCTGCCACACCGGCCTGCGGCTGCTCGCCGGCACCTCGAGCGCGCTGGGCCGGATCACCGCGGACAAGCGCATCCGGCTGGTCCGCGGCGACCGCGAGGCGTTCGGCCTGCACGGCCGCAGCGCCGAGCAGCGCGTCGCGCTCGACCTGCTGCTCGATTCCGACGTCGGCATCGTGTCGCTGGGCGGCCGGGCGGGCACCGGCAAGTCGGCGCTCGCGCTGTGCGCCGGCCTGGAAGCCGTGATGGAACGCCGTCAGCACCGCAAGGTCGTGGTGTTCCGGCCGGTCTACGCGGTCGGCGGCCAGGACCTCGGCTACCTGCCCGGGTCCGAGAGCGAGAAGATGCAGCCGTGGGCGCAGGCGGTGTTCGACACCCTCGGCGCGCTGGTCAGCCAGGACGTCCTCGACGAGGTCTTCGACCGCGGCATGCTCGAGGTGCTCCCGCTGACCCACATCCGCGGCCGCTCGCTGCACGACACGTTCGTCATCGTCGACGAGGCCCAGTCGCTGGAGCGCAACGTCCTGCTCACGGTGCTTTCGCGGCTCGGCACGGCGTCACGGGTGGTGCTCACGCACGACGTCGCCCAGCGCGACAACCTGCGCGTCGGGCGGCACGACGGCGTCTCGGCGGTGATCGAGAAGCTCAAGGGCCACCCGCTGTTCGCGCACGTGACCCTCACCCGCTCCGAACGCTCACCGATCGCCGCCCTGGTCACCGAGATGCTGGAGGACCACGGCTAGACCCAAGTCCGTGAATGCCACCTCGAGGGACCAAGCGTCCGTCAAGGTGGCATTCACGGCTTTCACCAGCCTGCGGGGAGCGGGCGGCCCTCGGCGAAGCCCGCCGCCGACTGGACGCCCAGCAGCGCGCGCTCGTGGAACTCTTCGAGGGTCCGCGCGCCCGCGTACGTGCAGGAAGAGCGCACGCCGGAGCCGATCGAGTCCAGCAGGTCCTCCACGCCCGGCCGGGCCGGGTCGAGGGCCATCCGCGACGACGAGATGCCCTCCTCGAACAGCGCCTTGCGCGCGCGGTCGAACGAGTTGTCCGTGCGCGTCCGCGCGCCGACCGCGCGCTTCGACGCCATGCCGAACGACTCCTTGTAGGGCCGGCCCTGCTCGTCGAACCGCAGGTCGCCGGGCGATTCGTAGGTGCCGGCGAACCACGAGCCGACCATGGCCGCGGACGCGCCCGCCGCCAGCGCCAGCGCGACGTCGCGTGGGTGGCGGACCCCGCCGTCGGCCCAGACGTGCTTGCCCAGCTCGCGCGCGGCGGCCGCGCACTCGGCGACCGCGGAGAACTGCGGCCGGCCCACGCCGGTCATCATCCGGGTCGTGCACATCGCGCCCGGCCCGACGCCGACCTTGACGACGTCGGCGCCGGCCTGGATCAGGTCACGCGTGCCCTCGGCCGTGACCACGTTCCCGGCGACCACCGGGACCTGCGGCGACACCGACCGGACGGCCTTCAGCGCGGCGATCATCTTCTCCTGGTGCCCGTGCGCGGTGTCGACGACCAGCACGTCGACGCCGGACCCGAGCACGGCTTCGGCCTTCGCCGCGACGTCGCCGTTGACCCCCACCGCGGCCGCGACGCGCAGCTTGCCCGCGTCGTCGACGGCCGGGGTGTAGATCTCCGCGCGCAGCGCCCCGACGGCGGTCAGGACGCCCGCGAGGCGCCCGTCGGCGTCGAGGCCGAGGGCCAGGGGTGCGCCGCTGCTGTGGAGCCGCTCGAAAACCTCCCGCGGCGGCGTGGCCAGCGGAACCGCGACGGTCGCGGGCTGGGTGACGTCGGCGAGGCGCGCGAAGCGGTCGACGCCCGCGCAGGCCGCTTCGTCGACGATGCCGACCGGGCGGCCTTCGCCGTCCACGATGACGACAGCGCCATGAGCCCGCTTGTGGACCAGGTTGAGCGCGTCGGCGACCGCGTCGCCGCCGGTGAGCACCAGCGGCGTGTCCCACACCGGGTGGCGGCTCTTCACCCAGCCGACGATTTCGGCGACGGCGGCGCTGTCGACGTCCTGCGGCAGCACCACCAGCCCGCCGCGGCGGGCGACGGTCTCGGCCATCCGGCGGCCGGCGACCGCGGTCATGTTCGCGACCACGATCGGGATGGTCGCGCCGGTGCCGTCTGCGGTGGAGAGGTCGACGTCGAAGCGGGACTCCACGTCCGAACGGTTCGGCAGGAGGAACACGTCGTCGTAGGTCAGGTCGTGGGCGGGCCGGTGGCCGTCGAGGAAACGCACGACTCACCAGACTACCTGCCGGGCCCGTGGCAAGATCGGGGGCATGAGCCGCCGCGACCGGGACACCGAGGGACGGGCACGCAACGCACGGCCGCGCGACGGCCTCGGCCGGCCGCTGCCGTACGGCGTGGACGGGGTCGAGCGCCAGCCGGAAGGCGTCGAGCGCGCCCCCGCGCAAACGCTTGCGGAAGCCCAGCGGCTGCTTGACGACGGCAAGCCGTTCCACGCGCACGAGGTCTTCGAGGACGCGTGGAAGACCACAGACGGACCCGACCGCGAACTCTGGCGGGGTCTCGCGCAGCTCGCGGTCGGGCTGACGCACGCGGCGCGCGGCAACAACGTCGGTGCGGTGTCGCTCCTGGAGCGGGGCGCGGCGAACATCGAGCCGTTCCGGAGCGAGCCGCCGCACGGCATCGACGTCGCCGGACTCCAGGAGTGGGCCCGGAGCCTGGCCGACGAGGCGAAGCAGCGCGTACGGGTGTCGCCGAGCGTGCCGCGGCTGACGTGCTGACGGCGGTCGGTGCCGCGGCCATCGCGGCGGTGGCGTCGCTGGTCGGCGTGACGCTGGGCGCGCTGGTCGAGCCGGTGAAGCTCAACGCCGCCCGGCGCGCGAAGCTGCGGCAGGACCGGGCCGACCGCTGTGCCGGGCTGATCGAGGCCGCAACGCGGGCTCGCAAGCACATCATCGACATCAACGTGATCCACCGCCGCCGGGAGCTGGGCAAAGAGCTCGAGACCGACGCGCAGCGGGAGATCGAGTTCGAAGACGGGTACTACACGGCACGCACCGACATGCGCGCGTTCTACGGGCTGCTCGTGATGAGCGGACCGGACGAGCTGGTCGAGCAGGCGAACCTGCTCCGCAGGAAGGAGATGGAACTCCACCACACCCGGTGGGAGCTCGACGACTCCAGGAAGTTCGACCGGAAGTTCCTGCCCACGCCGGTCCGGGAAGCCAGTGCCGCCTTCGACCGGGCGATCGAGGACTTCGCCCTCGTCGCCCGGAAGCACACCTCCTAAGGCTGGTCCCAGCCGTCCGAAGCCGCCTTCTCGGCGCCGATCGTCGTGCCTTCGCCGTGTCCGGTGTGGACCTTCGTTGCGTCCGGGAGGGTGAACAGCTTCTCCCGGATGGACCGCACGATCGTCGGGTAGTCCGAATAGGACCGCCCGGTGGCGCCGGGGCCGCCGTGGAACAGCGTGTCGCCGGTGAACAGCACGCCCGGTTTCGCGGCGTACAGACAGACCGCGCCGGGCGCGTGCCCCGGTGTGTGGATGACGCGGAGTTCGGTGCCCGCCACAGTGAGCGCCTGGCCGTCGGCCAGCTCGCCGTCCGGGGCGCGATCCGGGTGCGTGAGGTCCCAGACGACCCGGTCGTCCGGGTGCAGCAGGATCGGCGCGCCGGTCGCGGCGGCGAGCTCCGGGGCGGCGTTGACGTGGTCGTTGTGCGCGTGGGTGCAGACGATCGCGGTCAGCTTCCGGTCGCCCACGACGTTTTCGATCGCCTTCGCGTCGTGCGCCGCGTCGATCACGATCACTTCCGCGTCGTCGCCCACGATCCACACGTTGTTGTCGACGTCCCAGCTGCCCCCGTCGAGCCGGAAGACGCCGGAAGTCACCAGGTTCTGCACGATCGCCGTCATGCGCCCGACCCTAGCCGGGTGAACCGGCGGTCGTACAGGAACGCGCCCGCGGCGAGCGCGGTGAAGAAGAGCCCGATGAAGACGCAGTTCAGCGTCACCCGGCCGTAGCCGAGGACGCCCGCGTCGACGAACGGGTACGGGTAGAAGCCGGTGAGCGCGCCGCGGGGGAGCGTGAACGCGAGCCAGACCAGCGGGTAGACCAGCGACCACCGGACAGTGCGCCACGTGACGGCCCCGCGCGGACCGGCCAGGAGCCAGCCGAGCACGAACAGGATCGGCGTCACCTTGTGCAGCATCGTGTCGGCGAAGAAGGCGAGGCCGTGCAGTTCGTGCCGGCCGGCGAGGGCGACCTGGTAGACGATGCCCGTCACGATGATGCCGGCCAGCGCGTCGAGCCAGAGCACGCGGAACAGCGTGCCCCGCGCCGCCCCGAGGACCACCACCGCCGACGACGCGATGACCAGCAGGTTCGAGTCGATCGTGAAGAAGCAGAACAGGTTCGCCACCCGGCCGGCCGCCGTCGTGAAGCGGCCGCCCGGGTCGCCCGCGGTGACGATCACCTGGACGACGAGGCCGGTCAGTGCGACCAGTGCGGTGACCGCGAACCAGGCGCGGGTGAGCTTCGAACCGTGCATCCCCGGAGGGTACCGGTCGGTAATCCACAGTGGACCCTCGATCGAGTCGAGTCCGGCAGCCGGGGGCCACCCAATGCGTGGACAGCCCCGAGCGTGGTGCTACGCCGCGGTGAGCGTGTCCCGGAGTGCGGTGAACGCCTCGTACTCCGCCTTCTGCTCGACCGGCAGCTGGTAGGCGGCGGCCAGCAGCTTCGTCACGGACGGGATGACGCTGAGCCGGAACGTCCGGCCGTCGGTCGTCTTGATCACGAACCGGCCCTGCAGGTCACGTTTCTTGACCGAGGCCCGGTTGGCGTCGTTGATCGTCAGCGGCGTGCCGGCCGTGACGGTGCCGTTCTTCTCGTCGAGCGGGACGAGGACGAGATCGGTCTGCCCCGGCTTGAACCCCAGCGCGAAATTGCTGACGGTGGTGGTGCGGAAGACCAGGTAGTTCTTCTGTCTGATTTCCGCGGCGTACACCTTCGTGAAGCCGGCCCCGTCGGCGACGGCCGAATCGAAAGCGGCGTGGATGGCCGCCTTCATCTGTTCCTTGCTGACCACTGTTCGCTCCTCCATGACCGCTCGGATGTGAGCGGATCGTTGTGAAGGAGCGCACTCTAGAGATTCCCACCGGCTGGCCGTGGCGGCAGAATTGCCGTCGATTTCGCCCGGGGAGGCGAACCTGCCCGGGCCGGACGCCTCAGCGAAGCGCCTTCACGACGTTCGCCGGCGGCAGGCCGTCGTCAGCTCCCTTCCGAGCGGTCGCCGTGGAGCAGGCCGCGGACCGTGTCGATCGTGTCCGCCTCGGCCGGATCCTTGTCCGGGCGGTAGCGGACCACCCGGGCGAACCGCAGGGCCAGGCCGCCCGGGTAGCGCGTGCTCACCTGGGCGCTGTCCAGCTCGATCTCGACCACGATCTCCGGCCGCACGTACACCGTCCAGTCGTCGCGGTGGGTCTCGATCTCCTGGAACGTCCTGGTCTGCCAGGCCAGCAGCTCGTCGGTCATGCCCTTGAACGTCTTGCCCACCATGATCGGTGGGCCGCCGTCCGGGTCGCGGGCGCCCAGGTGGAGGTTCGACAGCGTGCCCGTGCGCCGGCCGTGGCCCCACTCCGCCGCGAGCACCACCAGGTCGATCGTGTGCACCGGCTTGACCTTCAGCCACGCCCGCCCGCGCCGCCCCGCCGCGTACGGCGACGCGAGATCCTTGACCATCACGCCTTCGTGGCCCGCTTCCATCGCCGCCTCCAGCACGGCGGCCGCGTGCGCGGTGCCCACCTCGCCGGGGATCACGTGGACCCCGGCGACCTTGCGCAGCGCCGCGTTGCGCTCCGACAGCGGCGCGTCCAGCAGGTCGACGCCGTCGAGGTGCAGGCAGTCGAAGAAGTACGGCCGCAGCAGCAGCGCCTTGACCTGTTCCTCGCGGGTGCTGCCGAACCGGCTCAACGTGTCCTGGAACGGCCGCGGCCGCCCGGCGTCGGTCAGGGCCAGGGTCTCGCCGTCGAGCACCACCGACTCGCACGGCATCGCCCGCACGAGCTCGACCAGCTCCTGCACGCTCCCGGTGATCTCGCGCAGCGTCCGCGTCCAGACGTGCACCTCGTCGCCCTGGCGGTGCACCTGGATCCTGGCACCGTCCATTTTGTACTCGACGATCGCTTCGGCGTGCTCGGCGACGGCATCGTCGAGTGACTCCGCCGGCGACGCCAGCATCGGCCGGATCGGCGTGCCGAGCGTCAGCCGGAACTCCGCCAGCGCGGCCTGTCCGCCGGTCAGCGCCGCGACCCCGGTGACGCCGAGCTTCCCGGACAGCATGACGGCCCGCCGCACGTCCTCGGCCGGCACCTCGGCCGCGGCCGCGATGGCGTCGACCATCACGCCCTCCAGCGCGCCCTGCCGCAGTTCGCCGGTGACCAGCCGGAACAGGAACTGCTGCTCGTCCTCCGTCAGCCGGGTGAACAACGCGCGCAGCACGTCCTGCCGCCGCGCCGACGAGCCCGTGCCCGCCGCCACGCCCGCGGCCGCGGTCAGCGACGCGTCCACCTCGAGCACCGAAACCACCGGCTCCGGAGCGGGATCGGCGCCCAGCCCGGCCAGGGTGCGCCAGCCCGCACCCAGCCTGTCCTGCGCCGTCTGCCCCGTCAGGTACGCGATCACCGCGGGCAGCTCGGCGATCTCCGCCGCGCGCAGCACTGCGGCCAGGACGGCGATCTTCGCCTTCCTGGACCTGGTCGCCGCCAGTTCGGCGGACGCGCGGACCAACTCGCTCAGCAACACCCGGACATCATGACCCGGACCACCGACAGTTTCTAGTCGGCAGTCTCAGTCGGCGCTGTCAGGCCGGCCGGACGTTCGTCCTGGTCAGCGGCCGTTCGCCGGTCGGTGAGCCGGCGATCCAGCTGGCCAGCAGGTCGAGCGCGCGTGCGCTCTCCGACCCGGGTTCGGCGTGGTAGATGACCAGGCCCTGGTCCGGGTCGTCGGGCAGACGCAGCGTCTCGTAGCGCAGCCGCAGCTCGCCGACCACCGGGTTGAGCAGCACCTTCCACCCCTGCGCCTTTTCCCGCACCGCGTGCTCGGCCCACAGCGTGCGGAATTCGGCACTGGCCGGCGAAAGCTCATCGACGAGCCGGGCGAACTCCGGGTCGCCGGGGTGCCTGCCGCTCTCGGCGCGCAGGTTCGCGACGACCTCGCGGGCCACCGCGTCCCATTCCGGGTGCAGTTCCTTCGCCTGCTCGCCGGTGAAGAACAGCTTGGCGATGTTGCGCTCCTCGAGCTGGGCGAAGTCGAAGGCGACCGCGCCGCCGAGAGCGTTCCACGCCAGCACGTCCAGGTAGCGGCCGAAGACGAACGCCGGCGCCTGGATGGCGTCCAGCAGCAGCTGCAGCTCGGGCCGGACCCGCTGGGGCCGGGGCAGGCCACGGCGCGGCGGCGCGGCGAGGTTGCGCAAGTAGGCCTCCTCGCCGCCGGTGAGGCGCAGCGCACGGGCCAGTGCGCCGAGGACGGCGTCCGAGACGTTCTTCGCGCGGCCCTGCTCCAGCCGCGTGTAGTAGTCGACGCTGATCCCGGCCAGCTGCGCCAGTTCCTCCCGCCGCAGTCCCGCGACGCGCCGTTGCGTGACTCCGCGCGGCAGACCCAGGTCGGTGGGGTCCAGCGCGGCGCGGCGCGCCTTCAGGAATGCGCCCAGCTCGGCTGCGTCACTCATACTTCGAGCATCACTTGCCGCCGCGGGCCATGCGCAGCACGTCGAGCGCCTCGTCGAGCTGCTCTTCGGTGAGCTTGCCGTCCTTCACGTACCCGCGCTCGATCACGACCTCGCGGATCGTCTTCAGTTCCTTCAAGGCCTGCTTCGCGACCGCGGCTGCCTCTTCGTAGCCGATGTACTTGTTCAGCGGCGTCACGATCGACGGCGAACCCTCGGCGTAGGTGCGCGTGCGTTCGGTGTTCACGCTGATGCCCGCGAACACCTTGTCCGCCAGCAGCCGCGACACCGCCGCGAGCAGGCGCGCCGACTCGAGGACGTTCCGGGCGATCACCGGCAGGTTGACGTTCAGCTGGAAGTTGCCCGCCGCGCCGGCGAAGGCCACCGCCGCGTCGTTGCCGATCACCTGCGCGACCACCTGCAGCGTCGCCTCCGGGATCACCGGGTTCACCTTGCCCGGCATGATCGACGAGCCCGGCTGCAGGTCCGGCAGCGCCAGCTCGGCCAGGCCGGTGCGCGGCCCGGACCCCAGCCAGCGCAGGTCGTTGGCGATCTTGTTGAGCGAGACGGCGATCGTGCGCAGGTGCCCGGACGTCTCGACGACGCTGTCCTGGGTCGCCTGCGCCTCGAAGTGGTCGCGGGCCTCGGTCAGCGGCAGCCCGGTCACGGTGGCGAGCTCGGTCGCGACGGCCTCACCGAAGCCGTCCGGCGCGTTGAGGCCCGATCCGACGGCCGTGCCGCCGATCGGCAGCTCGCCCAGCCGCGGCAGACCGGACTTCAGCCGTTCGACGCCGTACCGGACCTGCGACGCCCACGCGCCCGCCTCCTGGCCCAGCGTGATCGGTACCGCGTCCATCAGGTGCGTGCGGCCGGACTTCACGACGTCGGCCCACTCCGCGGCGCGGACCTCGATCGCGCCGGCGAGGTACTCGAGCGCCGGGATGACGTCCTTGAGCACGGCTTCGGTCGCGGCGACGTGGATGGTCGTCGGGAAGGTGTCGTTCGACGACTGCGACGCGTTGACGTGGTCGTTCGGGTGCACGTCCCGGCCGAGCGCGCGCGAAGCCAGCGTCGCGATGACCTCGTTGGCGTTCATGTTCGACGACGTCCCGGAGCCGGTCTGGAAGACGTCGATCGGGAAGTGCGCGTCGTGGGCGCCTTCCGCGACCTCGTCGGCGGCGGCCGCGATGGCGTTCGCGACGTCGGCGTCGAGCACGCCCAGCTTGAGGTTCACGCGCGCGGCGGCGGCCTTGAGCAGGCCGAGCGCGCGGATCTGGGCGCGCTCCAGACCCCGGCCGGAGATGGGGAAGTTCTCCACGGCCCGCTGGGTCTGCGCGCGGTAGAGCGCGTCGGCAGGCACGCGGACCTCGCCCATCGTGTCGTGTTCGATCCGGTATTCCTGGTCAGCCATGACACCGATTCTGGCCCTGTTCGGGCCGCGCCGCGTGGTGGCGTCGCCCACCCTCGCCCGCCCGCGACGCTAGGATCGGGTGTGTTCTCGATCACCGCCATCCACCACTGGCTGGAGCGAGCATGACTGACGTTGCCGGGGACCCCTACGACCTCGTGATCATCGGCGCGGGCCCGACGGGCCTGTTCGCCGCCTACTACGCCGGGTTCCGCGGCCTCTCGATGGCGGTGGTCGACTCGCTGCCCGAGCCCGGCGGCCAGGTGACCGCGATGTACCCGGAGAAGATGATCTACGACGTCGGCGGGTTCGCCGAGATCCGCGGCCGCGATCTCGTCGATGGCCTGGTGCAGCAGGCCGCGCCGTGGAAGCCGAAGTACCTGCTGGGGCGCAAGGCCGAAAAGCTCGAAACCCTCGGAAACGGCGTCGAGCTGACCCTCGACGGCGGCGAGACGCTGCGGGCCCGCGCCGTGCTGATCACCGCGGGCATCGGCGAGTTCACCCCGCGCCCGCTGCCGGCCGGCGACGGCTGGCTCGGCCGTGGCATGGTCCACTTCGTCCCTTCGCTGCAGGCGCACGCGGGGCAGCACGTCGTGGTCGTCGGCGGTGGCGACTCGGCGTTCGACTGGATCCTCGCGCTGCACCCGGTGGCGGCGAGCGTGACGCTCGTGCACCGGCGCGCGAAGTTCCGCGCCGCCGAGTCGATCGTCCGGCAGGCGCGCGAGCTCGGCACCCGGATCATCACCGACGCCGAGGTCACCCGGTTCGTCGAAGCACCGGACGGCACGCTCGAAGCCGTCGACGTCTCGATCAAAGGTGCCGGGGAAGAACGTCTCCCGGCCAACGCCGTCGTCGCGGCGCTGGGGTTCACCGCCGACCTCGGCCCGATCGAGAGCTGGGGCCTGGAAATCGACCACCGCGCCGTCGCGGTCGACTCGACGATGGCGACCGCGCGCGAGCGCGTCTACGCCGCGGGCGATGTCGCCGCGTACCCGGGGAAGGTGAAGCTGATCGCGACCGGGTTCGGCGAAGCCGCGACGGCCGTCAACAACATCGCCGTGGCGCTCGACCCGGACGCCCACCTGTTCCCGGGCCACTCCAGCAACGCCGAGTAGGTCAGGCCTTCGTCTTCTCCGCGATCCACGGCGCGTACGCGACGACGGACGTGTAGATCGACGGCGCCGTCGCGCATTCCGGATCGTTGTTGCCCGGCCTGCTGGTGACGCCGACGAGCTGCCAGTGATCGCCGTCGCGCACGATCTGGGGGCCGCCGGAGTCGCCGAAGCAGGCTCCGGACTTGCCACCCGGGTTGTCGGTGCACAGCTCGGACGTGCCGTCGAACACCGAGGTGCACTTCGTGCCTTCGACGATCCGCGTGTCGAGCTGCTGCAGCTTCGCGGGCAGTTCGCCGCAGTTCACCTTCGGGCAGGTCTGGCCCCAGCCGACGATCCGGGTCGCGGTGCCCGGCGAAGCGGCCGTCGCGAGCCCGACCGGCGCTGCCGCGGCCGGCGCTGTCAGCCGCAGCAGCGCGATGTCGCCCGCCGGGCTCTGCGTGTTGAACGCCGGGTTCACGACGATTCCGGCGACCTGGGCGACTTCGCCGCCTTGATCCGCTTCGTTCGTGCCCGCCCGCACCGAGACCGCGGCCGGGGCCTTGCCGAACGCGCAGTGCGCGGCCGTGACCACCCACGTGGGCGCGATCAGCGCGCCGGCGCAGAACAGCTTCCCGGACGCGGAGTGCAGCGAAACGGCGAACGGGTACGGCTGGTCCGCGGGCGCGCCCCCGACGATGGCGGGGGCGGCCGCGGCGGTGCCCGGGACCAGGACGGACAGCAAGGCCAGCAGAACCAGCAGTCGCCTGGTCACGGATCTCCTTACGGCAGCGGGGGCACGACGTCGTCGTCGGGCGCGTCCAGGTGGCCGTCGAAGTTGACCGAGGAGTACGCCCGCAGCTTGTTCAGCCGGTGGTAGCCGTCGATCATTCTGACGGTCCCGGACTTGGACCGCATCACGATGGACTGCGTCGTCGCCCCGCCCTCGCGGTAGTGGACGCCGCGCAGCAGGTCGCCGTCGGTGACGCCGGTGGCGCAGAAGAAGACGTTGTCGCCGCGCACGAGGTCGTCGTTGAGCAGCACGCGGTCGAGGTCGTGGCCGGCGGCGAGGGCTTTCTCGCGCTCGGCGTCGTCCTTCGGCCACAGCCGGCCCTGCAGCTCGCCGCCGAGGCACTTCATCGCGCAGGCCGCGATGATGCCCTCGGGAGTGCCGCCGATGCCGATCAGCATGTCGACGCCGGTGGTCGGGCGGGCCGCGGCGATCGCGCCCGCGACGTCGCCGTCGGAGATGAAACGGATCCGCGCGCCGGCGTCGCGGATCTCCTTGATGATCTGCTCGTGCCGCGGGCGGTCCAGGACGCACACGGTGACGTCGCTGACGCTGCTGTGCTTCGCCTTGGCGACGCGGCGGATGTTCTCCGCGATCGGCGCGCCGAGCTCGACCTTGCCCGCCGCGTCCGGGCCGACGGCCAGCTTCTCCATGTAGAACACCGCGGACGGGTCGAACATCGCGCCGCGCTCGGCGACCGCGAGCACCGCCAGCGCGTTCGGCATGCCCTTGGCCATCAGCGTCGTGCCGTCGACCGGGTCGACCGCGACGTCGCAGTCCGGCCCGTCGCCGTTGCCGACCTCTTCGCCGTTGAACAGCATCGGGGCTTCGTCCTTCTCGCCCTCGCCGATCACCACGACCCCGCGCATCGACACCGTCGACACCAGCTGGCGCATCGCGTCGACGGCGGCGCCGTCCCCGCCGATCTTGTCGCCGCGGCCGACCCAGCGGCCGGCCGCCATCGCGGCGGCCTCGGTGACCCGGACCAGCTCCATCGCGAGGTTGCGGTCGGGCGCTTCACGACGACTCTCTGCGGCGGACATCAGGCCTCCCGGATCGTGGAACTGCGGGTCAACAGTCTGTCAGATACCCGCCGTGTTTCCAGATACCGTCGGCATGGCCTACCTCACTGCGCGGAGTCGCCTTCGCCGTCTTCGACGGACGCGAGCGCGGCCTCGATGCGCTCGCGTGCGCCTTCGAGGTGCCGTTCGCAGACCTTCGCGAGCTTCTCGCCCTTTTCCCACAGCGCGAGCGACTGCTCGAGGGACAGGCCGCCGGCTTCGAGTTCGCGGACGACCTCGACGAGACGGTCCCGCGCCTGCTCGTAGCCGAGTTCCTCGCTGGGTGTTTCACTCACGCTCGGTGTTCTCCGACCTTCCGGGCTGACGGGTGGGCGCTGTTCGCGCACACTACCGCGCTGGCCATCGCGTGGTCGTACCCGACGAACGCCAGTGCGAACTCCTGCCCGTCACCCTCCGCGATCGCCTCTTCGAGGTTCTCCTGCGCGCCGGCCACCCGCCGCCGGTGCCCGGCGCCTTCGGCGAACCACCAGAGCGAGCCGACCTGCATCGACGTCGCTTCGGACAGCCGCCGCAGCTGCGGCCCCAGGTCACGGCGGGCAGCGGTGCCGCAGCCGGCGAGCAGGGCCGTCCAGCACTCGGCGGCGGCCCGGTCGGTGCGCACCGCCTGGTCCAGCAGCGGGCGCGCGCCGAGTTTCCTGGCCGCGTCCACGGTGAGCGGGAGGAACGTCACCTTCACTCCTGCTCTCCTTCCGCCACCGCCTTGATCGCGCCGTCGCCCACGCGCACGCGCAGCTGGGCACCGGCCTCGACTTCGGAGACGGAGCGGAGTACCTGGAGGTTGCCTTCGGCGTCGATGAACTGCACGACCGCGTACCCGCGGGCCAGCGTGGCCGCCGGCCCGAGCGCGGTGAGCCGGGCCCGCGCGTTCGCGACCTCGGCCTGGTCCTTGGCGAGCAGGCTCAGCATGGCGCGGCGGGCGCGTTCGCGGTGGACGTCGACGTCGTCGCGCCGGCGCTGGACCGGGCCCAGCGGATCGGCCAGTGACGGGCGGCTGCGGATCTGGTTGAGCAGCCGCGCCTGGGTGTCGACCCAGCCGTGCAGGGCGCGGCGCCCGCGGTCGCGCATCTGCCGGACCCGCTGGGTCTCCTCCCGCAGATCCGGCACGATGCGCTTGCCGGCGTCGGTCGGCGTCGAACAGCGCAGGTCGGCGACGTGGTCGAGCAGCGGGGTGTCGGGCTCGTGCCCGATCGCGCTGACCACCGGCGTGCCGGCGGCCGACACCGCGCGGCAGAGCGCCTCGTCGGAGAACGGCAGGAGGTCCTCGACGCTGCCGCCGCCGCGGGCGATGACGATGACGTCGATCTCGGGGTCGGCGTCGAGGATCCGCAGCGCCCGCATGACCTGCGGCACCGCCTGCGAGCCCTGGACGGCGGTGTTGAGCACCTTGAACCGGACGTGCGGCCACCGCGTCTGGGCGTTGACCAGCACGTCCCGCTCGGCCGCCGACGCGCGGCCGGTGATCAGCCCGACGCCCTTCGGCAGGAACGGGACCGGCCGCTTACGCTGCGGCGAGAAGAGGCCTTCGGCGGCCAGCAGCTTCCGCAGGCGTTCGATCCGCGCCAGCAGCTCACCGACGCCGATGGCGCGGATCTGGTCGGCCCGCAGGCTGATCGTGCCGCGGCCGAAGAAGTACGACGGCTTGGCGTGCACGACCACGCTCGCGCCCTCGCGCAGCGGCGGCTCCATCTCGCGGATCAGCCAGTTCGGGCAGGTGACGGACATCGAAACGTCCGCCGAGGGGTCACGCAGGGTCAGGAACGCGGTCTGGGTGTTGGGCCGGACACTGACCTGGGTGACCTGGCCCTCGACCCAGACGGTGCCGAGCCGGTGGATCCAGTCGCCGATCTTGCGCGCGACGGTCCGGACCGGCCACGGCTGTTCCGCGGTGCTCGCGGAGGCTTGTGCGGATTCGGTGCTCACGAGCCTTCCGTGCCGTCGCCGTCTTCTCCGGTCCGTTCGGCCTTGCGGGCGTTGGCGATCCGGCGGGACAGCATGCCGGTGAAGGACGAGCGGTCGGCGTGGGCGCGTTCGTACTCGAGGATGGTCTCGAGCTGGGAGACCGAGAACTGCCGCAGCCGGGCCCGCAGCTGCGGGAGGGTGAGCTGGTCGTAGCCGGTCAGCCCGGCCGGACCTTCGTACCCCGCGGCGCTGGTCCTGGGCGTCTCGCTCTTGGTCTTCTTGTCGACCTTGGGCGTGCCGGGCTTGGGCTTGCGAGGCGGTTCGTCCTCGCTGTCGTGCTCGCCGTCGGCGTGGTCCTCGGCGAGCGCGCGTTCCTCTTCGGCCCACGGATCGCCCAGCTCCGCTTCGAGTTCGGCTGCTGACGGAACGTGACCGTTGATTTCCGAGCGCGGTTCCGGCACCTCGGCGACGCGGGCCAAGTCCGGCCGCGCGGGTGGCACGTCGGGCTCGACGTCCTCGTCGAACGTCGCCCAGCTCGGCGTGTCTTCGACCGGGCGCAGGCTCGACAGGGCGTTGTCGCCCTTGATCGCCAGCTCGGTGACGTGCTGCTGCACCCGCATGGATGCCTGCAGCACCTGGCTGACCACGGTCACCGGGAGCCCGGCCAGCTGCCGGGGAAGTTCGCGAACCCGCTCGGCGGTGGAGACGGCGAGGCCCGCGGCGACCCGGAGGGGGAGCGGGAATGGCTTCATGGGTCCAGCCTGCCGCATGTCCGCCCCTCTTGCCCAACCGAACGGGTGGGACGGCCGCGGTGCGTGACCTCCGGCACAGCGCCAGAGGGGGACGAAGCTCACCCGAAAGGGACTTCGAGTTCGTCCGAGGGCTGCCCGTACCCTGGGTGGCATGAGTGAAGCGAGTCCCGGAATCGAGCCCGCGGGTACCCCCACGATCACCGGATCCGCTTCCGGCAAGCGAGTGCTGCTCGCCAAGCCCCGTGGTTACTGCGCGGGCGTCGACCGCGCGGTGATCGCCGTCGAGAAGGCCCTCGACGTCTACGGCGCCCCGGTGTACGTCCGCAAGGAGATCGTCCACAACCGGCACGTGGTCGACACGTTGCGCGAGCGCGGCGCGATCTTCGTCGACGAGACGTCCGAGGTGCCCGAGGGCGCGCTGGTGGTGTTCTCCGCCCACGGCGTCTCGCCGATGGTGCACGCGGAGGCCGCCGAGCGGAACCTGCGCACGATCGACGCGACCTGCCCCCTGGTGACGAAGGTGCACAAGGAGGTCAACCGCTTCGCGAAGGACGACTACGACATCCTGCTGATCGGCCACGAAGGCCACGAAGAGGTCGAGGGCACCGCCGGCGAGGCACCGGACAAGGTGCAGCTGGTCGACAAGGCCGAGGACGTCGACAAGGTCGAGGTGCGCGACCCGTCGAAGGTGATCTGGCTGTCCCAGACGACGCTGTCGGTCGACGAGACGATGGAGCGCGTCGACCAGCTCCGCGAGCGGTTCCCGGGGCTGGCGGACCCGCCGAGCGACGACATCTGTTACGCGACGACGAACCGCCAAGTCGCGGTCAAGGCGATGGCCGCCGAGTGCGACCTGGTCCTGGTGGTCGGGTCGACGAACTCGTCCAACTCGAAGCGCCTGGTCGAGGTGGCGCTGAAGGCCGGGGCCCGCACGTCCTACCTGGTCGACTTCGCGCACGAGGTCGACGAAGCGTGGCTCGACGGCGTGACGACGGTCGGCGTGACCAGCGGTGCGTCGGTGCCGGACGTGCTGGTCATGGAGCTGCTGGACTGGCTGGCGAAGCGCGGCTACGCCGACGTCGACGAGGTCACGACGGCCAACGAGAAGATCTCCTTCGCCCCGCCGAAGGAACTGCGCAAGGTCTGAGTTCGCTCCGGCGGCGGGTCGCTCCGCGCGGCTCGCCGCCGTGTCGTCCCTTCAATCACGCGTGATGTCCTCTTAATCACACGTGATGACCCTCTGATCACACGTGATGCCGGTGGGCGCGCGTTCGTCAGCGCTCTTCGTCGTCCCAGGGACGGTTCCGGCGCGGCGGGGCACTCCGCCCGCCGGACGGGCGGCGGGCCGGCGGGGTGTCACGGCCGTCCTCGGCGGGCGGGCGCGGACGCCGAGGAGCGTCGCCGCGCGGCTCGCGCCGGCGCGGCTCGCCTTCTTCCGGACGGGGGGTCCGGCGGGTCGCCGGCGGCGGCTTGCGCGTGCCGCGGGTTCCCGGATCGCGCTCGGCGGGCGCGCCGGCGCGCGGTGCACGGCGTTCGCCCTCCGCAGGCGGGCGCGGGCGTCGCGGCGGTTCGCCCTCCCGGCCGCGGCGGGAGCCCGGGGGCAGCGGCGTCTGGCCGGTGCGGTTCGAACCGGCGGGCCGCGGCCGGCCACCGGCCGACGTGGCCGCGGCGCGGGACGACGGCTTCTCGTCGTCCTCGTCCACCCGGCGGTCGGCCTTGGAGGCGTTCTTGATCTTCTTCGGGGCGTCCGGATCGCGCTCGCGGAAGATGCGGACGAAGCCGATCAGCAGGGTGATGCCGGTGGTGATCGCCATCGTGGGGAAGCCGTTGATCAGGGGGGTGCCGATGTTCAGCGCCTTCGACAGCATGTCGTCGCCCTGCGACCCCGAGGTCAGCAGGATCACGCCGGGCACGGTCACGGCCAGCACCAGCGGCGGCATCACCATGGGCCCGAACAGCCCGCGGCGCCGCACTGCGCAGACCGCGATCACGGCCCCGGCGATGTAGCAGACGGTGAAGACCACCGGAATGCTGCTCTGGCTGGGTTTGCCCAGGAGGGCGCCCACGACCGCCAGGCCGAGGCCGATCAGGACCGCCGCCCACCAGGGCAGTCCGCGCCTCGAACCGACGACAGGACGCTCATCCCACGGCACGGGGACGTCGTCGGCATCTGGATCGCTCTGGCGATCGCGAATCGCGGTCACGGGGCAACCGTATCTCGTGGTTGTGAAGATCTTGCCAGCACCGCCGCCGACGTGGGCCGACAGCCACCCGGCGGCATGATCCGGTGGCGCCGGGTAGCGGTCGGTGACCGTCCATCCCGAGCCTTGCCGGCGTCGGCTCGCACGGGCTCGCGCCGGTGCGGCGCGCGGCCAGTCCCGGGAGTGCCGCCGACTGCCGCCGTGCTGCTCGAGCCGGCTCGCCCGGTCCGAAGCCGCTGGTCAGGCCGTGGTCAGCTGATGAATGTCGGGGAGTTGCCGCTGTCGACAGGTCCATTCAGCTTGGGACCGCTCCGCCGCCGGGGGTCGGATCGTGGGGCGGCTCGGCTTGCTGCAAGGTTCGGCCCCCATCGGCCCCATCGGTGCGGGGGGGGGGGCGCCGGGGAGCCGCCCGAGAGCCAGACCGCGTGGGCTCGGCTCGCTGCAGGTACGGCCCCATCGGTGCGGGGCGCTGGGGTGCCGGGTCGCCGGCCGAGAGCCAGACCGCGTGGGCGGCTCGGCTCGCTGCAGGTTCGGCCCCATCGGTGCGGGGCGCTGGGGTGCCGGGTCGCCGGCCGAGAGCCAGACCGCGTGGGCGGCTCGGCTCGCTGCAGGTTCGGCCCCATCGGTGCGGGGCGCTGGGGTGCCGGGTCGCCGGCCGAGAGCCAGACCGCGTGGGCGGCTCGGCTCGCTGCAGGTTCGGCCCCACCGGTGCGGGGGCGCCGGGGTGTCGGGTCGCCGCCCGGGAGCCAGGCCGCGTGGGCGGTTCGGCTCGCCGCTGGTTCGCCCCATCGGCCCGTCGGCCCGTCGCCATCGGTGCGAGGGCGCCGGGTCGCCGCCCGGGAGTCAGGCCGCGTGGGTGCTCAGCTTGCCGCCAGTTCGTCCCCCTTCCGCACCGTCGGCACGGCCGCCGGGCTGCCCGCCGCGTCGGTCAGCGGGGCCACCGTGGCCCGGAACGTCTCCAGCGCCTCCAGTTCCCGCCGCCGGGCCGAGAGGAAGCGCTGGAGGTGCGTGCTCGACAGGTTGAGCGCCTCCACCGCGCCGCCCGCCGCGCGGTGGGCGGCCGCCGCGCCGGCGCGTACCTGCTCGACGTCGGCCTCCAGCGTGCGGTCGCTCGCCGCGAACAGCGCCGCCGAGGCCAGTACTCCGAAGCCCGTCGGGCCGCACAGGAACACCCGGCGGTCGATGAGCCAGCGCAGCAGTTCCGGGTCGGTGTCCAGCGCCGCGACCACCGCCGCGTCGGACGGGACGAACATGATCGTGCCGTAGATCGCGTCCGCCCAGCGCTGGTAGCCCTTGCCGGCCAGGTCCGCGGCGCGCGAACGGATCTGCCGGACGTGCGCGCGCAACGCGTCGAGCCGCTCGTCCGGATCGTCGGTCTCCACCGCCTCGGACCAGGTGGCCATGCTCGCCTTCGCGTCGACCGGCACCGTCCGGTCGCCGCCCACCCGCAGCACCATGTCCGGTTTCGCCGAGCCGCCGCCGCCCAGGTCCGTCTGCAGGGTGAAGTGCAGTTCCTCGCGGAGCCCCAGCGCCCGTGCCGTCTCGAGCAGCACCTGCTCGCCCAGCTCGCCGCGCCCGCTGATCGAGGCGAACGCGACCTCGTAGCGCCGCAGCGCCAGCTGCTGCTGGTCGGCCTTGGCCCGCTCGGCCGCCACCAGCCGGGCCGCCGCGTCCGCCCGGCGCATCCCGTCCTGGTACAGCCGCCACAGCAGCGCGACGGCGAACAGCAGCAGGACGGCGAGCACGATCGCCGCGGTGGTCAGTACTGTCGCCACTTCGTCTCCTCCCTCCGGCCTGGATCGGACCGCGCAGACATCATGGCGGACCGCACCGACAAAAACCGCACCCGATTCGTCGCTCTGGGTAGCTGACCTGCGAACACATCGATTCCGCACAGGGCGTGTCCGACCCTGCACGCTCGTGTTAGTACACACGTTCGAGTGAGACGGCGGCGTGCCTGCGCGATTTCGTCGGAGCCGGGTCGTACCTTGGCCACCGTGAGATTCCTGCACACCTCCGACTGGCACGTCGGCCGCACGTTCCACGGCGCCGATCTGCTCGCGGAACAGGAAGCGGTGCTCGGGCACCTCGCCGACCTCGTGGCCGGCGAGGCGATCGACGCCGTCCTGGTGTCAGGCGACATCTACGACCGCGCGGTGCCGTCGGCGGAGGCCGTGCGGGTGGCCACCGCGGCCGTCGCCCGGATCCGCGCGGCCGGCGCGCAGCTGATCGTCACGCCCGGCAACCACGACTCGGCGCCCCGCCTCGGCGCCTTCGCGGAGTTCGCCGCCGCGGGCGGCCTGCACCTGCGCACCACCGTCGGTGGGCTGGCCGATCCGGTGCTCCTGGAAGACGGCCACGGCCCGGTCGCCGTCTACGGCATCCCTTACCTGGAGCCGGAACCGGCGCGCCACGCGCTGGGCGTGCCGGAGGCGCGCGGCCACACCGGCGTGCTCACCGAGGCCATGCGCCGGATCCGCGCGGACCTCGGCACCCGGCCCGGCGTCCGGTCGGTCGTGCTCGCGCACGCGTTCGTCACCGGCGGCGAACCCACCGACTCCGAGCGGACGATCGCGGTCGGCGGCGTCGAGCAGGTGCCCGGCTCGGTGTTCGACGGCGTCGACTACGTGGCGCTCGGCCACCTGCACGGCCCGCAGACCCTCGCCGAGCACCTGCGGTATTCCGGCAGCCCGCTGGCGTACTCCTTTTCCGAGGCCCGCCAACGCAAATCCGTCTGGCTGGTCGACCTGGACGCCGGCGGCCTCGCCGAGGTCCGGCGCCACGAGCTGCCCGTGCCCAGAGCGCTCGCCACGCTCACCGGCGAGATCGAAGACCTCCTGGAGAACCCGGAGCACGACACCTACCTCGGCCACTTCCTCTCGGTCACGGTCACCGACCGGGTGCGCCCGGTCGACGCGATGCGGCGGCTGCGTGAGCGGTTCCCGTACGCGGTGCACCTGGAGTGGGAGCCCGCGGGCGGCCACGCCGGCACCCCGCTGCGCTACTCCGACGCCGTCCGCGGCCGGTCCGACATCGAGGTCTCGCGCAGCTTCCTCGACGACTGCCGCGGCGCCCCGCCGACCGAGAGCGAAGAGCAACTGCTGTTCCAGGCCCTGGAAGCGGCCGACCGGGGGGCCCTCGCGAAATGAGGCTGCACAGGCTGGAGGTCGAAGCCTTCGGGCCGTACTGCGCACGCGAAGTGGTCGACTTCGACGTGCTCGGCGCCGACGGCCTCTTCCTCCTGCACGGCGAAACCGGCGCGGGCAAGACGACGCTGCTCGACGCGATCGCGTTCGCGCTGTTCGGCGTGGTCCCCGGCGCCCGCAACGAGGCCAAGCGGCTGCGTTGCGACCTCGCCGAGCCCGACCAGGTCACCGAGGTCGCGCTGGAGCTCACCGTGCAGCGGCACCGGCTGAAGATCGTGCGCAACCCGGAGTACCAGCGGCCGAAGCGGCGCGGCGAGGGCACGACCACCCAGCAGGCGAGGGTGTCGCTGAGCTGGATCGGCACCGCGCCCGCCGGGCTGCCGCCGGAGGGCCTGATCCGGATCGAGGAGGTCGCGCGCACGGTCGAGCGGCTGCTCGGGATGACCGCGGCCCAGTTCTTCCAGGTGGTGCTGCTGCCGCAAGGCGAGTTCGCCCGCTTCCTGCGTTCGGACACCGCCGAGCGGGAGAAGCTCCTGGAACGGCTGTTCGGCACTGAGCGCTTCGCCGACGTCGAACGCTGGTTCGCCGACCTGCGCGCCGAGCGCGGCCGTGAGCTGGAGGCGCGGCAGCGGGACGTGCGGGAGCTGCTGGCCAGGTACGCGCAGGAGGCGCAGCAGGACCCGCCCGAGACGGACGTGGCCGAGTGGGTCGACACCGTGCTGGCCGCCGCGGCCGAGCGGGTCGGGCAGGTGACGGCCGAGGAGGAGCGGGCGCGCTCGGCCGCGCAGCGGGCGGACGTCCACCTGCAGGAAGAACGCGCGGGCGCGGAGAAGATCCGCCGGGTCCGCACCGCGCACCTGCGCCTCCTCGAGATCACCGAGCAGGCACCGCAGCGCGCCGAGTGGGCGCAGGAGGTCGCGGCCGCGCGGCGGGCCGCCGGCGTCGCCGTGGAGGCCGACCTGCTGGACCGGCGGACCGCCGAGCTGACCGAAGCCGAACAGGCGGAGAAGGCCCGCGGCGTCCGGCTGCGCGAGTTCGGCACCCGGGCGTCCGGCGATCTCAAGGCGCGGGCGGCCACCGCGCGCGAAGAGGCGGGCGCGGTCGCGGAACTGGTGGCCGAGGCCGAGCAGCAAGAGCTCGACGTCATGCGGCGGGACGACCGGAAGCTCGCCGCCGTCACGGCCCGGCAGCAAGCCGAGGAACTGACCGCCGAGCTGGCCGCGATCCCCGGCCAGCTGGCCAAATTCCGGGCGGACGCCCTGGAAGCGGCCGAAGCCGAGGCGAAGCTCGAGGGCGCCAAGGCGAAGGTGGATGAGCTGCGAGCCGTCGCCCGCGACGCCGCCGAACTGCCCGAGGCCCAGGCGAAGGTCGGGCGGGGCGAGGCGAAACTGCGCGAGGTCGTCGACGCCCACCAGGCGGCCCGGCAGCGCCGGCTCGACCTGCGCGAGCGGCGGCTCGACGGGATGGCGGCCGAGCTGGCCGCCGCGTTGCGCGGCGGTGCACCGTGCCCGGTGTGCGGGTCGGCCGAGCACCCCTCGCCGGCCACCCGGGACGTCGAGCTGGTCGACCCGGCCGAGGAGCGCCAGGCCGAAGAAGCCGAACAGGCGGCGGACGCGATGCGGCAGCGGGTCGTCGTCGCGCTGGAAGAGGCGAAGGCCCGGCTGGCCGGGTTGCTCGAGCGGCTGGCGGGGCGCACGGCCGAGTCGGTCGCCGCCGAACTGGCCGAAGCCCGGTCCACCGTCACGGCCCTCAACGAAAAAGCCGCCGCGAAGGCGAAGCTGAGCCAGCAGGTCGTCCTGCTGGAACGCGACTTCGAGGCGCGCACCGAGCGTCTTCGCCACGTCGAACAGGCGGCGACCGAAGCCACGACCGACGTCCGCGCCCTGGAGGAACGGCTGGCCGAGCGCGAACGCCGCCTGGTCGCCGGGCGGGGGGAGTTCCCGGACGTCGGCGCGCGGCGGCGCCACCTCCTCGGCCTGGCCGAGGCACTGGAGGCGGTCGCGGAGGCGCGTACGGCGGTCGTGGGCGCCCGGGAACGGGTGGCCGAGCAGCGTGCGCTGGTCGAGGCCGCGGTCACGGCGAAGGGGTTCATGTCGCTGAAGAAGGCGCGGGCCGCGATGCTGCCGGACGAGCAGATCGAGAAGCTGGAGCAGGGCATCGCCGAGGCTGAGGCGGCCGCGGCGGGAGCGCGGGCGTTGCTGGCCGAGCCGGACCTGTTCGGGATCTCGCCGGACGACGTCGTGGACGTCGGCCGCGCGGCCGACGCGGCCCAGCTGGCCCGGGCGCGCGCCGATTCCGCGTACGCGGCGCTGCGGGTGGCCACCGCCCAGCACGAGGAGCTGACCCGGCTGGCCGGCCTGGTGCGCAAGGCGCTGGCCGGGCTCGCGCCGGCCGAAGCGGAGTACGCCGAGCTGCGGGCGCTCGCGGACGTCGTCAACGGGCGTGGGCAGAACAGCCGCAAGATGTCGTTGCGGTCGTACGTGCTGGCGGCGCGGCTGGAAGAAGTGGCGGTCGCCGCCACGCACCGGCTGCGCACGATGAGCCAGGGCCGGTACGCCTTCGTGCATTCGGACGCGGCCGGGGCACGCGGCACCCGCGGCGGGCTCGGCATCGACGTGCTGGACGACTACTCGGGCACCATCCGCCCGGCGAAGACGCTCTCCGGCGGCGAGTCGTTCCTCGCGTCGCTGGCCCTCGCGCTGGGGCTGGCCGACGTCGTCGCGGGGGAGACCGGTGGCGCGCTCCTGGACACGCTGTTCGTCGACGAGGGCTTCGGCACGCTGGACGCCGAAACCCTCGACGTCGTGATGAACATCCTCGACGAGCTCCGCGCCGGCGGGCGGGTGGTCGGGCTGGTGTCCCACGTCGAGGAGCTGCGGCAGCGCATCCCGACCCGGCTGCGGGTCCGCAAGTCCCGCACGGGCTCGACATTGGAGGTGCGCGCCGGTTGATCACCCGGGCAAGATGAAGCCATGACCGACCAGCCGCCGAACGGCCTGCCCCGCTACCGCGTGCTCACCGGCCCGGACGACGCGAAGTTCTGCCACCGGGTCAGCGAAGCGCTGGAACTCGGCTACCGCCTGTACGGCTCGCCGGCGGCGACCTTCGACGGCAACCAGGTCATCGTCGCCCAGGCCGTGCTGTGGCAGGGCGAACAGGCCTAAGCCGCGCGCTGCAGGTACATCGCGGCGTAGGAGCACCACGGCGTCCACGCCCGGGCCCGCTCGCCGAGTGAGTCCGGCGCGATGCCCAGCGCCTCGGCCCCGCGCCGGACCGCGGGGTCGCCGCTGAGCAGGACGTCCGGGGCGCCGAGGACGCGCATCAGCACGTAGTCCGCCGTCGACGGGTCGACGCCCGGGCACGCCAGCAGCTCCGCCCGCAGTTCGGCCGCGTCCCGGCCGACGTGCACGTCGAGGCGGCCTTCGGCCAGTGCCGTCGCGACCCCGGTGACGACGTCGCCGAGGCCCGCGCCCGCGATCCGGGCCGCGGCCGGGAACAGGTTCGTCACGCCCCATTCGCCCGGCACCTCCTCGCCGGGCGGCACCGCTTCGAGCAGGGCGCGGAGCAGCAGTTCCTCGCCGTCGACGGCGCCCGGCACCCGGATCCCCGGCGCGGCCGTGACCACCGGTGCGAGCGCCGGGTCGGCGCCCAGGACGCGGGTGACCGCCGCGGGGTCGGCGTCGAGGTCGAGCAGCCGGCGCACGCGGCTGACCGCGCTGCCGAGGTCGCGCAGGTCGGTGAGCCGCAGCTCGCAGCGCACGTGGTCGGGTTGCGGCGTCAGCCGCACGACACCGGTGCCGTGGGCGAGCCGCAGCGTCCGGGCGTACGAGGCGTCGGTGACGTCCTCGACTCCCGGTACCGCGTGGGCTGCGAGAAAGCGAAGCAATCCCACAGCGTCGAACGGCGGCCTGAACGGCAACCGCAGGCTGAGCCGGGTTCCGGTCACATCGCTCTGCCGTCCACGTCGGGAGGCCGCGAAGGCGCGAAGCTGCGAAGGCGTTGTCGCGAAGACTTCGCGGATCGTCTCGTTGAACTGCCGGACGCTGGAGAAGCCGGCCGCGAACGCGACGTCCGTCAGCGGCAGCTCGGACATCTCGATGAGCAGCCGCGCCGAATGCGCGCGGTGGGCCCGGGCCAGCGCCAGCGGGCCCGCGCCGAGCTCGGCGGTGAGCACCCGGCCGAGCTGGCGTTCCGAGTAACCGAGCCGCCGGGCGAGCCCCGGGACGCCTTCGCGCTCGACGGTCCCGTCGGAGATCAGGCGCATCGCCCGCGCGGCGAGGTCGGCGCGCACGTTCCAGTCCGGCGAGCCGGGTACGGCGTCCGGCAGGCAGCGGCGGCAGGCGCGGAAGCCGTTGGCCTGCGCGGCCGCCGACGTCGGGTAGAAGCGGACGTTCTGCACCTTCGGCGTCGACGCCGGGCACGACGGGCGGCAGTAGATCCCGGTGGTGCGGACCGCCATGATGAACTGGCCGTCGAAGCGCGAGTCGCGGGCGGTGACCACGCGGTAGCAGCGTTCGGCGTCGCGCCAGAGCGCGGGCGCTTCGGTGGTGGTGACCATGGATCCGAGCATGCCAGCAGGTCAGCGCCATCGCTGGCGGAAATCCGCCACGGCGTTGGGTGCGTGGGGCCGGGGCGGGGGAGACCCGTAGACTGCGAGGTCGTGAGCCTTACCCTCGGTATCGTCGGCCTGCCCAACGTCGGCAAGTCCACCCTGTTCAACGCGCTGACCCGCAACGACGTGCTCGCCGCGAACTACCCGTTCGCGACGATCGAGCCGAACGTCGGTGTCGTGCCGCTGCCGGACCCCCGGCTGGACAAGCTGGCCGAGCTGTTCAAGTCGGAGAAGACGGTCCCCGCCGTAGTGTCCTTTGTGGACATCGCGGGCATCGTGAAGGGCGCCTCCGAGGGGGCCGGGCTGGGCAACAAGTTCCTGGCGAACATCCGTGAGGCCAACGCGATCTGCCAGGTCATCCGTGTGTTCGACGACCCCGACGTGGTGCACGTCGACGGCCGCATCGACCCGTCGAGCGACATCGAGACGATCAACACCGAGCTGATCCTCGCCGACCTGCAGACCCTCGACAAGGCGCTGCCGCGGCTGGAGAAGGAAGCGCGGACGAAGAAGGAGAACAAGCCCGCGCTGGACAACGCCCAGAAGGCGAAGGAGATCCTCGACGCCGGGCGCACGCTCTTCCAGGCGCAGAAGGAAGTCGACTTCGACGCGCTGCGGGAGTTGAGCCTCCTCACGACGAAGCCGTTCCTGTACGTCTTCAACGCCGACGAGTCGGTGCTCACCGACGAAGCCCGCCGCGAGGAGCTGACCAAGCTGGTCGCGCCCGCGGACGCGGTGTTCCTCGACGCGAAGGTCGAGGCGGAGCTGCTGGAGCTGGACGACGAGGAGTCGGTGCGCGAGCTGCTCGAGTCGGTGGGCCAGCCGGAGCCGGGCCTGTACTCCCTGGCCCGCGCCGGCTTCCACACCCTCGGCCTGCAGACGTACCTGACGGCGGGCCCGAAGGAGTCCCGCGCGTGGACGATCCCCCAGGGCGCAACGGCCCCCCAAGCGGCGGGCGTCATCCACACGGACTTCGAGCGCGGCTTCATCAAGGCAGAGATCGTCTCGTACAACGACCTGATGGAGGCGGGCTCAATGGCGGCCGCCCGCGCGGCGGGCAAGGTCCGCATGGAGGGCAAGGACTACACCATGGCCGACGGCGACGTGGTCGAGTTCCGCTTCAACGTCTGACCAGGCGCCGTGATGGTGCATCGCTGGTTGTCACTTTCATCGGGCGCAGGAAGTCCTGCACCCGATGAAAGCCTCGTGACCTAGCCGAGCACGCCCAGCAGCAGAACGGCGAGCAACACCACCGCGGGGGCGAGGGCGTTGATCCAGGCGCGCTGGGCGGCGGACAGAGTGCTGTTCATGGGGCGTTCCCTACGGGCGAACCGATGCTTCCGCAGGATCAGCGCGCTGATCATGCCCCGCGTTAACAGCTGTGATCGAAATCTCAGCCGTCCAGGTGATGGCGGTTTCGGGCGGTGAACCAGAGCACGCCTCCGGCCGCTGCCACCATCGTTGCGAACGCCGCCGTACCGACCACGATTGCCTGAGTCATCTCGTCTCCCTCCCGAAAGTCCGGTAACCGAAAGACGTCAAACCGCGGCAAAGGTGCACTCAGCGTTACCGAGGTCACAGATCAGCGAGCACCGCGTCGATCTGTGCGGCCAGTGAGAAGTCCTTCGCCGTCAGGCCGCCCGCCGAATGCGTGCTCAGCCGGAAGGTCAGCGTGCGCCAGCGGATGTCGATGTCGGGGTGGTGGTCGGCCGCTTCGGCGAGCTCCGCTACCCGGTTCACCACCTCGATCGCCTGGGGGAAGCTCGCCAGCTCCACCTCGCGCGAGATCACCGCGCCGGTGCGGGTCCAGCCGGCGGTCAGCCGTTGATCAGCTTCGGAGTCGCTCAAGATTTCCGTCATCTCTCCATGGTCGTCCGTCCTGGACTACGCTGCACGGTTGCCACGGGAGTCCGGTCAGCCGGGCTGAGAGGCGGGTCACCCGCGACCGTTCGCACCTGACCGGATCATGCCGGCGATGGGAGGGCTTTCCCTCCTCGTCCGGAGAAGTGCAGGAGGGTAGATGAAACGCAGGGCTGTTCGCGCCGCGACGGCCATCGCCGCCGTCAGTGCCGTCGCCACGGCGTGCTCGCTGTCGGACGGGTCCGGTGACACGCAGCAGACGCCCACCGTCACCCTCGTGACGCACGACTCCTTCCTGGCGCCGCAGGAGGTGCTCGACGCCTTCCAGAAGCAGTCGGGCATCAAGATCTCCGTGCTCAAGCAGGGCGACGCCGGATCGCTGACCAACAAGCTCGTGCTGACGAAGGCCAACCCGATCGGCGACGTCGCGTACGGCGTCGATTCCACCTTCGCCTCGCGGGCACTCGGCGAGGGCGTCTTCGAGCCGTACACCAGCCCCGAGGCCGACCGCGGGCCCCAGCGCTACGCCGTCGACCCCGAGCACCGGCTGTCCGCGGTCGACGTCGGCGACGTCTGCGTCAACGTCGACACGAACTACTTCACCAGCCAGGGGATCCCGGCGCCGTCGACCTACGACGACCTGGCCGACCCGAAGTACAAGGACCTGCTGGTCGCCGAGGACCCGGCGACGGCTTCGCCCGGCCTGGCGTTCCTCCTCGGCACCGTCGCGAAGTTCGGCGAGGCCGGCTGGAAGGACTACTGGACGAAGCTCAAGGCCAACGGCGTCAAGGTGGTCAGCGGCTGGGAAGAGGCCTACACCAAGCAGTTCTCCGGCTCGTCCGGCAAGGGGCCGCGGCCGATCGTCGTCTCGTACGCGTCGTCGCCGGCCGCCGAGGTCGGCGACGACGGGAAGCCGCGCACCAAGGCGCTGCTCGACACCTGCTACCGGCAGGTCGAGTACGCCGGCGTGCTGGCGAACGGCAAGCAGGTCGAGAACGCGCGCAAGGTCGTCGACTTCCTGCTCTCCCAGCAGTTCCAGGCGACGGTCGCCGCCAACATGTACGTCTACCCGGCGCGCCAGGGCGTCGACCTGCCCGCGGGCTGGGCGCAGGTCGCGCCGCTGCCGCAGAAGCCGCAGACGCTGCCCGCGGACCAGGTGCAGGCCGGGCGTGAGAAGTGGATCGGCGAATGGCGCACGCTCGTGCAGTGACGCCCGGGGCCGGGGGCTCCGCCACCCGGAGCCCCCGGAAAGCAGCTGTGACATCCGAGGCTTCGCCTCGGGCCGGGGGCTCGGCCACCCGGAGCCCCCGGAAAGCACCAGTCCTGGCCCCGCCGCGGACCGCCCGCGGGGTCGGGCTGGCGCTGCTCGGCCTGGCGCCGATCGGGTTCCTGGTGGTGTTCTTCGCCTGGCCGGTGCTGGCCATCGTCGGCCGCGGGTTCGCCGCGGGCGGGCTCGACGTCGTGCTCGGCGACGCGCGGACCTGGCAGCTGGCCGGGTTCACCGTCGCGAGCGCGGCCGCCTCGACGGTGGTCGCGGTGCTGGCCGGGCTGCCGGTGGCGTTCCTGCTGGCGCGGGTGCGCCTGCCCGGCGTCGGCCTGGCGCGGACGCTGGTGCTCGTGCCGTTCGTGCTGCCGACGGTGGTGGTCGGGCTCGCGTTCCGGGCGCTGTGGCCGGACGGCGGCGTGCTGCCGATCGTGCTGGCCAACGCCTTCTTCAACGTCGCCGTCGTCGCGCGGACCGTCGCGGGGCTGTGGGCGCGGCTGGATTCGCGGACGACCGACGCCGCCCGCGCGCTGGGTGCGTCGCCGTGGCGGGCCTTCCGGTCGGTGACGCTGCCCGCGCTGGCGCCCGCGATCGCGTCCGCCGCGGCCGTGGTGTTCCTGTTCTGCGCCACCAGTTTCGGCGTCGTCCTGATCCTCGGCGGCGCCCGCTACCGGACCCTGGAGACCGAGATCTACCTGCGGACGGTCGACCTCCTGGACCTCTCGGGGGCGGCGGCGCTTTCGCTGATCCAGTTCACCGCAGTGGTCGCCGCGCTGGTCCTCGGCGGGCTGGCGCGACGGCGCAAGGAGGGCGCCAGGACCGGTTCCGGCGGAGCGCGGCGGCCGAGGGGCGGCGAGTGGTGGGCCGTCGGCGCCGCGGGCGTGGTCCTCGCGCTGCTGCTGACGCCGATCCTCGCCCTGCTCGCCGAGTCGGTGTCCACTGAGGACGGCTGGAGCCTCGCCGGGTACCGGGCCCTCGCGAGCACCGGGGAAAAGGGCGCGCTCCAGGTGTCCGGCTGGGACGCCGCGCTGAACTCGCTGAAGGTGGCCATCGACGCGACACTGCTCGCCATGGTCGTCGGCGTGCTCGCGTCCGTGGTGCTGGTGGTGCTGCGCCGGTCGCCCGCAAGAGCCGCGCGGGGACTGGGCGAAACGATGGACGCCGTCCTGATGCTCCCGCTCGGGGTGTCCGCGGTGACCGTCGGCTTCGGCTACCTGGTGACGCTCGACGCATTGCCCGGCGACCTGCGGACGTCGCCCTACCTCGTGCCGCTGGCCCAGGCCCTGGTGATCATCCCGCTGATCGTGCGGATGGTGCTGCCGGTGCTGCGCTCGGTCGACGTCCGGCTGCGGCAGGCCGCGGCGACGCTCGGCGCGAGCCCGCTGCGGGTCTGGCGGGAGATCGACCTGCCGCTGACGCTGCGGCCGCTGGTCGCGGCGGCGGGGTTCGGCTTCGTCGTGGCGCTCGGCGAATTCGGCGCGACGAGCTTCCTGGCCCGCCCGGCGGCGCCGACGCTGCCGGTCGCGGTCGCGACGCTGATGGGACGCCCGGGGGAGCTGAACAACCAGATGGCGTACGCGGCGTGCGCGCTGCTGATGCTCGTGACGGTGCTGGCGGTCACACTGATCGACCGGCTCGGGGCCGCGCGCGGCCGGGTGGGAGAGTTCTGATGGCGCTCTCGGTACGGGACCTGACGGTCCACTACGGATCGTTCGCGGCGGTGCGCGACGCCCGGCTGGACATCGCCGACGGCGAGGTGCTGGCGCTGCTCGGCCCGTCGGGCTCGGGCAAGTCGACGCTGCTGCGCGCGATCACCGGGCTGGAGCCGTCGGCGCGCGGCTCGGTGAGCTGGGACGGCGAGGACCTCGGCGCGGTCCCGGTGCACCGGCGCGGCTTCGGCCTGGTGTTCCAGGACGGCCAGCTGTTCGGCCACCGCGACGTCGCCGCGAACATCGCGTTCGGCCTGCGGATGCACGGGGTCCCGCGGGCGGAGTGGGCGCCGCGGGTCGCCGAGCTGCTGGCGCTGGTCGGGCTCTCCGGGTTCGAACGACGGCGGGTGACGGAGCTTTCCGGCGGTCAGGCGCAGCGGGTGGCGCTGGCCCGGGCACTGGCCCCGAAGCCGCGGTTGCTGCTGCTCGACGAGCCACTGTCCGGTTTGGACGCCGGGTTGCGCGAGCAGCTGGCGATCGACCTGGCGGACCTGTTGCGGCGCAGCAAGATCACGGCTTTGCTGGTGACGCACGACCAAGAGGAGGCGTTCACGCTCGCCGACCGGGTGGCGGTGCTCGACGCCGGCGAGGTCCGCCAGGAGGGCGCGGTCCGGCGGGTGTGGCGCAACCCGGCGGACGATGACGTGGCGAAGTTCCTCGGCGTGACGACGTTCGCCGAGGGAGTCGCGGCGGGCGGAGTGGTGCGCACGTCCCTCGGCGACGTGTCGATGCCGGATGTCGACGACGGCCCGGTGCGGCTCGGGCTGCGGCCGCATGCGCTGAAGGTGTCGGCCGAAGGCGTCTCGGGCGAGGTCGTCGCGGCGGTCCACCGGCGGGAGCACGTGCGGCTGGTGGTAAAGCTCGCGGAGTCCACTGTGGACGCGGTCGCCCCGGCGGCGTCGGATCTGCGGGCCGGGGACGCCGTGCAGCTGGAGCTCGACCCGGACGGCGTCGCGCTGGTGGGCTGACGCCGTCCGGAAAGAACCTCAGCCGTCGCGAGTGGACAGCCGCGCGTAGGCCAGTGACAGCCCGATCACGATGTAGCAGGCCGCCCGCAACGCGCCTTCGCCGAGCATCTGCGTGCCCATCGGGTCCTGCAGCACCTCGGCCGGCGCCATCGACCAGTTCTGCGTCAGCAGGAACGGGTGCAGCCAGTCCAGCGAGGTCAGGAACCCGAGGATGGTGAACACGATGTCGGCCGCCAGGACCGAGGCCACCACCAGCATCGGGTGCTCGGTCCAGCTGGAGATCGCCAGCGCCACCGCGCCGACCGCCCACAGCTGGAGGACCACCCAGCCCGCCACCAGCAGGAGCCGGGCCAGTGCGCCGCCCAAGGACAGCGTGGTGCCCGACAACGTGAACAGCGAATCCGTGCCGTTGATGATCAGCCCGGTCACCACGCCCGTCACGCACATGGCCAGCACCGAAACCACCGACACCGTCGCGACGCCGAACGCCTTCACCGCCAGCAGCCGGCCCCGCCCCACCGGGGCGATCAGCCAGCCGCGCAGCGTGCCGTGGGCCGTCTCGCCCGCGATCGCGTCCGCGCCGGCCATGGCCGAGGCCAGTGGCAGCAGCAGCGCCAGCGACATCACGATCGCCGCGATCGGCAGCACGAACGCGTTGTTGACCGCGGACGCCAGCAGCGCTCCGCCGCCGTCGTCCGGGCCGCCGCCCCCCGACGGGTTGTCGTCCACCAACGTGAGCCCGATGCCGATCACCACCGGGATCAGCGCCAGGAGCCCGAGCACGGCCAACGTCCGCGGCCGCCGGAAGATCCAGCGCAGCTCCGCGGCCAGCAGCCGGGTCAAGGGCACCGTGTCGTGGCCCGTGCGGGCCGCCGGTGCTTCGAGGACCGCCGTCATTCCGCCCCCTCCGTCAGCCGCGCGAACAGGTCTTCCAGCCCGGTGCGGGCCCGCGTCGCCTCGTGGACCGCGACCCCCGCGCCCACCAGGACCTGCAGCACCCGCGGGGCCTCCGCCGCCGTCAGGTCCGCCCGGACGCCGTCCGGCGTGAGCCGCGCGCCGATCCGGTTCTCCCGCAGCACTTCCATCGCCTGTTCGGCGTCCGGCGTGCGGACCAGCAGGGCCGCGTTCCCGGACTCCAGCAGCTCCGCCAGCTCGCCCTGCGCGACGACGTTGCCCGCCTGCAGCACGGCCACGTGCGTGCACGTCGCCTCGACCTCGGCCAGCAGGTGCGACGACACCAGCACGGTGACGCCCTCGGCGTGCAACTCGGCGACGATCCTGCGGATCTCCCTGGTACCAGCAGGGTCGAGGCCATTGGTCGGCTCGTCGAGCACGACCATCTTCCGCGGCACGAGCAACGCCGAAGCGAGCCCCAGCCGCTGCTTCATGCCGAGCGAATAGCCCTTGTACCGCCGCCTCGCCGCCCCGGTCAGCCCGACGCGCTCCAGCGCCGTGTCCACCGCGACCGGAATCCCCGCCGAGGCCAGCCGCGGTTCCGCCGCGGCGAAGCGCAGCAGGTTGTCGCGCCCGGACAGGAACGGGTGGAAGCCCGGCCCCTCGACCAGCGCGCCGACGTCCGGCAGCGCGTGCGCGGCGGCGTCCGGCATCGGCCTGCCGAGCAGCTCGACCTCGCCCTCGGTCGGCCGGACCAGCCCGAGCAGCATCCGGATGGTGGTCGTCTTGCCCGAGCCGTTCGGCCCGAGCATCCCGACCACGGAGCCTGCGGGGATGTCGAGGTCGACGTGGTCCACCGCGACCGTGCTGCCGTAGACCTTGCGCAGACCCCGGGTGCGCGCGGCGAGCGGGACCGCCGGGGCGGACGTCTCCGAAGAGACGTCCGTCCCGGACTGAAGGGCCGTGCTGGTCACTTCTGACCCAGCGCTTCGTAGAGGACCTGCTCCGGCACCGCACCGGCGGCGAACCGGCCGTCGTCGGTCAGCACCGCGCTGCCCACCTTCGTGGTGACGAGGTAGCCGCTGCCCCAGGCACCGTTGACCTTCTTGGCGAACCGCTCGAGCAGCGCCTTCGGGTCGGCGTTGCGGCCCTCGCGGCCGGACTGCTGCTGCTTCGGCGCCGCGTTCAGCGCGTCCGCCGGGACCTTGCCGGTGACGACGGTGTCCCAGCCGTCGCCGACGACCTTGACGTCCTGCTTGGCCTGCTCGGCCAGGTCCTTGTGCTCCTGGTCGACCGTCGGCGTCTTCTCCTGCACCTTGGCGCCCTTCGGCGGGGTGAAGGTGAAGAGGTCGGCCGGCTGCTGGGTGAACTCGATTTCGGTGAACGCCACCTCGAGCGCCGGCGTCGCCGTGCCGTTGCTCAGCACCGCGACCCGCAGCGGCAGCCGCGTCTGCGAGTCGACCGCGACGCGGATTTCGCGCAGCAGCGTCCGCTCGGTCGGCTTCGGCGTCAGGACCAGCTCGTAGGCCGGGCGGCCGGCGACGGTCGCGGTGCCGTCGACCGACACCGTGCTGCTCTCGCGGACCTTCGCGAGCAGTTCGGTCGAAGCCGTGACGGGGTCGGGCGTCTTTTCGCTGCCCGCGCCCTTCTGCTGGGCCACGTCGGCCGGGATGGTCACCTTGGTCGCGGTGTTCGTCTTGGAGCTGTAGTCCCAGACGGTCGTGCCGTCGTGGACCACGGTCTCCTGGCTCGCACCCTGCGTGACGGCCAGCCGGCTCTTGCCCGCGCCGTCGGTGAAGATGTGCGCCGAATCCATGTTCAGCGCCGACGCGCCCGGCACCGCGTTCCCGATCGCGGGCAGGCCCAGGTCGTTGCTCACCTTCAGCGTGCCGTCGAACGCACCCGGCTTCGCCTTGACCACCGACTGCACCAGGTCCTCGGCGCTCACCTGCGGCAACGCCGGCTTGTCGTCGGCGCTGGCCGGCATCGCGACGAACGCGAGCCCGCCGGCACCGAGCGCGGTGCCGAGGACCGCGGCGGTGATGCCCTTCGTCTTCGGTTTCATGCGTCTCTCCCTGTGGTGTTCCCGGACTCGAGTGTGCCCGGCTCCCTGACACCGACGCTTCCCTCTCGAGACTGAGATACCCCTGAAGGTTCTCCCTCCCCCGCTGAGATCGCGCTGAGAACCGGCGCACGACCTGCGCAAACCGGCCATGATGAGTCTCGTGAAACCTCGGGTATTGGTGGTCGACGACGAACCGGGCGTGCGGAAGGCCCTGCAACGCGGACTGCGCGCGGAGGACATGGACGTGGTCACCGCCGCGGACGGGCCCACCGGGCTGCAGCTGGCGAGCACGGGCTCGTTCGACGTCATCCTGCTCGACATCATGCTGCCGGGCCTGTCCGGCTACCGCGTCCTGGAGCGGCTGCGCAAGGACGGCGTCACCACGCCGGTGCTGCTCGTCTCGGCCAAGGACGGCGAGGTCGACCAGGCCGACGGCCTCGACCTCGGTGCCGACGGCTACCTCGTCAAGCCGTTCTCCTTCGTGGTGCTGGTCGCGCAGCTCCGGGCGACGCTGCGCCGGGCGGGCCCGGACGCGAGCCGCGGCACGCTGCGGCTCGGCGCGCTGGAGGTCGACCGCGGGCTGCGGCAGGTGCACTGGAACGGCGAGGAAGTCGGGCTGAGCCCGCGCGAGTTCGCGCTGCTGGAGGTGCTCGTCGGCCGGGCGGGCACGGTCGTCACGAAGGACGAGCTGCTGCGCGCGGTCTGGGGCGAGGAGCAGGCGGTGACCCGCAACCTCGTCGAGGTCTACGTCGGGTACGTGCGCCGCAAGCTCGACGCGGTCGGGGCCGGCGCACTGCTGCGGACCGTGCGGGGGCACGGCTACCTGGCCTCCGACGCGCAGCTCGACGAGGTCATCACCCCGTGAGCTCGTGGTGGCAGAGCCGGTCCCTGCAGGCCCGGATCACCGTGCTGGCCGCGACGATCACCCTCGCCTGCCTGCTCGGCCTGGCGGCATTGGCCGCCTCGAACCTCTCGCCGCTGCTCATCGGCTCGGTCGACCGCGAGCTGACGAGCGCGCTCGGCCCGGCCGGTGCCGAGGTGAGCGCGGGCCGTGCGCTGTCGGGCTCCGCCCCGGTGACGCTGCGGGTGCTGGACATCGCGGGCACGCCGGTGGACGGCGGCACCCCGGCCGGCCTGACGCCCGCGGACGTCTCCACGCTCAAGGCCGGTCAGCCGGTGCAGCGCGACGGCGCGCGGTACCTGGGCACGGTCGTCAGCGCACCGGACGGGGCCCAACGGCTGGTCGTGGCCGGCGCCGGCCTGGTCGGGTTCTCCGCCGCGGTCCACTACGGCGGGGTGTGGCTGGTGGTCGTCGCCTCGGTGGGCGCGCTGGTGGCGGGCTTCGCGACGTGGCTGGTGGTGCGCCTGTCGCTGCGGCCGGTCGCGCGCATGCGCGGCTCGGTGCGGTCGCTGCCGCCGGGGGCGCGGCTGGCGCTGCCCGACTCGCACGACGAGCTGCGGGCACTGGCGGAGGAGTTCAACGCGCTGCTGGAGCGGCAGGAACAGGCCAGCGAGCGGCTCCGGCGCTTCACCGGCGACGCCGCGCACGAGCTGCGGTCGCCGGTCGCGTCGATCCGGGTGCAGGCCGAGGTGGCCGTCACCAACCCGGATCCGGAGCTGGCGCAGGAGACGCTGTCGGACATCCTCACCGAGGCCGAGCGGTTGTCGGCGCTGCTGGACGGGCTGCTGTCGCTGGCCCGCTCGGACGCGGGGGAGGTGCCGCCCGCTTCACCGGTCGAGCTGGTGAGCGAGGTCCGCGCGGCGGTGGCCCGCCTCCCGGCGGGGGCGCCGGAGACCCGGGTGAGCACCGCGGTCGCCCAGGCGTGGGCGTCGGCCGCGCACGCGGAGGTGGAGCTGGTGCTGGACAACCTGCTGCGCAACGCCTGCCGCTACGCGCGCGGGCAGATCGTGGTTTCGGTGCTGGCGACGCGGTCTTCGGTGCGGGTGGTCGTCGACGACGACGGCCCGGGGATCGCCGCGGAGCACCGGGAGAAGGTGTTCGACCGGTTCTACCGGATCGCCGACGACCGGGCCCGTTCGTCGGGCGGCACGGGCCTGGGCCTGGCGATGGTGGCGGAGACGGTCCGCCGCCGCGGCGGCCGCGTCCAGGTGGGCGAGTCCCCGGACGGCGGCGCGCGGTTCGTGGTCGTCTGGCGCGCGGCCGGCGGCGGGGCTTCCGGGTAAGTTCCGGGACTGTGAACGCTGTGATCGTGGGAGCCGCACTGGTGCGTGACGGCAAGTTGCTGGCTCAGCAGCGGGCCTGGCCGCCGAAGCACGCGGGGCAGTGGGAGCTGCCCGGCGGCCGGGTCGAGGAGGGGGAGTCCGAGGCCTTCGCGCTCGCCCGCGAGTGCAGTGAGGAGCTCGACGTCGTCGTCGAGGTCGGCGGCCGGGTCGGGGAGGACATCCCGCTGCCCGGCGGCAGGGTCCTCCGCATCTATGCCGCGAAGCTCGTTTCGCCCGGGGAAGAGCCGCGGGCCGTCGAGCACCGAGCCGTGCGCTGGCTCGGGCCCGACGACCTCGACGACGTCGACTGGCTGCCCGCCGACCGGATCCTGCTCCCGGCCTTCCGCGCGCTGCTCAGTTAGCGCCGATCATCCGCAGCGCCGCGTCGAGCCGGTGCGAGCCGCGTTCCCGGGCGCGCTCCGCACCCGCTTTGCGCACCCGGTCCAGCTCCGCGACGTCGTCGAGCAGCGACGACGCGCGTTCCCGGAGGGGACGCAGCTCCTCGATCACGGCGTCGGCGACGGCGTCCTTCACCGCTCCGTACGACGAGAACTCCTCGGCCAGGTCTGCCGGCGACCCACCCCGGCACGCGGCGAGGATCTCCAGCAGGTTCGCCATCCCCGGCCGGGTCTCCGGGGCGTGGACCGGCACCGAACCGCCGTCGGTGACCGCGCGGCGGATCTTGCGGCGGATCTGGTCGGGCTCGTCCAGCACGAACACCACGCCCGCCGCGTCCCGCGTCGTCTTCGACATCTTGCGCGTCGGGTCGGCGAGGTCCCTGACCCGGGCGCCCGCGGGCGGGAGCACCGCCTCCGGGATGGTGAACACGTCGCCGTAGGTGCCGTTGAACCGCTTCGCGAGGGTCCGCGTCAGCTCGACGTGCTGCCGCTGGTCCTCGCCGACCGGCACCTCGCCGGCGCCCTGCAGGAGGATGTCCGCGGCCATCAGCGCCGGGTAGGTCAGCAGCGACAGCCGTACCCCGGCCTGACCTTTGGACTTCTCCTTGAACTGGATCATCCGCGCCGCCTCGCCGTAGTTGCAGGTGCACTCCAGGACCCAGGTCAGCGCGCCGAGCTCGCGCGCCAGGTCGGACTGGACGAACACCCGCTCGGGATCGATGCCGGCGGCGATCAGCACGGCGAGCTGCTCCCTCGCCAGTGATCGGAGTTTCGCCGGGTTGTGCGGCGTCGTCATGCCGTGCAGGTCGGCGACGAAGTACAGGTCGTCCGCGCCGCCTTCGAGCGCCCAGCGGCGGACGGCCCCGAGGTGGTTGCCGAGGTGGACGTGACCGGACGGCGTGATCCCGGACAGCTTGCTCATGGTGCCTTCCTTCCGAGGGGAGGGGCCACCCCGGAGAAGGCACGAAAAAGGCCGCCCGTCCCGGGGCGGCCGCTGGGTGTTTCAGCGCAGGGTCAACGGGCCGCCGAGGGCGGCCACCAGCTGGCGGTCTGCGCGCGCATGGATCGAGCATAGCCGAAGTCCGCGAGCGGGTTTACCGTCTTAACCATGTATGTCGTCCTGCTGAACTACACGGCTCCCATCGAGGACATCGACCTGGCGCTCCCGGATCACGTCGAGTGGCTGAACAAGCAGTACGAGCACGGCCACTTCCTGGCGTCCGGGCGGCGGAACCCCCGCATCGGCGGCGTCATCATCACGCGCCCGCTGAACCGCGGGAAGCTCGACGCCATCCTGGCGTCCGACCCGTTCTGCGTGCGGCACCTCGCGCGGTACGAGGTGATCGAGTTCTCGCCGACCAAGACCGCTCCGGAGCTGCGCCTGCTCAACGAAGCGGTGACGCACTAGGCAGCCAGCTCCAGCTTCGCCTTCTTCAGAGCCAATACCGGGCACTTCTTGCAGCGCGGCTTCGACCGGCAGCACTTCTTCTTGACCTTGCCGGCCTTCATCAGCTTGCGCACGACTTTCCGCGGGTCATCCGGCTTCTTGCCCACGCGCACGCTCCCTCGGATCGGCCAAGTTCACCGCTTACCCACGTTAGGTGAGCCTAACCGATTGGGGGGCGTGGGGCTGCTCACAATGGGCCGGGAGGTATCCTTGGTGAGGTCCGCGTGTGACCAGAGCCGGTCACGGGATGCCTGATGGGCTTACGCGGCCATCCAACCCTTGAAGTTCAGGAGTTCTCGCGTGCCCGCAGCCAGCGCTACCGTCGAAACCGGCCGGCCGACCGGTAAGACCCGGCCCGACCTGCGCAATGTCGCGATCGTAGCCCACGTCGACCACGGCAAGACCACACTGGTGGACGCGATGCTCCGCCAGTCCGGTGCCTTCGCCGAGCGCGCCGAGCTCGTCGACCGCGTGATGGACTCGGGGGAGCTCGAGCGCGAAAAGGGCATCACGATCCTGGCGAAGAACACCTCGATCCACCGCCAGACGCCCGAGGGCTCCGTGACCATCAACGTCATCGACACCCCCGGCCACGCCGACTTCGGCGGCGAGGTCGAGCGCGGCCTGGCCATGGTCGACGGCGTCGTGTTGCTGGTCGACGCGAGCGAGGGCCCGCTCCCGCAGACCCGGTTCGTGCTGCGCAAGACCCTCGAGGCCGGCCTGCCGGTGATCCTGCTGGTCAACAAGACCGACCGCCCCGACGCCCGGATCGCCGAGGTCGTCGAGGAGACCCACGACCTGCTGCTCGAGCTGGCCAGTGACATCGAGGACGCCGACCACGACGCGATCCTCGACCTCCCGGTCGTCTACGCCTCCGCGCGCGCCGGCAAGGCGAGCCTGGAGCGGCCCGCCGACGGGGAGATCCCCGAGAGCGAGAACCTCGACCCGCTGTTCGACACCCTGCTCCGGCACGTGCCGCCGCCCGCCGCCGACCTCGACGCCCCGCTGCAGGCGCTGGTCACCAACCTCGACGCGTCCAACTTCCTGGGCCGCATCGCGCTGATCCGCATCCACGCCGGCCGGCTGCGCAAGGGCCAGACCGTGGCCTGGATGCGCGAAGACGGCACGGTGCAGAACGTGCGCATCTCCGAGCTGCTGGTCACCGAGGCGCTCACCCGCGTCCCGGCGACCGAGGCGAGCGCCGGCGAGCTCGTCGCCATCGCGGGGATCCCGGAGATCACCATCGGCGACACCCTCGCCGACTCCGAGAACCCGGTCGCGCTGCCCCGGATCACCGTCGACGAGCCCGCGATCTCGATGACCATCGGTGTCAACACCTCGCCGCTGGCGGGGCGCAACGGCGGCGACAAGGTCACCGCGCGGCTGGTCAAGGCCCGGCTGGACCAGGAGCTGATCGGCAACGTCTCGATCCGCGTCCTGCCGACCGAGCGCCCCGACACCTGGGAGGTCCAGGGCCGTGGCGAGCTCGCGCTGGCCATCCTCGTCGAGCAGATGCGGCGCGAGGGCTTCGAGCTGACCGTCGGCAAGCCGCAGGTGGTCCTGCGCACGATCGACGGCAAGCTGCACGAGCCGTTCGAGCGCCTCTACATCGACTCGCCGGAAGAGCACCTCGGCGCGATCACCCAGCTCCTGGCGGCGCGCAAGGGCCGCATGGAGGACATGAGCGGCAACGGCAGCGGCCGGATCAAGCTGGAGTACGTGCTCCCGTCGCGCGGCCTGATCAGCTTCCGCACCGACTTCCTCACCGAGACCCGCGGCACCGGCATCGCGAACCACGTGTTCGAGGGCTACTTCCCGTGGGCGGGGGAGATCCGCACCCGGCACAGCGGTTCCTTGGTCGCCGACCGCACCGGTCCGGTCACCGCGTACGCGATGATCCAGCTGGCCGATCGCGGCACGTTCTTCGTCGAGCCGGGCGCCGAGGTGTACGCGGGCATGGTCGTGGGCGAGAACCCGCGCTTCGAGGACCTCGACATCAACATCACCAAGGAGAAGAAGCTGACCAACATGCGTCAGTCCTCCGCCGACGTGATGGAGACGCTGGCCCGCCCGCGCAAGATGGGCCTGGAAGAGGCGCTGGAGTTCTGCTCGGTCGACGAGTGCGTCGAGGTCGCGCCCGCGGTCGTCCGGGTCCGCAAGGTCACCCTGGACGTCAACGCCCGCGCGAAGGAGCGTTCGCGCGCGAAGAGCCGCGACAACGGCTGAGCCCGCACCCCCTGAAAAAACCTCCCGGCACCCGGTGCCGGGAGGTTTTTTCGTGCCCGATGATCCCTTACGCTGGGTCGGCCGGTGACGAACACATCGTCACGAATTCCGGCGTTCTTCTCCTTATATCTTTATAGGGGCTCCGACGGCTACGGCGCCTGGTGCCGACCACCGGTGTGAACCTTTTTCGTGTCCCGCCCGTGTTCGTTCCGCCGTTCCGGAACGGTCCGGGAACCCGGACGGTCCGCCGCGCGTCCTTCCCCATAGCGCCCACCTTGGGGCGGCGGGGGCGCCCGATCCGGGTATGGGAATCTCGGTTCCGGCGGCGGAGGGGGTCGTGGGAGCATGGCTGACCCGATCGGCGGGAACTGGGAGGAACGGGGCGTGCGGTTGACTCGCAAGGCGGTGCCGGTACTGGCACTCGCGGCCGTGCTGTTCACCGCGTGCTCCAACACCCCGCCGCCCCCGGTCGTGTCGTCGTCGGTCGCGCCCGTGTCCACCACCGGCAAGACGCCCTCGCAGATCGTCGTCGGCGTCGACGACGTGCTCGGCGGGTACAACCCGCACAACCTCGCCGACTCGTCCCAGGCGACCTCCGCGCTCTCCCAGCTGCTGCTGCCCTCGGTGTTCCGCCAGAAGGACGACGGCACCACCCAGCTCGACAAGAACCTGATGAAGTCCGCGCAGGTGCTCTCGCAGCAGCCGTTCGTGGTGGCCTACGAGATCCGGCCCGACGCGTCCTGGTCCGACGGCGCGCCCATCGCCGCCGAGGACTTCGACTACCTGCGCACCCAGATGCGCGACCAGCCCGGCGTGCTCGAGCCCGCCGGCTACCGGCAGATCACCGACCTGCAGTCCCGCGAAGGCGGCAAGCGGGTCGAGGTCACCTTCGCCAAGCCGTACCCGGGCTGGCAGACGCTGTTCTCCGACCTGCTGCCCGCCCACCTGCTCAAGGACGCACCCGACGGGTGGCGCGGCGCGCTGGCGTCGAACTTCCCGGCCGTCGCCGGGCCGTTTTCGATCAAGAGCCTCGACACCGCCCGCGGCGAGGTGATCCTCGAGCGCAACGAGCGCTACTGGGAGAAGCCCGCCGCGATCGACCGGATCGTGCTCCGCCGATCGGACCAGAACACGCTGCTGGCCGCGCTCCGCAGCGGCAACGACCAGTTCGCGCTGGCGAGGACGACCGGCGACGAGCTCAAGCTGCTCGGGGAGCTCGGTTCGTCGGTGCGGCTGCACACCGTGGCCCGCCCGCTGGTGGCCGACGTGCTGCTGCGCCCGGTCAGCGCGACGCTGCAGGACGCCCAGGTCCGCGCCGGCATCGCCGCGCTGATCGACCGGACCAAGCTGATCACCGAGGGCGTCGACGGCGGGCCGTCGTCGGCGCTCCACGCCGACGCCCAGGTGACGGCGCCGTCGGTGAAGGGGTACGTGGCGACCATCCCGCCCGGTCCGCCCACCGCGCCCGACGTCGCCAAGGCCGAGGAGTCGCTGAAGGCGGCCGGCTACACCAAGACCGCGGGCACCTGGCGGAAGAACGGCAAGGCCCTCTCGCTGGTCATCGCCTCGCCGGGCACGCAGGAGCCGTACGCGACGATCGCCAAGGAGCTCACCGCCCAGCTCGCCGCGCAGGGCATCGAGGTCAACGCGATCACGCCGCAGCCGCGCGACCTGTTCAGCGGCCTGCTCGCGATGCCGGTCGCCGGCGGGGTCCAGCAGCCGACCGGCGACTCGGCCGGCAACGTCGGGGTCGACATCGCCGTCGTCCCGCAGGCGGTCGGCGGCGACACGGCGTCGGTGCTGGCGTCGACCTTCGGCTGCCGTCCGGAGCAGACGGCCGCGGGGGTGGACAAGACCAAGCCCGTCGTCCCGGGCAACGCGGCCGGGTTCTGCGACCCCGCGCTGCAGCCGTCGATCGACGCGGCGCTGTCCGGATCGACCCCGATCACCGAGGCGCTCACCACTCTTGAGCCTGAACTTTGGCGCCAGAACGTGGTGATTCCGCTGTTCCAATTGGCTGACACCCTGGCGATCGGTTCCGGCATCTCGGGCGTCACCCCCGGCCCCCCGATGGTGGGCCCGTTCGGGTCGGCGGTGAACTGGACTCGCGGCCCGAAGTAATCAGTTGGCTACGCATTCAGTACTACCGGGTGATCTTTACCAACGCCTTCGGGTGGGTCGCTGTGAATCCATGAGGTAACCGTCGTATTTCTGGATGTCGACTGGAAGTCACCCTTTGGTCACGATCGACCGTGAACTGGTGACTGTCGGTACTTTTCCTTTCTAGCGTGCACCCGCAGTGCGCCAGTTGAGTGTCGCTTGGCGTGTCGTAGGCTCCGGCCCATCCAAACCGGAGCGGTGTGGGCCCTTGTCCCGATATTCAAGGGCTCAGTGCTAGGAGGGCACACTTCATGAGGAGATCCAAAGCTGTCTCCGCTTTGTCGCTCGTCGCCGGCGCTTCGCTGTTGCTGAGCGCCTGCAGCGGCGGCGATTCGGGTTCGGGCAACACCGACCAGAACGGATCGTCGACCGACGTCAAGGCGATGGCTGCCGGCAAGGCCGAGACCGGCGACCTGTTCAAGCTCGCGGACACCCCGGGGTACGACGGCACGGTCACGGTCGGTATCGACGACGGGTACTCCGGGTACAACAACCAGACCCCGGACACCAACAGCTCGTACAACAACTACGTGTTGACCGCGGTGCTCTCCGGTACGTTGAAGCTCGACGGGAACAACAAGATCCTGCTGAACAACGACGTCTTCGAGTCGTGGGACATCACGCAGAAGGACCCGCAGCAGGTCACCTACAAGATCAAGCCGAACGTCAAGTGGTCGGACGGCCAGGCGTACGACTGCAAGGACCTGTACCTTGCGTGGCTGTCGCAGAGCGGCCTGGCCAAGGGCCCGGACGGCAAGAACCCGTTCAACTCGGCTTCGACCACCGGTTACTCGCTGATCAAGCAGGCCACCTGCAAGGACGCGCTGACCTTCGTCACCGACTACAGCGAGCCCTACCTCGACTACAAGGGCCTGTTCAACGCGCCGGCGATCATGCCCGCGCACATCCTCGAGGCCAAGACCGGCATCGCCGACATCACGAAGCTCGCCCCGACCGGCGACCCGGCCCAGATCAAGGCCGCCGGTGACTTCTGGTCGAACGAGTGGAAGGGCTTCAAGCCGGACATCATGCCGTCTTCGGGCCCGTACAAGATCACCGCGTTCGACGCCAACCAGAAGGCCGTCACCCTCGAGAAGAACCCGACCTGGGTCGGTGGCAAGGGTGGCCCGTCGAAGATCGTCATCAAGGCCATGGAAGACACCAAGGCCATGGCGACCGCGCTGCAGAACGGTGAGATCGACGTTGCGGCGTCGACCCAGCCGGACGCCACCGCGGCCCAGACGATGAAGGGCCTCGCGGCGCAGGGTGTGGTCTACGGTTCGGCCCCGCAGCTGACCTACGAGCACCTCGACCTGAACTTCAAGCGCATGTTCGCCGACAAGGACCTCCGCAAGGCGTTCCTCGAGTCGGTCAACCGCAAGGAGATCACGGACAAGCTGCTCAAGGAGGTCCAGGCGGACGCGGAGCCGCTGAACAGCGTCGTCTTCTTCCAGGGTGAAGAGGGTTACACCGACCTGTACAGCAGCAAGGCGGGCCTGGGCGCCGAAGCGGCGGCCAAGACGCTGACCGACGCCGGCTGGGCCAAGGGCGGCGACGGCATCTTCGCCAAGAACGGCCAGCGCGCCTCGTTCAAGATCACGCACAACCAGAACGCGCGCCGCAGCCAGACCGTCGAGATCATCATCTCGCAGGCCAAGGCGGCCGGCATCGAGGTCAAGGACGAGACCGACGCCAACTTCCTCAAGGGTGGCCGCGTCTCGACCGGTGACTACGACGTCGCGCTGTTCGGCTGGTCGGCCCAGCCGTTCAAGGCGGAGTCGAAGTCGATCTACGTCTGCCCGGACAACGGTGGTGAGCAGAACTACCAGTCTCTGTGCGACAAGAAGATCGACGACGCGTACACCGCTGCGGTGAAGGCGACCGACGAGCAGGTCAAGCTGCAGAAGTACCAGGAGGCCGACAAGGCCATCGCCGACGACTACGCGACCCTGCCGCTGTTCCAGACGCCGTCCATGTGGGCGTTCAAGGGCATCGACCGCGTCTACATGCAGTCGTACGACGGTGTCCTGTGGAACGCCGGCGAGTGGGAGCAGAAGAAGTAGGGCTCGCCCCGCGTCTTCTTTCCCCTCGTTCCAGATGACCTGGGAGGTACCGGGGCCCGGCCAAAAGCCGGGCCCCGGTACCCACCGGAAGTAGCTGTTGACCGTAGGGTTACCGCCACTACGGTAGGCAACCGGGTAGCCGGTCCAGCGCACTTCTGACGACCAGGCCCGGATGAGGAGCAGTTCGTTGAACCTGGTGATCTACATCCTTCGCCGTCTGGCGATATCGATTCCCGTCCTGCTGGTCGGGACTTTCTTGTGTTTCGTCATGGTCGCCGCCACCGGTGACCCGCTGGGCGAGCTGCGGCAGAACCCGACCATCAGCAAGGAAGCGCTGGCCGCCACGGCCGCCAAGCTGGGTCTCGACCAAGGCATCGTGCCGCGCTACTTCACGTGGCTCGGGCACTTCCTTACCGGGGACTGGGGCACCTCCATCGCCCAGGGCAACGCCCTCGCGCCGGTCGCGCCGAAGGTGTTGGCCGCGTTCGGTGTCACCCTCAAGCTGGTCGTCGGCGCCGAGATCCTCGCGCTGATCATCGGCATCATCGTCGGCGTGCTGGCCGCGGTGAAGCAGTACTCGGCCATCGACTACCTGGCGACCACCCTCGCCTTCCTGCTGTTCTCGATGCCGATCTTCTGCGTCGCGATCGTGCTGAAGAACTACGCGATCGAGATCAACGGCTGGGTCCGCGACCTCGGCCTGCAGGACGTCCTCGGCAACCCGTGGCTGCGCACGACCAGCCCGGAGCAGCTGAAGACCGACGGCGTCGGGGACTTCATCACCAGCACGATCGGCGCGTACCTGCTGCCGACGCTGTCGATCATGGCGATCAGCTTCGCCGCGTACAGCCGGTTCCAGCGCGCCTCGATGCTCGAGGTGATGAACTCGGACTACGTGCGCACCGCCCGCGCCAAGGGCCTCGCGAACGGCCGGGTCATCTTCCGGCACGCGTTCCGCAACGCCCTGATCCCCGTGACGACGCTGTTCTCGGTGAACTTCGGCTCGGTGCTCGCCGGCGCGATCATCACCGAAACGGTGTTCAACTGGCACGGTATGGGCACATTGCTGGTGGAAGCCGTCGTGAAGAACGACACTCAGGTGATGATGGGCTGGCTCGTGGTCATCGCCACCAGCGTGATCGTCGCCAACCTGATCGCCGACATGATGTACGGCATCCTGGACCCGAGGATTCGCGTTGGCTGACTTGAACTCTCTTCTCGCGACCGAGACCGCCGCGGCCGAAGGCACGCTGCCGCCGGACGCGCTGCCGGAACCGCGGAGCCAGGGCAAGCTGGTCCTGCGGAAGTTCCTGCACCACAAGCTGGCGATGGTGTCGACGGCGGTGCTGCTGCTGATCGTGCTGATCAGCATCCTGCTGCCGATCTTCTGGAAGCACGGCTACCAGGACAGCTCGTTCCCGTCGTTCGCCAAGCCCAACGGCGAGTTCCCGCTCGGGACGACGCAGGTCGGCAAGGACATGGTGTCGCAGGTGCTGCGCGGCACGCAGTACTCGCTGCTGATCGCGCTCACGGTGTCGGTCCTCTCGACCGTGATCGGTGTCGTGTTCGGCGCGATCGCCGGCTACCTGCGCGGCTTCTCCGACTCGGCGATCTCGCGGGTGACGGACCTGTTCCTGATCATCCCGCAGATCGCCGCGGCGGCCATCCTCGCCAAGGTGTTCGGCGGTGGCTCCTGGTACATCGTCGCGCTGGTGCTGGCGGCGTTCGGCTGGATGCAGATCGCCCGGATCACCCGCGCCGAGGCGATGTCGCTGTCCCAGCGCGAGTTCGTCGACGCGGCTCGCGCGTCGGGCGCCGGGACGTTCCGGATCATCTTCAAGCACCTGGTGCCCAACATGGTCGGCAGCATCACGGTCAACGCGACCCTCGCGGTCGCGCAGGCCGTGCTGGCGGAAGCCGCGCTGTCGTTCATCGGCCTCGGTGTCCAGCTGCCGGACACCTCGCTCGGCCGCGTCATCCTGGAGAACTACGCCCAGCTGCAGACGCGGCCGGCGCTGTTCTTCGGGCCGTTCGTCGTGCTCGTGCTGATTTCACTGACGATCAACTTCATCGGTGACGGTCTTCGCGACGCCTTCGACCCGCGCCAGCGGAGAATGAAGGCCTGAACGCACGACGCGGGGGTGACCGGTTCCGGTCACCCCCGCGTTCGTTCCGACCGCGGGATCGCCGGACCTGGGGGTTTCGGGTGAACCTTGTCCTCTTCGTGCTCAGACGGCTGGTCATCTCCATTCCGGTCCTGCTGATCGGCACGTTCCTGTGCTTCGTCATGGTGGCCAACACCGGCGACCCGCTCGGGGAGCTGAAGAGCAAACCCGGCATCAGCGCTTCGGCCATCGCGGAGACGGAGCGCAAGCTCGGCCTCGACCAGGGCGTCATCGCCCGCTACTTCAGCTGGCTGGGGCACTTCCTGACCGGCGACTGGGGCATCTCGATCGCGCAGGGCAACGCGTTCACCCCGGTCCAGCCGAAGGTGCTGGCCGCGTTCAAGGTGACGCTGGAACTGGTGCTGACGGCGTCGGTGCTGGCGCTGATCTTCGGCGTGCTGGTGGGCGTGCTCGCCGCCGTCAAGCAGTACACGATCTGGGACTACTTCGCGACGACGCTGGCGTTCCTGATGTTCTCGATGCCCATCTTCTGCGTCGCCATCGTCCTCAAGGGCTACGCGATCCGCGCCAACATCTGGGTGCGCGACCTGGGCCTGGCCGACGTCCTCGGCGACCCGTGGCTGCGGACGACGAGCCCGGAGAGCCTCTCGGCCACCGGCGTCGGCGACGCGCTCGCGAAGTACGTCGGCGCGTTCCTGCTGCCCACGCTGTCGATCATGGCGATCACGTTCGCCACCTACAGCCGGTTCCAGCGGGCGTCGATGCTGGAGGTCCTGAACGCGGACTACGTCCGCACAGCGCGCGCCAAGGGCGTCTCGAACAGCCGCGTGATCTGGCGGCACGCGTTCCGCAACGCGCTGATCCCGGTGATGACGCTGTTCTCGGTCAACTTCGGTGCCACGGTGACGGGCGCGATCATCACCGAGACGGTGTTCAACTGGCACGGCATGGGCACGCTGCTGGTGGAGGCGGTCAACAAGAACGACCCGCAGGTGCTGATGGGCTGGCTGGTGCTGATCGCGGCGAGCGTCATCGTGGCGAACCTGTTCGCGGACCTGCTGTACGGCATCCTCGACCCCCGCATCCGCGTCGGCTGACGCCCGGCTCCCGTACGGGGCCCAGGGAACAGCGAAGGCCCCACCTGGCAGCCAGGTGGGGCCTTCGGCGTTGATCGGGTCAGTCGGCCACGGGGGCCAGCTTGCCGGCCTCCCAGGCCGCGCGGCGCTCCGCCTGCAGCACCGGGTCCGCGACCGGGGCCGCCGACAGCAGACGGCGCGTGTAGTCCTGCTGCGGCGAGTGCAGCACCTGGTCGCGGGTGCCGACCTCGACCAGCTTGCCGTGCTGCATCACCGCGACGCGGTCGGCGAGCAGGTCGACCACCGCGAGGTCGTGGCTGATGAACAGGCAGGCGAACTGCAGCGACTGCTGCAGGTCGAGGAACAGGTCCAGCACGCGGGCCTGCACCGACACGTCCAGCGCCGAGGTCGGCTCGTCGGCGATGAGCAGCGCCGGGTCGAGCGACAGCGCGCGGGCGATCGCCACGCGCTGGCGCTGGCCACCCGACAGTTCGTGCGGGTAGCGGTTCATGTAGTGCCCGCCCAGCTCGACCTTGTCGAGCAGCGAGCGCACGCGCGCCGACAGCGCCTTGCCCGACAGCACCTTGTGCAGCACCATCGGCTCGGCGATCGACTCGCCGATCGTCATCTTCGGGTCCAGCGTCGACGCCGGGTCCTGGAACACGATCGAGAAGTACCGGCGAAGCGGGCGAATCTCCTTCGCCGACATCGTCGTGATGTCCTTGCCCGCGATCGCGACCGTGCCCTGGGTCGGCCGGAGCAGGCCGACGGCGCAGCGGCCGACCGTGGTCTTGCCGGAGCCGGACTCACCGACCAGGCCGACGATCTCGCCCTTGGCGATCGTCAGCGAGACGTCGTCCACGGCGCGGTTCTTGGCCTGACCGCGGCGGCCGGGGAATTCGAGCACCAGGTTCTTGATCTCCAGGGCCGGGGCGCTCTCCTCGATCACCGCTTCCAGCTCGGCGTCGGCCAGCCGGATCTCCTCGGCGATCCGCGCCGCCTCGGTGCTGTCGGCGTCGATGCCCGCGTCGTCGAGCAGGCGGCGTCCCTCGGGGCGCTGGCCGAGCACCGGCACCGCGGCCAGCAGCCGCCGGGTGTAGTCCTCCTTCGGCGACGCGAACAGCTCGCGCACCGGCGCCTCTTCGACGATCTCGCCCTGGTACATCACGATGACGCGGTCGGCCATGTCGGCGACGACGCCCATGTCGTGGGTGATCAGCACGATCGCCGTGTCGAGGGTGTCCCGCAGCTTGCGGAGCAGGCCCAGGATCTCCGCCTGGACGGTGACGTCGAGCGCGGTGGTCGGCTCGTCGGCGATGATGACCTTCGGGTCGCAGGCGATCGCCATGGCGATGACGACGCGCTGGCGCAGGCCGCCCGACAGCTGGTGCGGGTACTGCTTGAACCGCTGCTCGGGGTTCGGGATGCCCACCATGTCGAGCAGCTCGACGGCGCGCTTGTCGGCGGCGTCCTTGGCGATGTCGAGGTGCGAGCGCAGGGCCTCGCGCAGCTGCCAGCCGACCGTGTAGACGGGGTTCAGCGCCGTCATCGGCTCCTGGAAGATCATCGCGACCTGGTTGCCGCGGATCTTCTGCATGTCCTTTTCCTTGAGGTCCGCCAGGTTGCGCTCACCCAGGCGGAGCTCGCCGGCGATCCGGCTGGTCTTGGGCAGCAGGCCCAGCACCGACATCGACGTGACGGACTTGCCGGACCCGGACTCCCCGACGACGGCGACGATCTCGCCGGGCCGCACGTCGAACCCGATGCCCTTGACGGCGTCCACGACGCCGTCCTCGGTCTGGAACGACACGCTGAGGTCGGAGATCGACAGGACCGACCCGGACACGCCGGCGACGTCCGCCGAAGTTGCTTCAGTGCTCACCAAGATGCCCTTCGTGGGGGTACAGACGGTCACGACGCGGCGGTCGCGACTCGCGCGAGGATAACCGAGGGTGTCCCCGACGAAGGTCGGAGCACGGGAATTACGCTCAACCCGTGATCTCCCCGGTATCGCGCAGGCTGCTGCTCGTCCACGCCCATCCCGACGACGAGAGCATCACCACCGGCGCCACGATCGCACGATACGCGGCCGAGGGGGCCGAGGTGACGGTGGTGACCTGCACGTTGGGGGAAGAGGGCGAGGTCATGCCCGACCTCTGCGAGCTGGAGGGGTTGCGGGCCCACGCCGCCGACCAGCTGGGCGGCTACCGCGTCACCGAGCTGATGGCCGCGTGCGCCGCGCTGGGGGTGTCGCGGCACCACTTCCTGGGCGGGCTCGGGCGGTGGCGCGATTCGGGCATGGCGGGCACGCCGTCGGCGTCGCACCCGAGGGCGTTCACCGGCGGCAGCGCCGACGAACAGACCGCGCAGCTGGCCGAGATTCTCGACCAGGTGGAGCCCCAGGTCGTCGTCACCTACGACGCCTTCGGCGGCTACGGCCACCCCGACCACATCCGGGCCCACGACATCACGATGGCGGCGGCGACGCGGGCCGGCTCGGTGGAGCGGGTGTTCCACACGGTGACGTCGAGGAACGCGGTGCGCGCCGGGCTGGCCGCCCTGCGTGCCGCCGATGACGCGGTGTTCGACGTCCCGGAGGACGACGAGCTGCCCACGACGCCGGACGAAGAGATCACGACGGTGCTCGACGTCGCCGCGTACCTGCCCGCGAAGGTGGCGGCACTGCGCGCGCACGCGACGCAGCTGGCCGTGGTCGACGGCGACGTGCCGTACTTCGCGCTGACCAACGGGATCGCCCAGCCGATCCCGGCGAAGGACTGCTTCGTGCTGGCCCACGGCTCCGGCGACGGTGCCGGGCACGACCTGTTCGGCGGGCTGTGACCGTGGACGAGCGGCTGACGCTCGAGCAGGGGTTGCTGCTCGCCCTGCTCGCCGTCGACACGGTGCTGTTCGCCCTGCTGGAACTGTTCTTCCTGCCGCTGCGGGCCGGAGTGGTCCCGGTGCCGGTGACGGTCCTCGTCGGCGCCGTCACGACTCCGTGGCTGGTGTGGACCACGGCGAAGCTGGTGCGGCCGGCGCTTTCGTGGGTACCCCTGGCGGTGTGGGTGCTCGTCGTGTTCGGGGTCGGCATGCTGGGGCCGGGTGGTGACCTGGTGCTGATCCAGGACTGGCGGGCGTTGCTGCTGCTCGGCGCGAGCGCGCTGCCGGGCGCCATGGTGCTCGGCGGCGGGCCGGGCCGGGCGATGGGAAGGAGACCGGGACGTGGCTGAGACGATCTCCGACCGGCAGGTCGTGGCGGTGCTGCGGCCGTTCGTGCGCGCGTGCGGGCCGATGCTCGACGCGCTGCGCGAGTCCGACCCGTTCGGCCTGCAGGCGCGGGCGTCCGACGACCTCGCCGAGGTCGAGTCCGGCCTCAAGGCGAAGCTGATCCACGGGATCACGTCGGTGAAGGTCCCCGGCACGGCCGCGTGGGCGCGCATGACGGGTTACGACCGCTCGAGCTGGTGGATGAACCGCGTCGGCCGCTTCACGGCGTTGCTGACGTCGATCCCGGGCCTGGGCGGCGCACTGGCCGACCGCCTGCCGGTCCAGGACGCGCTGGGGGCGGCGTCGCAGGGGCTGCTGCTGTGCGCGATCGCCGGCGAGTACGGCGTCACGGACGTCGGCACGCGGGTGCGGCTCATCGCCTGGGTGCTCTTCGAGCGGGAGATCGACGCCGACCTGGCGGCGGGCAAGCACGCGGACCACGACGAGGCCGCGGAGGCGGACGAAGCCGCGAAGCTGACCGAAGAACTGACGGCGTCGGAGAAGAAGCACGGCAAGGCGACGGTGAAGGCCGCCGGCCGGACGTTGTGGCGCCTCGGGCGGGGCCTGCTCGGGATCACGGGAGAACTGGAGAAGCGCCCGCGCGGCAACCTGTTCCACCGGGCGCTCGGCATGTTGCCGGTCGTGGGCGCGGCGGGGGACTACTTCGGGGAGCGGTCGGGGCTGCGCGTGGTCTGGAAGCGCGCGCACGTCTGGCTGACCGAGCGCCGCACGTGATCTTTCCGCCCAATGAGCCGTAACCAGGCGTGCGATCGGCAAGGTGCCGGTCGTCGGCGTAGCGGGGAACTGCCTGACCGAGCAAGCGCCGCCGGCCACGGCACCGCGCTGGTTATTCCCGCGCGGTGCCCGCGGCAAACCTCAGTTCCAGAACTGGAAGACGCTGAAGCCGATCTTCGCGCCGTCCACGTAGCCGCCGAACGCGTCGAAGATCGTGTAGGCGCCTTCCCACAGCGCGGTGTTCGCCGGGCGGAAGAACCACAGGATCGCGAACAGGATCATCGGCGCCCACGGGCGGACGCGCGCGCCGAACTCGCGCGCCTGCGGGGGCAGGTACGGCTCGATCGCGCCCCAGCCGTCGAGGCCCGGGATCGGGAGGATGTTGAGGATGAACGTCACCACCTGGAGCAAGGCCAGGTAGGACATCGCGATCACCAGGCCGCCCGCCATCGGGACCAGCGCCACGACCAGCGCCAGCGCCGCCCCGACCGCGAGGTTGCTCAGCGGCCCGGCCAGCGAGACCCACGACGACGTCCCGCGCGAGCGCAGCGCCCCGCGGTTGATCCAGACCGCGCCGCCCGGCAGCGGGATGCCGCCGATGATCAGGAAGATCAACGGAAGGATGATCGACAGGACGGGATCGGTGTACTTCCGCACGTCCAAGGTCAGGTAACCCTTGTGGGCGACGCTGTAGTCACCGCCGCGGTAGGCGACCATCGCGTGCCCGAATTCGTGCAGCGACAGGGACGCCACCCAACCGGCGGCGACGAAGATCACCACGCCCGCGATGAGCAGCGGATCGCGGTCGCGGACGAAAACGGTGTTGATGTCACCGAACGCGGCCATGGCGCCACCGGCGACGGTGAGCGCGAGGATGCCGAGGAAGACCGGGCTGGGGCGCACTGCTGACTTCTGCACGAGTCCCAGTCTTCCGTATGCCCGGTGTGAAGTTACCGGCGTGTCCCCTTGCGCGATCGGGCTCCGACGTCCCCCGAACTCGCTACTCCGCTTGACCTGACCGCACTACACGGGTGTAATCACAGTGATGTCATTCGCCGCCGAGAGGGGACGGCGAGTGTCGTTTCACCACCGCCAGCCTGGGGAGTGCTAGGGAGCGAGGAGGCGGACGTGCGGTTGGAAGCCGATGGGAAGGAATGGGGGCGCGTCATGAGTTGGGGCGAGATCCCGGAGCAGGCTCTGGGAGATCTCACCGAGCTCATCGATGCCACCGAAGATGAGCAAGATTGGCAGGAACGCGCCCTGTGCGCGCAGACGGACCCGGAGGCGTTCTTCCCCGAGAAGGGCGGTTCCACCCGCGAAGCCAAGCGGATCTGCCTGGGCTGCGAGGTCAAGGACGAGTGCCTTGAGTACGCGCTGGCCCACGACGAGCGCTTCGGCATCTGGGGCGGTCTGTCCGAACGGGAGCGCCGGAAGCTGAAGAAACGCGTCGTGTGAGCGGAGGGCCTCGCGAGGGGAGGGGTGTGTTCGCCCGGTGTTTTCCGGGGGTGCCATCCCCAGACCCCGCCCGGGGCACGCCCCCGGACCCCCGCGCTGGGTCGGCTTCGCGTTCAGGTCGCGTCCGCGCAGTCGAACTCGTGATGAATCGCCGGTGATGCTTGCGTCACCGGCGATTTCTCGTCGGTGGGGCCACGGCGTGGGTTCACCATCGGGTGACGGGCCGGGGCCGTAGGGTGGCCGCACCGACTGCCGCCTGATCAGGAGCGTTCGTTGCCCCGCACCGCCGCGCCGCCCGTCCCGCGCACCGCCCCCGTTCTGGCCATTGTGGTCTGTCACAACGGGGAAAACTGGCTGCCGCTGGCGCTTTCTTCGTTGCGCCGCAGCACCGTCCGGCCCCGGCACGTGCTCGCCGTCGACACCGGCTCCACCGACGCGACCCCGCGGCTGCTCGCCGAAGCGGCCGAAGACCCCGGCCCGGACGCGGCCCCGGTCCTGTCCGGCGTCATCACGCTGCCGGGTGACACCGGCTTCGCCGCCGCGGTCGCCGGGGCCGTCGAGCACGCCGTCGAGCGGTGGGGCGACCCCGGTGCGTGGCTGTGGCTGCTGCACGACGACTGCGCCCCCGACCCGGACTGCCTCGAGCAACTCCTGGACGCCGCTACGAAAACCCCGTCCGCGACCGTGCTCGGCTCGCTGGGGCTCGACTGGACAGACCCGCGGCTGATCGTCGAAGCCGGCCTGTCCACCGACGCGTCCGGGCACCGCCAGCAGGTCGCCGCGCTCGGCGGAGAACCCGCCGAGGTGCTCGCCGTGCCCAGCGCCGGCTCACTCGTGCGCCGTGACGCCTGGGACGACCTCGGCGGCTTCGACCCGGAATTCCCGTTGCTGCGCGAGGATCTCGACTTCGGCTGGCGCGCGAACGCCGCCGGCGGGCTCGTCCTCGCCGTGCCCGCCGCACGCGTGCGGCACGCGCGCGCCGTCACCACCGGGCAGCGCGCGGCGGACGCGCTCCCCGGCCCGCTGGCCACCGCGAACCGCGCCCACGGGCTGCGGGTGTTCCTGGTGAACTGCTCGCCGTTTTCCTTCCTGCTCGGGATGATCCGGCTTCCGCTGCTCTCGGTGCTGCGCGCGCTCGCCTTCGTCGTGCTGCGCCGCACCGGGGAAGCGCGGGCCGAGTTCGCCGCGGCCGCGTACCTCCTCAGTGGACGCGGCGGATTGCGTGCCGCGCGGGCCCGCCGGCGGCGGAATCCGCGGCCGGGCACCGTTCGCGGGCTCTTCACCGGCCGCGGGACGCGGCTGCGCAACGCCGTCCGCGCGGGCGTCGTCGGCTTGGTGCGCCGGGGCGTCGAGAACGACGTCGCGCTCGGCCGGGTGCCCGAGACCGTCGAAACCGAGTCGGCGTGGGTGACGCCGGAGGCGCTCGACGCCCGCGAGAACCGGCCGGTCGGCCCCGACGCGCTGCCCGCCGGCGCGCTGCGCGGGGTCAGCTCACGCGGGTCCGGGCTGCGCCGGCCGGGCACGCTCGTCGCCGTCGCGCTGCCGGAAACCCCGGCGCCCGAACCGGCCGCCGAAGACGCGCCCGAAGCCGCGGAGCCGGAACCGGAGCTGGTCTTCGTCGAGGTGAACCGCCGCCGGGTGCTCGCGGCCACGGTCTTCGCGCCGCCCGTGGTCCTGCTCGTCGTGCTGACCGCGCTCGGCCTGGTCGTCAACCGCGCCCGGCTCGGCCTCGACCTCTTCGGCGGCAAGCTGCTCCCCGTCGCCGGGCTGGGGGAGCTCTGGTCGTCGTACCTGACGCCGTGGCACGCGATCGCGGGCGGCACCGGCGCGCCCGCGTCGGCCACCCTGCCGGTGCTCGGCACGCTCGGCGCGGTGTTCGCGCCGATCGGCGGCCCGGCCGCGCTGGTGGCGATCCTGTTCCTCGGCGACATCCCGCTGGCCGCGCTGAGCGCGTACGCGGCGACGCGGCGGCTTCGCGTGCGCCGCTGGGTCCGTGCCGTCATCGCTGCGACCTACGCGCTGCTGCCGGCCGCGACCGCCGGGGTGGCGCAGGGCCGGCTCGACGTCGTCGTGGTGCACCTGGTGCTGCCGCCGGTCGCGGCGGGCATCGCCGGGCTGCTGATCCGGGCGGACACGCGCTGGCTGCACGTGTCCGCCCTGTCGGCGTTCGGGGTGGCGCTGCTCGGCGCGTTTTCGCCGCTGGCGCACGGGCTCGCGCTCGCCGGGCTGCTGATCGGGTTCGTCGTGCTGCCGGCGCCGACCGGGCTGGCGCGCCGGATCGCCTCGGTCGGCATCGTGGTGCTGCTGCCGCTCGCGCTGCTGCTGCCGTGGCCGACCGTGCTGCTGAAGCACCCGGAACTGCTCGTGCAGGGGCTCGGCGGGGCGGCTTCGGCGGTGTCCGGCACCGACCTGGCCGGGCTCGACCCGGGCGGGCCGGGCGCCTGGCCCATCGGCGTCGCGGTGATCGCCGCGGCACTGGTGGCCGTGGTCGTCCGGCCGACGAAGCTCGCCGCCGGCGGCCTCGCGCTCGCGGCGCTGGGCGCGGGCGGGCTGGTGCTGGTGCGGCTGGTCGCCGTGACACCGGTGCAGGGCGGGGCTCCGGCGCACGGCTACGCGGGCGTGCCGCTGCTGATCGTCGGCGCCGGGCTGCTGTGGGTCGTGCTCGGGTCGTGGCAGCGCGGCGGCTCGGCCGGCGTCCCTGCGACGTGGCTGCCGAAGGTGATGGCGGTGGCCGGCGTGGCGGTGTTCCTGACGCTGGCGGCCGGAGCGGTGGTCGTCGGCGCGCAGGGACCGCTCCGGGCCGGTGCGCGGCCGTCGCTCGCGCCGGAGGTCGCGGCCGAGCTGGCCGCGTCCGGCCGGTCGGTGCTCGACCTGGCGCCGGACGCGACGCGGCAGATCGGCGGCCGGCTACCCCGCTACGGCGACGACGAGCTGGCCCCGACCCCCGGCACCCCGGCCCGGCTGGCGGCGTGGCGCCGCGAACTCGGCCAGGGCGACGCCGCGTCGGTGCAGGCCGTCGTGGCGGCCGCCGCGGCCGCGGGCGTGCAGTACCTGGTGCTGCCCCCCGGCGTCGACCCGCAGGCGTACCCGCCGCTGGCGAAGGACCTGCTCTCGGTGGCCGCGCCGACGTCCGACGGCCGGGGCGTGCTTCGCCTGCTTCCGCCCGCGGGGCAGGTGATCTTGATCTCGCCGGAGCAGGCGAAGGCGGCGGTCACGGGCGGCGGCGCACCCGGGAACGCGCCGGGCGTCGCACCGGTGCGAGCGGACCTGCCGGACGTGCGGGTGCGCGTCTCGGACGGTCCCACCGGACGGCTGCTCGTGCTGGCCGCGGAGCAGGAAGCGGGCTGGAAGGCCGCGGTGGGCGGCAAGGCGGTGCCGATCGTGCCGGCGTGGGGTCACCAGGTGGCGGTCTCGGTGCCGCCGACGTCGTCCGAGGTCACGGTGGAGTACCCGGGCACGGAACGGAACCTGCTGCTGCTGGCCCAGCTGGCGGCGGTGCTGTTCACGCTCCTGACGGCGGTCCCGGCCCGCCGGCGGCCGTGACGATCACCGCGCAGTGGGTCCACACCTCCTGGACGAAGCGTTCGCGCGGCGGGACGGCGGCAGCGATCCGGAACGGCACGCCGGCCGGCTTCGTGCTGCCGGCGCTGCCGCCCGGGACCGCGCACGTGGTGCGGATGCGTGAGGACACCGGCTTCGCGCCGGAGTCGTCGGAGGAAAGCCTGCGAGGCATGGCCGTGGCCCTGCGCGAGGTGGACGGCCGCCTGCGGGTGCTGTCCCACGCCGGGCCCGGGCTGCCTCCCCGGACCAGGCGTCCGCCCGCGGTGCGCCTCGCCCCCGGCGAATGGGTGCGTTGGCGGCTCAACCACCGCTACAGCAGCGCTTCGGGGATCCGGGGCTGGTCGTACTGGCTGGACACGTTCAACATCGCGTACGGCGAGGTTCCGCGCGAGGTGTTCCTCGGCGAGCCCAGGCACTTCGTCGACGAACAGGGCCCGGTCCGCTAGGTGCCGCTTCCGGGGCTACTCGCCTTCGATGACGTCCGGTTCCACGCCGAGGTACCCGGCCACCTGCTCCACCAGCACGTCGTGGACCAGCTCGGCCAGCTCCGAGGGGTCCTTCGCCCGTGCCTCGAGCGGCCGCCGGTACAGCACGATCCGCGCCCGCGTCGGCAGGCCGGTGCGGTCGACGCCCGCCGGGACCAGCCGCGACAGCGGGACCGCGCCGTCGTGGAGGACGCCGTCCGCCGGGGCGTGGCCGTTCTCACGGACCTCCGGCACGTCGTCGACCGCCACGTCGAGCTTCGTCAGCTCGTGACGCCAGCGGGCTTCGATCGGCTCCAGTGCGTCCAGCACCAGCGCGTCGAAGCGTTCCGCACGGCTCGCGGCGGCGGGCAGGGTCGCCGGATACAGCGCCCCGCGCAGGCCCCGGCCGTGCCGGTCCCGTCGCGAGCGCCGCCGCTGTCGGTAATCACGAGCCGTCGCCACGTCCGGAAGTCTATGCGGTCGGCGCGTCCCAGCGCGTGTCGCTCCTGGAGAGCTTGCGGCGACGCGCTATCGTTTCGGATCGTGCGGAGCGTACGGAAGTGTTCGCGTACTGGCTGTCTCGAGCCAGCTGTGGCCACGCTGACGTATGCCTACAGTGACTCCACCGCCGTCGTCGGCCCGCTGGCCACCGCCTCCGAGCCGCATTCGTACGACCTCTGCGAAGCCCACGCGCTGCGGCTGACCGTCCCGAAGGGCTGGGAGGTCGTCCGCCACGAAGGCGCGTTCGCCGCCCCGGACCCGTCGGCCGACGAGCTGACGGCGCTGGCCGAAGCCGTGCGCGAGGCCGGCCGCCCCGGCAAGCCCGCGCCGCCCGCCCCGGAGCCGGAGGGCCCGTCCGGGCGCCGCGGCCACCTGCGGGTCCTGCCCGGTCGCGCCTGAACGCGTAACCCACTCACCTCGCCGGTAGGCTTTCCGCGCGGCGCAGCGGGCGCCGGGACGACTATTCGCGGGGAGACGGCGTGCCAGACCTTTCGGGCATCGTGAAGGCCTACGACATTCGCGGCGTGGTCGGCGAGCAGCTCGACGCGGACCTCGTCCGCGGCTTCGGCGCCGCGTTCGCCCTGCTCATCAAGCCGGAGGCGCCGTCGGTGGTGATCGGCCACGACATGCGGGACTCCTCGCCGGGGCTGGCGGCCGCCTTCGCCGAGGGCGTCACCTCTCAGGGCCTGGACGTCGTGAGCATCGGGCTGGCCAGCACCGACCAGCTGTACTTCGCCTCGGGTTCGCTGAACCTGCCGGGCGCGATGTTCACCGCGAGCCACAACCCGGCCAAGTACAACGGCATCAAGCTGTGCCGCGCGGGCGCGTCGCCGGTCGGCCAGGACACCGGGCTGGCCGAGATCCGCGACACCGTCGAGCAGGGCGTGCCGGAGTTCGAGGGCCAGCGCGGCACGGTGAGCGAGCGGGACGTCCTCGCCGACTACGCCGCTTACCTGCGCAACCTCGTCGACCTGTCCGGCAGCCGGCCCCTGAAGATCGTGGTCGACGCCGGGAACGGCATGGGCGGCCACACCGTCCCGACGGTTTTCGACGGGCTTCCGATCGACATCGTGCCGATGTACTTCGAGCTCGACGGCACCTTCCCGAACCACGAGGCCAACCCGCTCGACCCGGCGAACATCGTCGACCTGCAGGCGAAGGTGCGCGAGGTCGGCGCGGACGCCGGCATCGCCTTCGACGGCGACGCCGACCGCTGCTTCATCGTCGACGAGCGCGGCGAGCCGGTTTCGCCGAGCGCGATCACCGCGCTGGTGGCTGTGCGCGAGCTGGCGAAGGACCCGGGTGGCACCGTCATCCACAACCTGATCACGTCCAAGGGCGTGCCGGAGATCGTCGCCGAGCACGGCGGCAAGCCGGTCCGCACCCGCGTCGGGCACTCGTTCATCAAGGCCGAGATGGCCCGCACCGGCGCCATCTTCGGCGGCGAGCATTCCGCGCACTACTACTTCCGCGACTTCTGGCGCGCCGACACCGGCATGCTGGCGGCGCTGCACGTGCTCGCCGCGCTGGGCGAGCAGGACGGCCCGCTGTCCGACCTGACCAGCGCCTACTCGCGCTACGCGGCCTCGGGGGAGATCAACTCCACGGTCGACGACCAGGTCGCGAAGATGATGGCCGTCAAGGACAGCTTCGGCACCCGCCCCGGCGTCGAGCTCGACGAGCTGGACGGCCTGACCGTGCAACTGCCGGGTGGTGCCTGGTTCAACCTGCGCCCCTCGAACACCGAACCGCTGCTCCGGCTGAACGTCGAGGCCGCGAACGCCGAGGCCGTGCAAGGGCTGGTGGACGAAGTACTCGCGATCATCCGCAGCTGACCCGTCCACGATGAAGGCGGGCCGCAGGGCCGAACTGTGTCCTGCAGGTGCCCTTCATCACACCTTCTCGCGTGGTATGGAGGAACCATGGCCATCACGCTCGACGCCCAGCTCCTCGAGATCCTGGCGTGCCCGTCGCCGGATCACGCCCCGTTGCGTCCCGGGGCGCCGGAAGATCCCGAGGCCGACGCGCTGACCTGCACGGAGTGCGGCCGGGTGTACCCGGTCCGTGACGGCATCCCGGTGCTGCTCCTCGACGAGGCGACCGCGCCGGGGGACCACAGAAATTCCGATGCCGACAGTGCTTGACGACACGCTGCTCGACGACCCCGCGCGGCTGGCCGAGGCCGACAGCTCGGGGCTGCTCCGGGCCGCCGCGATGGCCGGCGCCCAGGTGCGGGCGGCCGCCGAGCTGGCCGCGGAGCTCGAGCTGTCCGATCGGCTCGACATGGGCCGCCCGCGCGCCGTCGTGCTGATCGACCGGCCGGGGGTGAGCCGCACGCTCACGCGGCTGCTGGCCGCTCTGCTGGCCCCGTCGTGCCCGGTGCCCGTGGTCGTCGCCGAGGTGGTGCCGAGCTGGATCGGTGCGCTCGACGTCGTGTTCGCGCACACCGACGACCCCGATGACCGCGAACTCGCCGCGTCGCTGGACCGCGCGGCCCGCTACGGCGCTTCGGTGGTGCTTTCGGCGCCGTCGGAAGGTCCGGTGGCGGCCGCCGTGGCGGGCAAGGGCCTGCTGCTGGCGCCGCGCATCCCGGTACCGGCGGAGCTGGCCTTCCCGCGCGGCCTGGCCGCCGGGCTGCTCACCGCGAACGCGCTGGGTCTGCTGATGTCCGACGTCCAGGCGCTCGCCGACCAGCTGGACCTCGAAGCCGGGAAGGACTACCTGGCCCGGGATTCGTTCGAGAACCCGGCCAAGGCGCTCGCCCTGCGGGTCGCCGACCGCGTGCCGCTGCTGTGGGGGCTGGACCCGGTCGCGGTCGCCGTCGGCGAACACGCTGCGCACGCTTTCGCGGCCCACGCGGCCACGGTGTGCGACGTCGAGGACTATCGTCAGGCCCTGGCGCGCCCCGCATTGCGGCGGGCGGCGCTATCGGGTGGCGCGGAGCGTGACATCTTCGCCGATCCGGACGATTCCTCTGGTGACATCCCCACCCGGCTGCTGCTGCTCTCGGTGCGCACCGGTCCGGCCACGGACGCGGCGCGCTTCCAGGCCGAGGATCTGCTGCCCGGTGCGGACGTCATCGCGCCGGCCGAGGAGATCGAGGCCGACGAAATCGTGCGGGCCGCGGTGCTGGCACTGCGGTTCGAACTGGCGGCGGTCTATCTCGGGCTGGCGGCGGGCAGCATCGGCGGCGCGGGCCGCTTCGCGCCCGCGACGGCGTGAGACCCGCCTGGCACCGGCCGCGGCCGGTGCCCAAGGAGTGGAGTTGAGGTGACAGTGGAGCTGCTGCGCAACGCGGTGCGGCCCTACGCCTGGGGATCGCGGACGGCGATCCCCGAGCTGCTGGGCCGTCCGGTACCCGCGCCGCACCCCGAGGCCGAGTTGTGGATGGGTGCCCACCCGGGTGACCCGTCGCACGTCATCGGCCCCGACGGGACCGAGCGGAGCCTGCTGGAGCTCGTGGACGCCGACCCGGTGACCCAGCTCGGCGAGCGCTGCGCGAAGCGGTGGGGCGGGCGGCTCCCGTTCCTGTTGAAGATCCTCGCGGCCGAGGAGCCGCTGTCGATGCAGGCCCACCCGTCGGCGGCGCAGGCCGCGGAGGGCCACGCCCGCGAGGAGCGCCTGCGCATCCCGCGGGACGCGCCGAACCGCAACTACCCGGATCCGACGGCCAAACCGGAGCTGGTGTGCGCGCTGACGGAGTTCCACGCGCTCGCCGGGTTCCGCGCCCCGGACCGCACGATGAAGCTGCTGAAGGCCATCGAGACGCCCGGGCTGGCGAAGTACACCGGCCTCCTGGAGGCGCAGCCGGACCCGTCCGGGCTGCGGGCGCTGTTCACGACGTGGATCACGCTGCCGCAGTCGTCACTCGATTCCCTGCTGCCGGAAGTGCTGGACGCGTGCATCCGGCACGTCCAGGAGCACGGCGAGTTCGCGGTGGAGTGCCGGACGATCCTGGAGCTGGGCGAAGCGCACCCGCGGGACGCGGGCGTGCTGGCGGCGTTGCTGCTGAACCGCCTGACGCTGCGCGCGGGCGAGGCGATCTACCTGCCGGCCGGCAACCTGCACCTGTACCTGCACGGCACGGCCGTGGAGATCCTGGCCAACTCGGACAACATCCTGCGGTGCGGTCTGACGCCGAAGCACGTGGACGTCGCGGAGCTGCTGCGGGTGGTCGACTTCGCGTGCGGCGAGATGCCGGTGCAGTGCGGTGACGTGGGCAGCCGGATGGCGGTGTACCGCACGGACGCGCCGGAGTTCGAGCTGTCGCGCGTCGAGTGGGCGGCCGGTGAGGACGACGAGATCTCGGTCGACAGCGTCGGCCCGCAGATCCTCCTGTGCACGGCGGGCGACCTGCTGGTGACGGCGGACGACGGCGAGAAGGTCGAGCTGCGCCGCGGCCAGTCGGTGTGGCTGCCGGCGGCCGACCCCCCGGTGAAGATCCGCCCCGTGGGCGGCAACCGGTCCCAGCTCTTCCGGGCCACGGCCGGCACCTGCGAGGACTGACGCCCCGGAGGCCCGGCACGCGTGTCGTCCGTCCAGGTACGCGTGTCGTCTGTCGGTGTACGCGTGTCCTCCGTCCAGGTACGCGTGTCGTCCGGAGTTTCTGTGTGCGTTCCGTGTGGCGGCGTCCGCCACGATCGACACCAAGGGGGGACCCTGGTGCGCTGGTGCGCGCCACCGGTCCGCGGGGGGTGGCGCCGGTCGGGTTCGCCCGGCGTCCGGGCTTGGGGTGGTGCCGCGAGGGGGCGGCACCACCTCGGTGGCCACCCTCGCCGGAGGGGCGAGGTGCGGTGAGGGGACAGCACCACCCCCGTCTCGCCGGGGATGCCGGTGCGTCAGGCCGGTTCGGTCAGGGCGAGCAAAGCCCGCCGGAGGGCAGCCGCGCTGGCGTCACGCGGATCGACCAGGGCGGCGGCTTCGGCCGCCGCTTCCGCGGCTGATCCCTCGTCTCCCGTTGCTTCGTACGCCCGGCGGAGCACCAGCCACGTCAGCCCGGTCGCCGGTCGGCCGCCCATTTCGCGGAACTCGTCGAGGCACGCGCGGAGCACGGGGATCGCCTGGGCCGCCCGGCCTTCGCCGATCCAGCTCGCCGCCAGTGCCCGGGTGCACGACAGCTCGCGCGGCCGCTCGTCCAGCTCCCGCGCCAGCTCGCGGGCTTCGCCGAACGCCGCCGTCGCGGCGTCACGGGCCCCCGTCGCCGCCGAGATCGCGCCCAGCGTGCGCAACGACTTCGCCAGCGCCGACCGCACCTTCGTGCCGCGCAGCAGGTCCACCGACTCCGCGATCGCCGCCGCCGCGCCGGGATCGTCGCCGGTCAGCAGCGACGACCACGCGAACCCGTGCAGGGCCTCGCCGATCACGCGGCCGTCGCCGGTTTCACGGGCGGCCGCCAGCGCGGCCCGGTCGACCTCCCGGGCGGCGGCGATCCGGCCCAGCCGCAGCAGGGCGGCCGACTCCGCCGCCCGTACCCACCCGAGCTCCGCGGCCGAACCGTCCACGGTGAACAGTTCGCGCGCGTGGGCCGCCGTCTGCAGGGCCTCTTCGGCGCGGCCGAGCCCGATCAGGCAGTGCGCCAGGTTCGCCGAAACCCACGCGTGGGCGCGGCGGTCGCCGTGGGCTTCCAGTTCCTTGGCGCACGTGCGGTAGCGGTCGGCGGCCTCTTCGTACTGCCCGCGGGCGTGGCGCAGCAGCGTCAGGGTGGCCTCGGCGACGGCTGCCAGCGGCGGGTCTTCGGCCGCGGCCACCAGCACCGTCTCGTACGCCGCGCGCATGTCGGCGTACTGCCCGTGCAGGTACAGGTAGACGCCGAGCCGGTCGAGCAGCAGCAGCGCGTCCCGCGCGCCGAGCGCGCCGATGAGCAGCAGGAGGTTCGTGCGCTCGGCGGAAAACCAGTCGTCCGGACGCGCGATCAGCCGCTCCACCAGCTCGCGCGGCAGCGGCTGTGCGGGCGGCTCGTGGGCCGGGGACGGCATCGGCACCGTGCGCGGCAGCCGGGCCGCCGCCGCGTCGGCGAGCGCGAGCGTCGCCGCCAGCACCGTCCGGAGGCCCTCGGTGGGCGCCGGGTCGCCGAGCTCCGCGGCGTACAGCCGGACGAGGTCGTGCATCCGGTACCGGCCTTCGCCGGTCGCATCCGCTCCGCGGGCCTCCAGCAGGCTCGCCTCGACGAGCTCTTCGACCGCCTCGTCGGCGTCCGGGTCGTCGACCAGCGTCGTGACCGCCCAGGCCGGCAGGTCGGCGAGGCGGCACCGGCCGAGCAGCCGGAACGCGCGCCGCGCGGGCGGCCGCAGGCCTTCGTAGCTCAGCGCGATACTGCTCCGGACGGCCAGGTCGCTGACGGTCAGCTCGTCGAGGCGGCGGACCTCGTCCTCGAGCCGGTCGGCGAGCTCGCCGAGCCGCAGGTGCGGGCGGATGGCCAGCCTGCTGCCCGCGATCCGCAGGGCCAGCGGCAGCCGCGCGCACGCGGTGATGATCCGCTCGGCGTCGGCGCGCTCCCGGGCCACCCGCGCCCCGGCGAGCCGGTTCAGCAGCTCGGCGGCGTCGGCGCCGGACAGGGGGCCGAGGGCCAGCCGGTGCGCGCCGGCGAGGCCGCTCAGCCGGCGACGGCTCGTCACGAGCACCGCGCAGCCCGGCGTGCCCGGCAACAGGGTCCGGACGTGCTCGGGGTCGACGGCGTCGTCGAGCACCACCAGCACCCGCCGGTCGGTGAGCCGGCCGCGGAACACCGCCGCGCGGGCCCGCACGTCGTCCGGCACGGCCGGGCCGGGGACGCCCAGCGCCCGCAGCAGGTCGGCCAGCACCGCCCCGATGTCGCGACCCGCCAGCGGCACGTACAGCTGGCCGTCCGGGAACCGCGCGCGCAGCCGGTGCGCGGCGCGCACGGCGAGGGTGCTCTTGCCCGCACCCGGCTCGCCGCTGAGCACCGCGACCGGAACGCCGGTACCGGCGCCGAGCACGCCGGTCAGTTCCGCGAGTTCGGCGTCGCGGCCGGTGAAGTCCCCGATGTCCGGCGGGAGCTGGCACACCGGCCACACCGGCGGCGGCAACTGCGGCACGGGGTCTTCGCCGCGCAGGACGGCCGCGTGCACCCGGCGGGCCTCCGCGCCGGGCTCGACGCCGAGTTCCTCGACCAGCGTGGTCCGCAGCCGCCGGTAGACCTCCAGCGCTTTGCCCTGCTGCCCGGCCCGGTGCAGCGCGATCATCAGCTGCGCGGCCGGCCGTTCGCGCAGCGGTTGCTCGGCGATCATGGCCTGCAGCTCGCCGGTCAGCTCCCCGTGCCGCCCGGCGGTGAGCTCGGCGTCGACGCAGTCCTCGAACACCGCGAGCCGTTCGGACTCCAGCCGGGCGACCTCGGCGGCGAGCCTCGGCACGTGCAGCCCGGCCAGCACCGGCCCCCGCCACTGCGCGAGGGCCCGCCGGTAGTGCCGCGACGCGGCCACGGCGTCCCCGGCCCGCGCGGCGGCCTGCCCCTCGGCGGCTGCGGACCGGAACACGAGCAGGTCCAGCTCGTCCGGGCCGGCCCGCAGCCGGTAGCCGGGCGGGCCGTGCTCGACGCGCAGGCCGTCGATGCGCTCGCGCAGCCGGGAAAGGTAGGTGTGCAGGTTGGAGGTGTGGGACTTGGGCGGCCCGTCCGGCCACAGGGCCTCGACCAGCACGTCGACCGGGACGTGCTGGTTGGCGTTGAGCAGCAGCACGGCCAGCAGCGTGCGCTGCCGCGCACCGCGCAGGACCGCCCACCGGCCCGGCGGGCTTTCGACGGCGAGCGGACCGAGCACGGCGAAGTGCGCCATGTCACCTTCTCCGGAGTGGTCGGCAGGAAAAACCACGGTAGCGAAGGGGTACGACAGAACCGGCGGGCGCGGTTAGCCCGGTCGAGACGGTCCCGGGCGCGCGTTCCCATTAGGCTCCACCCGGACATTAAGGACCTACCAGGGGAGCGGTCGTGTCAGCTGGAGGCGGAACCAAGGCGATCATCGCGGCACTCGGCGCCAACGCCGGGATCGCGGCGGCGAAGTTCGCCGGCTTCCTCGTCACCGGGTCGTCGTCGATGCTGGCCGAGTCCGTGCACTCGCTGGCCGACACCACGAACCAGGGTCTGCTGCTGCTCGGCCAGAAGACGTCGAAGCGGGCGGCGGACAAGGAGCACCCCTTCGGCTACGGCCGTGACCGGTACTTCTACTCCTTCATCGTCGCGCTGATGCTCTTCACCCTCGGCTCCGCCTTCGCGTTCTACGAAGGCATCCACAAGATCGGCCACCCGGAGCCGCTCGAATCGCCGATCGTCGCCGTGATCATCCTGCTGGTCGCGGTCGGCCTGGAGAGCTACAGCTTCTACACCGCGGTCGGCGAGTCGAAGAAGATCAAGGGCGACGCGAGCTGGTGGGGCTTCATCCGCCAGGCCAAGGAGCCCGAGCTCCCCGTCGTGCTGCTCGAGGACGCCGGCGCGCTGCTCGGCCTCGTCTTCGCGCTGCTCGGCGTCGGGCTGTCGATCGCCACCGACGACCCCGTCTGGGACGGCATCGGCACCCTCGCGATCGGCGTCCTGCTCGGCGTCATCGCGATCATCCTCATCATCGAGATGAAGAGCCTGCTCATCGGCGAAGGGGCCAACGAGGGCGTCCTCGCGACGATCGTCGACGAGCTCGCCGCGGGCAAGGTCGAGCGCGTCATCCACATCCGCACCCAGTACCTGGGCCCGGACGAGCTGCTGGTCGCGGCGAAGCTGGCGATGGTGCCGGGGCTCGACACCGCCGAACTGGCCATGGCCATCGACGACGCCGAGGCCCGCGTCCGCGCCAAGGTGCCGGTCGCGAAGCTCATCTACCTCGAGCCGGACCTGGACCGCAGCCTCGCGAAGTAGTCCATGATCCACTTCGGGTCGTTCGGCGAGCCGTCACGGACCTGACCCGATAGGGTGACTTACCGCGATACACGCAGGCCGGCCGCAGGAGGTCAACGGTGCCCGGAACGGGATTGTGGCGCACTAAATCGATCGAACAGTCCATTGCGGACACCGATGAGCCGGATACCAAGCTCCGGCGGAACCTCAGTGCGTGGGACCTCACGGTCTTCGGCGTCGCCGTCGTCATCGGTGCCGGCATCTTCACGCTGACCGCGCGCACCGCCGGTGACTACGCAGGCCCGTCGGTCTCGCTGGCCTTCGTGTTCGCGGCGATCGCCTGTGCGCTGGCGGCGCTGTGCTACGCGGAGTTCGCCTCGACCGTGCCGGTCGCGGGCAGCGCGTACACGTTCTCCTACGCCACCTTCGGCGAGTTCATGGCGTGGATCATCGGCTGGGACCTGATCCTCGAGCTCGCCGTCGGCGCCGCCGCGGTGTCCAAGGGCTGGTCGGTGTACCTGGAGACGGTGCTCGGCTACCTGTTCGGCAAGGGCACCAAGACGACGTTCGACGTCGGGAGCGTGACGGTCGACTGGGGTGCGCTGCTCGTCGTGGCGGTCCTGACGACGCTGCTGGCCGTCGGCACGAAGCTGTCCTCGCGGGTGTCCATGGTGATCACCGGCATCAAGGTCGCCGTCGTGCTGTTCGTGATCATCCTCGGCTTCTTCTACATCAAGGGCGCCAACTACACGCCGTACATCCCGCCGGGCGAGACGGGCGGGGCCGGCCAGACCGGCGTCGACCAGTCGCTGTTCTCCCTGATCGCGGGGGGTGCGAGCAGCTCGTTCGGCGTCTTCGGGCTGCTGGCCGGCGCCTCGCTGGTGTTCTTCGCGTTCATCGGCTTCGACATCGTCGCGACCACCGCGGAGGAGACCAAGAACCCGCAGAAGGCCGTGCCGCGCGGGATCATGGGCTCGCTGGCGATCGTCACCGTGCTGTACGTCGCGGTGTCGCTGGTGGTCGTCGGCATGACGTCGTACAAGGACCTGGCCACCAAGGCGGGCGACGGCAGCCACAAGACCCTCGCCACGGCGTTCTCCGCGAACGGCGTCGACTGGGCGGCCAACATCATCTCCTTCGGCGCGCTGGCCGGCCTGACCACCGTGGTCATGGTGCTGATGCTGGGCCAGGTCCGGATCATCTACGCGATGTCGCGCGACGGCTTGATGCCGCGCGGGCTGGCCAAGACCGGCGAGAACGGCACGCCGAAGCGCGCGACGCTGATCGTCGGCGGCCTGGTCGCGCTCGCGGCCGGCTTCTTCCCGGCGGACAAGCTCGAGGAGATGGTCAACGTCGGCACGCTGTTCGCCTTCGTGCTGGTGTCGGCGGGCGTGCTGATCCTGCGGCGGACGCGGCCCGACCTGCCTCGCGCGTTCAAGGTGCCGCTGGTGCCGCTGATCCCGATCCTGGCCATCCTGGCCTGCCTGTGGCTGATGCTGAACCTGACCGTGCTGACCTGGCTGCGGTTCTTCGCCTGGATGGTGGTGGGCGTGGTGCTGTACTTCGGGTACAGCCGCCGGCATTCGCTGCTCGGCAGGCGGCAGGCCGAAGAACCCGTGAAGGCCCCCGAAGCCTGACTTGCGCGAGAAAAGCCCCATCGGCCTGGACGCCCAGGTCGGTGGGGCTTTTTGCGGCCGGTTCCCGAAACGGGAGGTTACGGCGCGATCAAGAGGATCTTGCGATTCGTACGCAAAGGGGGACCCCCCGTAAGCGGTCGGGTGACGTGCGATACCTTTCGATCCTTCGTGCGCCACTGACGGGTGAATTACAGCCGCGTGATTAACCACGTGCGGTGGCGACACGTCCCTCAGATTTGCCGTTCCTCCCCGTTCGGTACAGGAGAACTCATGCGCAGACGTTCCTTCCGCGGCGCCGTGGCGGTCATGGCGCTCACCACCGCTGCCCTCATCGGCACCGCCGGCTCCGCGCTGGCCTGCTACAGCGACGACGGCCGGTCCAACCCGATCCCCGACCGCAACCACGCGCCGTGCGCGGACGGGCAGAAGCTCCAGCAGAGCGACGTCGACATCGACGCCGCCACTGGCGAAGGCAAGAGCAGCCTGACCATCACCAAGGTGCACGACGGCGTGACCGTTACCCGCATCGTGATCATCGGCGGTGACGACGGCTTCAACGAGTACATCCCGGGCAAGGTCGGCAAGGGCGGCAAGAAGCTTGCGGAAAACGCGCCCTGGACGGACCTGAAGGCGACGAAGACCTTCAAGGGCCGTCAGCCGAACATCGACAAGTGGTTCCTGTGCGGCAAGAAGACCGAGAAGCCGACTCAGACGGTCACGCCGCCGACCAAGACGTCGACGCCGGCCACGAGCACGAAGCCGAGCGCCCCGGCGACCTCGGACACCTCCGTCTCGCCGACCAGCACCACGGCTCCGGCCGTCGTCCCGGCGGGCAACGAGTCGGGCACCGGCGGCGGCCTGGCCAACACCGGGTTCGACAACAGCTGGCTGATCTGGGTCGGCGCCCTGTTGCTGGCCGCCGGTGGCGGTCTGCTCGCGCTGCTGAAGTTCCGCCGCAAGGCTTCCGAGTGAAGCTGAGCTAGCCGAAGTTCCGTGAAGGCCCCTCGCTCCGCGCGCGAGGGGCCTTCACTGTTTCGGGGGGAAGTCCCCGAAGAGCGATCCCTGCTCGCCCCAGGACGGCTTGCCGAGGCCGGCGGCCATCGCGACGGCGTGGTCCCATTCGGCGTCCACCACGTAGTCCTGGTGCTTGAGCACCCCCGGCGCCCAGCGGTGCCGCCCGGTCGGGCCGCGCAGCGGGTCCGGCAGCCAGTGGTCACCGCCGAGGATCAGGACGCCGTTGCCGTCGGCCGTCGCCGACACCGGGCCGCAGCCGCCGTCCGGGAGGAACCCGACGCCGTGCAAGCGCCGGTCGGCGACCGAGTGCCGCCAGGTCGTCACGCCGCCGCCGAAGATGTCGGTGCCGCGGCACAGGGCCCGCCAGCGGCCGTCGAGGTCGGCGAAGAGCCGTTCCAGCGCTTCCTGCGGCAGCAACGCCGGGAAGGCGCGCTGGTAGCCCCACTGCAGCGGGGAGCCGGCCGTGAGCACGCCGACGCGTTCGAGGTCGGCCTCCGGCAGTTCGGCCGCCAGCCGGGCGGCGGCCATGATCGTGAGCAGGCTGCCGAGGTTGTAGCCGGAGAGCACCACGCGCGTGCCGGGTTCGGCGAGGTGCTCGCGCGCCCGCGCGGCCAGCTCGGGGACGACCTTCAGCGCGTAGCACGGCGGCACCGTCGGGTGGGCCGCCCGCGGCCAGAAGCAGACCAGGTCGGCCAGCGCCCCGAGGTGCCGGCTGCGCTGGGGGGTGCGCGCGGCCGTGTAGACCACCCGCAGCAGGCCCGCGGCCAGCGCGCCGAGCGCGAACACGCCGATCGCGGACAGCGGGCCGAACCAGCCGGGGACCAGCCCGAACCCGAAGCGCAGCACCAGCAGCGCCGCACCGCCCGCGGACATCGCCGACGCCACCGTCAGCGCCAGGTGGTGCAGGTGCCGCCGTTCCCACGCCGACCGCGCCCACGCCGCCGCGGCCTTGGCCTCCTGCTCCTCGTCGTGCTCCATCAGCCCGACGATCTCCGGGACGCCGCGCCGCAGCCGGCGCAGCGGGACGGCGACCGCGAAGCCCAGCACGCCGAGCACCGCGGCGAGCGCCAGCCCGGCTCCCCACAGCACCGTGACCAGCAAGTACGTGTCGGGCACCTGCAGGTGCTCGGCACCGGAAAGGCGGCGGAGGGCTTCGGCGAGACCGGCGCCGAACCCGCCGCCGAGCAGGCCGGCCAGTGCGAGCACCGGTGCGGCCGCCCAGCCGCCCATCCACGGCCGCAGCCGCTGCGGCTTGTGCTTCCAGCCGGGCCGGGCCAGCAGCGCGGGCGGGGCCAGGAACAGCGCGAACAGCACCGTGACGGCGACCAGGGCCGCCCCGAGGCCTTCGACGACGCCGTTGGTCCCCGGCAGCGGGCCGGTGCCCGGCCGCAGCCGCACCGCGGCCACGACGACCAGCAGGGTCGCGAAGGCGAGCACGCCGGGCCGGGCGAACCGGCCGGTGTCGACGCCGATCGCGGCGGCGACGACGGTGGCGACCACGACCCCCAGCGTGATGATCCACACGGCCAGGTCGAAACTGCCGCCGGGCGCGCGGAACGGGCCGCCGAGCAGCAGCAGCGCGACCGAGGCCAGCGCGGCGACGGTGTGCAGGCAGCGCAGCGCCGGGGTCTCCGGGTCGGCGCGCATCCGCAGCGGCCCGCCGGTCAGGTCGCCGTCGGCGTGCACCGCCCACGTCGCCGAGGAGATCCGGTGCAGCACGAAGATCACGGCCAGCAGCGGCAGCACGCCGACGGAGATCCGCGCGGGAACCGAGCGGAGCACGTCGGGGATCACGGGCAGGCAGCCCGACCCGGGCGCGAGGCACTGCGTGGCGAACAGGTCGAGCGCGATCGCCGCGAGCTGGCCCATCAGCAGCATGGTCAGCAGCAGGGCGCCGACGCGCAGCAGCCCGCGGCACACGGCGCCGAGGACCCGCGCGAGGCGGCGGTCCGGCGGGACCGGGGGCAGCATCCAGAACGCGACGTTGGCCAGGGAGAACGGGAACAGCAGCGCCCAGGTGGCCTTGGCGGCGCCACCCGAGGTCATGCCGTGCCAGAGGTAGCCCTCGAGGGTCCTCGGGATCGACCGGCCCAACGCCGGCAGCACCGGTCCGGGAGCCGGCCGGCGCAGCCGGTCCGCCGGGCGGACCACCCGGCCCAGCCCGTCGCCGGCGACGTCGACGGTCGAAACCGCGTCGAGCAGCGTTTCCCCGCTGGTGCCCACGAGCCCCGCGACGCGGATTTCCACGACGCGGGTGTCCTGGCCGGGCATGGGCACAGTAAGGGCCTCCTAACCATTCTAGGGACAGTCGAGCGGACAACGGTAGTGTTCGGAGGTAATCGAGTCTTGGAGGAATCGCCACTATGACCCCCGAAAGCGTTGCCAAGCGGCACGAGACCCGCAACGGCATCGAGTTCGCCGTCGCCGATCTCGAAGCCGCCGAATTCGGCCGCAAGGAGATCCGCCTCGCCGAGCACGAGATGCCCGGACTGATGGCGCTGCGCCGCGAATACGCGGAGGTCTACCCGCTGCGCGGGGCGCGCGTCTCCGGCTCGCTGCACATGACGGTGCAGACCGCCGTGCTGATCGAGACCCTGGTGGCGCTGGGCGCGGAGGTGCGCTGGGCGTCCTGCAACATCTTCTCGACGCAGGACCACGCGGCCGCCGCGGTCGTCGTCGGCCCGCACGGCACGACGGAAGCACCCCAGGGTGTGCCGGTCTTCGCCTGGAAGGGCGAGTCGCTCGAGGAGTACTGGTGGTGCACCGAGCGGATGCTCACCTGGGACGACAGCGGTGATCTCGGGCCCAACATGATCCTCGACGACGGCGGTGACGCCACCATGCTGGTGCACAAGGGCACCGAGTACGAGAAGTCCGGCGTGGTGCCGAGCCCGGACGAGAACACCTCGGACGAGTTCCGCGTGTTCCTCGAGCTGCTGCGCACCTCGGTCGCGGCCGACACCGGCAAGTGGACGAAGATCGGCGAAGGCATCCGCGGGGTGACCGAGGAGACCACCACCGGCGTCCTGCGGCTCTACCAGCTGGCGGCGGCCGGTGAGCTGCTGTTCCCGGCGATCAACGTCAACGACGCGGTGACGAAGTCGAAGTTCGACAACCGCTACGGCATCCGCCACTCGCTGATCGACGGCATCAACCGCGGCACCGACGTGCTGATCGGCGGCAAGGTCGCGGTCGTCTGCGGCTACGGCGACGTCGGCAAGGGCGCGGCGGAGTCGCTGCGCGGCCAGGGCGCGCGCGTCATCGTCACCGAGATCGACCCGATCTGCGCGCTGCAGGCGGTGATGGACGGCTACGCGGTCCGCAAGCTCGAGAGCGTGCTGCCCGAGGCCGACATCATCATCACCACCACCGGCAACAAGGACGTCGTGCTGGTGGAGCACATGGCGAAGATGAAGCACCAGGCGATCCTGGGCAACATCGGCCACTTCGACAACGAGCTGGACATGGCCGGCCTGGCGCGGTACCCGGGCATCCGGCGGATCAACATCAAGCCGCAGGTCGACGAGTGGATCTTCCCGAACGGCAACACGATCATCGTGCTGTCGGAGGGCCGGCTGCTGAACCTGGGCAACGCGACCGGGCACCCGTCCTTCGTGATGTCGAACAGCTTCTCCAACCAGGTGATCGCGCAGGTCGAGCTGTTCACCAAGCACGAGGAGTACGACAACGAGGTCTTCCGGCTGCCGAAGAAGCTCGACGAGAAGGTCGCGAAGATCCACCTCGACGCACTGGGTGGCGAGCTGACGAAGCTCACCAAGGACCAGGCCGAGTACATCGACGTCGACGTCGAAGGGCCGTTCAAGGCGGACCACTACCGATACTGAGTTCTCTGCGTTTTAGCAGGTCAAGGCCGCCCCGAACGTGTTCGGGGCGGCCTTTTGTATTGCGTTGGCGACAGTGATAGCTCGAATGGGTGAAGTGATATCATGGTGGGGTGAAACAGTTGATCACCCGGATCGACGATGAGCTGCACGCCCGGCTGAAGGCGAGAGCCGAAGCCGAGGGGCGCAGCATGAACGACCTGGTCACGGAAGCGTTGAGGGGCGTAGTGGCGAAGACCGAAACCCCGCTCGAGAGGCGGAACCGCCTGGTGGCGGAAGGCAAACTGATCGACTTCGAGCCGGAAGGGGAAGCGCCCGGGCACGACAAGCTGGAAGAACGCTCGCGGGGCTGGGGCACGGCCGTCAGTGAGGCACTCGACTGGACCCGGGGTGAATGGTGACTGTCTTCTACGCCGACACGAGCGCTGTGGTCGGGGCCTACCTCAGCGACGAGGCGGACCACGCCGAGCTGCGGGAACTGCTGATCGACAGCGGGCACCTCGTGCTCACCAGCGAGCTGACCCGGCTGGAGTTCGCCAGCGCGATGACCGCCGCCAAGCGGGACGGGCGGATTCCGGATGCCCGTGAGTTCCTGGCGCAGTTCGACGAGGACACCCGGACGGTGCTGGGCGTGATCCCGCTGGAGCCGTCACGGATCTTCCCGGCCGCTCGGCGGCTGGTCACCGACAACTATCCGGTGCGCACCCTCGACGCGATCCACATCGCCGTCGCGATGCACGACACGGCCGAGCTGACCGGAGGTGAACCGGTCACCTTCGTCACCCGCGACGAGCGTCAGGCCGAAGCCGCGAAGGCCAACGGATTCAAGGTGCTGTGATGGTCGATCCGATGGGGGCATCGGCGGTCTCCCCCGCGTAGTCTCGAGGTCGTTCTTGGCTTCACGAACCTCACGGCCCGGTAGGTAGTCCGGGCGGCCCTCCAGGCCCGTTGTCCTGTCACATTGGCGGGAAACCGGTGACGCCAGGCTGATCCGTCACGCCTGGAGGTTTCCCGATGCATGGAGTGTTCACGCTGTACCACGACGGCCGGTTCTGGGTCGGCGTCTACGAAATCCACGAAGACGGCCTGGTCCGGGCCGCGCGCCACATCTTCGGCAGCGAGCCCAACAACGCCGAGCTGGCGGCCTTCGCGGCCGGCCGCGACTTCGTCCGGCTGGCCGACGACGCTCGCAAAGCCCCGCCGGTTCCGCAGTCGGAACACCCCAAGCGGCTCGCGAAGAAGACTCACGACGAGGTGGGCATCGGCACGGCGGCACAGCGCGCGCTGCGAGACGCGGCCACCGAGCGCGCGGCAGAGAACAAGGCGGCCCGCAAACGCCGCGCGGCGGCGGAGGCCACCCGCCGCCGAGCCCTGGCCCGGGCGAAATCCCGCGCCAAACACCGCGGCCACTAGCGAGACACCCGCTTGATCACCCGAGATGCCCCGCCAATCACGCGTGTCTGGCGGGGCATCGCGGGGCTAGTTCCACTCGACGGCGACCCCGGCCAGCCCGGGCCCGGCGTCGCTGAAGAACGCGCTGCTCACGCCGCCCATGTCGCACGCCAGTTCCTCCGCCACCACCGGCAGGGCGTCGTCGCGGGCTCGGACCTGGCGGGTGCAGCGGGCCGGCAGGGCGTTGCGGTCGAAACGGAGCTGGACCAGGTAACTCGCGCACCGGTCCCGCAGCATCCGGTAGTAACCCGGCGACGCCGACCCGGAATCGTCGCGGACCTCGAAGCAGAACACGTGGATGTCGCCCTCGGCGAGCTTGCGGTCGAACAGCAGCTCGGTCGCCATCGTGTCCGCGTCCGGGTTGCGGCGCATCCGCCCCACCCGGCAGCCCTCGTCGGTGATCAGCTCCACGTCGTCGATGCGGCAGCCCGGGTCGCCGTTGTACACCGTCAAGTACCGGTCCGGGCCGTGCCGCCGGGCGCGCGTCACCAGCCGCGTGCGCAGGCTGACCTGGCGGTGTTCGGCGTCGAACGTGATCGTGTCGTGGACCGACAGCAGCTCGAGGTCGGCGTTGTAGTGGTTCGACGAGGGGTACGCACCCAGCTCGGCCAGCAGGTCCTCCACGATCGACCCCATGTCGCCGGAGCGCAGGTCGTGGAACGACGCCGCCGGCTGGTGGCCGCGCCGGACCAGCCGCGGGCCGATCAGCACCACCAGGGCGTCCGCGGGCAGCTGGAGGACCGATTCCAGGGCCCGGACCGCCGGCAGCGCCTTCGGCACCTCGGGTTGACGCAGCCCGCGTTGCCAGTAACTCAGCGTCGACTGTCCGATTTGGACCCCGCGCAGCGCGAGGTGGGCGCGCAGCCGGGCCAGCGACAGCCCGCGGTAGGCGATCGCCAGCCGCAGGGCGTGGTGGAACTCACCCGTCCGGAGCGCCTCGGTCAGCTCTTTCGGCAGTTCGGCGACCGATGCCCGGGTCGTGCGGGCGCCATCGATGATCAGTGGGAGGTTCCCGTCTTGTGCCACCGCTCGTCCCTTCACCCGACCAGTGTGTGCGCTGGGCGTGAACACCGCGGAACGTTCACGGTAGCAGCGTAGGTTGGCCGTGCCGACCCCCGTTCAGGGAGGTTGGCCTCGTTGTGGTGAGTGTTCCGCGTTCCGGCTGTGCCCCGGAACGGTCCGTTCCTCCGGATGGCGTTCTTGCTCCTTGTGACCGCAATGTTCACCGTTGTGACCACCGCTGGTTCGCCCACTCCTCCGCAGGAGGCCGTCTGTGCAGGTGAAGTCGAGCCGGGTCCACGCCACCCTGGCTGTGTGCCTGATGTTGTGCCTGGTCGCCCCGGCTCAGGCCGGTGCAGCCGCGCCCGGAGTGCCGTCGACCTACCGGAACCGGATCGTGCTGCAGCTCCAGCAGAAGAACCAGTGGTGCTGGGCCGGTGCGGGCAACACCATCGCCGCCTACCACGGCGCGGTCGTCAGCCAGACGCGGTTCTGCCAGCTCGCCCACGGTGAGACCGGCGCGGACTGCGCCAACCTCCCCGGCACGCTCGCCGACCCGCAGCGCGCCTTCGCACGGCTCGGCTTCACGTCGCCGGGCCGCTACCTCGACCGGCCCCTTTCCTACGCCGACGTCCGGACGCAGACCGCGGCGGACCGGCCGGTCGAAACCCGGGTCGGCTGGCGCTCCGGCGGCGGTCACGTCCACGTCCTCTACGGCTACGACACCAGCGGCGAGTGGGTGTTCTGGGGTGACCCCGGTCCGGCCAAGCGCTACAACTGGTCGACCTACGGGTACTACACGCAGAACTCGTCCTTCACCTGGACGCACACGCTCACCGGGATCGCCCGATGAGCAGGCGGGTGCTGGTGCTCGCCGTGCTGACCGGCGCGGCGCTGCTGATGACGGCCCCGGTGTCAGGCGCGGCCCAGGCCACGGGCATCAGCAGCGCCGACGCCGTCGCGGCGCACAGCGCGGCCGCGGGGTTCGAGGACGTCCTGGTCGGGTTCTTCGCCCAGGCGCCGGGGGCCCGGAAGCCCGTCTCCGCGCGGATCGCACCCGACGCCTACCCCGTGTACGAGCTTTCGCCGGACTTCGTCGCAGGCCAGCCCGGCGCGGCGCCCGGCGAGTTCGCCTACTTCGCGATACCCGCGCGAGCCTCCGACGGCCGGACCGCGACGCTCTGGTCGGTCCGCGGCGCGGACGGCGGCTGGCAGGTCGGCAACATCGCCTCGGGTGACGTCGAGGGCGAGTACGCCCGGCAGCTGCCCGCGGGGGCCCAGCTGCTGCACGAACCGCAGGTCGACGTCTGGTACGCGGTGCGTGACGGCCACGTCACGGCGCTGTCGGAGAACAAAGCGGTCACCCTCGTCGACTACCAGCGGACCGTTTCGCAGCGGTACGGCGACAAGCTCCCCGGCTCGGACTACGCCCGCGACGGCGAGGCCGGCGGCTACGACGCCACGTCCCAGGTGATGCCCCGCGGCGACGGCGGCCCGGCGCCGACCGGCCACGACACCGGCTGGCTGCCGCTGCTGATCCTCGTCGGCGTGCTCGCGGTCAGCGGCGCCGGCTACGTGCTCCACCTGCGGCGGCACCCCGCCTAGACGAACCGGCGGGCTCGGCGTCGATCCCCTTCCACCGAGCCCGCCGGTCCACCACCGTTACAGTGCTGATCGGTACCGATCCGACCACGGTCACGGCCGAATGACTTCCTGGCCACAGCCATGTGCCGCGTGGGGATCGGCCTGCTTTTGGCCGGATCAGTACTGTGAACCCGTGGGTCGACTGGTGGTCATCGAAGGACTCGACGGCGCGGGCAAGCGCACGCTGGCCGACGGGCTGACGGCGGCGCTGCGCGCCAAGGGCGCGACCGTGGCGTCGCTGGCGTTCCCGCGCTACGGCGAAAGCGTGCACGCGGACCTCGTCCGCGAGGCGCTGCACCGCGGGCACGGCGACCTCGCCGACTCCGTCTACGGCATGGCCATGCTCTACGCGCTGGATCGCAGCGGCGCCGCCGACGAGATCCGCGCGCTGCGAGACGCGCACGACGTCGTCCTGCTCGACCGGTACGTCGCGTCCAACGCCGCGTACGCCGCCGCGCGGTTGCGGCAGGACGCGGCCGGCGAAGTCGTGAAGTGGGTGTGGGAGCTGGAGGTCGACCGCTTCGGCCTGCCCCGCCCGGACGCGCACCTCCTGCTGCGGGTGGCGCCGTCGGTGGCGGCCGAGCGCGCCGAACGCCGCGCGGAGAACGAGACCGGCCGGGAGCGCGACGCCTTCGAAACCGACGACGGCCTGCAGCGGCGGTGCGCGGCCGTCTACGACGAGCTGGCCGCGTCGGGCTGGCTCGCGCCGTGGCACGTCCTGGACGGCGTCGCGGGCGTGGACCTCGAAAAGCTGGCGAAGACGTTGCTAGGGCAGTAGCCGGGCCGGGTCGAACTGCGCGATCGGGTGGGCCGTGGCGCCGTCCACCACCAGGTCGGCGAGGATTTCGCCGATCACCGGCGCGAACTTGAAGCCGTGGCCGGAGAAGCCGCACGCGAGCACCACCCGCTCCTCGGCCGGGTGCGGGGCCAGCACGAAGCTTTCGTCGGCCGTGTCGGTGTACATGCACGTCGCGGCCCGGAGGAACGCGCCGGGCAGCGTCGGGAGGTGCCGCTTCACCACGGACGCGATCTCGTGGACCTCGCCGCCGGACACCGCCCGGTCGATGCCGTCGGGGGTGCACGTCCGGCCGCCGCTGTGGAACGCGACCTTCACACCGTCCGCGGGCGCGTTGTGCGCCGGGAAGCCGTAGAACGTGTAGCCGTCGCCTTCCCAGATGTAGACGGGGTGCTGCCGGAACGGCGCGATCCCGCCCGACGGCGCGAACCAGTACTGCACCTGCCGCCGGACCGTGAACGCGACACCGAAGCCGCGCAGCAGCTCGGCGGCCCACGCGCCCGGGCACAGCACCAGGCGATCGGCCGTGTAGTAGCTGTGCGACGTGCCGATGCGCACCCCGCCCGCCGTGGTGCTCCAGGTGAACACCTTCTCTTCGTGGTGCAGTTCGGCGCCGCACCGCGCGGCGAGCTGCAGGTGCGCGGCCACGCTGCCCTCGGGCGACACCAGCCCGGCGCCCGGCTCGTACAACGCGACTTCGCCGGACGACGGCGTCATGGTCGGGAACCGGCGGCGGATCTCGCCGGCGTCGAGCACCTCGTGCGGGATGCCGAAGGCGCGGGCCGAAGCCACGCTGCCGGTGATCGTCCGCGAATCCGCCGTGCCGACCATGATCCCGCCGCAGCGGGTGAACAGCCGCCGCCCGCTGTCGCGCTCGAGGCCGTCCCAGAGCTCGTGGGCTCGCAGCAGCAGGGGTACGTACTCGGGGCCTTCGAGGTAGGCCTGCCGGGTGATCCGCGAACCGCCGTGGCTCGACCCGCGGTTGTGCACCGGCGCGAACTGGTCGACGCCGAGCACGCGTTGCCCGCGCTGCGCCAGCCGGTAGGCCGCGGCGCTGCCCATCCCGCCGAGGCCGACGACGATCACGTCGTAGTGCGTCATGCCACCCTCCCCGGGACGCGCGTGCCGAAGTGCTCGATCTCCACCGGTGTCCCGGAACCGCTGTACTCCACGGGAAGCCAGGCGTACGCGATGGCTTCGCCCGTGGTGTGGCCGTATCCGGCGCTGGTGACGTACCCGGCCGGGCGGCCATCGGCGTAAACGGGTTCGTTGCCCTCGACGACGGTGCCGGTGCTCAGGCGGGTCAGCCGCCGGCTCACAGTCGCTGCGGAGCGGCCCGCCAGCGCGTCGCGGCCGAGGAAGTAGCCCTTGTCCATCCGGACGGCGGGACCGAGCCCGGCCTCGTAGGGGTCGTGCTCGGTGGTGAAGTCGACGCCGGGTACGGGCACGCCGGCCTCCAGCCGCAGGCTGGTGAACGCCCGGTGGCCGGCGACGGCGACGCCGTGTGCCCGCAGCGTGTCCCACAGGCGGCGGCCGAAGTCCGCCGTCGTGTGCAGTTCCCAGCCCGGTTCGCCCACAGTGGACAGTCGCAGGGCGACGACCGGCACGTCGCCGACGTGGGTCTGCTCGGCGGAGAAGTCCGCTGTGGACAGTTCCGGTAGCACTTCGCCGCTCGACGGACCCCACAGGCCGATGCAGCACGTGCCGGGGGTGGTCTCGTGGACCTGCACGGTGCCGTCGCGCGGCAGGTGCCGTCGCAGCCAGTCGAAGTCGAGGCGCCCGCCCGCGCCGGCGTGGAACCGTTCGTCGCCGAGGCGCGCCACGACCAGGCACCCGCGCACCCCGCCGTCCTCGCCGAGCAGCAGCGTTTCCGTCACCGTGCCCGGCGCCTTCGCGAGGTCGCCCGTCGTCATGGCCTGCAGGAACGGCAGCGCGCCCGGACCGGTGACCGCCAGGCGCGGCACGGACGTCAGATCGAACATCGAGACCCGCTCCCTGGTGACGACCGCTTCGGTGCCGGCCTCGGCCAGGTACCGTTCCGGCCGCGCCCAGCCGGCCGCGGACCTGAACTGCGCGCCCAGCGCTATCTGCCGTTCGTGAAAGGGACTGGTCCGGACCGGCTCCGCGGGAAACCGGATCGACGGCGCGAACCGGGCGAGGTCGCAGCCGTGCAGGGCCAGCGACGGCTGGCCGTCGACGAGCCAGCGCGCCAGTTCCCGGGCGACGCCGGCGGAGTGCTCGACGCGGACGGCCTCGGCCACCCAGAAGCCGTCGATGTCCGGGTGCTCGCCCAGCAGCGGCCGCCCGTCCGGGGTGCCGGGGAGCACCACCGTCCTGGTGGACTCGATCGCGGCGTCGCGGAGCGCGGGCAGGAGGCCGGCGGCCACGGCCACCCCGATGCCGAGCCGGTCGACGTGCTCGCGGAGGTACATCCCGGTGTCGAGGTGGCGCAGCACGGGCTTGCCCGCCTGCACGTGGTCGTCGTTGTGCCCGGCCAGTTCCGGCACCGGTGCCGTCATCGCGTACTCGTGGGTCAGCGGCACCTGCGGCACGTGGAGGCCGACGAGCTTCCCCGCACCGGCGCACGACACGACGATGTCGGCGCGGAACCGCCCGGCCGTCGTGACGACGCCGGTGACGCGGCCGCCGCTGCGCTCGATCGCCGTGACCTCCTCGGCGGCGAACCGGGCGCCCCGGGCTTTGGCCCGCCGGGCCTGGGCTTCGGCCGCGCGCGGCGCGTGCAGCAGACCGTCGCCGGGGACGTGGAAGCCGCCGAGGACCCGGGCTTCGTCGAGCAGCGGGTGCAGGTCGGCGCACTCGCGGGGCGTGCGCAGGAAGCCGCGCACGCCCCACGAGGTCGCCCAGCCGTGGTGCTGCTTCAAGTCCTCGAGCCGCTCCGGCGTCGTCGCGACTTCAAGGCTGCCCACCGGGTTGAAGCACCACTGGCCGTCGAGTCCGCTGCACTTCTCGACGGTGTACTTCGCGAACTCGGTCAGCGTCCGGTCGGCATCGGTCCGGAACACCAGGCCCGGGTGGTCGTCCGCCTCGCCGCCGCCCAGGACGGTGACGGCGGTCCAGCCGCGCTCGGTCAGCTCGTCGGCGAGCGCCCAGCCGACGAGGCCGGCGCCGAGGACGACCACCCGGGGCCGTGCTGCCATTCGCGGATCCCTCCGGGCGAGGTTGCGTCTTCGGCAACAACGTGCGTCATGCGCGACGCACTGTCAAGCACCCGAAACGGTGCCCGCTCAGGCGCGGGTGAACTCCATGACCCAGTTGCTCTCCCAGGTCTTGCCGCCGTCGGCGGAGAACTCCTGCTCCCACTGCGGGGAGGCGGTGGTCGTGCGCGTCCAGGCGTAGTGGACCTTGATCGGGGTGCCTTCGTGGGTGTCGTCGCCGTAGAAGTCGCCGCGGTCGCCGTCGAACCGGCCGACGACCGGCGGCTGGAGCACCCCGGTCCGGGTGCTGGCCCAGTGCAGCGACCATTCCGCGCGCTCGACGTCGAAGAGCCGGAGGGTGCAGCCGCGGAAGCCGAGGGTCGGGAAGACGATCTCATCCATGTTGCCGCCGCCCTCGAAGAGGGACCAGCAGGTGCTCGTGCCCGGGAAGACGGTCCAGTCGTCGCTGCCGGTGAGGGGCTTGGCCAGCCGCCGGTTCGTGACGGTCCAGGAGCCGGTGAAGAAGTCGAAGTCGTTCATGACGGCGATCCTGAGGGGCTACCACTGACATCTTCTGTCAGTGGCTGCTGGCAGACTTCGCCGGGTGCGCGCGAGCCGGCTGGTGTCCCTGCTGCTGTTGCTGCAGAACCGGGGGAGGATGAGCGCCGCCCGGCTGGCAGCGGAGCTCGGCGTGACCGCGCGGACGGTGTACCGGGACGTCGAAGCGCTCGCGGCGTCCGGCGTCCCGATCTACGCCGAGGGCGGCCCGAACGGCGGCTACCAGCTGATGGACGGCTACCGCACCCGGCTCACCGGGCTGACCGAGGGCGAAGCCGGCTCGCTGTTCCTCACCGGGCTGCCGCAACCGGCCGCCGAGCTGGGGCTGGGCGCCCAGGTGGCCGCCGCCGAGCTGAAGCTGATGGCCGCGCTGCCGACGCCGTACCGCGACGCGTCGGTGCGGATCCGGCAGCGGTTCCACCTCGACGCGCCCGGCTGGTACCGCGAAGCGGACCCGGTGCCGCAGCTGCTCGCGGCCGCGGAAGCGCTGTGGCAGGACCAGGTCGTCGAAGTCCGCTACCGCCGCTGGTCGCCGACGCCCGGTGTCGTGACGCGGCGGCTGCACCCGCTCGGCCTGGTCCTCAAGGCCGGCGTCTGGTACCTGGTGGCCGGGCCGGAGCCGCGGACGTACCGCGTCGGCAACATCGAGGAGCTGCGGGCGCTCGACGAGCACTTCACCCGGCCGGCCGGCTTCGACCTGGCGGAATTCTGGCGCGCGCACGTCGAACGCTACGAGGAGAGCGAAGACGGCGAGACGGCCGTCGTGCGCCTGTCGGCCGCCGGGATCGCCGCCCTGCCCGACATCCTCGGCCCGCGAGCCGCGCGGCTCGTCGCGCGCACGCTCGGACCCGAAGACCCCGACGGCTGGCAGCGCGCGGAAATTCCGCTGGAAAGCGTGCCCCACGCCGCCGCCGGGCTGCTGCGGCTCGGCGCGGACGCGCAGGTGCTGGCACCCGCGGAACTGGTGGCGCACATGGGAACCACGATCCGCGCGATGGCCCGGCTGTACCCCTAGTCCCGGAAGTACCCCAGCTGCGCGGAAAGTTCGTCGGCCGCTTCGGTCATCGGCTTCACGATCTGCTTCACGCGCTGCTTCGAAAGCCGGTACGAGGGCCCGGAAGCGCTCATCGCCGCCACGACGTCGCCGCCCGGGCCGTGGATCGGCACGGCGACGGCGTGCATGCCGAGTTCGAGCTCCTCGTAGCAGGCCGCGTAGCCGTCTTCGAGCACCCGTTCCAGCTCGGCCATCAGCTCTTCCGGCTCGATCGTCGTGCGCGGGGTGTACTGCTCCAGCTTCCGCTTCAGCACCCGCTTGCGCTCGGGTTCGGCCATGTGCGCGAGGAGGATCTTGCCGCTCGAGGTCGCGTGCAGCGGGGTCCGCTGGCCCGTCCAGTTCTGCGTGGTGATCGCGGCCGAGCCGCGGGCCTGGCTGATGTTGATCGCGACGCCGTCGTCGGCGATGGCGATGTTCACCGTCTCGCCCAGTTCCCCGGCCAGCGACAGGCAGCTGGCGCGCCCCAGTTTCGCCAGGTCCATGCGGCCGGTGGCGGCGCCGGCCAGCCGGACGATGCCGAACCCGATCGCGTACTTCCCGCGTTCGCCGAGCTGCTCGACCAGGCCTCTCATCTCCAGGACGCTGAGCAGGCGCGACGCCGTCGACTTGTGGACGCCCAGTTCGCCCGCGATCTCGGTGATGCCGGTTTCGCCGTTGCGCGCGAGCAGTTCCAGCACGCTGATGGCCCGGTCGACCGATTGCACCTGGCTCTGAGTTGCGTTGCCCGAGTCCTGGTTCCGCATAGCGCAACACTATCCGTTTTGCGGGGTTCCTATCGGCTGAGTGGGCGAATCCCTTGACGGGGACGCCCTCGACGTCGGAGTGTTGCGCAAGAAGCGCAGAGTCTCGCAATGCGCAACTTTCACGTACCGTTCCGGCATCTCGCCAGTCGTTACCGGAGGCCCCGATGATCCGTGCCTGCGCCGCCGCCGACCTGCCCGAAGGAGAAGCCCTCCGCCTCGACGGTCCCGCGCCGATCGCGGTGTTCCACACCGAGGACGGCTTCTTCGCCGTCGACGACACCTGCACGCACCAGGACGCTTCGCTGGCCGACGGCTGGCTCGAAGGCTGCTTCGTCGAATGCCCGCTGCACGCCGCCCGGTTCGACCTGCGCACCGGCGCGCCCACCGGCTTGCCGGCGAAGGACCCCGTGCGGAGGCACCGCGTGGTCGTCACCGACGGCGTCGTGTACGTCGACGCGCCCGTGCCGGCCCTTCCTTGAGCCCTCCTCACAGGTCCGTGGAGGCCGCCCGGGGTTCCGGCGCGGCCTCCACGGACCGTCCAAAGCCGCCGGTACCGGCACCCGGATGGAGCAGGGACCCTTCGCGATCTTGATCTTTCTGGTGGTCAAACACGCGGGTCGTGCGTACGGGCGTCCGAACTAGTGCGAATATGTGGTCATGAAGGCACGTGTTCTCGTGGTCGACGACGACCCCGCCCTCGCGGAGATGCTCACCATCGTGCTCCGTGGGGAGGGGTTCGACACGGCGGTGGTCGCCGACGGTTCACGCGCGCTGCCCGCGCTGCGTGAGCTGAAGCCCGACCTCGTCCTGCTCGACCTGATGCTGCCCGGGATGAACGGGATCGACGTTTGTAAGGCGATCCGCGCCGAGTCCGGGGTGCCGATCGTCATGCTCACCGCCAAGAGCGACACCGTCGACATCGTCCTCGGCCTGGAGTCCGGCGCCGACGACTACGTCGTCAAGCCGTTCAAGCCGAAGGAGCTGGTCGCGCGGGTCCGGGCCCGCATGCGCCGCACCGAGGCCGAGCCCGCGGAATCGCTCACCATCGGCGACCTGGCGATCGACGTGCCGGGCCACGAGGTCACGCGCGAGGGCAAGGCCATCCCGCTGACCCCGCTGGAGTTCGACCTGCTGGTGGCGCTGGCCCGCAAGCCGCGCCAGGTGTTCACCCGCGAGGTGCTGCTCGAGCAGGTGTGGGGCTACCGGCACGCGGCCGACACCCGGCTGGTGAACGTGCACGTCCAGCGGCTGCGTTCGAAGGTGGAGAAGGACCCGGAACACCCCGAGGTGGTGTTGACCGTTCGCGGCGTCGGGTACAAGGCCGGCCCGCCGTGATCACCCCATGACCACGGAGACCGGCAGACGGCTCCCCGCGTTCGCGCGCTCGACGGCACGCCTGGTGCGGCGTGTCGTCGTTTTCGCGCGCCGTCGCGCGGTCGCGTTCAACGAACTGTGGAAGCACTCGCTGCAGTTCCGCGTCACCGTGTCGACGCTCGCGCTGTCCTCGGCGGTGGTCTTCGTGCTGGGCATGGTGCTGCAGAACCAGATCACCGAACGGCTGCTGGACACCAAGCGCGAGGCGGCGATCGCGCAGACCCGCGCGGCGGCGGAGACGGCCGCCGGTGAGCTCGTCGGCCTCGGCGCCGAGGCGTCCGATGCGCTGAAGAACCGGCTCGAGAACGCGCTGAAGAAGATCGCGATCACGCCGACCAGCCAGGACGCGGCCGGGTCGGCCGCCGGCACGTTCGTCCCGGTCCTCGCCAGCGGCGGCCGCGACCAGGCCGGCGGCGACCCGGAGTTCGCGGGCCCGTTCGAAAACGTGCCGCCGCGGCTGCGCCAGTTCGTCGAAGCCGACCAGATGAGCTTCCTCGAGCACACCGTCCCCGACACCGCGGGCGGGCGCACGACGTACCTGATCGTCGGCACGCCGCTGAGCACCGTGGCCAGCCCGCTGCAGCTGTACCTGCTGTTCCCGCTGACGACCGAGCAGAACACGGTCTCGACCGTGCAGAACACGCTGCTGGTCGGCGGGCTCGTCCTGCTGCTCCTGCTGGCGGGCATCACGAACCTGGTGACGCGGCAGGTGGTGCGGCCGGTCCGCCAGGCCGCGGCGGCGGCCGAGCAGTTCGCCGGCGGCGACCTCGACCAGCGGCTCGCCGTGCTCGGCGAGGACGACCTGGCGAAGCTCGCGGTGTCCTACAACGAGATGGCCGCCAGCATCCAGCGCCAGATCCGCCAGCTCGAGGAGTTCGGCGGGCTGCAGCGCCGGTTCACCTCCGACGTCTCGCACGAGCTGCGCACCCCGCTGACCACCGTCCGGATGGCCGCGGACGTGCTGCACGCGTCCCGCGAGCAGTTCCCGGCCGGGCTCGCGCGCTCGACCGAGCTGCTGGTCGACGAGCTCGACCGGTTCGAAGCGCTGCTCGGTGACCTGCTGGAGATCAGCAGGCTCGACGCCGGGGTCGAGGAGCTGGCCGCCGAGTACATCGACGTCCGCCCGATCGCCACCCGCGCGGTCGAGCAGGTCCGGGTGATCGCCGGCAACGCGGGCAGCTCGGTCGAACTCGTGCTGCCCGGCGAAGAGGTGATCGCCGAGGTCGACGCCCGGCGCGTCGAGCGGATCCTGCGCAACCTGCTCGCCAACGCCGTCGACCACAGCGAGGGCAAGCCGGTGGTGCTGACCGTCGGGGCGAACGAAACCGCCGTCGCCATCACGGTCCGCGACCACGGCGTCGGCCTGCGGCCCGGCGAGGCGGACCTGGTGTTCAACCGGTTCTGGCGCGCCGACCCGTCGCGCAACCGGCGCACCGGCGGCACCGGGCTCGGCCTGGCGATCAGCCAGGAGGACGCGCGCCTGCACGGCGGCGAACTCGACGCGTGGGGCGAGCCCGGCCACGGCGCCTGCTTCCGGCTCTTGCTGCCGCGCCACCAGGACGTGCCCGTCGGCGACCCGCCCCTGGTCCTGCCGCCGCCCGACCGCTTCGCCACCGAGGTGCCGCTCGGGATCATCGACGTCACGCCGGCGCCGGAGGCGATCTTCGCCGAACGTGAGGGAATCGGTCAGTGAAACCACAGGTTCTCCGGCGACCCGGGGCGAAGCTCCTGCTCGCGGTCTTGTGCTCGGTGCTGCTCGCCGGCTGTGCGAACGTGCCGCTGGAATCGCAGCCGATGGTGGTCCCGGGCCAACGCCAGGGCCAGAGCTCCGGTGACGTGGTGCCGGAGCCGTCGCCGGGCATCGACCCGCTGTCGCTGGTCCGCGCCTTCGTCGGGGCGACGCTCAAGCCGGGGCAGAACAACGCGGCCGCCCGCGCGTACCTGGACGAGCCGGGCCGGGCGAGCTGGCGGCCGAGCCGCAGCCTGACGATCATCCAGGACACCTTCGGCACGGTCTACGACACCAGCCCGCCGCCGGACCCGAACACGCAGGTCGTCACCGTGCGCGGGATCGACATCGGCACGCTGGACCAGAACAGCGCGTTCGTGCCGGACCACAGCTCGGCGCTGCTCCAGGTGAAGGTGCGCAAGCAGGCGAGCGGCCAGTGGCGGATCGTCGACCCGCCCGCCGACCTGTACGCCACCGAATCCGACTTCAGCGAGAACTACACGCCGGTGCCGGTGAGCTTCTACTCGGAGACGTCGAACACCTTCGTCCCCGACCGGCGCTACGTCGTCGCGAAGCCGCAGTCCGGGCTGCCGGGCCGGGTGATGGACCTGCTGGTCAGCGGGCCGTCGGCCGGCCTGGCCGGTGCGGTGAAGAACCTGCTCGGCGAGCCCATCGAGATCGACACCAACGTCAAGAGCCTCGACGACGGGACGCTGGTGGTGCCGCTGACCGGGCTGTCGGGGGTGCCCGACGACATCCGGAACCTGATCGCCGCGCAGATCGTCCTGTCCCTGCAGTACGTGACGTCGGCCCGGATCCGCATCCTCGCCGACGGTGCCCCGCTCGTGCCGAACCACTCGGACTGGCGGCTGAACGAACTGCCCGCGTACGGCGCTTCGCTGTCACTCAGGCTGGAGCTCCTGGGCCTGATGACGGTCGGCGGCCGGGTCCGGTCCCTCGGCGACGGTGCACCGGTCCCCGGCCCGGCGGGCAACGGCGAGTACGACGTCGTGAGCGCCGCCCAGTCGATCGACGGCAAGCGCCTCGCGGTGGTGGAGCGCAGTGGCGGCGCGCTGCGGCTGCGGATCGGCGACCTCGGCCACGACCTGGCCCTGACGACCCTCGGCGGCGGCACCCTGAGCCGCCCGACGTGGCGCCCCGGCACCGGCGAAGTGTGGACGGCGGTCGACGAGCTGTCGGTGGGCCGGATGGTGCTCGACCCGAACGGCCACTGGACGGCGCTGCAGGTCAACGCCGCCGACCTGACCCAGCAGGGCGGCATCACGGAGCTCCGGTTCTCCCGCGACGGCGCGCGCGTCGCGGCGGTGATCAAGGGCGAGCTGTGGGTGGCCTCGGTGGTCGTCAACGGCGACTCGGTGTCCCTGCGCGAGCCGCGCCACCTCCAGCCGCACGACCTCGAGGACGTCGTCGACGTCGACTGGGTCGCCCAGGACAGCCTGGTGGCGGTGACGAAGTCGTCGTCCCAGCCGGTGGTGAGGGTGACGGTGGACGGCCAGCGCATGGACGCGTTCAACAGCAGCAACCTGACCCCGACGGTCCACGGCGTGACGGCGGCCCCCAGCCGTTCGATCGTGGTGGCGGACGCCAACGGGCTGTGGACGGCCTCGGAGCTGGGGGAGGTGTGGCGCCCGCAGAGCCACACGATGAAGGACGCGGACCCCTTCTATCCCGGCTGATCTTTCACTCGCGTGGGTGACGCCCGCGCGTTCGAAACTGTCGGTGCCGGTCGCGACACTGTCCGTGTGCTGAAGAGACTGCTCGATCTGTTGATCCCCAGCCGCTGCGCTGCGTGCGGAGCCCGGGGTGAGCCGTGTTGTGCTCGGTGTGAAGGTGTGTGGGGCGCGGCGAGAGAAGTGGTGCGCGCGCCCACGGCGGGGTTGGTGCGGGTGTTCGCGCTGGCGCGCTATCGCGGTGTGGGCCGTCGGTTGCTGATCGCGTACAAGGAGCGAGGCCGTCGCGACCTGGCGCCATCGCTGGGGCGGGTGTTGGCGGAGGCGCTCGCCGTGCTGCCACTCGGCGCCGCCGGCCCGGGGAAGGCGCTCTGCCTCGTTCCGGCACCCAGCCGCCCGTCGGCGGCGCGGGTCCGCGGCGGCCCGCACGTCGAGCGCTTGGCCAACGCGGCGGCGAGCGTCCTGGCGGCGCGGGGCATCGAGGTCGTGGTCGCGCCGGCATTGGAGCTGGCCGGAAGCGCCCGCGACGCGGTCGGCTTGAGCCGCGAGCAGCGCACGGCCAACCTCGCCGGCCGGCTGCGGTTCCGCGAGGCCGGGCGCCCACCCCCGGAATTCCGCATCGTGGTGCTGGACGACGTGATCACAACCGGAGCCACGGCGGCGGCGTGCACCAGAGCCCTGGCGGCGGAGGGGGTTACGGTCTCCGCCGTCCTGACCCTGCTCGCAACCGGCTGAACCAACCTGGCCCTCGGCGGCGCGCGAAAGAACGCTCCATGTGAACCACTGTGGCACTTCAGCGGGAGAAGCGCAGACCGGCCGATCACGCGGCGGCGACCCTGGTTTGCCTCGGTCCGCTCGGCGCGGCGCGCGGCTGGCCTGCGGGCGGCTGCGCGGCTGCCTTACCGCCCCGCGCGCCCGGGTGAACCCGATGTCACCTACACGAGTGACGTCCGGCGGGAACGCGAACGGACCGGCGCCCGTTGTCCGGGCATGAGGGTGCCGATCACGATCACTCGGCCGCCACACCACTCCACCGGAGTGGCGGCTGTGCCGGACAGGGCTGTCACCCTCGGCGTCCACCACCAAGCAGCGATGCGCCGTCCGTGTGAAACCGAGCTGCGCGGACCGCGTCCGACCAGCGGGTGTTTTCTGGTGCCCACTCCGCGATCACTGCGCGGGGTGACGGAGTCTCATCCCCTGACATCCCCCGGCTCGGGGGCTGTTGCAACGGGCGTGAGGAAGCTAACGTGCTCCGCAATCAGCAATCCCCGCAGGCAGGGAGGTGACGAGCCCATGTCCCTGGCGCCGGAGGTGCGCTGAGTCCGCGCTCGGTCACCGGCACGAGACGTCGTGAACCGTTCCCGAGTTCCTTCTCGGCCCGCAATCAGGGCTTCCGTCCCCGCAATACCGGCGCCGTGTGTGAACACATCAGCTCGCAGTCATCTCAGCGAGGGAGGTCGTGTATGGACATCGTCGTTAAGGGCCGCAACGTGGAGGTGCCCGACCACTATCGGGCGCTTGTCAGCGAAAAGCTGGCCCGCCTCGAGCGCTACGACAGGAAAGTCATCCGGTACGACGTGGAACTGTTCCACGAACCCAACCGGCGCCAGGCCAAGAGTTGCCAGCGCGTCGAAATCACCGGAAAGGGGCGAGGCCCGGCCGTACGCGCTGAAGCGTGTGCCGCCGACTTCTACGCGGCGCTCGATTCCGCAGTCACCAAGCTCGAAAACCGGCTGCGGAGGACACACGACCGGAGGCGCGTGCACTACGGCCGCAGCCGCCCGGAATCGGTCGCCGAGGCGACCTCGGCGCTGCCGGGTGGTGGATCCCCGGCCGCAGCCAGTCCCGCCGCGCGTACCGCGGTGTTGGACGCACCCGAAGCCGAACCGCAGACGAACGGCTTCGCGAGTGCCGGAGAGATCCACCTGCCCCAGCAGCAGGGCTGGGCCGATGACGACCTGGGTCACCAGCCGGGCCGCATCGTTCGCGAGAAGCAGCACACCGCCGATCCCATGACGGTGGACCAGGCTCTCTACGAGATGGAACTGGTCGGCCACGACTTCTACCTCTTCAACGACTCCGACGCGGGCCGGCCCAGCGTGGTCTACCGGCGGAAAGGCTTCGACTACGGCGTGATCCGGCTCGGCTGAGCCGGCGTCAAGGAGGTTTCCGGAGGGCCCGCACGCGCTCGCGTGCGGGCCCTCCGCATGTCAGGACGTACGGCGTGTGCACACGACGGCCACCGTTCCCTACGATGGGGGTGGGAAGGTGGCGTCGAACACGGCCGCCACCGCGGGAAAACCTGCCCGGGACCGGCCTGGGCGTGCTCATGATCAGCTAGTGAGGTCGACCGGATGGTGCTGAACCGCCTGCTCCGCGCGGGTGAGGGCAAGATGGTGAAGCGGCTGCGCAACATCGCCGATCACATCAACACCCTCGAAGACGACGTCAAGGACCTGACCGACGCCGAGCTGCGGGCCAAGACCGAGGAGTTCCGCAAGCGGAACGGCGACGGCGAAACCCTCGACGAGCTGCTGCCGGAGGCCTTCGCGGTCGTCCGGGAAGCGGCCAAGCGGGTGCTCGGTCAACGCCACTTCGACGTCCAGCTGATGGGCGGCGCGGCGCTGCACCTCGGCCAGGTCGCCGAGATGAAGACCGGTGAGGGCAAGACGCTCACCTGCGTCCTCCCCGCCTACCTCAACGCCATCCCCGGCAAGGGCGTCCACGTCGTCACGACGAACGACTACCTGGCCAAGCGCGACGCGGAGTGGATGGGCCGCATCCACCGCTTCCTCGGGCTCGAGGTCGGTGTCATCCTTTCGGAGCAGCAGCCGGACGTCCGGCGCACCCAGTACAACGCCGACATCACCTACGGCACGAACAACGAGTTCGGCTTCGACTACCTGCGCGACAACATGGCGTGGAGCCTCGACGACTGCGTGCAGCGCGGGCACCACTACGCCATCGTCGACGAGGTGGACTCGATCCTCATCGACGAGGCCCGGACGCCGCTGATCATCTCCGGCCCGGCGGACCAGTCGTCGCGCTGGTACGTCGAGTTCGCGCGCCTCGCCCCGCTGATGCAGGGCATCGACACCACCACGATGGGGTCGCGGGAGCGCACCGAGAAGGCGAACCTGATCAACTCGAAGTACCACTACGAGGTCGACCAGCGGAAGCGGACCGTCGCGGTCACCGAGAAGGGCGTCCGGTTCGTCGAGGACCAGCTCGGCATCGACAACCTGTACGAGGCCGCCAACACGCCGCTGGTCGGGTACCTGAACAACGCGCTGAAGGTCCAGGAGCTCTTCCACCGCGACAAGGACTACATCGTCCGCAACGGCGAAGTCATGATCGTCGACGAGTTCACCGGGCGCGTGCTGCACGGCCGCCGCTACAACGAGGGCATGCACCAGGCGATCGAGGCCAAGGAAAAGGTCGAGATCAAGGCCGAGAACCAGACCCTCGCCACGATCACGCTGCAGAACTACTTCCGCCTCTACGGCAAGCTCGCCGGAATGACCGGTACGGCCGAGACCGAGGCCGCCGAGTTCCACCAGACCTACAAGCTGGGTGTGGTGCCGATCCCGACGAACCGCCCGATGGTCCGCCAGGACCAGCCGGACCTGATCTACAAGACCGAGGAAGCGAAGTACGAGGCGGTCGCCGAGGACATCGCCGAGCGGTTCGAGAAGGGCCAGCCGGTGCTGGTCGGCACGACGAGCGTCGAGAAGTCCGAGCGGCTGTCGAAGCTGCTGGTCAAGCTCAGCGTGCCGCACGAGGTCCTGAACGCGAAGCACCACGACCGTGAGGCGCTGATCGTCGCGCGCGCCGGCCAGAAGGGCGCCGTCACGGTCGCCACGAACATGGCAGGCCGCGGTACGGACATCGTGCTGGGCGGCAACCCCGACCTCATCGCCGACCAGGTGCTGCGAGAGCGCGGCCTGGACCCGGTCGAGCACTCCGAGGAGTACGAGGCCGCGTGGCCCGAGGTCCTGGAGCAGGTCAAGGCGGAGTCCAAGGCCGAGGCCGAGGAGGTCCGCGAGGCCGGCGGCCTGTACGTCCTGGGCACCGAGCGGCACGAGTCGCGCCGCATCGACAACCAGCTCCGCGGCCGGTCGGGCCGTCAGGGTGACCCGGGCGAGTCCCGCTTCTACCTGTCGCTCGGTGACGAGCTCATGCGCCGCTTCAACGCGACGATGGTCGAGCGCGTCATGACGACCATGCGGCTGCCCGACGACGTGCCGATCGAGCACAAGATGGTCTCCAAGGCCATCAAGAGCGCGCAGACCCAGGTCGAGCAGATCAACATGGAGCAGCGCAAGGACGTCCTCAAGTACGACGAGGTCATGAACGAGCAGCGCAAGGTGATCTACGCCGAGCGCCACCGCGTCCTGGCCGGCGAGAACCTGCGCGACCAGATCGAGGGCATGCTCGAGGACGTCGTCAACGCCTATGTGGACGGTGCGACGGCCAGCGGCTACGCCGAGGACTGGGACCACGAGAAGCTGTGGTCGGCGCTGAGGACGCTGTACCCGGTGAGCATCGAGTGGGACGACCTGGTGGAGGACGGCGACCTCGACGCGCAGACCCTGCGCGAGGCGCTGCTGCAGGACGCCCGCAACGCCTACGACAAGCGCGAAGCGGAGATCAACGCGCTCGTCGGCCCGGAGGGCATGCGGACCCTGGAGCACCAGGTGATGCTGACGGTCCTCGACCGCAAGTGGCGCGAGCACCTCTACGAGATGGACTACCTCAAGCAGGGCATCGGCATGCGGGCGCTGGCGCAGCGCGACCCGCTGATCGAGTACCAGCGCGAGGGCTTCGACATGTTCCGCGCGATGCTCGACTCGCTGAAGGAGGAGGCCGTCGGCTTCCTGTTCAACCTGCAGGTCGAGCGCGCCGAGGCACCGCCGGCCGAGGACGCCACAGCGCTGCCCTCGGGTGTCGTGTCCGGCAACGGCCAGGCGGCGGCGGAAGGCCGGCACGCGCGTCCGGCGCCGCCGCAGCCGCCGACGACCGACACCGAGTCCGTCCCGGCCGCGCTGCGCGGCAAGGGGCTCGGCGGCAGTGGCCAGCCGGCGGGCATGACGCTGTCCGGTCCGGGCGAGGACGGCGAGGTCGAGTCCCACGCCGACAGCGCGGAGCAGGCGTCGGGCGGTGGCTCAGCTGCTTCCCGCCGGGAGCGCCGCGCCGCGCAGCGCGACGCCGCCAAGAAGGGCAAGAAGGGCCCGCGTCGCTGACACGGGTGTGACCGGGGCGCGCGGCTCGTCCGCGCGCCCCGGTGTCGTGAACGGGGGATGGTCGTGACGCCGTCGGCGGATCCGCAGGAGTTCTTCGCGTTGTTCGCCGCCGAGCGGCGGCCGGACCCGTACCCGTATTACCGGCGGTGGCGGGAAAGCCGGCCGGTGGCGGCCCTCGCGGAGCGGATGTTCGTGGTCAGCGGACTCGCCGAGGCCACGCAGGTGCTGCGCGACCCGGCTTTCGGGCACCCCGAACCCGAGTACCTGGATCCGGCGGACCGGCTTCCGGACCAGCCGGTCGACGAGTCGGGACGCGTGGTCCGGGCGTTCCTCGCGCTCAACCCGCCGGACCACACGCGGCTGCGGCGGCTGGTGGCGAAGGCGTTCACGCCGCGGATGGTCGAGCAGCTCGCGCCGCGGATCGAAGAAATCACCGCGGAGCTGATCGAGCGCGCGGGGCCCGAGTTCGACGTGATGACGGCGCTCGCGAAGCCGCTGCCGGTCGAGGTGATCGCGGAGCTGCTCGGCGTGCCGCTGGACGACCGCGAGCGGTTCGCGGCGTGGTCGCGCGCGATGGCGCGGGCGCTGGACCCGCCGTTCCTGCAGAGGCCGGAGACGGTGGAACCGGCGGTCCGGGCGCGGCAGTCGTTCGTGGGCTACTTCCGCGAGCTGGCGGAGCAGCGGCGCCGCGAACCGGGGGACGACCTGTTGTCGGCGCTGGTCGCGGTGTCCGACGCGGGCGACGTGCTCAGCGAGGGCGAGCTGCTGGTGACGCTCACGCTGCTGCTCATCGCCGGCCACGAGACGACGACGAACCTGATCGGCAACGGCGTCCTGGCGCTGCTGCGCCACCCGGACGGCTTGAAGCCGCTGGGCGCGGACGGCGAGAACGCGGCGCGCGTGGTGGAAGAGGTGCTGCGCTACGACTCACCGGTCCAGCTGACGGCCCGCACGGCCCTGCATGACACGGCTCTGGGCAAGCTGGAGGTGCCGGCGGACAGCCAGGTGATCCTCCTGATCGGCGCGGCCAACCGCGACCCGGCCACGGGCCCGGCACCGGAGTCGTTCGACCCGGCCCGGGAGCCGGCCCGCCACCTGGCGTTCGGCCAGGGCATCCACTTCTGCCTGGGTGCACCCCTGGCGAGACTGGAGACCCGGATCGCCCTCCGCGAACTGGCCCGGCGCCGCCCGGGGCTGGCGCCGGCGGGCACCCCGGAGTGGAACCCGACCACGACGCTGCGTGGCTTGGCGGCTCTGCCGGTGGGGCCCTGAAGGCCACCTTCAGGGCACTGGATGCTCTGAAGGTGGCCTTGGACGGAGCCGCTCGTCGGCCCTCGGTGGTGCGCGGCCCGTCTCGCGCCGCCGCGCGCCGGCTCGGTGGGTTCGGCGGCGCGAAACGCCCCGCACTCTTTGGCCGTCGGTGGTGCGCGCGCCCCACGTGCCCGCTTCACGCCGCCGCGCGCCGGCTCGGGGTGCCCGGCTGTTGCGGTTTCAGCAGGGCGAACCGCACGCACCGCCAGCCCGTCGGCGTGCGGGTGAAGCGGGCCGCCAGTGCGAACGACCGGCCGTCCGCCTCCACGCGGGCGCACGCCTCGACCACGTCCGGCACCGGGGTGCACGTGTGGACCGTCTGCGTCCGGTGCCGTGGCCGTGGCCGCGGCCCGCTGAGGCCGGCGTAGACCTCCGGTGCCACCAGAGCGCGGACCTGCGCCGCCGGGCGGCGGCCGTCGTACGCCTCCAGCAGCATGTTCAGCAGGTGGCCCACCTCGCTCGCTTCGAGCTGCCTCGGCACCGGGCACCGCGAGCCGCCGCGGCGGTGCTCCTGTGGTGTCACCTCTTCCGGACGGTCCGCCCGGCGAGGCGTCTCGTAGTGGATCAACGTCCGCAACCGATGTTCCTCGATCATTTTCCTCCCTCCCTGACTCGGCATTTCGCCGTCTGCGCCGCTTAGAGGTGGGCAACGGCCGAAAAGGAGACGGGAATCGCACAATCCGGGCGAGAACCGCCGAAGCCGTGGATTCCCGGCCGCCGATGCGCTACGCGGAACTCTGCCCCGCGTTGTTGCGCTGTGCGAGACACCGCGTCGCCGCCACGGCTATGGTGTGCCGGGTGCTGAAAGGGCTATTGGTCGATTTCGCCGGAGTTCTCACCGATCCCGACGCCGGCCGGTTCTACGACTACCTGGCGGCCGCACGCGAGCGCGGCGTCCGCACCGCGCTGCTGTCCAACGCCCCCGGGGCGTCGGACGAGGTCAAGAACACGATGTCCGGCTATTTCGACGCCCTGGTGTTTTCCGGCGAGGTCGGCGTGGCCAAACCGGACCCGGCGGTCTACCTGATCGCGGCCGAGCGGCTCGGGCTGCCCGCGGCGCGCTGCGCGTTCGTCGACGACTCCGCGACGAACATCCGCGGGGCCGTCCAGGCGGGCATGGTCGGGGTGCAGCACCGGTCGGTCAGCGAGACGCTGGACGAACTCGCCGTGCTGTTCCCGGACAGGTGAGGGTCAGCGCGCGCGGCGGACCAGTTCGAACGACAGCACCGCGGCGGCGGCCGAGACGTTCAGCGATTCGACGTCGCCCGGCATCGGGATCGACAGCCACTCCGTGACGAGTTCGCCGACCTCCGGCCCGACCCCGGCCGTCTCGCCGCCGAGGACGAACGCCGCGCGCTGCGGCAGGTCGACGTCGAACACCGTCGCCTTCGCCGACGCGCCCAGCGCGTACAGCCCGTAGCCGGCTTCCGCGAGCATCTCCGCGGCGTCGCGCGCCGACCCGCAGCGCAGCACCGGCGCGCGGAACGCCACCCCGGCCGACGCCTTGACCACCAGCGGGTCCAACGCCGCGACCCCGCGCCGGGGCACGATCACGCCGCCCAGCCCGGCCGCGGTCGCCGTCCGCAGGATCATGCCGACGTTCGCGGGCGTGGTGATGCCGTCCAGCAGCAGCACCCGCGACGGCGGCCGCCGGTCGGCCAGCGCCGCGGAAAGCGCTCGCATCCGGGGCGCGACGACGTCGGCGAGCACGCCCTGGTCCTGCTTGCCGTTGCCGGCGAGCACCTTGACCCGGTGGGCGCTGGCGCGCTGCACCGGCACGCCGGCGGCCTTCGCCGCGCGCTGGATCTCCGCCGCGCCGGGGCCGCTCGCCGTGTCGGCGAGGATGACCTTGTCCACCCGCAGGTCGTCGTCCGCCAGTGCTTCGAGCACCGGCTTCCGGCCGTACACGGTCAGGAAGCGGTCCTTCGGCGAAACCGTCGAGTCATCACCCACACCGGGCAGTCTCGCATCGAACCTCATCCAGCCGTCGGCCGGCGCGACAGTTGCCACGGATGCGCAGGTCGCGGCCCGTAGCGCCGACCTAACCAGAATAAGGTTCGTGTGTAAGGATCGGCTTATGCACGACCGCCTTTCCGCGCTGGACGCCTCGTTCCTCTACGTCGAGGACCACGCGACCCCGATGCACGTCGGCGGCGTGGCGATCTTCGAACGGCCGCGCTCCGGCTTCGGCTACGCGCAGCTGGTCGACCTCATCGGCGGGCGGCTGGCGTACCTGCCGCGGTACCGGCAGCGCGTGCTGGAGGTGCCGGGCCACCTGGCGCGGCCGGTGTGGGTGGACGACGCCGACTTCGACCTGAACTACCACGTCCGGCGCTCGGCGCTGCCCCAGCCGGGCAGCGACGAGCAGCTGTTCGACCTGGTCGCGCGGCTGATGTCGCGGCGGCTGGCGCCGGAGCGGCCGCTCTGGGAGGCGTACTTCATCGAGGGGCTGACCGGCGACCGGGTGGCGCTGGTGACGAAGACCCACCAGTCCGTTGTGGACGGTCTCGGCACGATCGACCTCGGCCAGCTCATCCTCGACCCGACGCCGGCCGAGCCGGAGCCGTTCGAGGACACCTGGACGCCGCGCCGCGAGCCGAGCCGCACCCAGCTGGTCCTCGACGCGATCAGCGAGGGCGTCCAGCGCCCGGGCGAAGTGGTCGAGAACGTCCGGTCCGCGGCGAACGACGCGTTCGCCGCGGCGGGCAAGTTCGCCGAGACCGTCGGCGGGGTGGCGTCCACGCTGCGCACGCTGGTGAACCCGGCGCCGCCCGGGCCGCTGAACGTCCGGGTGTCCGGCGGCCGCGTGTTCGCCGTGGTGCGCACCCGGCTGGAGGACTTCCGGAAGATCCGCGCGGCGCACGGCGGCACGGTCAACGACGTCGTCCTCGCCGCCATCACGGGCGCGCTGCGCGAATGGCTGCTTTCGCGCGAGGAGCAGCTGACGCCGAACACGACGATCCGCGCGCTGGTCCCGCTGGCGGTGCGCGACGCCGAGACGGCGGAGTACTCGACCCCGGCCCTGGTCGGCAACCAGGTGGCCGCGTACCTGGTGGACCTGCCGGTCGGCGAGCCGAACCCGGTCCTGCGGCTGCAGCACATCGGGCACGCGATGGCCGAGCACCTCGATTCGGGCCGCTCGGTCGCCGCGCGCGGGCTGCTCAAGGTCGGCGGGTTCGCCCCGGCGACCCTGCACTCCCTCGGCGCACGAGCGGCGGGGTCGCTGTCCGGGCGCATCTTCAACGTCATGGTGACCAATTCGCCGGGCCCGCAGGTGCCGATGTACGCGGGAGAGGCCAGACTGGTCGAGATGTTCCCGGTGATGCCGCTGATGCGCACCCAGGCGCTGGCGATCGGGGTGACGTCGTACCACGGCGGCGTCTACTTCGGACTGAACGGCGACCGCAAGGCCGCTTTCGACGTCGACCTCGTCGCCGGGATGATCGAAGAGTCCCTGGAAGAGCTGAAGGGTGCGCACTGGTGAGGGTTTATCTGCCTGCGACCATCGCGATGCTTCGCGACCTCGAGTCTTCGGGGGAGTTCCGCGCCCGCAGCGGGACGGCGTTCGCGCTGACGCCCGCGTTGCGCGAGGCGTACGTGAGCGGTTCGGACGAGGAGCTGGAGTACGCGGCGCTGCTCGACGCGGCCCGGGCTTCGCTGCGCCTGATCGCGGCGGAGGAGAAGGGCGAGCCGCGCCGGGTGGTGGTGTCGGCGGACGTCGAGGGCGTGACTTTGCGCCCGGACCTGGACGCGCCGGTGGTGCGCATCGGCGGTCCGATCCCGCTGTCGGCGGTGGCGGCGATCCACGTGGACGCCCCGGAGGCGGCGGACGCGGTGGCAGCCGCGGCGGCGGTGATCGACGCGGCGGACTTGGGGGACCCGGACGCGGAGTTCACGTTGGGGGACGCCGAGGACCACGAGCTGGCCTGGTACGCGCCGCAGGAGCTGCCGTTCCTGCTGGAACTGCTCTAGTTGTCCACAGGTGGGAATCGCCTGTGGACAACTCGGTCTGGGCAGGGTGTTCCGTCGGGGGTGGCGGGTAGACTGGACTTGGGGACGCCCCCCGGGGCTGGCGGGGGCTGTGCTGGCGGGGGCTGTGCTGGCGGGGGCTGTGCTGGCGGGGGCTGTGACTATCCGACCTCACCCGCGGGCGGCGGCTGCACGTCGACCGGTGCACCCCACTCCGTGTACCGGGTCGTGATGCGGGCCTCGCCCTGCAGGATCGGCGAAAGATCCAGCACGATCTGCAACGGCCGGTGCGCGTCGTCGAGCCAAAGTTCCACCGGGAACTTGCCGCCCACGCGGCCCGCCGCGTCCGATGGCAGGCCCGCCGGCAGGTCGGTGCCCAGGCGAGCCAGGTCGAGGTCGACGCGGTAGTGCTCCGCCGCCACCCCGCCCAGGTTCGTGCGCTCGGCCGCCACGATCGTTCCGGCGCTCCGGATTTCGCCCAGCGTGTGCGCCGGGTCGTTCTGCGCGGCCAATTGCGTCAGGCTGCCGCCGAGCACCTGGGAAAACGGGTCCGTGCCGTCCGCCGCGACCACGACCCACGGCTTCCCGGTGCCGACCTCGTCGCGCGAACCTTCCGGCACCTTCGCGTACAGCTTCCCGGCCACCAGCCGCAGCTCCATCGGCTCGCCGATGAAGTCCGTCGTCATCACCTGGGCCGTCCCACCCGCGCCGAACCGCGCCTGGCCCTGGCCCTTCGAGCGGACCGAGCCGACGGCGACGTCCGTGGCGAACTTCGCCGAGCCGCCGCTCGTGGTGGCCGCCGTGGCGGCGTCGGCCAGCGCCTGCGCGTCCTCGAACGCCGGGCGCGGCGACGGATCGGAGCACGCGCCGGCGAACAGGGCCAGCAGCAGCACCACGGCGGCTTTGCGCATGGCGCCAACAAAAACACAGCGGCTACCCCGAACTCGTTCGGGGTAGCCGCCGCTACTCAGCGTCGTCCGGTCAGCGACCGGCCTTCTTCATCAGCTCGCCGAGGTCGACGACCTGGTCGGCGGGCGGGGCCGTCACCTCGACCTGGGTGCCCCAGTCGCTGTACTTCATGGTGAACTTCGCGTCACCGGCCGGCGCGCCCAGCGCCTGCATCATCGGGCCCTGGTCCATGGTGACCTGCACCGGCAGGTTGTCCTTGTTCAGCCACAGCTCGGCCGGGATCTTGACGTCCTTGCCCTTGAGCTTCTCGGTGAGCTGCGCGCGCGCCGCCTCCGGGACCTGGCCGGTGAACTGGTCGACGGCCTTGGCGACGTCGAGTTCCACCTTGTAGTGGTTGACCTGCTCGCCGTTCAGCTCGGTCTGGTCGGACGAGATGATCCGGCCCGCCTTGGAGATCTGGTCGAGCATCTTGCTCGGGTCGCTCTGCTCCGCCGACTGCGACAGCGCGCCGCCCAGCGCCTGCGAGACCGGGTCGGTGCCGTCAGCCGAGATCTTGGCCCACGACTTGTCCGTGCCCATCTGCTGCTGCTGGTCGGCGGGCAGCTTGAGGTACATGACCTTGTCGACCAGGCGCATCTCGGTGGTCTGACCGGCCGAGGTGCTCGTCATCGAGAGCTTGGTGTCGGTCTCGTCGAGGGCCATCGCGCCGGTGGCGGTGATGGTCTGGCCGCCGGCCGAACCCTCCATGCTGAACTTCGCCGACTTGGACTTCTCGGTGCCCTGCTTGGACGCCGACGCCAGCTGGATCGCGTCGGTGAACGGCGAAGCGAGGACGCTGCCGCCGTTGGCCTGGGTCTGGCCGCCCGCGGCCGGTTCGGCGGTGCCGGTGGCGGAGTTGCCGCTGCACGCGGTCAGCGTGAGCACCAGCGCGGCGCCCGCGGCGACCAGGGTGGTCTTGCGCATTGAGTTCCCCTCGGGAGTCTGATCTTCCACTCGGCATTTCGCCTGATCGGGTGATTCGTTACCGATGGGACGCTTAGGGGAGGTCGCCGGTTCCCCGTTGCCTCAGGATTCGGGGACGCGGGTCATGTCGTGACCGCCGCGGGACGCCAGCAAGCGCCGCAGCGACGCGAGCCGCTCGGGGCTCGCCTTGCCGTCGGTGACGACGTCGTCGAGCGCGCAGCCCGGGTCCTCGGGCGCACCCAGGTGCCCGCAGCCCGACGGGCACTCTTCGGCGGCTTCGGCGAACTCCTCGAAGGCGTCGACGATGTGGTCCGCGGTCACGTGGGCCAGCCCGAAGGACCGCACGCCCGGGGTGTCGATCACCCAGCCGCCGTCCGGCAGCGGCAGCGCCACCGCGGCGACGGACGTGTGCCGCCCCTTGCCGACCGCGCTCACCACGCCGACGGCCAGCTCGGCGTTCGGCACGAGGCGGTTGACCAGCGTGGACTTGCCCACGCCGGAGTGCCCGACCAGCGCCGTCACGCGGTCCTTCAGCATCTCGGCGAGGCCTTCGGGCTCCTCGTCGAAGCGGGTGACGATCGCCGGGACGTCGAGGCCCGCGTAGCCCGCCAGGAGCTCGTCCGGGCTGGCCAGGTCGGCCTTCGTCAGGCACAGGACCGGCTCGACGCCGCCCGCGTAGCAGGCGACGATGCAGCGGTCGATGAAGCCGGTGCGCGGCGGCGGATCGGCCAGCGCGGTGACGATGAGCAGGCGTTCGGCGTTGGCGACGACCAGCCGCTCGTAGGGGTCGGTGTCGTCGGCCGTGCGCAGCAGGGAGCTGGTGCGCTCGTCGACGCGGATGATCCGGGCGAGGGTGTCCGGCTTGCCGGAGACGTCGCCGACGATGCCGACCCGGTCGCCGACGACCACCGGCGTCCGGCCCATCTCGCGGGCCCGCATCGCGGTGATCACCCGGGTGGGATCGGCGTCGATCGCGCAGGTCCAGCGGCCGCGGTCCTTGCCGATGACCATGGCGGTGACGGCGTCGGCGTGCTCGGGGCGGCGCTTGCTGCGGGGCCGGGTGCCCTTGCCCGGACGCACGCGGACATCGGACTCGTCCAGCTTGCTCCAGTCGTTGCGCGCCAACCCGTCGTCCTCTCGTGCACCGGTGTCCACCCGAATGATCCCACGTCGCTCGCCACGGCCCTGGCGTGCGTGTAACGATGGCGTTCCGGACGTTTCCCCCTGCGAGGAGGTCGGTCATGTGTGGCCGCTATGCCGCCACCAAGGACCCGGCGAAGCTGATCGAGGAGTTCGACGCGATCGATCTCACCGAAGGCCGGGCGCGGGTCGACCACAACGTGGCGCCGACGAAGAACGTGGTCACCGTCGTGCAGCGGCACCCGCGCGACGAAGACGGACAGGTCATCGAAGACGAGCCCGCCGAGCGCTCGCTGCGGATGATGAAGTGGGGCCTGGTGCCGTTCTGGGCCAAGGACCCGTCGGTCGGCTCGCGGATGATCAACACGCGCGCCGAGACGGCCGCCGAGAAGCCCGCCTTCCGCCGCGCGCTGGTGTCCCGCCGCTGCCTGGTGCCGGCCGACGGCTGGTTCGAGTGGCGCCGCACCGGCAAGGAGAAAGAGCCGTTCTACATGACGGAGCCGGACGGCTCCTCGATCGCGTTCGGCGGGATCTGGGAGAGCTGGCGGCCGAAGGACGACGACAACGCGTCGCCGCTGATCACGTTCTCGATCATCACGACCGACGCGGCCGGGCAGCTCACCGACATCCACCACCGGATGCCGCTGATCGTGCCCCGCGCGCACTGGGACGGCTGGCTGGACCCGGACCGCGAGGACGTCACCGACCTGCTGGTGCCCACGCCGGACGACATCGTGGCGTCGCTGGAATTGCGGCCGATTTCGAGCCGGGTCAACAACGTCCGCAACAACGGGCCCGAACTGCTGGAGCGAGTCGATCCGGCGCAAGAGGGCGCCCTGTTCGACGCGCCGAAGTCATGACGGCCATTCCGATCGACACCGCCTACGGCCCGGCGCGGGTCTACCTGCACTGCGCCGAGGAGGGCGTGGCGGTGCTCATGCTCGGCCACGGCGCGGGCGGCGGCCTCGAGGCGAAGGACCTGGTGGCGGTGACGCGGGCGGCGCAGGCGGCGGGCGTGCACGTGGCGCTGGTCGAGCAGCCGTATCGGGTGGCGGGCCGCCGGGCGCCGGCCCCGGCGAACCAGCTGGACACGGCGTGGCTGACGGTGGCGGACGACCTGTCGGAGCGCTTCGACGGCCTGCCGTTCGTGTTCGGCGGCCGCTCTTCGGGAGCGCGGGTGGCCTGCCGGACGGCGGCGGCCGGCCAGGCGGTGGCGGTGCTGTGCTTGGCGTTCCCGGAGCACCCGCCGGGCAAGCCGGAGAAGACGCGCCAGCCGGAGCTGGACGCGGTCGAGGTGCCGGTGCTGGTGGTGCAGGGGGAGCGGGACCCGTTCGGGCGGCCTGCTGCCGGGCCGCACCACGAGATCGTGGTGGTGGACGGCGACCACAACCTGTCGGCGGACCTGGAGGGCGTTTCGCGGGCGGCCACCGAGTGGCTGTCACGGGTGTTGAGGCCGCTCGGCTGAGTTGTCCACAACGGGGCCGGCTGTCCACAGATTTGCGGCAGGCCCGTTTTTGCACCCCACTCCCGATACACTGGACAGGGGACGCCCCCCGGGACGGGTGGGGGCTGCCCGGCCGTCCCAAGGGGCACATTTCCGCAGGTCAGGCCGCGATCGAAGTCACCACCGCGCCGGTGAGCCGGATGAGGTCCGCCGGGGCCAGCTCCACTTCCAGCCCCCGTCGCCCGGCCGAGCAGAACACCGTATCGAACCCCTCCGCGGACGCGTCGATCACCACCGGCAGCCGGCTCCGGTGGCCCAGCGGGGAGATCCCGCCCAGCACGTACCCCGTCGCCCGCTGGGCCGCCGCCGGGTCGGCCATCTTCGCCTTCTTGCCGCCCGCCGCGGCCGCCAACGCCTTCAGGTCCAGCTGTCCCGTGACCGGGACCACGCCGACCACCAACCGGCCGTCCACCTCCGCCACCAGCGTCTTGAACACGCGCGCCCGGTCCAGGCCCAGCGCTTCCACGGCCTCGAGCCCGTACGATTCGGCCCGCGGGTCGTGGTCGTAGGCGTGCAGCGTGTGCGCCACCTTCTGCTTCGTCAACGCCGCGGTCGCCGGGGTGCCCTTGCCAGCCATGGCGGAAGTCTAGGGAATGCCCGATCCCCCCGATCGGTTGTACGGGGCGTGACCACAACGCTCGCCACCACACGCTCACGCAGCAGCCGCCGCCGTCCGCAGGCACCGGCGAACCGCGGCGTGCCCGGTCCCCGCGTAAACTCGGGTCCGCCGTATGCGCGCACGCGCATCGACGCCGAGCGGGAAGGGAACGGTTTGCCGAGCACGCAGAACTCAGCGCCGGAGGAAGCGACCGAAGCCGAGCGCGCCGAGCGCTTCGAGCAGGACGCGATGCCGCTGCTCGACCAGCTGTACTCGGCCGCGATGCGGATGACCCGCAACCCCGCCGATGCCGAGGACCTGGTCCAGGAGACCTACCTGAAGGCGTACGCCGCCTTCGCCTCCTTCAAGGCGGGGACCAACCTCAAGGCCTGGATGTACCGCATCCTGACCAACACCTACATCAACGGCTACCGCAAGCGACAGCGGCAGCCGGTGCAGGCACCCACCGAGGAGATCACCGACTGGCAGATCGCCAAGGCGGAGAACCACACCTCCACCGGGCTGCGGTCGGCCGAGGTCGAGGCGATGGACAACCTGCCCGACACCGACGTCAAGGCCGCCCTGCAGAGGCTGCCCGAGGAGTTCCGGCTGGCCGTCTACCTGGCCGACGTCGAGGGCTTCGCGTACAAGGAGATCGCCGAGATCATGGACACCCCCATCGGCACCGTGATGTCCCGTCTGCACCGCGGGCGCGCCCAGCTGCGCGACCTGCTCGCCGACGTGGCGCGCGAGCGCGGCTTCATCCGGGGTGCCCAGGAGGAGGTGGCCGGCCGATGAACGACATGTGCGAGGGCGCGTCCGACAAGGTGCGCTGCGAAGAGGCGCTCGCCGACATCTACCTGCTGCTCGACCGCGAGTGCAGCCCCGAGCGCGACGCCGCACTGCGTCAGCACATCGAGGACTGCCCGCCGTGCCTCGAGGAGTACGGCATCGACGAGCACATCAAGCAGCTGCTGGCCCGCAAGTGCGGCGGCGACCACGCCCCGGCCGAGCTGAAGAGCCGGCTGCGCGCGTCGATCCGCCAGACCGTCGCCACGCGCGGCGGCGTCACCGTGGAACGCACCGAGATCACCCTCGAGCAGCGCTCCGAGTAGCGCCCGAGCACGACGAAGGCCCCCGCACCGTGGTGCGGGGGCCTTCGGCATGCCGGACGCCGGATCAGGCGTTGGGCTTCTTGCCGTGGTTCGCGCCGTTCTTCTTCCGGTCGCGACGCTTGCGGGCGCGCTTCGACATGTTCACTCCTCGTCGTCAAAAGTGGCCACGGCCGCGGCGCTGGCGCCTGCCGGGCTCGGGTCAACCTCTCAAGTGTGTCATGACGTCCTGTTCTGGTTGGATGGGGTTGCCGGGGGCGGAGCGCGAGGAGGGTGTCCATGGCCGAGATCGGGGCCGACGTGGCCGGGGCGGTCGAGTAACGCCGTGTCCACGCTCGCCGAACTGCTCGCCGACAACACCGGCCTCCCCGGGGAGGCGGCGGACCACCTCCAGACCGTCGTCGCCGAGTGGCAGCTGCTGGCCGACCTGTCCTTCGCGGACTTCCTGCTCTGGGTCCCGGTGACCGAGGAACTGCAGCCGGACGGCGGCGACTTCGTCTGCGTCGCGCACGCGCGGCCGACGACGGCGCCCACCGCGCACCCCGAGGACGTCGTCGGCACGCGGTTCACGGTGGACGAGCACCCGCAGCTGGCGAAGGCCATGCGTGAGGTGCGGATCTGCCGCGAGGAGGATCCGCACTGGTACCGCGACCTGCCGATGCGCCGCGAGGCGATTCCGGTCCGGTTCCACGACGAGGTCGTCGCCGTGATGAGCCGCGAGACGAACCTCGCCGCGCCGCGCGTGCCTTCGCCGTTGGAGATCGCGTACCTGGGCAGCGCCGGCGACCTGTGCCAGATGATCGTCGACGGCACGTTCCCGCCGAACGGCACCAACGCCACCGACACGCACACGTCGCCGCGGGTGGGCGACGGTCTGATCCGGCTCGACTCGAGCGGCACGGTCGTGTTCGCCAGCCCGAACGGCCTGTCCGCCTACCACCGGATGGGGCACGAGTCCGACCTGGTCGGCACCCGGCTGGCCCCGCTGACGCGCTCCCTGATCCGCGACCCGTTCGACGCGACCGAGGTGTCCCACCGGATCATCGAGGCCCTCGACGGGAAGCCGTCGAGCCGGACGGAGGCCGATTCGCGGCGCGGCGCCGTGGTGCTGTTCCGCGCGCTGCCGCTGCGGCCGGCCGGGCAGGCGGCGGGCGCGCTGGTGCTGGTCCGCGACGTCACCGAGGTGAAGCGCCGGGACCGGGCGCTGCTGTCCAAGGACGCGACGATCCGCGAGATCCACCACCGGGTGAAGAACAACCTGCAGACTGTGGCGGCGCTGTTGCGCCTGCAGTCCCGCCGGACGTCGTCGGAGGAGGCGCGGCTCGCGCTGGCCGAGTCGGTGCGCCGGGTGACGTCGATCGCGCTGGTGCACGAGGCGCTGTCGATCTCGGTGGACGAGCGCGTCGACCTCGACAAGCTGCTCGACAACGTGCTGCCGATGGTCGGCGAGGTCGCCACGGCGGAGTCGCAGGTCGGGCTGTCGCGGAAGGGCTCGTTCGGGGTGGTGGTCGCGGAGATCGCGACGCCGCTGGTGATGGTGCTGGCCGAGTTGGTGCAGAACGCGATCGAGCACGCCTTCCCGGCCGGCCGCTCGGGCAAGGTCGAGCTGGTCGTGGAGCGTTCGGCCCGCTGGCTGGACGTCGTGATCCGCGACAACGGCCGCGGTCTGCCGTCGGGTTTCTCGCTGGAACGTTCGGACGGGCTGGGCCTGCAGATCGTCCGGACGCTGGTGGAGTCCGAGCTGCGGGGCTCGCTGTCGCTGCGGAAGGTCCGGACGGAAGCGTCGTCACCCCGGGCGACGGGGACGGAAGCCGCCCTGCGCATCCCGCTTTCGCGCCGCCTCTGACCCGCTCAGCCGTACCTGGCTGGACGACACGCGTACTCAGGTGGACGACCCGCGTACCTGGCGGGACGACACGATGAAGGCCCGGCACCAGGTGCGTGGTGCCGGGCCGTTCAACGCTTTGCGGAGGACTCGAAGTCCTCGTTGGGGTTCACCGCACCCGTTGCCGGGTGGTTTTGCCCCAGTTGTTAAACTTGAGCCGGGTAGGTATCGCCCCAGACGGCGTAGGCACAGCAGTGCCAGCCGGGCGAATTTCCTTCGCGGCTCGGGTGAAACCGGTGAAGCGTCAGGCGTTGGTACGCGTGCCGATGTGCGTACGGCGGCGCTTGAGCGCGCGTCGCTCGTCCTCGCTCATACCGCCCCACACGCCCGCGTCCTGGCCGCTGGCCAGAGCCCAGGCCAGGCAGTCGGAAGCGACGGTGCAGCGGTGGCACACGGCCTTCGCCTGCGTAACCTGCGACAGAGCCGGACCGCTGGTTCCCACCGGGAAGAACAGCTCGGGGTCCTCGTCTCGGCAGGCCGCGTCGTGGCGCCAGTCCATGTTCGTGAGCTCCTTTATATGGCGCGGAAGAGCCGCGCCACAGTCGTCAATGGCGGTCGTGTTCTTGGGTGCTTGTGAATGCTTTCACGAAGCACCGCTTTCGACAAGGGTTTCTTGGAGATCGGTGAGTCAGGTCACCCGGCCGAGCGACCCCTCTGACCTGCGGTTTCTCTCCGAGACAGGCGACCGAAGGGAAGGCTGATGCGCTGAGTGGAGCTTCTCCGTCGACGAACGGCACCTGGCACTTTGCCGCAGGCGATCAGCAGTCTCGTCGTCACACGATCACTGTGAGTGCATCCGGGACGCTGAAGAATTCCACTCTGGTCCGCTGGCCGACGAGGTCGCCGTCCACCTGGAAGTTTACCGGTTCAGCTGCGTCTATGCGGATCATCGGCACGTCGTCGTGACGCACGAGACGTCGGCCGCGCTGGTTGCTCTTCGTAGCCAAAGCTTGGCGTACATGCTTGAACACGGTGGGCAACCGCAGACCGTTCAGCGCGAACAAACCCAATCCCGTCTCGAACGAGCAACCCGGGTTGAGGTGGATGGCGCGCTCGCCCAGGTAGCTCCACGGATCGGTGTTCGACACGAAAGCGGTCAACGCCTCGGTGGGTTCCGCACCCGGAATGCGGATGGTGAGGGCCGGCCGGCCCAGCGGTGGCCGGAAGTAGGAGCGGACGGCGGCCCGGAGGTACAGCCCGGCGGTGGTCTGCTTGCCGCGGCGCTTGGCGACCCGGCCGACGACGTCGGCGTCCCAGCCGAGGCCGGCGTTGAAGGTGAACCAGTGCCCGTCGGCCAAGCCCAGGCCGACCCGGCGCGAGCGGTTGTTCTCCAGCGCGTTGAGCAGCTGGTGGGTGGCCTCGACCGGGTCCGCGGAGATGCCGAGGGCGCGCGCGAACACGTTGGCCGAGCCACCGGGCACGACGCCCAGTGCCGGCCCCGGGCCGATCTCGGACGGGTCGCCGTCGGCGTCGGCCAGCAGGCCGTTGACGACCTCGTTCACCGTGCCGTCGCCGCCGTGCGCCACGACCAGGTCGATCCCGTCCCGCGCGGCCGAGCGCGCGACGGCCATCGCGTGGCCGCGGTAGTCCGTCTCGACCACGTCGAGCTTGACCTGGCTGGCGAGCGCGTGCGCCAGCACGTCCCGGCCACCGGCGGTGGTCGAGGTGGCCTGGGGATTCACGACGAGGATTGCGCGCACCACCGCAGGGTAAGTGACTTCCGGCGGCCCGAGAACCTTCCGGCGCCGCATGGTGACGGGCGCAACCCCGGGGAACAGCACCTTCGCGACCCTGTGCCGGGCGGTCCTCCTTCACGGGCGAGTGTCCGCTCGTCGTGACAAGTGCACCCGGGCCGACCGCCCGCTCATCGACGACACCTGAATTTTCGACGCACGGGCGGTCCCGGGAAAACGGCCGACCGGGTGGCATACGATCGAAAGAGCTCACGCACGGTTACTCGCCCTGGTCGAGTCCACTGTGCTGGCCCAAACTGTGCTGCGCGAAGCTGCGCAAAACTGTGCTCGCGCAGAGCACCTCGCCAAGTTCTTCCGGAAGGCCGCCGCAGTGAAGCTCTCACCCGCTCCCCGCGAGGTTCGGCTGGCCGGCGCCGTCACCGCGGTGCCGTCGCTCGCCCTGCTGGTGTTCGGGGTGATCGTGCTGGTGAACGGCCTGCGGTCGCCGGCTCAGCCGGGCAACAACGTCTTCGTCGAGTCGGGCACGTTCATCGTGGTGGCGCTGGCGTTCCTGGCCGCGTCGGCCGGGCTCGTCCTCGGTCAGACCTGGGCGCGCTCGCCCGGCGTGGTGATCGCGCTGATCGTGATCGGGCTGGGCTGGTACCTGCTGGGCCCGTCCGGTGAGCCGCTGTGGGGCGTGCCGATCGCGCTGCTGGGCATCGCGACGCTGGTCCTGCTGTTCCGGCGGCCGTCGCGGGCCTGGGCGCTGGGCCTGCGCGAAGGCGAGACCGAGACGGAGGCCGCCGAACGCGGCGGGCTGGCCGGCCGCCGCGCCGAGCGCGAAGGCCACGAAGAGGACTGAGTTACGCCTGGGCGGCCAGTGCGCGCAGGGGCGCGTCGGTGAGCCGGTTGACCGTCCACTCGTCCATCGGGACCGCGCCGAGGGCCTTGTAGAACTCCGTCGCCGGGTTCCAGTCCAGCACCGACCACTCGAGCCGCGCGTAGCCATTGGCGACGCACTCGGCCGCCAGGGCCGCCAGCAGGGCCTTGCCCAGCCCGGAACCGCGGTGGGACGACCGGACGTGCAGGTCCTCCAGGTAGATCCCGTGCACGCCGCGCCAGGTCGAGAAGTTGAGGAACCAGACCGCGAAGCCGACGACCTCGCCGTCCACTTCGGCCACGTGCCCGAACAGCTTCGGCGCTTCGCCGAACAATGCGTCGTGCAGCTGCGAAGGCGTCAGGTGGCACTCGCCGGGCGCGCGCTCGTACTCCGCCAGGTCGTACACCAGGCGGACGGCCGCCTCCACGTCGTCGGGGCGGATCCGGCGGATGCGGTCGTCGGGCACGTCAGTCCTCCGCGGGCAGCAGGTTGAGGTGTTCGATCTGGGGTTCGCCGCGCTCGTCGCCGAGCACCGCGATGCCGGCCGCGTCCAGTCCGAAGTGGACGCCGGCGGTGGCGGGGAGGTCGAGCCAGCGGGCCACCAGCACGCGGCTGAAGTGCCCGTGTCCCACCAGGATCACGTCGCCTGCTTCGCAGGCACGCCGGGCGCGCTCCAGCACACGATCCGCGCGGGCGGAAACGTCCGAAGCGCTTTCGCCGCCGGGGCTCGGGTGGGTCCAGACGGTCCAGCCCGGCACGGTTTCCCGGATCTGCGGGGTGGTGACGCCTTCGTAGTCGCCGTAGTCCCACTCGGCGAGGTCCTCGGTGACTTCGTCGACGCGCAGCCCGGCCAGCGCGGCCGTGCGCAGCGCCCGTGCCCGCGGGCTGGACAGCACCAGCGACGGGCCGCCCACCAGACTCCGGAGCGTGCCGCCTGCGGCGCGTGCCTGGCCTTCGCCCGCCGGCGTCAGCGGAATGTCCGTGCGGCCGGTGTGCCGCCCGTTCATCGACCATTCGGTTTGCCCGTGCCGGAGGAGGAAGAGACGGTTGGTCACGTGCCCGAATATATCCGGCGGTTTGCGCGGCGGCTGGCCGTCTGCTTAGCTACTGAACGGTAGCTTAGCTCGAGGAGAGCCCATGTCCGAGACGCCGACGTTCGCGTTGTGGCGCCACCTGGCCGGGAAGCCGGGCGGGAAACAGCTGTTCAGCGCCGCGATGTGCCTCCGGGTGCCCTACTTCCGCACCGTGCTGCCCGCGGTGCGCGAACTGCGTCCGGGCCACTGCGAAGTGACCGCGCCGAAGTGGTGGGGTGTTTACAACCACATCCGCACGTTCCACGCGATCGCCGCCTGCAACCTCGCCGAAATCGCGATGGGCATGCTCGCCGAGGCGACGGTCCCCACCACGCACCGCTGGCTGCCGAAGGGCATGAAGGTCCAGTACGTCGCCAAGGCGGAAACGGGCCTGCGCGCGGTGGCGGCGCTGCCCGAGCTGCCGGAGTTCGGCGACGACGGCTTCGACCTCGAAGTCCCGGTGACCATTTCGGACACGGACGGCAAGCCCGTGGTCACCGGGACGATCACGATCTGGGTGACGCCGAAGAAGCGTTAGAGCTGCTTGTACTGCACGTACGTCGCCAGCTGGAACGTGTTCTCCCCGGACGGCGACGGCAGGTCCAGCTTCCGGTCGACGAGCTTGCCGAGCGGGCCGCAGCCGTGCGTGGCCGGGAGGGCGAGGTCCGGGTCCACGACGCCGAAGTGGAAGGTCGGCGGGTTCTTGGAGAGCACCGTCGGCGGCAGTGCGGGGTCGTCGTGGACGACGGTGTGCAGCGGCGCGGACGCCGTGCCGATGCTGCATTCCTCGCGCAGCAACGGATGCTGCAGCACCGCGTAAACGTCCAGCTCGCCGCGGCGAGCGTCGTTGCTCTGGAAGTCCGAATAGCCGCCGTAGCGCAGCTGGAGCGTCGTGCCGGCCAGGCCGGGCACGCGCACCGGTGCGTGCTCCAGCGCCCCGAACACCTGCGCGTACTGGCCGTCGACCCGGCCTTCGCTGAAGGTCAGCCGCATCTCTTCCAGCGGGATCTCCTGCCCGCTGATCGTCAGTTTTCCTTGCGAGACAAAGGCTTCACAGCGCCACGTGCCCGGGTCGGCGTTCGGCGGCGGCGCCGGGCAGTCGGTGAAGTCGAACGCCGGCAGTTCGTCGGCGGACGCGGTTCCGGGGACCAGTGCCAGCGCCAGTGCAGCCGCGGCGACCCCGGCCGCGGCGAGTGTGCGGAGTTTCATGCCGGTGAGCCTGCCCGCGCCGCGCGGCCGGGACATCCGGGATCGCCCCCAAGGGGAAACCCGAGATTCGTCAAGGGGCGAGCCGGGCCAGCGCGTCGACGAAGCCGTCGTCTGTGGCGGAGAAGAACTCGGCGTCGGCGGCCTCGACGTCCTCGAGCGCCTTCGCGACCAGTTCCAGGCCGGCCGGGGTGACTTCCAGGCGCTTCGCGCGGGCGTCGGCGGGGTCGTCGGTGCGGGCCAGCAGGCCGCGGCCGGCCAGCTTGCGGACGACCTGGCTGGTCATCATCGTGTCGGTGCCGGCCTGGTCGGCGAGCTGCCGCTGGGTCGGTGGCTCGCCCGAGCGGGTGAGCCACCACGTCGTCGTCAGCAGCACGAACTGGACGTGCGTGAGGTCGTGCGGGGCCAGCGCGGCCCGCATCGCCCGCTGCCAGGCCAGTGTCACGCGCCACAGCAGGAAGCCGGGGCTGCGCTCGGGACCGGGCAGGCGGGACTCCGGAGCGGTCATACCCGCGATCCTGCCCTCCGGGGGGTCCGGGTGGCGGAGCCCCCGGCCTGGGGTGAAGCCCCGGATGTCGCAGCCTCGGCGAGCCGTGCCAGCGCGCGCATGGCATCGGGGGTGTCCTCGGTGACTTGCGGACCGAACCCGTCCGGGCCGTCGATGGTGACGCGGTAGGTGATCCGCGTGCCGCCGTCGACGTCGGTCAGCGTGTGCTCGAAGCGCAGGTACGCGTCCGGCAGCCGGGTCTCGTCGGTGAAGCTGCGGCCCTCGGTGACCTCCGTGAGGGTGAACGGGATCGGCGGCATGCCGTCCATCGTCATCGTGCCGCTGGTCCCGACGGCGAACGGACCGTCGAGGACCACCGAGCGGAGGCCCGCGTCCCACTCCGGCCAGCGGCCGGTGTCGGCCCAGAGAGGCCAGATCGCGGCGGCGGGGGCGGTGGAGGTCTCGCTGTGCTCGTACTCGTAAAGTGTCATGCGAGCAGACTATATGCACGCTTACTAAATGCGCAAGCGGCCTTGCGGCCGTGGGATCGTCAGTTCGCCGAGCGCAGCTTGTCGTAGTAGGCCACGCAGTCCGCGTACGCCGGGAGAAGGCCCTGCTCCAGGGCTTCGGCCAGGGTCGGCGCGTCGCGGTCCTTGGCGGACAGGATCGGCTCGATGTCCGCGGGCCAGGGCAGGTCGAGCGCGGGGTCGAGGGGGGTGATGCCGTGCTCGCCCGAGGGGTTGTACGGCTCCGAGCAGAAGTACGTCATCACGGTGTCGTCTTCCAGGGCGACGAAGCCGTGGCCGAGGCCCTCGGCGAGGTACATCGCGCGGAACTCCCGCGAGTCGAGCACGGCCGTGTCCCACTGGCCGAAGGTCGGCGACCCGGCGCGGAGGTCGACGACGACGTCGAGCAGCGAGCCGCGCGGGCAGTAGATGTACTTGGCCTGGCCGGGCGGGGTGTCGGCGAAGTGGATGCCGCGGATCGTGCCGCGCCGGGACACGCTGTGGTTCGACTGGCCGAGCCGCAGCGGGTGGCCGACCGCCGCGCGGAAGGTGTCTTCCTGGAAGGGGGCGACGAACAGGCCCCGGTCGTCGGGGAACGCCCGGGGGGAGAACTCGTAGGCGTCCGGGACGCTCAGCCGGCGGAATTGCATGGCGTCACCTTATCGGGCGCCAACAAAACCGGACGGACGTCTTGGGAATTGCGGGGAAATCGGCGCGGGTGTGACATCAACCGCACCGAGGGGTCCCTCGCGGCGGAGGACCTGTCACAATGGCCGGACCGCCGCGTCCGCGGCCATCGCCAGACCCACGGCACCGATGGCCGACGTGACGCCTCGCCGACAGGCCGGCGCTACCGCGCTGGGCTGCCGTGCCGGGAATCACCACGGTGTCCCCCTGCAGCCGTGGTCCCCCGCTCGCAGGCCCAGGAGAAATTCCAGTGACCCACGTTCGAACCGCGAGTTCCGTCATTCCCACTGGAGGAATGACGGAAACGACGACAGGAAACCCCATGAGCGACCCCACCGGCGCCGTCGCGCCGGTCACCGACGAAGAGATCTTCACCGGGCACGAGGGCGGCAAGCTCTCGGTGGCGGCCACCCGCCCGATTTCCAGCCCGCGTGACCTTTCGATCGCGTACACCCCGGGTGTGGCGAAGGTGAGCCTTGCGATCGCCGAGGACGCGGCCAAGGCCAAGCGCTACACGTGGGCGGACCGGCTGGTCGTCGTGGTCAGCGACGGGACGGCGGTGCTCGGCCTCGGCGACATCGGCGCCAGCGCGTCGCTGCCGGTCATGGAGGGCAAGTCGGTGCTCTTCAAGACCTTCGGCGGGCTCGACTCGATCCCGCTGGTGCTGGACACGACCGACGTGGACGAGATCGTCGAGACGCTGGTGCGGCTGCGGCCGTCGTTCGGGGCCGTCAACCTGGAGGACGTCTCCGCGCCGCGGTGCTTCGAGCTGGAGGACAAGCTCAAGGAGGCCCTGGACTGCCCGGTCATGCACGACGACCAGCACGGCACGGCGATCGTCACGCTGGCGGCGCTGCGCGGGGCCAACCTGGTGCTCGACCGGGCGATCGCCGACCAGCGCGTCGTCGTCTCCGGCGCCGGTGCGGCGGGCGTGGCGTGCGCGAAGATCCTCCAGGAGGCCGGCATCGGCGACGTCACGGTGCTCGACTCGCGCGGCATCATCCACGAGGGCCGCGACGGCCTGAACCCGGTCAAGGCGCGGCTGGCGTCGACGACGAACAAGGCGGGCCTGCGGGGCGGGCTGGCGGAGGCGCTGGAAGGCGCGGACGTGTTCCTCGGCCTGTCGGGCGCGACGATCGACGAGTCGCTGCTGGCCCGGATGGCGGGCGGCGGCATCGTGTTCGCACTGTCCAACCCGGACCCGGAGGTTCACCCGGACGTGGCGGCGCGCTACGCGTCGATCGTGGCCACCGGGCGCAGCGACTTCCCGAACCAGATCAACAACGTGCTGGCGTTCCCCGGCGTCTTCCGCGGTGCGCTGGACTCCGGCGCGCGGGCGATCACGGAGAACATGAAGCTGGCGGCCGCCGAGGCGATCGTGTCGGTGGCGATGGACGACCTCGGCGCGGACCGGATCGTCCCGAGCCCGCTCGACCCGCGCGTGGCCCCCGAGGTCGCGGCCGCGGTGGCGAAGGCGGCGGAAGCCGACGGCGTCACGGACTAAGCGTTCCCGAAGGCGGCCCTTCCCCACGGGTGGGAGGGCCGCCTTCGGCGTGTTCAAAGCAGTTCGACGAGCCGGTGGCGGGGGACGTCGACCAGGCGCAGGTCCGTGAGGTCCGTGGGGACGTCGAGGGAGACGTTCGCCAGGCGGGCGTGTGCGCGGGTCAGGATCTCGTCCTGGTGCTCCACCGCGTCCGCGACCACCACCGCGTGCCGGTTGTCCGGCGTGCTCCGCAGGTACCGCAGGGCGTACTTCCCCCGGACGAGTGACGCGAGCGCCGTCTGGGAACGCTCGTCCGCCAGGTCCGGGTGGGCGTTGGGCACCAGCAAAGCCAAGCGCCGGGCGTTCGTGCCCAGCAACGTCCGCAGCAGCCACGGGCCGGGGTCGGCCGAAAGGTCCATCGCGACCGCGTCGCCCTCCGGCCCGGAAATCGACCAGTCCACCGGGCGCGATTCCAGCGAAAGCCCACCCGCCGTGGCGATCTCCTTCAGCTTCTCCAGCAGGCCCGGCTTCGTCCCGGCGGCCTCCACCGACTGCGGCCCGTGCGTGTAGATCGCCTTGCCGCCGCGAATCTTCTTGGCCTTCGCCGTCGGCTGGCAGACGTACAGGTCCGCCGCGCTGCCGATCGCCTGTGCCCCGAAGTACCGGTTGAAGCCCGGCAGGATCGCCTCGAACGTCAGCCCGAGCGTGGCCAGCGACCGCTGCACCTGCGCGCCCAGCGCCGGGTGGCGCGGGCTGTAGCCGTAGGCCAGCAGCAGCCGTCCCTCGCTCGGCTCTCGCAGCGCCTGCACCCCGCGAGCGGCGAACAACCCCATGCCTTCGGGGGTGTACGGCGGATCGCTGAACACCAGGCCGGCGTCGCCGCTCAACGCCGGTGGCAGGCCGACGCGCAGGTCCGCGTGCACCGTCCGGATCTCGCGGCCGCCGCGCTCGTCGAGGTAGGCGAGCACGCGCTCGTCCAGGTCGACGACCGTGAGCGACGCCGACGGGCAGATCGCCCGCACCGCCAGCGACGTCAGGTCGTGGTCGCCGAGGAACAGCAGCCGCGTCGAGGCGAGGTCGTACTGCGCGTCCAGCCAGAGCGCGCGGCGCAGCACGGTCTCCGGCGTGGCCTGCACGTGGTCGAGCGCGGCCAGCGGCGAGGGCACCTCGGCCACCCACTCGGCGACCTTCGGCAGCAGTTCGTGCGTGGCCACGGCTTCGTCGAGCGGGTCGGCGTAGCGGGGCGCGCGGTACTGCAGGTACGACGCCGCGACGCCGGGAGCGATCCGCAGGCGGTCGCCGCTGCGGTCGAGGTCGTCGCCCAGTGCCGCGAGGACGGCCTCCACGCTGCGCCGCGGCGCCGTGCTCAGCCGCACCAGCTCGCCGAGGTCGTGGTCACCGGTGCGCAGCAGGTCGAGGACGCGGTACAGCGGGCGGACGCCGACGCCGTGCGCGGCGAGGACGTCGTCGAGTGCCTTCACGGGCTCCGAGCCTAGTCACCGCATCCCGGAACGCCGTGCCAACCGCCGTCAACTCGGCTACGGTCGGACGGACCGGGACATGGGAGTGGCAGTGACCATCGAATTCCGCGACGTGACCAAGCAGTATCCGGATGGGACGGTCGCCGTCGATCAGCTGAACCTCACGGTCGAAGACGGCACGATCACCGTGTTCGTCGGCCCGTCCGGCTGCGGCAAGACGACGTCGCTGCGGATGATCAACCGGATGGTCGAGCCGACCGCCGGGCAGGTGCTGCTGGACGGCAAGGACGTCGCCGAGGGCGACCCGGCGCTGCTGCGCCGCGGCATCGGCTACGTCATCCAGCACGCCGGTCTCTTTCCACACAGGACGGTGCTGGACAACATCGCCACCGTGCCGCTGCTCTCGGGCTGGGACAAGGGGAAGGCGCGCAAGCGGGCCGCCGAGCTGCTGGAGATCATCGGCCTGCCGGTCGAGCTCGGCAAGCGGTACCCGGCCCAGCTCTCGGGCGGGCAGCAGCAGCGCGTCGGCGTCGCCCGCGCGCTCGCCGCGGACTCGCCGGTCCTGCTGATGGACGAGCCGTTCTCCGCCGTCGACCCGATCGTGCGCGAGGACCTGCAGAACGAGCTGCTGCGGCTGCAGTCGCAGCTGGGCAAGACGATCGTGTTCGTCACCCACGACATCGACGAAGCCGTCCGGCTCGGCGACAAGGTCGCCGTGATGCGGGTCGGCGGGAAGCTCGCCCAGTACGGCACCCCCGCCGACGTCCTGCGGCACCCGGTGGACGACTTCGTCGCGTCGTTCGTCGGCCGGGACCGCGGCTACCGCGGCCTGTCGTTCCTCTCCGCCGACGGCGTCGAGGTCAAGGAGCTGGAGCTGGTCGAGATCGGCTCCGCCGTGACCGCGAGCGACGGCTGGCGGCTCGCGGTCAACACCGAGAAGCAGCCCCGCGGCTGGCTGCCGCCCGGCTCCACAGTGGACGGTTCGCTTGGCGAAGACGACCTCGTGGCCGGCGGTTCGCTGTGGGTGCGGGGCACGCCGATCCGGGGTGCGCTCGATGCCGCGCTGTCGTCGCCCGCCAGCCTCGGCGTGGTCGTCGACGAAGACCACCGGGTGCTCGGCGCCGTGGTCGCGCGGCAGGTGCTGGACGTGATCGAGGCGGCGCCCCAGGCGTCATGAGCTGCTGTGTCATCTAAGGTCGAACCCCAGACCCCAGCCAGGGGGCAAGCCCCCCTGGACCCCCCAAACCTTCGTGGACGAGCTCGGGCGGTACCTGAGCAGCGCCAACAGCCGCGCCCAGATCGTCGGTGACCTGGGGGACCACGTCTACCTCGCGCTGCTCCCGCTGGTGCTGGGCATCGTCCTGGCGATCGCGGCGGGCCGGCTCGGCCACCGCCGGCGAGCCGCCCGGCAGGTGCTCACGGTGCTGGCCAACTGCTCTACACGATCCCGTCGCTCGCGCTGTTCGTCGTCATCCCCGGCCTGATCGGGTCGAGGATCCTCGACAGCGTCGACGTCGTCGTCGCGCTGACCATCTACACCACGGCGCTGCTGGTCCGCCCGGTGCTGGACGCCCTCGACGCGGTGCCGCCGCCGGTGATCGCCGCCGCCACCGCCGTCGGGTACAAGCCGCTGCGACGCTTCTTCGCCGTCGAACTGCCGCTGTCCGTGCCGGTCCTCGCGGCCGGCGTGCGGGTCGCGGCGGTCAGCAACATCAGCCTGGTCAGCGTGGGCGCGCTGATCGGCACCGGCGGCCTCGGCGTGCTGTTCACCGACGGCTTCCAGCGCGAGTACTTCTCGCCGATCGTGGTCGGCATCGTGCTGACGCTGCTGCTGGCGCTGGTCGTCGACCTGGTCCTGGTGGGCTCGCGAAACCTGCTGACGCCGTGGACCCGGGTGGCTGCCTCGTGATCACCGATGTCGTCCGCTGGTTCGGCGATCCGGCGCACTGGTCCGGGCCCGGCGGCATCCCGCAGGGGCTGCTGGAACACCTCGACGATCACCGGGCTCGTGGTGCTGGCCGTGCCGCCGGTCCTGGCCGGCACGTACGCCGGGCTGCAGGCGACCGACCACGGCGTGGTCGACGCCGCCGCGGGGATCGGGATGACCGGCTGGCAGCGGCTGTGGAAGGTGGAGGTGCCGATCTCGCTGCCGCTCGTGCTCGGCGGCGTCCGCAACGCCGTGCTCCAGCTCGTGGCGACCGCCGCGGTGGCCGCGTACGTCGGACTCGGTGGCCTGGGCCGGTTCCTGCTCGACGGACTGGCCATTTTGGACTACCCCGAGGTCATCGCGGGTGCGCTGCTGACGACGCTGCTGGCCATCGTCCTCGATCTGCTCTTCGCGGTGCTGAACCGCGCACTGGTACCCCGGGGCGTCCGGCTCGCGACCGAGGCGGCGACCGGCAGGAAGGTGAGCGCGTGAAACGGCTGGCTGTTCTCGCTGTCGTGTTCTTGGCCGTCGGCTGCGGCAACCCGCTCGCGGGCGGCGGTGAAGGCGGCGCGACCGGTGACATCATCATCGGCGCCTCCGACGTCGGGGAAAGCCTGCTGCTGGCCCAGATCTACGCCGGGGCGCTTCGGGATGCGGGTGCGACGAACGTGACCGTGCGGCCGCCGGTGGGCAGCCGCGAGGTCGTCGTCAAGGCGCTGCAGGACAAGTCGCTGTCGGTGGTGCCGGATTACAGCGGGAACCTGTTGCGCTACTTCGACAAGGACACCACCGCGACGACGTCGCAGGAGGTCTACGCGCAGCTCCGCCGGAAGGTCCCGCCCGGATTCGAGGTGCTGGACCAGGCGCCGGCGGAGGACAAGGACCTCCTCGTCGTCGGGCCGCAGCTGGCGTCCACGGGGGTGAAGACGTTCTCGGACCTCGGGCCACGCTGCCGCGAGCTCGTGTTCGGCGGGCCGGGGCAGTGGAGCAGCCGCTGGAAGGACAAGATCAAGGCGTTGTACGGCTGCGAGTTCAAGGAGATCCGCACCACCGACACCGGCGGGCCGGTGACCGTGGCGGCGCTGAAGTCCGGTGACGTGCAGGTGGCGGACCTGTTCAGCACGTCGTCGACGATCGCCGCGAACGGGTTCGTGCCGCTGGCCGACGACAAGAACATGTTCCCGGCGCAGCACATAGTGCCCTTGGTGGCGCGGGGGACGCTGTCCCCGTCGGAGGTGGCGGCGTTGAACCGGGTGTCGGCGGCGCTGACGACCGAGCAGCTCACCCGGTTCAACGTCGAGTTCACCGAGGAGAAGCGCAATCCCCTCGACATCGCCGAGGACTTCCTGGCGCGGGCTTAGCGGTCGACGGCCAGGCGGACGCCGAGGCCGATGAAGATGCCACCGGTGGTGACCTCGATCCGGCGCCGGGCCTTCCGCTTGCGGCGCAGCCAGCCGCCGATGCGCCCGGCCAGGACGCCGACGGCGCCGTCGACGAGGAACTCGAACACGATCATGATCGCGCCGAGGACGGCGAACTGCAGCCAGACCCGGCCGTGCGCGGGGTCGATGAACTGCGGGAGGAACGCGATGGTGAAGGTGACCATCTTGGGGTTGAGCAGGTTGGTCAGCAGGCCGCTCAGGTAGGCGCGGCGGCCCGGGACACCGGTCTTCACGTCGTCGTCCGGGATGGTTCCGCGGTTCCGGATGGCCTGCACGCCCAGGATGATCAGGTACGCGGCGCCGACGATCCGCACGACGGTGAAGGCGACGGGCACGGCGGCGAAGAGCGCGGCCAGCCCGGCCGCGGCGACGGCGACGTGGATGGCCTCGCTCGTGGCGACCCCGGCGGTGGCGAGCAGGCCGGCCTTCGGGCCGCCGCGCATGCCACAGCCGAGGATGAAGAGCATGTCCGGGCCCGGCGTCACCATCGCGATCGCCGTGGTGACGAGGAAGGCCAGAAGGAGGTGCTGGTCGACCGGCATGCCCCGATCCTGGCACGCCGGCCGTCCCGCACGAACTCCTTTTCCGGCCTCCTGAGCCTCAGGCGCGCAGGGCCGCCGCGACGCGGCCCGCGTCCTCGATGCCCCGCTCCGGTGGCTCCTCCGGCAGCGGCAGCAGCACCACCGAGCCGCTCCCCGCTTCGTGGAGGGCACGAACCGCCGCCACGCACTCGTCCAGGTCGCCGCAGATGGCCAGCCGGTCGATCCACTCCGGGCGCAGGCCGGCCGCCAGCTCGTCCACCGTGGCCGCCGAATCCATCAGGGCCAGCAGCTCCGCGGCGAAGGGCAGGCCCTCCACCTGCACCCGCGACCCCGGGTTCAGGGACTCCGCGACGGTCCGGCGCGCCCGCTCGCGGTCGCCGAGGGCCAGCCAGTTGTACGTCACCACCGCGTGGTGGGGCGGCGCGCCCGCCGACGAACGGCCCGGCGCGATGCCCGCCAACGCCGTCCGGACGAACTCCGGCGGGGACGGCTCGGCCAGGATCGTCCCGTCCGCCGCCGCGCCCGCCACCGCCAGGGACTTCGGGCGCCGGACGCCCGCCACCAGCGGGGGCGGCGACGACGGCGGGAACACCAGCTCGACCTCGTCCAGGTGGACGTGCCGGCCGTCCACCGAGACCCGCTCGCCCGCCAGCAGCCGCCGGATCGCCACCAGCGTCTCCTCCAGCGCCGCCAGCGGTGACGCCGGGTACGCCCCGATCTGCCGCATCCACGACGCGACACCGTGCCCGAACCCGGCGATCAGCCGATCCGGGTGCAGCTCGGCCAGCGCCGCGACCTCCATCGCCGCGACCGCCGGGTTGCGCGCCACCGCCGGCAGCACCCCGATGCCCACCTTGATCGTCGACGTCACCGCCAGCGCCGTCGCGGCCGTGGCGATGCCGGCCGCCCAGAAACAGTCCTCGACCAGCCAGACCTCGTCGAGACCCGCGTCTTCGGCCTGGCGCGCGAGGTCGCGCAGCTTGGCCGGCGGCTGCTCGCGGTTGATCCGGACACCGACGGACGCCAGAGGCTCGTACATGCGCAGTCTCCCTGTTCAGATCCGTGAGAACGCCGGCGCGTACTCGAACGCGCCCGACTGGGTGGGTTCGTACGCGGCCAGCGTCCGCGCCTGGAAGTACCGGCCCCACTGCGGGTCCGGGGAAGTGATCGCCAGGTCCGACGCCGTGACGAACCCGAACCGCGAGTAGTAGGCGGGCTCGCCGAGCAGGACGACCAGGCCGTAGCCCAGGGCGTCCGCCGCGCCGACCACGGCGTGCACCAGCGCCGAGCCGACGCCGCGGGCCTGGTGCCCGGGCAGCACGCCGAGCGGGCCGAGGCCGACCGCGGCCGTCGTGTCGTCGCCGAGGCGGGCCCGGCTGCAGCACACGTGCCCGACCACCTCGCCGTCGTGGACCGCCACCAGCGACAGCGCGTTGATCAGGTCGCCTTCGGCGCGCAGTTCGTCCACGAGCGGCCCTTCGATCGGCGTCAGGCCCTCTTCACGCCGGAACGCCGCACTGTGGACGGTGTGGATGGCCGCTTGGTCGGCGGCTGTCTCGCGGTGGATCAGCATGATCGTCACCTTGCCGTGAACCGGTGGTGCCCGGCAATCGATTTCGGGTGAACCGCCTGCTCCGGCCGCGCGAATGACCTAGTGTCCGTTTCGTGCAGCAAGGACCGCAGTATCCGTATCAGCAGCCGTACCAGCAGTACCCCGGTTACCCGCCGCCGAAGTCCGGGGGGAAGACCGTGCTGATCGTCGTGCTCGTGGTGGCCGGCGTGCTCGTGCTGGCCGGGGTGGGCGTCGGCGCGTTCTTCCTGTTGACGGCGGACCACAAGCGGTCCACGGCCGCGCCGGCCTCGACGTCGGCCGCGGGCGAGCCCGACAAGTCCACCTCGCTGCCGCGCTGCAGCGAGGTCGGCAGCCGGATGAACAACCTGCCGCCCCTGTCCGGCGACGCCCCGCCGGAACCGGCGAGCACCTCGGACGACAAGATCCAGCTTTCCCAGCTGAGCTGCTCGTGGACTAAGGCGGGCTCGTCGTCCGGCACGGTGTCGATGATGCTGGCGAAGTCGCTGCAGCCGGGCTCGGGAGCGGGACCGGGGTACGCGAAGGCGGGCTACGAGATCGAAGTGGACCGCGGGGCCAAGCCGATCACCGAGGCGATCGGGAAGGCGACGAAGGCGGCGGACGTCGGCTACGACCAGAGCGGCACCCTGCAGTGCGGCGTGCGGTTCTACCAGGGCAACGTCGACGTGACGGTGATCGTCACGGCGGCGGAACCGTCGGACCGGAACATCGAGCGGTGCCGCCGCAACGCGCACAGCCTCGCGAAGGCGGCTTCGGAGTCTCTCAGCTGAACACACGAAGAAGGCCTCCTCACCGGCGAACCGGGAGGAGGCCTTCGCCGTGGTCAAGCGATCAGTCGAACGCCTTCGAGATCAGCGCCTTCTGCTCGACCTCGTGCACCTTCGACGAACCGGCCGACGGGGCCGCCATCGGGCGGCGCGAGACGACCTGCAGGCCCGAGAGCACCTCCGGGAACTTCCGGGGCAGGTTCAGGCCGAAGAACGGCCACGCACCCTGGTTCTCCGGCTCCTCCTGGACCCACGCGACCTGCGTCGCGTTCGTGTACCGCTCCAGCGCCGCCAGCAGCTTCTTCTTCGGCAGCGGGTAGTACTGCTCGATCCGCACGATCGCGACGTCGTCGGCCTCGCGCTTCGTCCGCTCCGCCACGAGCTCCCAGTACAGCTTCCCGGAGGTCAGCAGCACCTTGCGGATCTTCGACGGGTCCGGCGTGGTGTCGTCGATGACGGACATGAACCGGCTCTCGCCGGTGAAGTCCTCGACGCCCGACGTCGCGGCCTTGTTGCGGAGCATCGACTTCGGCGTGAAGACGACCAGCGGGCGCTGGATGCCGTCGAGGGCGTGGCGGCGCAGCAGGTGGAAGTAGTTCGCCGGGGTGGACGGCACCGCCACCGTCATCGAGCCCTCTGCGCACAGCGAAAGGAACCGCTCGATGCGGCCGGAGGTGTGGTCCGGGCCCTGGCCTTCGTGGCCGTGCGGCAGCAGCAGCACGACGTCCGAGCGCTGGCCCCACTTGGCCTCGCCCGAGGAGATGTACTCGTCGATGACGGTCTGCGCGCCGTTGACGAAGTCACCGAACTGCGCTTCCCACATGACCAGCGACTCCGGGTTGGCCACCGAGTAGCCGTACTCGAAGCCGACGGCCGCGTACTCCGACAGCGCCGAGTCGTAGATCATCACGCGGCCCTGGCCGTCGGCCAGGTTCTGCAGCGGCGAGTACTCCTGGCCGGTCTTGCGGTCGATGAACACCGAGTGCCGCTGGGTGAACGTGCCGCGCCGCGAGTCCTGGCCGGACAGCCGGACGAGACGGCCCTCCATCGCCAGCGACCCGAACGCCAGCAGCTCGCCGAACGCCCAGTCGATGTCGCCCTCGCGGGACATCTTGTGGCGCCGCTCCATGACCGGCTTGACGCGCGGGTGCGGCGTGAAGCCCTCCGGGACCTCGACGAACGCGTCGCCGATGTGCTCGATGACCGCGCGGTCGACCGACGTCTTCACCTTGGCCGGGACCTGCTGCTCTTCCTCGACCGACGGGCTGGCCTTCGCCGGGTGCTTCTCCAGCTCGCGGACCTCGTTGAAGACGTGCTCCAGCTGGCTCGAGAAGTCGCGCAGTGCGGCCTCGGCCTCTTCGACGGAGATGTCACCGCGGCCGATCAGCGACTCGGTGTAGGTCTTCCGCACCGAACGCTTCGTGTCGATGATGTCGTACATCGCCGGCTGCGTCATCGAGGGGTCGTCGCCCTCGTTGTGGCCGCGGCGGCGGTAGCAGATCAGGTCGATGACGACGTCCTTGTGGAACGCCTGCCGGTACTCGACGGCCAGCTTGGCCACCCAGTGCGCGGCCTCCGGGTCGTCACCGTTCACGTGGAAGATCGGCGAGCCGATCATCTTCGCGACGTCGGTGGCGTACTGGCTGGAGCGCGAGTGCTCCGGCGCGGTCGTGAAGCCGACCTGGTTGTTGACGATGACGTGCACGGTGCCGCCGGTGCGGTACCCGCGCAGCAGCGACAGGTTCAGCGTCTCGGCGACGACGCCCTGGCCCGCGAAGGCCGCGTCGCCGTGCATCAGGACCGGCAGCACGGTGTAGCCCTCGCCGCCCTTGTCCAGGAGGTCCTGCTTCGCACGGACGATGCCCTCGAGGACCGGGTCCACGGTCTCCAGGTGCGACGGGTTCGCCGTCAGCGACACCTTCGTCTCGCCGTCGCCGAACATGCGGAAGTACTTGCCCTCGGCGCCGAGGTGGTACTTCACGTCACCGGAGCCGTGCGCCTGGCCGGGGTCGAGGTTGCCCTCGAACTCCTGGAAGATCTGGCTGATCGGCTTGCCGACGATGTTGGCCAGCACGTTCAGGCGGCCGCGGTGGGGCATGCCGATGACGACCTCGTCGAGTTCGTGCTCGGCGGCCTTGTCCAGCAGCGTGTCGAGCAGCGGGATCGCCGTCTCACCGCCTTCGAGCGAGAAGCGCTTCTGGCCGACGTACTTGGTCTGCAGGAACGTCTCGAACGCCTCGGCGGCGTTCAGCTTCGAGAGCACGTACTTCTGGACCGCGGGGTCCGGCTTCTCGTGCGGGACCTCGACGCGCTCCTGGATCCAGCGGCGCTCCTCGGGGTCGAGGATGTGGGTGTACTCGATGCCGACCGTGCGGCAGTACGAGTTGCGCAGCACGCCCAGGATGTCGCGCAGCTTCATCCGCTCCTGGCCGGCGAAACCGCCGACCGGGAACTCGCGGTCGAGGTCCCAGAGGGTCAGGCCGTGGGACAGGACGTCCAGGTCGGCGTGGCTGCGCTGGCGGTAGTTCAGCGGGTCGGTGTCGGCCATCAGGTGGCCGCGCATCCGGAACGCGTCGATCAGCTCGATCACGCGGGCGGTCTTGTCGACCGGGCCGTCCGGGATGTCGGCGACCCAGCGGATCGGCTCGTACGGCAGGCGCAGGCTGGTGAAGACGTCGTCGTAGAAGCCGTCCTCGCCGAGCAGCAGCTGGTGGATGCGCTTGAGGAACTCGCCCGACTCCGCGCCCTGGATGATGCGGTGGTCGTAGGTCGAGGTCAGCGTCATGATCTTGCTGATGCCGAGGTCGACCAGCGTCTTTTCGCTGGTGCCCTCGAAGGCCGCCGGGTACTGCATGGCGCCGACGCCGATGATGGCGCCCTGGCCGGCCTGCAGGCGCGGCACCGAGTGGTTGGTGCCGATGCCACCCGGGTTGGTCAGCGAGATCGTGGTGCCGGAGAAGTCGTCCGCGGTGAGCTTGTTGTTGCGGGCCTTCTTGACGATGTCCTCGTAGGCCTGCCAGAACTGCAGGAACGACATGTCCTCGCAGCCCTTGACCGAGGCCACGACGAGCGTGCGGGAGTTGTCCTTGCCCTTCATGTCGATCGCGAGCCCGAAGTTGACGTGCTCCGGCGTGATCGCGAACGGCTTCCCGTCGATCACCTGGTAGTGCCGGTTCATGTTCGGGTAGTTCTTCAGCGCCCGCACCATGGCGTAGCCGATGAGGTGCGTGAAGGAGATCTTGCCACCACGGGTGCGCTTCAGGTGGTTGTTGATGACGATGCGGTTGTCGGCCATCAGCTTCGCCGGGACCGCGCGCACGCTGGTCGCGGTGGGGACGCTCAGCGAGGCGTCCATGTTCTTGGCGATGGCCGCCGCGGCACCGCGCAGCTGCTTCGACTCTGGCTCTTCCTTCGCCTGCGGCTTGGCGTCGGCCTTCGGCTCGGCCTTCGCGGCCGGCTTCGGCGCCGCCTGCTTCGGGGCTGCCTGCTTCGGCGCCGCCTTCGCGGGGGCCGGCTTCTCGGCCGACGCCGTCGAGGACTGCTTGGCCGCCGACTCCGCGTTCTGCACCGCCTTGGCCGACGGCTGCGCGGCCTGGCCGTTGGTGGTGGACTTGACGTCGGCCTGCTGCTGCCGGGCGTTGTCCGCCTTGGCCTGCGCGCTCTGCGTCGGCTTGAAGTCCGCGAAGAAGTCGTGCCATGCGGCATCGACTGAGGAAGGGTCGGCGAGGAACTGGTCGTACATCTCTTCGACCAGCCACTCGTTGGGGCCGAATTGTGACGCAGGGCTGCTGCTGGACACGGCTGGGGCTCGCCTCTATCCGTCTCGATCTCGATCTTGAATCCGCTGATGCGCCTACCAGGCTAACCCCCTCGGTGACCGCGATGTGATGGAACCGGCCTGTGTGAGGCGAGGCGCACTAGGGTATCGGTCACTGACTCGATCAAGATGTGCTAAGGGAACCTTAAGCGCTGGACCCGGTACAGAGTTCCCGGCCTCTTCCGGCTCGCCCCTCGCGCTGCCCTACGGCGTCGCTCCGATGACCTTGGCGAGGTCCGCGCCGAGCGGGTACGGCGGCTCGTGGGGGACCAGCTTCACGGCCTTGTGCAGCTGGTCCGTCGCGAGCAGCCCGGCGATGTCCCGCACGACCGGCGTGACGTCGGTGATCGCGGTGATCCACTCGTCGACGTAGTGGCCGGCGGCTTCGCTGCTCAGCCCGATGCGGATCGCGGCGAAGTTCAGCGGCGTGTGGTCGAGGTCTCGCTCCGCCTCCCACTCGATCCGCGCCGGGCCGCCGGTCGAAGGGGAGAGGGCCTGCTCGAAGCCGTCACGGGTGAGGTCGATCGCCAGGACGCGCTCCTGGCCGAGCTTGCTCCCGTTGCCGCTCTCGTAGGCCGCCAGGCGGAACGACGGCACGATCCACGTCGCCCCGTCCCGCTCGAACGGCGGCTTGAACCTCTCCTTCGCGGCGTCGGCGACCGAGGGCGAGCAGGTCTGGTAAACCCGGACGGTCGTCTCGGTCTGTGCCGCACGGACCTGCCGGTCGGGGACCCGCTTCTCTTCGAACATGCCCGCCATGTTCCCAGCGCCCCGGCCACCGGGCCACGAACTTTCGTGCTCAAGAGAAGCCATCCCACGTGATGGGGCCCGGAACTCGCGTGATGGGGAACGTAACTCGCGTGATGGGGGCCGGAACTCGCGAGTTCCGGCTTGGATCACGCGAGTTACGGCTGGGATCACGCGGGTTACGGGGTCAGCCGAGGGACCAGAGGCGGGCGTAGTGGCCGTCGGCGGCCAGGAGCTCTTCGTGGGTTCCGGTTTCCACGATGCGACCGTGGTCCAGGACCACGATGCGGTCCGCGCGGGCCGCCGTCGCGAGGCGGTGGGCGACCACGAACGTCGTGCGGCGGCGGGCCACGTGGTCCGTCGCGCGGAGCACCGCCGCCTCCGTCGACGGGTCCAGGGCCGCCGTCGCCTCGTCGAGCAGCAGGACGTCCGGGTCGACCAGCTCCGCCCGGGCCAGTGCCACCAGCTGACGCTGGCCCGCCGACAGCGACCGGCCGCGTTCGCCCACCGGCTGCAGGAAGCCCGACGGCAGGGCCGCGACGCCGTCGAGCGCGCCCACCGCCCGGACCGCGGCCTCCACCTCCGCGTCCGTTGCCGCCGGGCGCCCGTAGCGGACGTTGTCGGCCACCGTGCCCGAGAACAGGTGCGCCTCCTGCGGCACCACGCCCATCCGGCGCCGCATCCCGGCCAGGTCGTACTCCCGGACGTCCGTGCCGTCGATCCGGACCTCCCCGCCGGTGACGTCGTAGTAGCGCGCGACCAGCTTCACCGCCGTCGACTTCCCGGCACCGGTCGCGCCGACCAGCGCGACCGTCTCGCCCGCCGCGACGTCCAGCGAGAACTGCTCCAGCGCCTTGCTCTCGCTGCCGGTGTAGGCGAAGTCGACTTCCTTGAACGACACCTCGCCGCGCAGCCGTGGCGGCACCGCCACCGGGTGCTCGGCCGCCGGCACCGACGTCGGTGTCCGCAGCAGGTCGCCGATCCGGTTCAGGCCGACGCTCGCCTGCTGGTAGCCGTCGAACACCGCCGACAGCTGCTGGATCGGCGAGAAGAACTGCTGCAGGTAGAGCAGGAACGCGAGCAGCACGCCGGCCGACAGCGTGCCCGCCGAGACGCGGGTCGCGCCCGCCACCAGCACCGCCGTCGTCGCCAGGTCGGACAGCAGGGCCACCAGCGGGAAGTACGTCGCGACGTACCGCTGGGCCCGCAGCCGCGAGCGCCGGTATTCGTCGCTGCGGGAGGCGAACGCCTCCGCGGTGCGGTCTTCGCGCGTGTACGCCTGCGCGACGCGCAGCCCGCTGACGTTCTCCTGCATGTCCGCGTTCACGACGCTGACCCGCTCGCGGGCCTCGTTGTACGCCTTCGACGCCGACCGGCGGAAGATCACCGTGGCCACCGCCAGCACCGGCACCATCGCCAGCGCGTACAGCGCCAGCCCGGCGTCGGTGACCAGCAGCGCGGCCGTGATCCCGGCCAGCGTCAGCGTGCTCACCACCGCGGTGGCGAGCCCGGTCTGCAGGAACGTCGAGAGCGCGTCGACGTCCGTCGTCATCCGGGTCATGATCTTCCCGGACAGTTCCCGCTCGTAGTAGTCGAGCCCGAGCCGCTGCAGGTGCGCGTAGCTGCGGACGCGCAGCGCGTACAGCACCGACTCGCCCACCCGCGACGTCAGCCGCGTCTGCGCGAACACCACCAGCCAGTCGGCGGCGATCACCACGGCGCCGATCCCGGCGGCGAGCCAGATCATGCTCTCCACGCCCGTGCGGACGCCGTGGTCGACGCCGAACTGGTACAGCCCCGGCAGCGCGATCGACGCCAGCGCGTCCGCCGCCACCAGCCCGATCACCATGGCCAGCGGCCAGCGGACCGGCCGGAGCAGCCCGGCCAGCCGGAACCTCGGGTCGGGGGCGGTGACGTCCACGCCCGGCAGCCGCGGCTCGTCGACCGCGGGCGGGAGCTTCCGCACGCCCTCGATCAGCTCCGGCGTCGGCGGCACGTCCAGGCCGCCACCCCCGCCGACGAACCCGCTGCTGTTCGGATCCCCACGGCGCAGGCGAGCGGCTTCGGCCAGGGCGTCGACCTCGTCGCGGCTGTCGTCACGCGGCCACAGCGCCGGCGTGACCCCGCCCGGGCCGCGGTCGAGGCCCTCGCAGCGGTGCTTCTCTTCGACGTCGTCGCCCGGGCCCGCCACCAGCTCGCGGAACAGCGGGCAGCGCGCCATCAGCTCGGCTTCGGTGCCGACGTCGACGACGCGGCCTTCGTCCAGCACCGCGATCCGGTCGGCCAGGGCCAGGGTGGACCGCCGGTGCGCGATCAGCAGGGTGGTCCGGCTCGCCGTGACCGACCGCAGGGTGTCGTGGATCGCCGCCTCGGTGACGGTGTCGATGGCCGACGTCGCGTCGTCGAGGACGAGGATCCGCGGGTCGGTGATCAGCGCCCTGGCCAGCCCGAGCCGTTGCCGCTGCCCGCCCGAGAGCGTGAGGCCGCGCTCGCCGACCAGCGTGTCGTAGCCCTCCGGCAGGGCGCGGATGAAGCCGTCCGCCTCCGCGGCCCTGGCCGCCGCGACGATCTCCTCCTCGCTCGCGTCCGGGCGGCCGTAGGCGATGTTGTCCCGGATCGACGAGGAGAACAGGAACGCCTCCTCGAACACCACGCCGATCGCCTGCCGCAGCTGCCGCAGCGGCACGTCCCGGACGTCGAGGCCGCCGACCTGCACCGCGCCCTCGTGCACGTCGTAGAACCGGGGCAGCAGCAGCGAGATCGTCGACTTCCCGGAGCCCGCGGTGCCGACCAGGGCCAGGGTTTCGCCCGGGTTCGCCGTGACCGAAAGGCCGTCCAGCACCGGTTCGCTGCGGGTGTAGCCGAACCGGACGCCGTCGAGCTGCACGCCGAGCGGCCCGTCCGGCAGCGGCCGCGCGTCCGGCGCGTCGACGACCTCCGACTGCGCGTCGATCAGCTCGTACACCCGCTCCGCGCCGGCGCGGGTCAGCTGGGCCTGCACGACCAGGCCGGAGAGCATGCGGGCCGGACCGATCAGCGTCGCGAGGTAGGTCGCGAAGGCCAGGAACGTGCCGAGGGTGATGGAGTCGTTCAGCGCGAGGACGCCACCGACGCCGAGCACGGCGACCTGGCCGGCGGCGGGCAGGGCGGCGGTGGTCGCCGTCGGGATCGCCGAGAGCTTCGCCGCGCGAAGCCGCTCCCCGAACAACTTGCGCGCGGTCGCTTCCAGCTTCGAGACTTCCCGCGTTTCCTGGCCGAAGCCCTTGACCACCCGGACGCCGGTGACGGTCTCCTCGACCTGCTGCGCGACGTCCGCCGCGCGCTGCTGCGCCGACCACGTCGCCGGGAAGAGGCGCTTGCGGCTGCGCGTCACGACGATGCCGACCGCGGGCGTGACGACCAGCGCGATCAACGTCAGCACCGGCGACAGCCACAGCATCGCGACGAACGACAGCAGCGCGAAGACCACCGACCCGAACGACAGCGGGACCTGCATCAGGATCCCGGTCACCAGCTGCAGGTCGGAGATCGCGCGCGAGGCGACCTGGCCGGTGCGCAGGGCGTCCTGCTTGCCGCCGTCCAGCCGCGAAACCGCGTTGAAGACCCGCTGGCGCAGGTCGTGCTGGACGTCGAGGGCGAGCTTCCCGCCGAGGTAGCGGCGCGCGAACGCGGTGCCGAAGGCGACCAGCTGCAGCGCGACCAGGAAGACGGCGATCCCGGGCAGCCCGCCGGTCTGCCCGGCCACCGCGTCGTCCACCGCCGTGCGCACCAGCAGCGGACTCGCGGCCTGCACGCCGACGCCCAACGCGGCGGCGAGCAGCGACAGCACGACGAGCACGCGGTGCTCCCACGCCGCCGCGGACAGCCGGCGGATCCAGCCGGCGGTCTCGGTGGGTGGGAGCTCTTGACGGGAGCGGGGCGGAGCGACAGTCACGTTGTCACACTAAGCGCCACCACCGACAAAATATTTCCGCCGATCCGGATCGGCGTCGCTCCGGGAAGTTACGTGATGTCGCGCTTCTGGTTGCCCGCCCAGCCGAGGCCGAAGAAGATCATCGTCCACGCGAAGAAGATCAGCGCCGAAGCCCACCACGAGAGCACGCCGGGCGCGCTCGCCGTCAGCTGCAGCAGCAGCTGCGACCCGGAGTCCACGCTGCTCGGCAGGTCGAGCGAGTTGAACCCGAAGGCGTCCGCCGCGATGCCGCCCACGATCCCGTTCGCGGTGCCGTTCGGCAGGATCCCGCCCAGGATGCGGACGTCGCCCCAGGCCCAGAACGCGATCACCAGGACGTTCTCCAGGATCAGGAACCACACCACCAGCAGCACGACGGCCAGCGGCACGCTGCGCAGCACCGCGCCGAACCCGATGCCGAACAACGTCACCAGCACCGCGGCCAGCACCGTTCCGCCGAGCGCGGCCAGCCACTGGCCCGCGGACGGCCAGCGGCCCGAGTCGACCGACGCCATCACCGCGACCGCCGAGACGCCGAAACTGACGACGCCGTAGATGGCGCCCCAGGTGGCGTACGTGAGCATCTTCGCGGTCAGCGCCGAAATCCGGTTCGGCGCGGTGAGGAACGTCGTCGTGATCGTCTTGCTGCGGTACTCGCCGGCCAGCGCGAAGACGCCGAACAGCGCCGGGACGAGCTGCGCGATGTTCACGCCGTGCGCCAGCGCCAGCAGCCCCACCGGGATCTTGTTCGGGTCGAGGCCGACCATTTCGCTGACCTGACGGGCGTCCTTCGACCCGAGGAAGTCCGCGAAGTCGTTCGTGAGGCTGCCCCACGCGAAGGTCAGCCAGAACGCCACCAGCGCCAGCGGGATCAGCAGCACCCACCACGTGTTCAGCGAGAGCGTCTTGCGGAACTCCGCCTTGATCAGGTTGCCCATCACCGCTGCGGTCCTCCCCAGTGCTGCTGCTGCTGCGGACCCGACGGCGGGCCCTGCTGGTACTGCTGCTGCGGATAACCGGGCGGCGGGCCCTGGTACTGCGGCTGCGGCGGATAACCCGGCGGCGGGTAGCCCGGCGCGCCGGTGTACTGACCCTGCGTCAGCTGGAAGAACATCCGCTCCAGATCGGCGTGCTCCTCCTGCATCCCGTAGACCGCGATCCCGGCCTTCGCGGCCAGATCGCCGATCTGCTGGACACTCGACCCGGCGACCGCGACCCGGCCGTCCGGCGTCGGCGACACCTGCTGGATGCCGTTCTCCTGCAACGCCTTGACGAGCGCCGACGGATCCGCCGGCTGCACCAGCACCCGCGACTGCTGGCCCTTGCGCAACTGCTCCAGCGGGCCGTAGTACCGCGTGACACCCTGGCTGATGATCACGACCTGGTCGATCAGCTGCTCCACCTCGTTCAGCAGGTGGCTCGACACCAGCACCGTCCGCCGCTGCTCCCGCGCGTACGAGCGCAGGAAGTTGCGCAGCCACAGGATGCCTTCGGGATCGAGGCCGTTCGTCGGCTCGTCGAGCACCAGCACCTGCGGGTCACCCAGCAGCGCCGTCGCCAGCGCCAGGCGCTGCCGCATGCCCAGCGAGAACCCGCCCGCCTTCCGGTCCGCGGCGCTGCCCAGGCCCACCAGGCCGAGCACCTCGTCCGCGCGCTGGTCCGGCACACCGACGGCTGCCGCGTACACCCGGAGGTGGTTGCGCGCCGTCCGGCCCGGGTGGAACCCCTCGTTCTCCAGGACCGAGCCCACCACCCGCGCCGGGTTCCCCAGCTGCGAGTGCGGCCGCCCGTTGATCGTCGCCGACCCCGACGTGGGCGTCACCAACCCGAGCAACATGCGCAACGTCGTCGTCTTGCCGGCGCCGTTCGGGCCGAGGAACCCCGTCACCGAACCCGGTTCGACCGTGAAGCTGAGGTTCTGCACGGCGTTCACCGCGCCGAACTGCTTGCTCAGGTTCTGCACCACAATCCGGCCACTGCCGTCGTGCATACCGTCCCCTAACGTTCCCCGCTGATGCGGCGTCATCCTGCCCTACCGGCCGCGCTCGCGCGCACGGAACGCCGGAGAGCGACCTTCGTCACTTTCCGCTACCGGCCGGCGCCGGTCCCGGGGCCCTGACCAGAGGGTTCTTGATCGACCGCCAGATCAACTTGGTAAAGAATTCGTGCGACTTGCCGACCCGGTGCAGCGAAGTCCGCCGGAGCCCTCTAAGCTAGGAATCGGCGGCCCGCTCCCAGTGACCCCCAGGCTGGTTGAGCGGGTCGCCCTTCGTCTTCGCTTCGCTCTGACTTCGTCGTATTGCCCGGGGGGCCGAGCCCCCCGGACCCCCCACGGTGCCTTGTGTGCGGCTTCCAGCGTGGTCCCGGGGGCCGAGCGAGCCGAGCCGAGCCGAGCCTCGGGATCTTGGATCCTCCCTGCGGTGGGTTTTGGCTTCTGTGGCTGGGGTCGGCTTGTGGCACCGTTGCGCGATGCGGATCTTGGTCGTTGAGGATGAACGGCGGCTTGCTGAGGCCCTGCGGGCTGGGTTGTCGGCTGAGGGGTATGCCGTTGATGTTGCTCACAACGGGCGGGATGCTCTTTGGCTTGCCGGGGAGCATCCCTACTCCGCCATTGTTCTGGACATCATGCTTCCTGGGCTCAACGGCTATCGCGTCTGCCGGCGGCTGCGGGAACAGGGGGACAGCACTCCCATCCTGATGCTCACCGCCAAGGACGGGGAGGACGACGAGATCGAGGCTCTTGATACCGGGGCCGATGATTTCCTGCCCAAGCCCTTCTCCTACGGCGTGCTGCTTTCGCGGCTTCGCGCGCTCATCCGGCGTGGGGGCGCTACCCGGGCCGGTGTTCTCAAGCTGGGGGAACTCGAGCTCGACCAGGCTCTTCGGACCTGCCGGCGTGGGAGCGCCGATATCGTGCTCACCGGCAAGGAATTCGCCCTTCTCGCCTATTTCATGCAACGGCCGGGCCAGCTCGTCACCAAGGCCGAACTGGTTGACAACCTGTGGGACTTCGCCGCCGGTGCGACCGCCAATCTGGTCGAGGTGCACGTCAGCGCGCTGCGGCGCAAGATCGATGTTCCGTTCGGGGCCGAGACCATCCGGACGGTGCGTGGCGCCGGCTACCACGTGGTGACTGCGGATGCCTAGCTTCTGGCGCTCCACCCGGTTCCGCGTCGCGGTGACGGCCTTCGCCGCGTCCGCCGTGGCGCTCGGGGCGGTGTCGGTCTGGTTCGTCCTCCAGGCGCAGAGCCGCCTCGAGAACGCCGCCACCCAGCTCGCCGACGCCGACGCCGACGCCGTCGTCCAGCTGCTGAACACCGGCGCCCGGCCCGCCGACCTGACCCTGCTCGTCCGCGATTCGATCTTCGAGGTCACCGACCGCTCCGGCCGCCGGCTCGTGTCCTGCCCGGTGCTGCGCGACGCGACCCTGGCCGCCTACGACGCCGAGGTGACCTTGCGGCCGTACGAGTTCGACCGGACCGACCTGGCCTCCGTCGGCTGCGCGCCCAAGCTGCGCGGCCTCGACGACGACCTCACCGTGCACGTCGTCCACGACACCAGCGGGCACAGCAGGTACGACGTCTTCGCCGGCGCGCAGATCGACCCCGAAGGCCAAGCGGCCGTCGATTCCGCCCGGGTGGTGCTCACCTTCGGCGTGCCCGCGGTCGCGCTGCTCATCGGCGTCATCGCGTGGCTCGCCGTCCGCCGGTCGCTGCGCCCGGTCGAGGCCATCCGCGGCGAGGTCGCCGAGATCGGTGCGCACGACCTCGGCCGCCGCGTCCCGGACCCGCGCACCGGCGACGAAATCGCCCGGCTCGCCGGAACCATGAACACCATGCTCGCCCGGCTCGACGAAGCCGTCACCCGGCAGAGCCGGTTCACCTCCGACGCGTCGCACGAGCTGCGCACCCCGCTCGCGTCGCTGCGGACCCAGCTCGAAGTGCTCCTGGCCCACCCCGACCGGCTCGACTGGCGGCAGTCCTGCGAGAACGCGCTGCTCGACGTCACCCGGCTGCAGGACCTCGTCGCCGACCTGGTGCTGCTCGGCAAGCTCGACCACGCCGGCCCGGGCCGGCCGGCACCCGTCGCACTGTCCGAAGTGGTCGGTGCGGTCACGGCCGGCCGGAGCGGGATCGACGTCGAGATCACCGGGACGCCCGTGGTGGGCGGCCACCGGTCGCGGCTGGAACGGCTGGTCCGCAACCTCGTCGACAACGCGCAGCGGCACGCCGTCTCCCACGTCACCGTCACCGTGTCCTCGGAGGCCGGGCAGGCCGTGCTGACCGTCGACGACGACGGGCCGGGCATCCCCGAAGCGGATCGCGAGCGCGTCTTCGACCGCTTCGTCCGCCTCGACGACGCCCGCGACCGCGACGAGGGCGGTTCGGGCCTCGGCCTGGCGATCGTCGCCGACATCGCCCGCGCCCACGGCGGTACGGCCGCGGTCGAGGACGGGAGCCGGTTCGTCGTCCGGCTGCCGGAGCTGAAGACGTCTTAAGCCCGCTTCAGGCGGGGTTCAGCGGCCAAGATCGACGCTGCGGCCATGATCCTCTCTTGGCAACCCCTCGACCACGCCGAATACCGGGCGTCGTCGTGGTTCCCGGGCCTCACCGGCCTGCGCGCGCTCGCCGCGCTGGCCGTCGTGTTCTTCCACTACGGCGGCCCGGCCGTCGACCGGCTGCAGGGCTGGATCGCCGTCCAGTTGTTCTTCGTGCTGTCCGGCTTCCTGATCACGACGCTGGCGCTGCGCGAAGAGGACCGCACGGGCCTCGTTTCCCTACGCGGCTTCTACGTCCGCCGCGTGTTCCGGATCATGCCGGTGTACTTCCTGCTGCTCGGCCTGACGGCGCTGGCCGTCACGCTCGCCGGGACGTACCGGAGCAGCAGGCTCGCCGACGCGATGCCGTTCTACCTGGTCTTCGGCAACGAGCTCGTCGACTACAACACGCCCTACCCGACCTCGTGGTCGCTGGGCGTCGAGGAGAAGTTCTACCTCGTCTGGCCCGCGCTGCTCGTGCTGACGTCGTTCGCGAAGACGGGAAAGACGGCGCTGCGCCTGCTGATCGGCGGGAGCGTGGTGGCTGCCGTCCTCTTCGGAGCGTTGCCGCTCGCGCCTTCGCACCAGGGGGCGAGCCTCAGCGTGCACTACTGCTCGCTGGTCATCGGCTGCCTGCTCGCGCTGGCGCTGCACCACCCGCGCGGGTTCGCCGTGTTCCGGCCGCTGACCAGCCCGGCCGCGGCGGTGCTCGGCGCGGCCGGGTTCTGCGTGCTGCAGCTGTCGGTCAAGCCGCTCGGACAGCAGCTCGGCGGGCACTGGCAGTTCGTCGTCCCGATCTACGCGGCGGGCTCGGCGCTGCTGCTCGTGGCGGTGGTCTCGGCGGGCCCGGTCCGGAGGCTGCTCTCGAGCCGTCCCCTGACCTACCTCGGCGACCGGTCGTACGCGCTCTACCTCTGCCAGACCGGCGCCGCGGGCGTGACCGGCCTAGTGTTCCCGACGGGGCTGGGCAAGGCCGTCGCGACGTGCGCCGTCGCGCTGCTCTTCGCGTGCGGGCTGCGGCGGTGGGTCGAACTGCCCGCGATCGCCTTCGGGCGGCGTCTCCTGGACAAAGGGGAGCGGGCTCCTGCCGCGGTGCGACAGGAACCCGCTCGGGTGAAATGAGGTCAGGCGAGGACGGTGTCCAGCGGCGTGTGCGGCAGGTCGTGGGCCACCGCGACCGGGCCGTTCGTCAGGGCGCCGGCGTGCGTGTTGAGGCCCTTCGCCAGCGCGGCGTCGGCCTGCAGCGCGGCCTTCCAGCCGTGCTCGGCGAGCTGGACCGCGTAGGGCAGCGTGACGTTCGTGAGGCCGTAGGTCGAGGTCCGGGGCACCGCGCCCGGCATGTTCGCGACGCAGTAGAAGAGCGACTCGTGCACGGTGTAGGTCGGGTCGTCGTGCGTGGTCGGGCGCGAGTCGGCGAAGCAGCCGCCCTGGTCGATCGCGATGTCGACGAGCACGCTGCCCGCCTTCATGCGGGCGACGAGTTCGTTCGAGACCAGCTTCGGCGCCTTCGCGCCCGGGACGAGCACCGCGCCGATGACCAGGTCGGCCTGCAGCACGGACTCCTCGACCGAGAACCGGGTCGACGTCACCGTGCGGATGCGGCCGCCGAAGTCGTGGTCGATCTGGCGGAGGCGGTCGACGTTGGTGTCCAGGATTTCGACGTCCGAGCCGAGGCCCAGCGCGACGCGGGCGGCGTTCAGGCCCGCGACACCGCCGCCGATGACGACGACGCGCGCCGGGTGCACGCCGGGGATGCCGCCGGGCAGGACACCGCGCCCGCCGCTCGGCTTCATCAGCGAGAACGCGCCGACCTGCGGCGCCAGCCGGCCCGCGACCTCGGACATCGGGGCGAGCAGCGGGAGCGCGCCGGAGGCGGTCTGCACGGTCTCGTAGGCGATCGCGGTGGTGCCGGCGGCCAGCAGCGCGTCGGTCAGCGGCCGGTCGGCGGCGATGTGCAGGTAGGTGAACAGCACCTGGTCGGCGCGCAGCCGGGGGTACTCCTCGGCGATCGGCTCCTTGACCTTCAGGACGAGCTCGCCCTCGGCCCACGTCTCATCGGCGGTGGCGAGGACCTTCGCGCCCGCGGCGACGTACTCCTCGTCGGTGATCGACGAACCCACCCCGGCGCCGGTCTCGACGAAGACGTCGTGCCCGCGGCCGACCAGCTCGTGCACCCCCGCCGGGGTCAGCGCGACCCGGTATTCGTGCTTCTTGACTTCACGGGGAACGGCGATACGCACGGTCGGCCTCCTGGGTCGGTCTGCGTCCGGAATCGGTGCGGTGGTGCCACTCACGGTGAACCACCCGGACGGCGGTGTCATCGTGCTGTGCGGACAGTTCTTCGCCGGGTTCGTAGTGCTGGCCGGACAAGATCCTTGACTTCGCCTTCACTCGAGGTGGCAGCGTGGCCCGCATGCATGCGGTCAGGGTGCGCCCGCGCGATCGAGTCGTGGTCGAAGCGGTGCCGGTCGGATGAGCGGGTTCGACGTCGACGAGTTCCTCGCCCGGCCGCTCACCGCGCGGGTGGCCACGGACGGGCCGACCGTGCGGCCCACGTGGTACCTCTGGGAAGGCGGTGCGTTCTGGATCCTCAGCGGTCCGTGGTCCCGCCTGCCGGCGCGGATCCGCGTGCGACCGCGGATCGCGCTCACCGTGGACGTCTGCGAACTCGACACCGGAGTGGTCCGGCAGGTCGTGGCGAGCGGCGACGCGGACCTCCGTCCGTTCGACGTCGCACGCGGCCGCCGGAAGCTCGTGCGCTACCTGGGCGCCGACGAGGAACGCTGGGACCCGCGGTTCCGCGCCTACCTGCGCGGCGACCCGGACACGGTCTGGGTGCACCTGCGGCCGTCCCGGCTGGTCGCGGCGGACCTCAGCTACGAAACGCCGTGAAGGCCTCCTCGAAGGACACGGAGTCCCTCGAAGAGGCCTTCACGAACTCCGCCGCGGGAGCGGGAGCGGAGGGTCAGGCGCGGTACGCCGACCAGGAGTTCTTCATCCGCGTGCTCTGGCCCGCGGTGAACTCGTACATGCAGCTGTCGTAGCTGTAGTCCATGAAGTTGTGCACCGGGTCCTGGCCGGTCGAGGTGCAGGTGTCCTTGCTCGCCGGGCAGCCGGACGTCGCCGTCGCTTCGGCCGGGGTGTCCGACACGTAGTCGCCCGAACCCGAGCAGCCGCCCTGGAACGTGTGGTACAGCCCCATCCAGTGGCCGACCTCGTGGGTGGCGGTGTCGCCCTCGTTGTAGTTCGTGGCCGACCGGCCCGGCAGCGACTCGTCCAGCAGGACCACGCCGTCCATCTTCGGCTGCGAGTTGTAGCTCGACGGGAACGTCGCCCAGCCGAGCAGGTCGTCGCCGAGGCTGGCGGTGTAGATGTTCAGCGCGTTCTTGCCGCCCTTGCGCAGCGAGTTCTTCATGTTGCGCTCGGCCGAGGTGCCGTCGGTGATGCCGTTGTACCAGGTGGAGTTGTTGGTGTAGTCGGTGCTCACGAGCGAGAAGCTGAAGCCGCTCGACGCGTAGGCGCTGTTCAGGACCGAGATCTGCTTGCTGATCGCCGACGCGGGCAGGTTGCCGGTCGAGCCGCTGGTGATCACGTGGAAGTACACCGGGATGGACACGGCCGCCGCCTCCGCCGAACGCGCGGTGCGCTTGCCGGCGAGCTTGCTCTGCAGGTCCGCCTCGATGCGGGCCGCCTCCGCCGGGGACACCGTGTCGGCGTGGCCGTCCTTGCTGCGGTCCGCGGCGTGGGCGGGGGTGAAGCAGTCGCCGCTGGGCGCCGCGACGGCGCTCCCGGCTCCTGCGGCCGGCACGACCAGGGCGACCAGCGAGAGCGCGGACACCGCACCCAGCTTGACGGCGTGTGCGAACCGCTCCGAACTGCTCATGGAGGAACTCCTCTTGCAACGACCCGGCTACCCGGGGTGGTGAAGAGAAAATGCGGCACGCGATCTTCGGAATCCACCATCTTTCGGCTGGAAAAGACAATCCGAACGATCGGCGCGATCCATGCGGAGTAACGAATGGGTGGTGGGTTGGGCCGAATGGCCCATCAGCTCCAGCGGATGGCGACCAGCTGGGTGAGCAGCGCCAACCGGACGTCCGGGTCGTCGAGGTCCAGCGGCACCAGCTCGAGGAGCTTCCGCATCCGGTACCGCAGGGTGTTGGGGTGGATCCGCAGCTCCCGCGCCGCCGCTCGCGGGTCGCCGGGGTGCCGCAGCCACTCGTAGAGCGTCTCGACGTAACCGGCTTTGCCCGCTTCGTCGTGCGCGCGCAGGGTGCCCAGCGGGCCGAGGTCGGAGACCTTCGCCGCGGCCGCCGCCGTCGCGCCGCGGTGCAGCGTCAACGCCGTCCAGGCTTCGTCGAAGGCGATCACGCGCTCGCCGAGGAGTTCGGCGCGCAGCAGGCCGAGGGCTTCGTCGGCCTGGGCGCGCGACACCGAGAGGTCGCCGATCCCGCCGGGGGCGCCCGCCGCGGCCCGCGGAGCTCCGCCGCGCCGCGACGCCGGCTGGGCGGCCAGTGCCTGCCGCAGCTCCGCCCAGCCACCCGGACCCGGCCGGTCCGGCACCACGGCGTAGAGCAGCCCGGCGAGCTCGGTCGCCACCGGACGGCTGCCGATGCCCTGGGAGATCCGCTCGAGCAGGGCGAGCCGCAGGCCCTCGGCGTCCCGCCCGTCGCCGCCGGTGACCTCGATGACGACCACGCGGTGCGGCTCGTCGGACAGGTCCAGCTCCGCCATCGCCTTGCGCGGGTTCGCCCGGCCTTCGAGCACCGCGCGCAGCAGCTCGGCCGACGCGCGGCGCTGCGCGTCGGTGTGCGCCCGCCGCCGCAGCAGGTGCAGCGCGACGACGGGGGCGGCGTCGGCGAACGCGGCCGCGCGCTCGTCGGACACCGGCCCGGCGACCACCGCCCACATCGACCCGAGCAGCTCGCCACCCATCCGGATCGGCACGATCAGCCGCGGCAGCGTGCCGTCGCGCTGGGCGGGGACGAAGATCGTCTGCCGCCCGCGGGACAGCTCCCGGAACACCCCGCGCGACCGGAACCGCGCGAGCACGTCGTCGGGGATGCGGCGGCCCATGATCGTGGCGACGCGGGCGGGATCGGTCAGGTCCTGGCGCGCGGAGTAGGCGAGCACGCGCGAGTTGGTGTCCTCGATGGTCACCGGCGCGTCGACGACGCTCGCGACGGCATCGGCGAGCCGGAACAGGTCGCCGGAACCGGGGTCGAGGTTGTCCGACTCGTCGGCGAGGGCGTCGAGGACGGTCCGCAGCAACCAGACGAGCTGCGCCCACGACGTCGCGGCGTGCACCTGGATCAGCGCGATCCCGCTGGCTTTCGCGGCCCGTTTCACCGCCGGTTTCGCGGCCAGCGGCGGCTTGAGCAGCACGGCGGCGGCGCCCTGCCCGGCGCTCTGCACCACCAGCTCGGCGGCATCTTCGGGTCCGGTAATGGCGACGCCGAGCACGAGGTCACCGGCGGCGAGGGTGAGGGCCCCGCCGGGTTCGGCGATGACGACGTCGGCGACCGCGGGCGAGTCTTCGGGCAGCTGGAGCGCGTGGAGCAGTGTCGGCCCCACCCGGTCGACCACGCTGCGCACCGAAACCACGGGAGCATTCTCGCCGAGAAGCCGGTGGACGGCTCGGTAGGGTCGTCGGGGTGAGCGATGCCCGGCGGATCGTCGAATCCGGCTACGACAGCTCGGCGAAGCGGTACCTCGAATGGAGCGCGCGGATCCCGGACGACCCGCGGACGCGGTTCACCGCGGAGCTCACCGACCGGCTGGCCGAGGGCGCCCGGGTCCTCGACCTCGGCTGCGGCGCCGGGGTGCCGAGCACGGCGGTGCTCGCCGAGCGGCACGACGTCCTCGGCGTCGACGTCTCCGCGGCCCAGCTCGGCCTCGCGCGCCGCAACGTCCCGGCCGCGCGGTTCGAGAAGGGCGACATGACCGGACTGCCTTCCGGACGGCAGCTTCGCCGCGGTCACGGCGTTCTACTCGGTGCTGCACGTGCCGCGCGAGGAGCAGGGGGCGCTCTTCTCGCGGATCGCCGCCTGGCTGCGGCCCGGCGGCTGGTTCCTCGCCGCACTCGGCTGCAGCGAAATGAACGGCGTCGAAGCCGACTGGCTGGGCACGCCGATGTTCTTCAGCAGCCACGCACCGGCGGTGAACCGGCAGCTGCTCGAAGCGGCCGGGTTCACGCTCGAAGTGGACGAGCCGGTGACGATGCAGGAGCCGGAGGGACCGGCGACCTTCCACTGGGTGCTCGGCCGGCGCTGAGCCCGGGCCCGCCCGGGCACCTCCGGCTAGCGGGACAGGACCGCCGTCAGGACCCGCCACAGCTCGGCCGCCGGGTCCTCGACCGGCCCCGGGGAACGCCACGCGACGATGCCGTCCGGGCGCACCAGCGATGCGCCACCCGTCGAGAGCCCGTAGCGAGCGGCGAAAGTCTCGCCGTCGAGCACGTGGCAGTCGAGGCGGACGCCCAGCTCCGCCGCGATGTCCGACGCGGCCGGTTGCCACCGCGTTCCGTCGGCGGCGCACAGCAGCACCCACGAGTGACCCAGAAGGTCCACAGTGGACTCCAGGCCCGGCGCCCGGAAGCCGGGGCGCCCGGTCGGGGCGTGCACGTCCTCGACGCGCTCGCCGTCGTCCGGCTCCTCCGAGAGCACCGCCGTCGAGCGGTAGCGGAACCCCAGGAGGATCGCCAGCTGGTCCTCGGCCTTCGTCAGCCCGGAGACGTCCAGGCCGGGGTGCATGCGCTGCTTCATGTTGTGCAGCGACGTGTCGATCACCATCCGCGCGATCGGCTTCCGCTCGGCTTCGTAGGTGTCGAGCAGCGGTGAACCCGCCTCGCCGCGCAGCACCGCGGCGAGCTTCCACGCGATGTCCGCGGCGTCGCCGACCGCCGTGTTGCCGCCCATCCCGCCGGTCGGCGGCGTCACCTTCGCCGCGTCGCCGATCAGGAAGACGCGGCCGGAGCGGAACCGGTCGGCGAGCCGCGCGGCGATCTCCCACGAGCCGGTCCAGATGATCTCCGGGGCCAGCTCCGGCAGGTCCGTGGCGGCGCGGATCATCGCGACGAGCCGGTCGTGGGTGAAGTCGGCCGGGCTTTCGCCGCGGTCGGGGAAGTAGTCCGGCGCGAAAACGTACCGGTTCGGCACGTCGGTGGTGACGAACCCGGCGGTGAAATCCGGGTGCTGCAGGTAGAACAGGTCGGACACCCCGGCCTGGACGCGGTCGCCGAGGTCGGCGTCGAACACCACGCCGAGGCAGTGGCTCAGCGCGTCCATCCCCGTGGTCCCGATGCCGAGCCGCTGCCGGATCCCGCTGCGGCCGCCGTCGGCGGCGACGACGTAGTCCGCGCGCACCAGGGTTTCCGCGCCGGAATCGCGGTGGCGCAGGGTGGCGGTGACGCCGTCGCCGTCTTGGGCCAGGTCGGTCAGTTCGGTCCGGAACTCCACCCGCGCGCCGGCTTTTTCCGCGTGGGCCAGCAGGATCGGCTCCACGACGTCCTGGCCGGCCATCGCGGCGGGCAGCGTCGTCGCGGCCGAGACGTCGAACTCGCTGCCGTCCTGGACGAGTCGGTGCAGCACCCGGCCGGCCAGGCTGGTCGCGACGGTGATCCGCAGCCCCTGCGACGCCCGCGGGCTCGCCGCCAGCACCTCGCGGTCGATTCCCGCCCAGTGGAACAACTCCATCGTGCGCCAATTCTGCCCGGCGGCGCGCGAGTGGACCGACGTCCCCGCGTGCCGTTCGACGGTCAGCACGTCCACTCCCGCCTGTGCCAGGAACAGCGACGCCGACAACCCACCCAGTCCGGCCCCGACGACCAGCACCTGTACTCGCTCTGTCATCACTACCTCCATGCCCGTGAATCTCTTCTGATAAGTATCTTAGACACAAAGAGATTAATTAGGCAAGAGAACGCAGCTCCCAGGAGGTGGGAAGGGTTGGGTAGGCCGTTCGGCGCACGTAGCTTCGTCCTGGTAGCCCCTTCATGAATCCCTTGAGCCGCAAGGAGAACCGATGAGCGCGGACGACACCTCGGCGTGGTCCTTCGAGACCAAGCAGATCCACGCGGGCGCCGCGCCGGACCCGGCCACGGGGGCGCGGGCGACGCCGATCTACCAGACGACGTCGTACGTCTTCCGGGACAGCCAGCACGGCGCCGACCTGTTCAGCCTCGCCGAGCCCGGCAACATCTACACGCGGATCATGAACCCGACCCAGGACGTGCTGGAGCAGCGGCTCGCCGCGCTCGAAGGCGGCGTCGCGGCGCTGGCGTTCGCGTCCGGCTCGGCCGCGACCACGGCGGCGATCCTCAACCTCGCGGGTGCGGGCGACCACTTCGTCTCGAGCCCGTCGCTCTACGGCGGCACCTACAACCTCTTCCACTACACGCTGCCGAAGCTCGGCATCGAGGTCACGTTCATCGACGACCAGGACGACCTGGAGCAGTGGCGTGCCGCCGTCCGGCCGAACACGAAGCTGTTCTTCGCCGAGACGCTGGCCAACCCGGGCAGCAACGTCCTGGACATCCGCGGCGTCGCCGACGTCGCGCACGAGGCGGGTGTCCCGCTCGTCGTCGACAACACCGTGCCCACGCCGTACCTGCTGCGCCCGATCGAGCACGGCGCGGACGTCGTCGTGCACTCCGCGACGAAGTACCTCGGCGGCCACGGGACGACGGTGGCCGGCGTGCTGGTCGACGGCGGCACGTTCGACTTCGGCCAGGACCCGGCGAAGTTCCCCGGCTTCAACGAGCCGGACCCGAGCTACCACGGCCTGAAGTACTGGGAGGCGCTCGGCCCGGGCGCGTACGCGGCGAAGGCGCGCGTACAGATCCTTCGCGACACCGGCGCGGCGATCGCGCCGTGGAACAGCTTCCTGATCCTGCAGGGCATCGAGACGCTGTCGCTGCGCCTCGAGCGGCACGTGGCGAACGCGCAGGCGCTGGCCGAGTGGCTGGAGCAGCGCGACGAGGTCGAAAAGGTCTACTACGCCGGCCTGCCGTCGAGCCCGCACCACGCCAACGCGCAGAAGTACCTCCCGCGCGGTGCGGGCGCGGTCCTGTCGTTCGACCTGCGCGGCGGCGTCGAGGCGGGCCGGAAGTTCGTCGACGGCACCGAGCTGCACAGCCAGCTGGTGAACATCGGTGACGTCCGCAGCCTGATCGTGCACCCGGCCTCGACCACGCACAGCCAGCTGACGCCCGAGGAGCAGCTCTCCAGCGGCGTCACGCCCGGGCTGGTCCGGCTCGCCGTCGGGCTGGAGGGCATCGAGGACCTCAAGGCCGACCTCGAGGCCGGATTCCGGGCGGCCAAGGCGGAACTGTGACGGCTGAGCCCGTCACCGGCGCCTGGCGGATCGGTGATCCGCCGGGCCGCCGGGAGTTCGTCACCGGCCCCGGCGCGCTCGCGCTGGAGGCCGGTGGCGTGCTGCCCGCTTTTTCCCTCGCGTACGAAACGTGGGGGACGCTCAACACGGACGCGTCCAACGCGGTCCTCGTCGAACACGCGCTGACCGGGGACAGCCACGCGGCCGGGCCCGCCGAGCCGGGGCACCCGAGCGCGGGCTGGTGGGACGGGCTGATCGGGCCCGGGAAGGCCGTGGACACGAACGAGTTCTTCGTCGTGGTCCCGAACGTGCTGGGCGGCTGCCAAGGCTCGACCGGACCGTCGTCGCCTTCGCCTGACGGCCGACCGTGGGGCAGCCGGTTCCCGGTCGTGACGGTCCGCGATCAGGTCGCCGCCGAGGCGGTGCTGGCGGAGCACCTCGGAATCGACCGCTGGGCGGCCGTCGTCGGTGGCTCGATGGGCGGGATGCGCGCGCTGGAGTGGGCGGTGTCGCTGCCCTCGCGAGTGGCTTCGGTGCTGGTGCTGGCGTCGACCGCGCGGGCGTCCGCCGAGCAGATCGCCTGGGCCTCGCCGCAGCTGCACGCGATCCGCAGCGACCCGTCCTTCCACGGCGGCGACTACTACTCGGCGCCGGAAGGGCCGTTTCGGGGACTCGGCATCGCCCGGCGGATCGCGCACGTCACCTACCGCAGCGAACCCGAGCTGGCCCAGCGGTTCGGCCGGGCGTACCAAGGTGACGAGGACCCCTTGCGGCGCGGCCGGTTCGCCGTCGAGTCCTATTTGGACCACCACGCGGGCAAGCTGGCGCGCCGCTTCGACGCGAACAGCTACCTGGTGCTGACGGAGTCGATGAACACCCACGACGTCGGCCGCGGCCGCGGCGGCGTGGCGGCGGCGCTGGGCCGGGTGACGGCGCGGGCGGTGATCGGCGGCGTCGACAGCGACCGGCTCTACCCGCTGTACCAGTCGGCGGAGATCGCGGCCGGGATCCCGGGCGCGCCGGAACCGTCGGTGGTGTCGTCGCCGTACGGCCACGATTCGTTCCTCATCGAGACCGGCCAGATCGCGGCCTTGGTGAAGCAGCTGCTGGGCTAGCGCCCTAGTCCGAGACGGCTTCGGAGATCCAGGGCGCCACCGGCAGGTCGCGGTCCAGGCACTCCGCCGACAGCCGGATCGTCCAGCGCAGCGCCTGCAGGACGAGGCTGTCGACCTCGTCCGGCGCCGCGTTGGCCAGGGCGATCTCGACCTGCTCCTGCGCGGCTTCGGTGTTGCCGTGCACCTCCGCGAGCAGGGTGCGGACCGCGGTCCGCACCGGCGGGTCGGCCTGGTCGATCGAGACCTCTTCGCCGTCCTCGTCGAACACCTGGACCTTCACCGGGGCGCTGCCCCCGTCTCCGAGGGTGGAGACCATCGCGCTGCACTCGCCGAAGAGCAGCAGCATCAGGGCCTTCGTCTCGTCCGCGCGGCCCGCCGGCTCGGCGGCCGACGGGGCGACCTCGCCCAGTGCTTCGGCGTCGTCGCCGAGGCTCAGCGCGGTCAACGCGCGCTGAGCCTTCTCGACGAGCCGGCGCTCCTGCTCGCTCCAATCCGGGTCCACGTGCCCCATCAAACACCAGCGACGGCCCTCGTGGGGATACCTTGATCCGCCGGTGGTCATCCGGCGGCGCGGAGGGCACCCAGTGCGAGCCGGCAGAGCAGCTCGGCGAGTTCGTCGTCACCGAGATGGCGGTTGTACGGGGTCGAGTTGATCAATCCGAACACGGCGTGTGCTGCCGACCGCGCCTGCCGTTCTCCCAGCTCGGGGACCGCTTCGCGGATCACGCGCACCCACACCTCGACGTACTGGCGCTGGAGCGCGCGCACCTGCTTGCGGTCGGCGTCGGTGAGGTTGGCGAGGTTGCGTTCCTGGACGGTGATCAGGGCCGGGTGCGCGAGGGCGAAGTCGACGTGGAACCGCACGAGCCCGATCAGCGTGTCGTCGGCATCACCCGGACGGCTTGCCCGGGCGGTGCCGCCGTCGAGCAGGTAGCGGCTGATCGAGTTCAGCATCTCGCCGAGGATCGCGTCCTTGCTGCGGAAGTGCCGGTAGAGCGCCGGACCGGAGATGCCGACCGCGGCGCCGATGTCGTCGATGCCGACGCCGTGGAAGCCGTGGTGGGCGAACAGCTCGGCGGCCGCGGACAGGATCTGTTCGCGCCTGTTCGCCTTCTCGCCGTTCACGAGAGGGGTGGGGTTGGCCGGCATCCGGCCATATTAGAGCGGCAGGTTAGCGAGCGCTAACGTCCGGTTCGGGGAACGGCCGGGGCGCCGCCGGCCGGCCGCGGCTGACCGATCGCTGACAATTCATCCTTCCGGTGTGGGCCGAGTGGGTATCCACCGGTATCTAGGGGTTCCTTGTGAGCCTCCCACCTGCTGTCCTATTTGGGTCGGCCCTGTCACAAAGGAGTGACCCATGGCTGTTCCCACCCGTAATTTCCGGCGAACCCTCCTACGGTTGAGTACGGCCCTGGGGGCCGTTGTCCTTGCCACACTCGGCGTCACGGGCCTCGCCCAAGCCGCCGGGACCGTCTACGCGGCGGTCGGTGACTCCTACTCCTCGGGGGTCGGAGCCGGCAGCTACGGCAGTTCCGGGAGCTGTTACCGCAGCTCCAAGGCCTATCCGCAGCTGTGGGCCAACGCCCACAGCGGAACCTCGTTCACGTTCCTGGCCTGCTCCGGGGCCCGCACCGGCGACGTGATCAACCAGGCGAACTCGATCCCCTCGTCGGCCACGCTCGTCACGGTGACCGTCGGCGGGAACGACGCCGGGTTCAGCGACGTGATCCAGACCTGCACCCTGGGCAGTGATTCCGACTGCGTGAACCGGGTCAACACGGCCAAGACGTACGTCAACAACACGCTGCCGCCGCTGCTGACCAACACCTACAACGCGATCAAGGCCAAGGCGCCGGGCGCCAAGCTCGTCGTCCTGTCCTACCCGCGCTTCTACACCGTGCCCGGCTCCTGCTGGGTGGGGCTGAGCGACACCAAGCGCACCGCGATCAACTCGGGCGCCGACGCGCTCGCGTCGGTGATCCAGTCGCGGGCGGCATCGGCGGGCGCGACGTTCGTCGACGTCCGGTCGGCGTTCGTCGGGCACAACATCTGCTCGTCGGCCGACGACTACCTGCACAGCCTGACCTGGCCGGTGATCGAGTCGTATCACCCGACCGTGGCCGGCCAGTCGGGCGGCTACTACGCCCCGCTGCGGGCGGCGATCGGCTGAGGTGCGGCCCCGGAGGCCACCCCGGTCCGCCGGGGTGGCCTTTCCGCGTTCCGGCGACTGGACACCCACGTTAGCGGTCGCTAACATCGCACCGGAGGTTAACGACTGCTAACTTCGAGGGAGCCCATGGACACGCCGGCACTGGGGACTTCGGCTGCCCCGGACAGCGAGGCCTACGCCCGCAACGCCACATCCCACGCGGAGCTGGTCGAAGACCTCCGCAAACGGCTGGCGAGCGCCCGGCTCGGCGGGCCGGAGAAGGCGCGCACCCGGCACGTCGAGCGCGGTAAGCTGCTGCCGCGGGACCGCGTCGACACGCTGCTGGACCCGGGTTCGCCGTTCCTGGAGCTGTCGCCGCTGGCGGCCAACGGCCTTTACGACGACGAAGCGCCGTCCGCGGGCATCATCACCGGCGTCGGGCGGGTGTCGGGCCGGGAATGCGTGGTCGTCGCCAACGACGCCACCGTCAAGGGCGGCACGTACTACCCGATGACGGTGAAGAAGCACCTGCGCGCCCAGGAGGTCGCGCTGCACAACAACCTGCCGTGCGTCTACCTGGTGGACTCCGGCGGCGCGTTCCTGCCCCGGCAGGACGAGGTCTTCCCGGATCGTGAACACTTCGGCCGGATCTTCTACAACCAGGCGACGATGTCCGCACGGGGCATCCCGCAGATCGCCGCGGTGCTCGGCTCCTGCACCGCCGGCGGCGCGTACGTCCCGGCGATGAGCGACGAGGCCGTGATCGTCCGGAACCAGGGCACGATCTTCCTCGGCGGTCCGCCACTGGTGAAGGCCGCGACCGGCGAGGTCGTGACGGCGGAAGAACTGGGCGGCGGCGACGTGCACGCCCGCCAGTCCGGCGTCACCGACCACCTGGCCGACGACGACGCGCACGCGCTGCGGATCGTCCGGTCGATCGTCTCGACGCTCGGTCCGCGGGCGCCGCGCCCGTGGGACGTCGTGGCGACCGAAGCGCCCGCCGTCGATCCGGCCGAGCTGTACGGCGTCGTGCCGACCGACCCGCGCACGCCCTACGACGTGCGCGAAGTGATCGCGCGGATCGTCGACGGCAGCCGGTTCGGCGAGTTCAAGAAGGAGTACGGCGCCACCCTGGTCACCGGGTTCGCCCGGATCCACGGCCACCCGGTCGGCATCGTCGCGAACAACGGCGTGCTGTTCGCCGAGTCGGCGATGAAGGGCGCGCACTTCATCGAGCTGTGCGACAAGCGCTCGATCCCGCTGCTGTTCCTGCAGAACATCACCGGCTTCATGGTCGGGCGCGCGTACGAGGCGGGCGGCATCGCCAAGCACGGCGCGAAGATGGTCACCGCGGTGGCCTGCGCGCGGGTGCCGAAGCTGACCGTCGTGATCGGCGGGTCCTTCGGAGCGGGCAACTACTCGATGTGCGGCCGGGCCTACTCGCCGCGGTTCCTGTGGATGTGGCCGAACGCGCGGATCTCGGTGATGGGCGGCGAGCAGGCGGCGTCGGTGCTGTCGACGGTCCGCCGCGACTCGATCGAAGCCCGCGGCGGCGAGTGGTCGGCCGAGGAAGAAGAGGCGTTCAAGGACCCGATCCGCGAGCAGTACGAGGCGCAGGGCAGCCCGTACTACTCCACCGCGCGGTTGTGGGACGACGGCGTGATCGACCCGGCGGACACCCGCACGGTGCTCGGTCTGGCCCTCTCGGTCGCGGCCAACGCACCGCTGTCCGAGGTCAACTACGGCGTCTTCCGGATGTGAGGGGCATGTTCGACTCAGTTTTGGTCGCGAACCGGGGCGAAATCGCGGTCCGGGTCATCCGCACGCTGCGCGCCCTCGGCATCCGCGCGGTCGCCGTGTACAGCGACGCGGACGCCGACGCGCGGCACGTCCGCGAGGCGCATACGGCGGTGCGCATCGGCCCGGCGGAGGCCGCCCGCAGTTACCTGTCGATTCCGGCCATCGTGGACGCTGCCGTGTCGTCGGGTGCGCAGGCCGTGCACCCCGGCTACGGCTTCCTGGCGGAGAACGCCGAGTTCGCGCGGGCCTGCGAGGCCGCCGGGCTGGTGTTCATCGGCCCGCCGGTCGCGGCGATCGACGCCATGGGCGACAAGATCCGCGCCAAGGCGACGGTGTCGAAGGCCGGCGTCCCGGTCGTGCCCGGCACGTCCGATGTGGACATTCCAGAAGGTGGCTTCGCGGAAGCCGCCGCGAAGGTGGGCTATCCGCTGCTGCTCAAGCCGTCCGCCGGTGGTGGCGGCAAGGGGATGCGGCTGGTGCACGCCCCCGAAGAGTTGGAGGCGGCGATCGAGTCCGCGCGGCGCGAGGCCAAGGGCTCGTTCGGCGACGACACGCTGCTGGTGGAGCGGTTCGTCACGACGCCGCGGCACATCGAGATCCAGGTGCTGGCCGACACGCACGGCAACGTCATCCACCTCGGCGAACGCGAGTGCAGCCTGCAGCGGCGGCACCAGAAGATCATCGAGGAAGCGCCGTCGGTGCTGCTCGACGAGGTCACCCGCGAGAAGATGGGCTCGGCGGCGGTCGAGGCCGCGCGCTCGGTGGGGTACGTCGGCGCGGGCACCGTCGAGTTCATCATGTCGGCGAAGACCCCGGACGAGTTCTTCTTCATGGAGATGAACACCCGGCTGCAGGTCGAGCACCCGGTGACCGAGCTCGTCACCGGCCTCGACTTGGTCGAGTGGCAGGTTCGGGTGGCGGCGGGCGAGCGGCTTTCCCTTGTCCAGGACGATGTGGTGTTGAACGGCCACGCCGTCGAAGCCCGGGTGTACGCCGAGGACCCGGCGCGCGGCTTCATCCCGACCGGCGGCACGGTGCTGGCGGTGCACGAGCCGTCCGGCGACGGCGTCCGCGTCGACTCGTGGATGACGCCGGGTGCGGTGGTCGGCTCGAACTACGACCCGATGCTGGCCAAGGTGATCGCCTGGGGGCCGGACCGCGCGGCGGCGCTGCACCGGCTCGACCTGGCCCTGGCCGACACGGCGGTGCTGGGCATCGGCACGAACACCGCGTTCCTGCGCGGGCTGCTGGCCGACGCCGACGTCCGCGCCGGCCGGCTCGACACCGAACTGGTCGACCGGCAGCTGTCCGCCTTGGTCTCGTCGGACGTGCCCGCGGAGTTCTTCGTCGCGGCCGCGCTGGACCGGTTCCTGGAGCTGCAGCCGTCCGGGCCCGTGGTGGACCCGTGGGACGTGCCGGACGGCTGGCGGATAGGTGGCTCCGGCGGGGTGACGTTCCGGCTGAAGTCCGGCGCCGGCAAGGCCGTGGTTCGGGTGCAGGGCACGCCTTCGGCCGCGACGGTGTTGGTGGACGACGCCGAGCCGGTTCAGGTGTCGGCGCGGCGCGACGGCGACGTGCTCGAAATCCGGCACGCCGGCGGATTCCACCGCTACCGCCAGGCCTGCAGTCCGGACCGGACGGTTTGGCTGGCGCGCGACGGGCTCAGCTTCCCCTTCGGGGAACAGGAGTTCGTGCTGGCGTCGCGCGGCGAGGCCGCCGGGGCGGGCCCGGTCACCAGCCCGATGCCGGGCACGGTGCTCGTGGTGAAGGTGGCGGCCGGGGACGTGGTGCGCGCCGGGACACCGTTGCTGGTGGTCGAAGCGATGAAGATGGAGCACACGGTCACCGCGCCGATCGACGGCGTGGTCAGCGAACTCCCCGTCCGGGCCGGCCAACAGGTCGCGCTGGACGAAACCCTTGCCGTAGTCACGCCCCAAGAGGAGCAGCAGTGATCGACTTCCGCCTGGACGAGGAGTACGAGGCCCTCCGCAAGACCGTCGAGGACTTCGCGCACGCCGAAGTCGCGCCGGTCATCGGCGAGCTGTACGAGAAGGAAGAGTTCCCGTACGCCATCGTCGCGAAAATGGGCGAAATGGGCCTGTTCGGCCTGCCGTTCCCCGAGGAGTTCGGCGGCATGGGCGGCGACTACTTCGCCCTGTGCCTGGCGCTGGAGGAACTGGCCAGGGTCGACTCGTCGGTGGCGATCACGCTCGAAGCCGGCGTTTCTCTCGGCGCGATGCCGATCTACCGCTTCGGGACCCAGGAGCAGAAGGAGAAGTGGCTCCCCGACCTGTGCGCGGGCACGGCGCTGGGCGGCTTCGGCCTGACCGAACCGGGCGGCGGCTCGGACGCGGGCGCGACGCGCACGCGCGCCTCGCTGGACGGTGACGAGTGGGTGGTCAACGGCAGCAAGGCGTTCATCACGAACTCGGGCACGGACATCACCCGGTTCGTCACGGCCACCGCCGTCACCGACGTGATGGAGAACGGCCGCAAGGAGATCTCGGCGATCCTCATCCCGTCCGGCACGCCGGGTTTCGCGGTGGCACCGAAGTACTCCAAGGTCGGCTGGAACTGCTCGGACACGCACGAGCTGTCCTTTTCGGATGTCCGCATTCCGGCGGAAAACCTGATCGGCGCCCGGGGCCGCGGGTACGCCCAGTTCCTGTCCATTTTGGACGAAGGTCGGGTGGCGATCGCCGCTCTCTCGGTGGGCCTGGCACAGGGGTGCGTGGACGAGTCCCTGCGTTACGTGCAGGACCGCGTCGCGTTCGGCAAGCGGATCGGCGAGTACCAGGCGATCCAGTTCAAGATCGCGGACATGGAGGTCCGCACGCACACGGCCCGCCTGGCGTACTACCAGGCGGCGTCGAAGATGCTGCGCGGCGAGTCGTTCAAGAAGGAGGCGTCGATCGCGAAGCTGGTGGCCTCGAACGCGGCGATGGACAACGCCCGCGACGCGACGCAGATCTTCGGCGGCTACGGGTTCATGAACGAGTTCCCGGTGAGCCGCTTCTACCGCGACGCGAAGATCCTGGAGATCGGCGAGGGGACCAGCGAGGTCCAGAAGATGCTGATCTCGCGGCACCTCGGGGTCGGCTGAGCCGCGGGCGTCCCCCACTCGACAGCGATAACTATACCGGTATAGTTATCGTCATGGTTGAGATCAAAACGGAGTCCGAGCTGGCGATGATGCGCGAAGCCGGGCGAGTGGTGGCGAACACGCTGCAGGCGGTCAAGGAGGCCGCCGCCATCGGCGTCTCCCTGCGTGAGCTGGACGAGGTCGCCGCGCAGGTCATCGGCGAAGCCGGGGCGAAACCGTCGTTCCTGCACTACCAGCCCCGGTCGGCGCCGATGCCCTACCCCAACGTCCTGTGCGCCAGCGTCAACGACGTCGTCGTGCACGGGATCCCGACGGCGTACCGCCTCCAGGACGGCGACCTGGTCAGCATCGACTGCGGTGCCGTTCTCGACGGCTGGAACGGCGACGCGGCGATCAGCTTCGTCGTCGGCGACGCCGACCCCGCCGACCTCGCGCTCATCGCGGCCACCGAGCGGGCCCTGCAAGCCGGGATCGCCGCCGCGCAGCCGGGTGCGAAGCTCGGCGACATCTCCCACGCCGTCGGCGTCGCCGGGCGCGCGCAGGGGCACGGCATGCTCGACGACCACGGCGGGCACGGCATCGGCCGCGCGATGCACGAGGACCCGCACCTGCCGAACGAGGGCCGCCCGGGCCGGGGGATGCGCCTCAAGCCGGGGCTCGTGCTGGCGATCGAGCCGATGCTCACCCGGGGTGGCGACGCCTACCGGTACGCCGAGGACGGCTGGTCGATCCTCACCGCCGACGGCAGCCGGGCCGCGCACGTCGAGCACACCGTCGCGATCACCGAAGACGGCCCGCGCGTGCTCACCGTGCGGTAAACAGGGGGGATGGACAACACCGTCATCCGCTCGGGTGATTCCGGGGATGTTGACACGCTGCTGCGCTTCTTCGACGAAGCCGTCGAATGGCTGGTCGCCCGCGGTAGCTCGAAGCAGTGGGGGACCGAGCCGTGGAGCCGCGTCCCGAAGCGCGTCGAGGGGGTCAAGGGCATGGCCGCGGACCCGGGTCTGCGCATCGCGGTGGTCGACGGCGAGCCCGCCGGCGCGCTGATCGTCTCGGAGGAACACGACCCGCACGTGCCGGCGGTCGACGAGCGCGAGCTGTACATCCGCCTGCTGATCACGTCGCGGCGGTTCACCGGGCGGCGCGTCGGCGGGCGCCTCGTCGAGTACGCCCTCGACGAGGCGCGGCGGCGCGGCATCGATCTCGTGCGCGTCGACTGCTGGGCCGGCGGTGACGGCGGGCTGCAGCGGTACTACGAGAGCCAGGGCTTCAAGCCGACGGTTCAGTTCGCCGTCGACGAGTGGGTCGGGCAGGTGCTGGAGCAGCGCGTGGGGTAGCGCGATCCGGCGGCTGGGGTGACACTGTTGGCGCGGTGTCAACAGACCAAGGAGTCGCCATGGCCGAGGAGCTCGCGGGCAAGGTCGTCGTCATCACCGGCGGCGGGCAGGGGATCGGCGCGGCGACCGCGTCGGCGCTGTCCCGCCTGGGCGCGAAGGTGGTGATCGGCGACCTCGACCAGGTCCGGGCCGAGAAGACCGCCGGCGAGCTGGGCGCCGAGGCGCTGCCCCTGGACGTCACCGACATCCGCGGCTTCACGGAATTCCTCGACGAGGTCGAACGCCGCCACGGCCGGATCGACGTGCTGATCAACAACGCCGGGATCATGCCGCTCGGTGAGCTCGAGGCCGAGAGCGACGCGACGACCCGGCGTCAGCTGGAGATCAACGTGCACGCCGTCATCCACGGCACGCGCGAGGCGGTGAAGCGGATGCGGCCGCGGCGCAGCGGGCACATCGTCAACGTCGCCTCGTTCGCGGGCAAGGCCGGCTTCCCCGGCGCGGCGACCTACTGCGCCACCAAGCACGCCGTCGTCGGGTTGTCCGAGGCGGTGCACCTGGAGCTGCACGGCAGCGGCGTCCACGTCTCCTGCGTGATGCCGGGCATCGTGCGGACGGAGCTCGCGAGCGGCCTCGGCGAGGCGAAGATGTTCAAGTCGGTGCGGCCGGAAGAGGTGGCCGACGCCATCGTATCCACGCTGCGCAAGCCTCGTTTCGACGTTTTCGTGCCCCGGTCGCTGGGCACTATGGGCAAGCTCACGCGGCTGCTGCCCCGGCGGGCGGGCGAGACGCTCGCGCGGGCGTTGAAGGCGGACCGGCTTTTGGCTTCAGCGGCAGATTCCCCGGTCCGGGCGGCCTACGAAGCGCGGGCCGCGGAGAGCGGGCCCGGGGTAACTCGGACGGACTAGCGACTGTCCGAATTGGACGTGCTTGCCGGGTGCTTGCTGGTGTGGCGATGTTGAGTCCGCCCGCTCCGCCCGGCAAGATTGCCTCCGAGTCCGCGTTCAGGAGGCACGAGCAATGGCTTCACCACCCGCACGGCTGGCCGCCGCGGCATCGAACGTGGTCGGCAAGGTGCTGCACGGCGGCGTCGCCGACCTGCGCCCGATGCCGCGGGTGCTGGTCGACCAGGGGCCCAACCGTTCGCTGTACCGGATGACGCACAGCGGCGGGACGGTGTCCGGACCGCCGATCCTGCTGGTGCCGCCGCTCGCCGCGCCGGCGATCTGCTTCGACCTGCGCCGCGGCTGCAGCCTCATCGAGCACCTGATCGAGGGCGGCCGCAACACCTACCTCGTCGACTACGGCATGGTGGCGTTCTCCGACCGGCGCCTGGGCATCGAGCACTGGATCGACGAGGTGCTGCCGCGCGCGATCCGCAAGGTGAGCCTCGATTCGGGCGGCCAGGCGGTCCACCTGGTGTCGTGGTCGCTCGGCGGGATCTTCTCGCTGCTGGTGAACGCCGACCGCCCGGACCTCCCGATCGCGTCGATCACCGCGATCGGCTCACCGGTGGACTTCACGGCGATCCCGATCGTGGCGCCGTTCCGCCCCCTGGTCGACCTGACGAACGGCCACCTGCTGACGCCCATTTATCGCGTGTTCGGCGGCGCACCGTCCTATTTGGTCAGCCGCGTGTTCCGCGCGACGGGCATCAGCAAGGAGATCACCAAGCCACTGGCGATCCTGTCCCACCTCGACGACCGCGACTACCTGGCCCAGATCGAAGCGGTCGACCACTTCATGAGCAACATGTACGCCTACCCGGGCCGCACGTTCGGCCAGCTGTACCACCGCCTGTTCCGCACGAACGACCTGGCGGAGGGCAAGGTGGACCTGAACGGCCGCATCATTTCGCTGTCATCGGTCCGAGTGCCGACACTGGTGGTGGCGGGCGAGAACGACACGATCGCGCCTCGACCGTCGGTGGAGCGCGTGGTGGAGCTGCTGGACAAGGCCCCGGAGGTCCGCTTCAAGACGGCCCCGGGCGGGCACCTGGGCGTTCTGACCGGTCGCAAGGCGCGGGCCACCACTTGGCGGTACCTGGACGAGTTCCTGGACGACCAGATCTCCGGAACGCGCTGAAGGCCACCCCGGCCGGGGTGGCCTTCAGCGGCCCTCACTTCAGTTCGGCGCTCGTCTTCCCCAGGATCCGGCGAGCAACGATGAGCTGCTGGATCTGCTGCGTACCCTCGAAGATGTCGAGGATCTTCGCGTCCCGCGCCCACTTCTCCAGCAGCGACTCTTCGCTGTACGCCCCGGTCAGTTCGACGCACTTCAGGGCGATCTCCACCACCGAACGCCCGGCCTTGGCCTTCGCCATCGACGCCTGCAGCGAGTTCGGCTTGCGGTTGTCGGCCATCCACGCCGATTCCAGCGTCAGCAGGTACGCCGACTCGTAGTCCGCTTCCAGGCGGAGGAACTCCGCCGCGGCCGCGTGCTGGCTGTTCGCCGGGCGGTCGTAGTCGATCGTGACCCCGGCTTCCGTGAGGATCCGGCGCGTCTCGTCGAGAGCGGCGCGGGCCACGCCGATCGCCATCGCCGCCACGAGGGGACGGGTGTTGTCGAACGTCTGCATGACGCCCGCGAACCCCTTCTTCGTGTCGATCTCCGGCGTGCCCAGCAGGTTCTCCTTGGGCACGCGGCAGTTCTCGAAGCGCAGCACCGCCGTGTCGGACGCGCGGATGCCGAGCTTGTGCTCGGTGCGCACCACCTCGAAGCCCGGCGTGCCCTTCTCGACCACGAACGACTTGATCGCCGCGCGGCCCTTGGACTTGTCCAGCGTCGCCCAGACGACCACCGCGTCCGCGCGCTCACCCGACGTCACGAAGATCTTCTCGCCGTTGAGGACGTAGTGGTCGCCGTCGAGGCGGGCGGTCGTGCTGACCGCCGCCGAGTCCGAGCCGAAGCTCGGCTCGGTGATCGCCATCGCCGCCCACATGCCGGAAAAGCGCTCCAGCTGCTCGTCCGTGGCCACCGAGCCGATAGCCGCGTTGCCGAGGCCCTGGCGCGGCATCGACAGCAGCAGGCCGACGTCGCCCCAGCACATCTCGATCGTGCCGAGGACGACGTTCAGGTTGGCGCCGTTGCGGTTGCCCTTCTCGTTCTTGTCGGAACCGGACCGCCGCACGCCCGCCGCGCCCGCGCCGCCCTCGCCGGAGGAGTTGAGCCCGTCCAGCAGCGCCGCGAACATGTCCAGCTCGGCCGGGTAGGTGTGCTCCGCGCGGTCGTACTTGCGCGAGATCGGCCGGAACACCTCGGCCGCGGCCTGGTACGCCTGGTTGATCAGCGCGCCGGCCTTCTTGGGGACTTCCAGGTTGATCATGGTGCAAAGCCTTTCCGAAACCTAGAGAAGGACGGCGCCTTCCATGACGCCGATGGCCCGCAGGTCCCGGTACCAGCGCTCGACCGGGTGCTCCTTGACGAAGCCGTGCCCGCCGAGCAGCTGCACGCCCGCGCTGCCGATCTGCATGCCCTTGTCCACGGCCAGCTTCCGCGCGAGTGCGACCTCGCGGGCGTAGGACTTGCCCTGCTCGGCCCGCGCCGCGGCGCGCAGCGTCACCAGCCGCAGGCCCTCCAGCTCGATCGCGATGTCGGCGACGGAGAACGCCACCGCCTGCCGGTGGCTGATCGGCTCGCCGAACGCGGTCCGCTCGTTGACGTACGGCACGACGTAGTCGAGGACGGCCTTCGCGGTCCCGGCGGCCAGTGCCGCCCAGCCGAGCCGCGACAGCCGCACGACCTCGGCGAAGACGTCCGCTTTCCCGCCACCGAGCAGCGCGCCCGCGGGCAGCGCCACGTTCTCCAGGTGCAGCTTGCCGGTCCCGGCGCCGCGCAGGCCCATCGCCGGCTCGGCCTCGATGGACACGCCGGCGCTCGACGACTCGACGAGGAACAACGCCGGGCCGCGGCCTTCGAGGTCGGCCGAAACGATGAACAGTTCCGCCTGCGCCGCGCGCGGGACCAGCGCCTTCACGCCGTCGAGCTGGTAGCCCTTCGGGGTGCGACGCGCCTTCGCCGCCGGCTTGAACGGGTCGTACAGCGCCTTTTGTTCTTGTAGCGCCAGCGCCGCGGCCGGGACGTGCTCGCCGGTGAACGCGGGCAGGTAGTCGGCCTGCTGCTGCTCGTCGCCCCAGCTGACCAGCGCGGTGCTCACCGCGGACGGCGCGAGCACGGCCACGGCCAGGCCGAGGTCGCCGTGCGCAAGCGCTTCCGCGACGAGCGCGTTGGTCACCACCGAGCGTTCCGTGCCGACGCCGCCGAGCTCCTCGGGGATGCCGACCAGGCTGATGCCCAGTTCGGCGGCCCGGCTCAGCAGGCCCTCGGGCGCCTCGAGCTTGGCGTCGGCGTCCGCGGCGGCCGGGCGCAGCTGCTCGGCGGCGAACTCCGTCACCGTTTCGACGATGAGCTGCTGGTCCTCGGTCGGCGTGAGGTCGAACAGCCCGGTATCGGCCGCCGGAGCGAGCCGGGCGGGCTTGCCCAGCTTCTGCACCGACTTGAACGACCGGGTCGCCGCGCCGGCGACGCGGAAGCCGTTGCGGGTCCCCGCGGTGACCAGGCCCTCGATGGGCTTGCGCAGCCCGGCCCGATCGACGACCTTGCTCCCGGCCAGCCGGGTCAGCGCGGACAGACCCCAGCCCATCGCGTCCCGTTTCCTTGGCGCAGCCATGTGGCCCTCCATCCCATTACCTACTCGCGAGTAGGTTAACCTGGCGGCCGGGATCGCGCCAGTGCGGGTTCAATCACGAGTGAGCGGTGTGCACTTGCTTGCGCCACTCCCCGAAGCGCAGCCGCTCGAAGGTGATGAGCCCGAGCACCAGGGCGGCGAAGATCAGCAGCAGCACCGCGGCGGGCACGTGTTCCAGCAACGGCGTCGCGGCGACCAGCAGCACGCCGAGGATCAGCCGCTGGTGGTTCCAGCTGCCGAGGTTGCGCCTGCGCAGGGCGCTCAGCGCGATCAGGTAGAGCGCGAGGCCGCCGGACAGCGTCCAGATCGGCACGCCGTGCAGTGCTTCGCCGGGCGTGTGGTGCTCGGTGTCGGCGATGTAGAGGAAGGCCTTCTTCAGGCCGAGGGCGACCAGCACGATGCCGGCGATCAGCGGCAGGTGCAGGAACGTGTAGGAGTCGGTGGCGAGCTTCGCGCGTTCGATCCCGGTCGCCTGGGTCAGCCGGTGCTCGGACACGCGCGCGACGACGTCGAAGTACGTCCACCACATTCCCGCGGCCAGCGCCAGCCCGCACACCGCCGCACCCGCGATCAGCCACGACATCGGCAGCGCGCCGATCCCGATGCCGATCGCCACGATCGACTCGCCGAGCGCGATGATCGTGATCAGCCCGAACCGCTCGGCGAAGTGCGCGGGCGCGTTGAGCCGCCAGCCCTCCGGCCCGGCGAAGTAGACGTTCAGGTAGTCGACGAGCAGCGCGACGACCCACAGCCCCAGCTGCCACGGCCCGGTCAGGAACGCGGCCACGGCCAGCAGCCCGACACTCGGCAGCAGCCCGACGAACATCTTGAGCAGCACCCGGCGCAACCCGGCATCGTGCTGCGCGGCACCGAAGTAGGCCAAAAGGTGCAGCAGCCGCACGAGCGCGTAGCAGACGACGAACAGCGCGGGCGCGAACAACCCGCCGGGGTGGTCGGCGAAGGCTTCGGGAATGGTCAGCGACACCAGGAACATCACCGCCATCGCCCCGAACATCGCCAGCCGGGCGATCCCGTGGTCGACGTGGATGGTGTTGCCGAGCCAGGCGTAGCTGCACCAGCACCACCACAGAACGGCGAGCATGGCCAGCCCCTGCCCGACGCCGACGGGGCTGAGGTGGTCGGCCATCAGCTGGGTGGTCTGGGTGATGGCGTAGACGAAGACCAGGTCGAAGAACAGTTCGATGGTCGAGACGCGGTGGTCCTCATCCGCGCTCACCAGGTGCAGGCGTCTCGTGGGCACGCCGAATCTTCGCATGTCAAGGACAGTCCCTGGACAGCTTTTCGCACAAAGTGGACACCATGGCGGTCCTCACCGCGCGAGCTTGGCCGGGCAGCGCTGAACCTGTGACAATGGATCCGCCGAGTAATGGGGAGGTCCGTTGACCGGGGACCCAGCCGCACAGCACAAGACGATCATGGCCGTCGACATCGCCGGGTACAACGACCCGAAGCGCACGACGACCCACCAGTTGGCGGTGCACGAGGGATTCTGGGACCTGTTGCGCGCGTCGTTCGCCGCGGTCGGCATTCCCTGGGACGACTGCTTCAAGGAGAACACCGGTGACGGCGCGATGATCCAGCTGCCCGTGTCGGTGGCCAAGGCCGGCCTCGTGGCCCGGTTCCCGGATTCCCTGCTCGCCGAGCTCCGTCGCTACAACTCCGTCCACGTCGACGAAGCCAACGTTCAGCTCCGTGTCGCGCTGCACGCGGGCGAAGTCTTTCAAGCGAGCCACGGCACCGTGAGCCAGGCGACGAGCTTCGCCTTCCGGATCCTCGATGCGCCGGAAGCGAAGAGGGCGTTGAAGGAGTCGGGCGCCATGCTCGCGCTGATCGTGTCGGACGGCTTCTACCACGACGTGGTCGTCCACGATCCTGCCGCGGTTCCCTATTCTTACCAGCGGATTCCGGTGCGGGTGAAGGAAACCGCCGCGGATGCCTGGCTTCGGCTGCTCGGCGCGGTGGCGCCGAACGGACTCGCGCCGCTTCCCGGGGCGGCGGTGTCCACGCCTCCCGTCAACGGCGTGCGCAGGGAGGCCGGGGGGACAGAGCTTTCCCTCGACCGGATCTGGGAGCTGACGGAGTTGTTGCTGACCATCCCGTCGGTTGCGGAGGAAGGCACCCGGCGTGTGCTGCTGAGCTGGCTCCGGCCGGAGATCCGGGCGATGGTGCCGCACCATTCGCAGACCCGGTTGCACGTTGTCGAACTCGTGCGCACCTGCGCGCGTTACCCGGGAGGACTGACTGAGCTGGTGATCGCCATCCAGATGCTCGAGCCCGGGTCGGAACCGGTGCGCCGATTGAGCGATCAAGTGGCCCGCTGGCGCGCGATCGACCGCAAATGACCGCTTTTCGGCAGCGGAGGACTTCCCGTCCGCCGGGTAAAATCGTGCTGCTCGCGTGAGGCCGGCCGGAATGGGAGGTGCGCCATGCAGAGGAGCTGTTGCGCCCGGTGCCGGCCCACGTGATCCGCGAGGCGGTGGTCGATGTGCTGGCCGAGGCCGGGCTCGCGGACGACGTGACCGGCCGCTCCCTGATGATTCGGCTGATCAGCCAGACCCTCGACGTCGAACTCGCCATCCCGCAGCACGCCACCGGCCGGAGCCAGCTGATCGAAGTGGTCAGCGCCTGCTCGCGGTACGAGGGGGGCATGCTCGCGCTCGCCTACGTCGTCGGCTTCATGCGCCCTGGGTCGCCGGAATGCGAGCGGATCCACCAATTGGTGCAACGGCCCCGGGTGCTCGACCTGCTTCCGCCGGCCGAGCAGGACCGGCTGCGGGAGTGGCTCGCCGGGGTCGTGTTCCCGGGGCTGAGTGCGCTGATGCGCCGCGCGGGCGGCCCGGGAATGCCGCGACCACCCGAGGTGCCCAATGCGTGGGAGGCGTTCTTCTACCTCGCGGACTTCAACGCCGGATCCGACGGGGTGCCGCCGGCGTTCGCCTTCCTCGAACTCGTCGCCCACCGGATCGGGGGGCGGCTGAGCGGCAGGTTGACCGAGTGGAACGACTTCCAGGCCCGGCGGCTCCGCATCGAGTCCGCGCTGCTCGCCCGCCGGGCGGCCGCTGCTCAGGAGCAACCGGAGAATGCCCGGTTGCACCTGATGATCGTGGTCGAGCACGACGCCATCGACGCCGGCCGCTACCTCGTGTCCCATTGGTGCCAGGAGGATCCGGGGGAGTGGCCGCCGCCGTGTGGCGGTTCCGAACTCGTCTTCGCCGCCGATCTCGAACGGCACGTGGATCGCCTCGTGGTCGGCGCGGAGCGGCTTTGGTCCGAACATCGCGGCACTGTCGCCCTCGAATTCGTGCTGCCGCGAGCGTTGTTGAACCTCCCGGTGCACCGCTGGCACCGGGAGTACGACTCGGGAGCACCGCGGCCGCTGTCGGTCGACTACGTGATCGTGGTCCGTTCCCTCGAGCGGATGAATTCACGTCATTGGCACCGCCTGTGGCACATGCACTGGGACGCGTTGATGGCCGACCCGGCCGGCGCCCGGGTGTTCTTCGAGAACGGTGACGACAGCTCCGATCTCGATCTCGTTCTGAGTGAACCGGAATGGGCGCTGGTCGTCCTCGATGCGGCGCCGTCACCGGAGCCGCGCACGGGCGCGGACAGCCTGACGGCGGCCTTGCGCTCGGGAGTTCCGGCGGTACTCTGGCATCCTCGTGTGGCATCGGAAACGCTCAGGGAATTGGTGGCGGAGTTCACCGCCGGTGAAGGAATCGGGGACTTGGCGATGCGTGTCAAAGACGCGCGACGCCCGACGCGGCAAGATTCAGGCCCCTCGTTCGAAAATGTGATGCGAGATTTGGTGGTATTGTGGGACGACCCGAGTCGCTTGGTGCATTTCGACCGGCAGGCAGGCCATTCGCGACGGCGGGAGGAAATCGTCGATGAACGTGAGCAAGCCTCCTGAAGAGCCGGCATCCGTCGCGGACGTCCCCCGGCTGGTCGATCCCGAATGGTGGATCTACCGCGGAACCGGCCGCCTGATCGAGGACATCGATCTGGCGGAAGTCCTGCCACCACCTCCGCCTTGGCGTGATTTCGACGGCGGCCCGCTGCCCGAACTCGACGAGCCTCCGCCGGATGACGGCGAAGCGGTCCGGCGGCTCGGCCAGGCACACCACCGTTCCGGGCAACGAGTCAGCGCGGCGGAGCTCGACATGGTCAACGCCGCCTTGTTCCTGCGGCGTCCTCTGCTGGTGACCGGCCGGCCCGGTACCGGGAAATCCACCCTGGCCTACCGGATCGCGCGAGAACTCGGCCTGGGCCGCGTGCTGCGGTGGTCGATCACGAGCCGCACCACGTTGAAGTCCGGTCTCTACGAGTACGACGCGATCGGCCGCGTGCAGGCGGCCGGCGCCCGGTTCGCGGTGGCGGGGGAGCCCGGTGCCTCCGTGGAAGAACCACCGATCGGGGAATTCCTGCGGCTGGGCGTCCTCGGCACCGCTTTGCTGCCCCGCCGGCTGCCCAGGGTGCTGCTGATCGACGAGCTGGACAAGAGCGAGGTCGATCTGCCCAACGACCTGCTCGGCATATTCGAGGACGCGGAATTCCCCATTCCCGAACTGGAGCGGATTCGGAATCGGTCGCCCGAACTCGCTGTGTTCACCGACGACCCGGACGGCTCGGCCATCGTGATCGGTGGCCGGGTGCGCTGCCGGGCGTTCCCCGTCGTCATCATCACCAGCAACGGCGAACGGGAGTTCCCGCCGGCCTTTCTCCGCCGCTGCCTCCGGCTGGAGATGCCGGAACCCGACGCCGAGCAGCTCGCCGCGATGGTGGTCGCGCACCTGCTCGAAGCAGACGGCGACGCCCGCCGGGAACTGATCGAGGAGTTCGTCCGCCGCAGCGCGGAAGGCGGTGACGGCCTGCCGGCCGACAAACTGCTCGACGCCGTTTACCTGGCCACGTCCGGTGCCTACTCCAGGGACGGTGTCGCGTGGCCGCGCTTGATGGACGCGCTGTGGCGGCAGTTGAATTCAGCAGTGCGATGACGCGGCGGGCCGGGCTGTTCCGCCGCTGCCGGAGCACGCGCTGGAAGGGTGAATCCGGCCGGCCGCGGCACACGAGGGAACCGGACGGGGGTGCCGAGGATGTCCGGCATTGACTGGCGGGACCTGGCCGATGCCGTTTGGCTGACCATGGTCACCGGGGGCCGGGTACCGGAAGAGCAGCCACAACGGACCGCGGACGTCCTGCCGCGGGACAGTTCGTTCCTCTCGGCCGGTGCCGAAAAACCGGATGGGCCTTCGCACACGGCTACTCCCCGGGTTCCTGCCCCGGCACCTGTGCAGCCTGCGACGCGGAAACCGGGACCGGAGGCCAGGCAGGCCGGTGTGGCCACACTCTCCGCGGTACCGCTTCCGATCAGGGGTTCGGCGTTGATCAAGCCCTCCGCCGTCGTCCGGGCCCTCCGCACCCTCAAGCGCAAGGTCGAGTCCCGGGATGCGGGCGAGGTCGTTCTCGACGAAGTCGCCACGGCGGAGCGGGTGGCTCAGGACGGGCTCTGGCTGCCGGTCACCGCGCCCGGCATCGAACGCTGGCTGGATCTGACCGTCGTGATCGACACGGCGCCGTCCATGCGGCTGTGGCAAGCCACGGTCTCGGCGTTCCGGACCGGTCTCGAGGAGCTGGGTGCCTTCCGGACCGTCCAGTTCCGCCGGCTCGACACCCGGGCCGACGACGGCGCCCGCACCAGGCCGGTCCTGCACGGCGACGCGCCGACGTCGCAGCCCCGCGATCCGGCCGAGCTGATCGACCCCGCCGGCCGCCGGCTGGTCCTCGTGCTGACCGACGGGGCGGGCGAACTCTGGCGGACCGGGGCGGTCCCGGCGGTGCTTGCCGAGTGGGGGGCCGTGATGCCGACGGCGGTGGTGCACCTGCTGCCGCAGCGGCTGTGGACGCGCGGACTGGAGGTTCGCAGAGCCAGGTTGAGCGTGCCCGGCCCGTTGGCGCCGAACCGCCGGTGGGGCCTGGAGCTGCCGGACGCCTGGGCCGACGGCGGGCCGGTGCCCTCCGCGCGGCACGGCGTGGTGCCCGTTCCGGTGCTGGAGATGGGGCCGCGCTGGCTTGATTGGTGGGCCCGGCTGGTGTGCGGCGAGCACACCGGGCCGGTGATGGCCAGGGTGCTGCTCGGCGGTACGGGCGCGGACGATGCCGCACCGGACGTCGACGACTGGGAGGAGGTGTCCGCGCAGGAACGGGTCCGGTACTTCCTCAGCACGGCTTCGCCACCCGCACATCGGCTCGCCAAGATGCTCGCGGCGGTACCGGCCACGCTCCCGGTGGCGCAGTTCGTGCAGGCGGAGCTCCTGCCGGAAGCGGGATCGGAGCACCTCGCGGAGGTGCTCTACAGCGGTCTGCTGCCGCCGATCGGAGACGTCGACGACGACCGGATCACGGACACCTTGACCTTCGACTTTCCCGTTTCGGTGCGCCAGGTCCTGTTGAGCGGGGCGCGCAGGTCGGACACCGTCGAAGTCATGCGGGCCACCTCGGTGCGGTTCGGCGATTCCCTCGGCGCGTTCAGCCGGATCTCGGCCGCCGTCGACGCGCCGGACAGCACGCCCGTTCCCGCGCCGGGCACGGACGTCGGCGGCGACGTCGCGCTCGAGCGAGTGGTCATGCGGGCTTTGAGCGGCCCCTATGCGTCCCGTGCGCTGAGAATTAGCTCGATCGAGCGAGATTCTTCCCGGCAATTCCCGGAAGCAGCAAAACTGTCGGACCCGGAAAATCGTGATTCCGCGGAGAGCTATGGTGAGCTCGTGACTGCGATGAGGCCCGAGCCGCCTTTGGAATACCAGAAGAGGCGCGAAGTGCCCGCTATCTGGGGTAACATCCCGCCGCGCAATCCCAAATTCACCGGCCGCCGCGAACTCCTCGAGCGGCTCGCGGAACGTGCGCCCGCCGATGCGCACGTGGTGCTGCCCTCGGTACTGCACGGAATGGGTGGTATCGGGAAAACCCAGATGGCCGTCGAGTACATCTACAGCCACCTGGCCGACTACGACATCGTCTGGTGGATCCAGGCCACGCACCCGACGCAGATCCGGGCCGCGTTCACCGAACTCGCCCGTCAGCTCGGCCTACCCGGGTCAGGTGAGGCCGATACCGCGGTCCCGGCCGTGCGTGAGGCGTTGCGCACCGGACTGCCCTACCGGCGGTGGCTGCTGGTGTTCGACTCGGCCGAGGACCCCAGAATGGTCCGCTCGTTCTTTCCCACCAACGGGTCCGGGGAAATCCTGGTCACCACGAGGAACCCGGACTGGACCAGCGTCGCCCGGCCGATCGAGGTCGAGGTGTTCTCGCGGGCCGAAAGCCTCGACCTGCTGCACCGGCGTGGCCCGGAGATCGACGAGGCCGACGCCGACCGGCTCGCGGAGAAGCTGGGCGACCTGCCGCTGGCGATCGAGCAGGCGGCGGCCTGGCGTGCGGAAACCGGGATGCCGGTCCACGAGTACCTGCGGTTGTTCGACGAGAAGGTCGCGGAGATCCTGGACACGTCCGCGTCGGCCGACTACGAGCTGCCGGTCGCGGCGGCTTGGAACGTCGCGTTCGACGATCTGAGGAACCGCAACCCGGCCGCGCACCAGCTGCTGCAGGTGTGTGCGTTCTTCGCTCCCGAACCCATTTCGCGCTGGATCTTTTCCGGCGTCCGCGGAGTCACGGTCTCACCTGAGCTCGACTCGGCCCTGCGTGACCCGGTTCAGCTGTCCAAGGCCATCCGGGACATCAACCGTTACGGTTTGGCCAAGATCGACCACCGCAGTGACACCCTGATCGTCCATCGGCTGGTCCAGCTCGTGTTGCGCAACAGGATGACGCCCGAGCGGCGGGCCGAAATGCGGCACGGCGCTCACCTCCTGCTCAGCAACTTGGATCCGAACGACCCGGCTTCATCGAAGCAGTGGCCGCGTTACCAAGAGGTACTCCCGCACGCCTACGCCGCTGAAATCGTGGAGTGCGACGACCCATGGGCGCGTCAGCTGGTGCTCAATCTCATGAGTTTCCTCTACCTGTGGGGTGACCACGACGAAGCTATTCGACTGGCCGAATTGGCGCTGCGCGAATGGCGGGACCGGCTGGGCGAGGACGACCCGCAGACCGTGCAGGCGGCAGAGCGTCTCGGCTATTACTACTGGGTGACCGGTCGCTACGCCGACGCCGCGCAGATCAACCGGACGACGCTCGAGACGCGGCGGCGGATCTCGGGTGATGACAGTGAAGAGACCTTGGCCGCGCAGATCGCCGTCGCCGGCGACCTCAGCGCGCAGGGCGACTTCATGGCGGCCCGTGACTTGACCGAGGACGTCTACCGCAAGTCCAAGGCACTGTTCGGGGAGGATGACCCGGCGACCCTGCGTGCCGCGCGAATCCACGGCACCAGCCTGCGGCTCTGCGGGAATTTCCGGGAGAGCGTCGCACTCGACGAAGCCAACTACCGGCGGCAGATCGAAGTGCTCGGCTACGACCACGCCGAGACGCTCAGTTCGCTGATGGGCCTCATCATCGGCCAGCGCGAAGCCGGACGGTACCAGTGGGCCCGCCGGGAGCACGAGGTGATCGCCGACCGCGTCCGGAAGATGTTCGGCGACAACAACGCCGAGACGCTGAGGAGACTCGCCTACCTCGCGGTGTCCCGGCGCAAGGCCGGCGTCTACCAAGCCGCCAAGGAGCTGGCCGCGGAAGTGCTGGAACGGTTCGAGCAGCGGTACGGCAAGGACAACTTCAACGTGATGGCCTGCGCGCTCGGGTATTCGATCGACCTCAGGTACGCGGGCGATCTTTCGGGCGCGCGTGAGCTGGGCGAGGAGATCTTCGAGCGGTACCGGCTGAACCTGGGGGAGAACCACCCGCACACCACAGCCGCCGCGGTCGATCTCGCCGTCACCCTCCGGCTGGCCGGTGACCCGGCGGCGAAGAGCCTTGACGAGCGTTCGCTGACCCAGTTCCGGGAGACGCTCGGCCCGGACCACCCCAGCGCGCTCGTCTGTGGTGTCAACCTCGCCAGCGACCTTGCCGCACTCCAGGAAACCGAGGCTGCTCTGGAGCTCGGCGCGGACATTCTGGCCCGGGCCGAGCGCGTACTCGGCGTCGATCACCCGATCACCCTCGCCGCGCGCTTCAACCGCGTGCTCGACCTCCGGGCGGCAGGGCAGCTCGCGGGGGTGGAGGCGGCCTACGCCGAGGTACTCGCCCGATATCGGCTCGTCCTCGGTGAGGACCACCCCGGTGTGGTCGCCGCTTGGAGGGGCTTCCGCGCGGATTGCGATATCGACCCGCTGCCCTTGTGACGGCTAACCCCCTGGTTGCACGCCGATGTCGAGCCAGCCGATCCACGTCGCCAGTGCTTCGGGCGGGCACGAGGAATCCCGTGCCCGTACCGCCCGGTGCACCGCGCGGACCAGCTCAGGGCAACGGAGGAGTGCGTGCGCGGCCGGGGCAGCGTCCGTCTTGGCCAGTGCGAGCCCCAAGCCCGCCCAAGCCGCGGGCCGGTCGGGATCCTCGGCCAGTTCGGCGAGGTAGCCGGCCACAGCGGCGGGAAAGCGGCCCTCGGCGTAGGCGAAGTCCGCGGAAGTGGCGTCGGGCACCGTCGACCAGGAGTGCGGCAGCCCCCGGGGGTCGCCGATGGCCAGCCGGGCGAGGTCGAGGCGGGCATGCCGCCAGCGGCCGTCCGGTACCGGGGTGGGCAGGCCGTCCTCGAGGTGGCCGAATGACGGCCGAGCCTCGCCCGCGCACCAGGCGTCCGCGAGCGCGCCGACCACGGCCGGGTCCGGGCGCAGGTGACGTAGCCGCCATCCGGCGTAGTGATCGGCGGCGGCCGCGGCTGCGGCTGTGGCGGCGGCCGCGGACACTTCTTCCTGCTGCCACGGCCCGATCAGGTCGGCGACGCCGTCCAGGAAGAGCCGCCCGTCGTCGGTGAGTTCCCCATCGTTCCGAAGCACGCGAAGGACACGCCAGGTCGCGGCACGCCAGTAGGCGAATTCGAACTCCGCGAGCCGGCGGGGCCGGTAGCTGTCGTCGTGGGTGAGTGCCCGCCAGAAAGCAGCCACCCCGAAAAAGGCATAGACCCCTTGGAACACGCCGCCGAGAGGTCGTGGATCGTCGCGCCACGGGGTGTAGAACCGTTCGGCGGGATCATCGGTGTGCAGGCACACGAGGTGCAACAGGCCGCTCAGGCGGTTGTGGTGGAATTCGTGGATCACCATCGCGCCCAGCGTGGCCGCGTCGGTGGGTCTCGCGACGATCGCACTCCCGAACGCTTCGCTGCTCGAGGCACTGGACGTGCGGAACGGCATCAATGCCCGCGGGACCACCGAATCGAAGCCCGCCTGCAGGGCTTCGGCCTCCTGAGGCAGGCAGCGGCTGATCAGCTGCCAAGCCTCGCCGAGCAGGACTTCCCATTCCCGGACCTCGGCGGCGGGCAGCCGCTGGGGAAGAACCGGATCGTACGAACCGCGATAGGGGTCGACGTCATCCAGCCGGAGCGACAGTGTTTTCGCGGGAGCCCCCAGCGTCAGCTGCCGTACGCCCCACCAGCCCGGGGCGTCGCTCGACAGGTCGGCGGGGAGTACCACCGTCGACGTCCCGTCGCGGATCTCCCGGCGGTGGTCGCACCTCACTTCGGCGATCGAGTAGGGCCTGTCGCCGTTCAGCCGTGCGACACCCAGCCCCGGGAGTGCGGCATTTCCGGACCAGACCGGGATCTCGGCGACGAAGGGCAGGTCGGCCCGGATCGCGGCGGCCGCCGCGAGCGCGTGGATGTGGCCGACGTGCACCCACAGCGGGCACACCCCGGTGATCTGCCGGTGGAGCAACCGGGAGGTGTAGCCCAGCCAGCTTCCGGTGTAGGGGTGGGCGAGAACGAGGTCGAGGACGGCCGGCGCCACGGCCTGGACCCGGGCCAGCAGCTCCCAGGCTTGTTCGGCATCGGGCAGTGGCCCCGGCAGGTCGCTCTTCTTCGCGGCGATGTCAGTCACCGCGCGGAGGAGCAGCAGCCTGCGGCTACGTTCGGCTTTCTGCAGCCGGTGCACTACTCGCGCCCCGCCGGCGCCGCGGGCCAAGTCGGTGAAATCCACCCTGCTGAGCCGGTGGACCGTGATTTCTTCGGGGCCTGTTCCGGGTGGTGTCATGGGCGCTGAGAAGTCAGCGTGACCAGCCGTTTTCGAGTTTTTGATCGCAGACGCGGACGTATCCGGCGTCCTCGACCACGTACTGGACCGCACGGCGGAATTCGGGGGTGTCCAAGGTGCGGAGGACGGCCAGCGGGACGCTCCCGAGGTCCACCACCTCGGATTCGAGGTTCGGAGCCAAGTTGTCGAGTAGCGTCGTCACGCTGCGTCCCCTCCCGATCGGCGAATGGCCGACCGGCCATGGGCCTCCATGATGCCAGCTTCAGCCCCGGTCTTCCCATGCATTTGCTCGTGTCATGTGCACATTTTCGAGTGAATGCCGGGCCGGCCCTCGACTCCCAGAACGGTGTGCAACAGCGTGGTCAGCTCGGCTTCGAAGTGCGGGCGGGAGGCCACCCGGCGGGTGCGGGCGAGGTCGTTCGCGATGGTCAGGGCCGCGTGGACCGTTATCTTCGCCTCGCGCGGGGGCAGTGCAGGCCGCACCGCCGACAGCAGCGTCACCCACTGGGCCACGTAATCGCGTTGTACGCGCAGCAGATCCGCCTTGTCGCGATCCGGCATCGTGACGCGGTCCGCCGAGAACGACACCAGCAGCTCCGGCGTGTGCAGGATCGTGTGCACGTACGACTCCGCCAAGCGGCGCAGGGCCGAGCGTTCGTCGGACGTCCGGAGGGCCTGCTCGGCCGCCAGGGCCAGCCGGTCCGCCGCTCGGTGGCCGATCGCCACCATCAGGGCCGCCTTGCTCGGGAAGTGGCGGTAGACGCTCGGGCCCGCGATGCCCGCCGCCGCTCCGATGTCCTCCATGCTCACGTCGTGGAAGCCGCGCTGGGCGAACAGTGCCGTCGCTTCCGCCAGGACCTGCTCGCGGCGGGACGGGGTGCCGAGCCGCAACGACGGCGGATGCGCGGCCGGGACGGGCGTGGGCAGTGTGGCGTCCAACACACCCAGGGCCAGCTCGACGAGCAGCTGAGCGAAGCGGCGGCGGGCCACCGACGTGTGGTGCACGGACACGCTGCCGAACACCGACAGCGCCGCCCAGCAGAGCAACTCCGCGTCCTCGCCCGGCAGGTCGGGGCGCCGGGCCAGCAGCGCCTTCGACCACGCCGTCAGCGCCAGCGCCGAACGCCGGGCGATCTCGCGCTGGTCCTCCTTCGGCAGGTGGCGGCCCTCCCAGCGCCACAGGGCCGCGATCTCACGGCGTTCGACGGCCTGCGCCGCCAAGCGTGTGAGCAGGACTTCCAGCTGGTCAGCGGGCGGAACGGTGTCCGACAGCGCCTCCGTCGTCGCCGCCTCCATGTCCTCGAAGCCGCTGAGCACGACGTACGCCAGGATCGCCTGCTTGTCCGCGAAGTGGCGGTACAACGCCGGCCCGGTGACGCCCGCCGCGTCCGCGATGTCCTTGATGCCGACTCCGGGGAAGCCCCGGGCGCGGAACAGCTCCGCCGCCACCGCGGCCAGCTGGGCCTTGCGGTCGCGGGGGCGGGAGCTGCGTTCGACGTCGGTCATGGTGAAAGAACGATAGCGGCTCATGGCACACAGACAACCCATTGACACCATGGGGTTATCCGGGGATATGTTAATGGCCATTAGCCCTACTGGCCGGTATAGTCGGCCGCGGTACGAAGACGTCCCACCCGCTCGCGAGGAGTTTGTTCTGTGAGTAGCGAGGCCTACATCTACGAGGCGATCCGCACGCCTCGCGGCAAGAACAAGGGCGGTGCCCTGCACGGCACCAAGCCGGTCGACCTGGTGGTCGGCCTGATCGAAGAACTCAAGGTCCGCCACCCGAACCTCGACCCCGCCGTGATCGACGACATCGTGCTCGGTGTCGTCTCCCCGGTCGGCGAGCAGGGCGCGGTCATCGCGCGCACCGCCGCCCTGAACGCGGGCCTGCCGGACACCGTCGCGGGCGTGCAGCTCAACCGCTTCTGCGCCTCCGGCCTCGAGGCCACGAACACCGCCGCGCAGAAGGTCCGCTCCGGCTGGGACAACCTGATCATCGCCGGCGGCGTCGAGTCGATGTCGCGGGTGCCGATGGGCTCCGACGGCGGCGCGCTGTTCATGGACCCGGCCACCGCGTACGACAACTACATCGTCCCGCAGGGCATCGGTGCCGACCTGATCGCGACGATCGAGGGCTTCTCGCGCGAGGACGTCGACGCGTGGGCCGTCCGCTCGCAGGAGCGCGCCGAGGCGGCGTGGTCCGGTGGCTACTTCGCGAAGTCCGTCGTGCCGGTCAAGGACATCAACGGCGTCACCATCCTGGACCACGACGAGCACCGCCGTCCCGGCTCCACGGTCGAGGGCCTCGGCAAGCTCAAGCCGGCCTTCACGACGATCGGCGACATGGGCGGCTTCGACGCCGTCGCGCTGCAGAAGTACCACTCGGTGGAGAAGATCGACCACGTCCACACCGGTGGCAACTCCTCCGGCATCGTCGACGGCGCCGCGCTGGTGCTGGTCGGGTCCGAGCAGATCGGCCAGACCTTCGGGCTGACCCCGCGCGCCCGGATCGTGGCGACCGCGACCGTCGGCTCGGAGCCGACGATCATGCTCACCGGCCCCACGCCGGCCACCGAAAAGGTGCTGAAGACCGCGGGCCTCACGCCCGAGGACATCGACCTGTGGGAACTCAACGAGGCGTTCGCGTCCGTCGTGCTCAAGTGGATCAAGGACCTGCACCTCGACGAGGACAAGGTCAACGTCAACGGCGGCGCGATCGCCATGGGCCACCCGCTCGGCGCCACCGGCGCGATGCTGGTCGGCACGGTCGTCGACGAGCTGGAACGCCGCCAGGCGCGCCGCGCGCTGGTGACCCTGTGCATCGGCGGCGGCATGGGTGTCGCGACCATCATCGAGCGGGTGTGAGGACTCAAATGGCTGAAAGCAAGACCATCCGCTGGGACCAGGACTCCGACGGCATCGTCACCCTGACCCTGGACGACCCGAAGCAGTCGGCGAACACCATGAACGCCGACTTCCGCGAGTCGCTCGGCGTCACCGTGGACCGGCTGGAGGCCGAGAAGGACTCCATCACCGGCGTCGTCATCACGTCCGCCAAGAAGACGTTCTTCGCCGGTGGCGACCTGAACGACCTGATCCAGGCCAAGCCCGAGCACGCGACCGAGCTGACCGAGGGCAGCACCCTGATGAAGGGGCAGATGCGCCGCATCGAGCAGCTCGGCAAGCCGGTCGTCGCGGCGATCAACGGCGCCGCGCTCGGCGGTGGCCTGGAGATCGCGCTGGCGACGCACCACCGCATCGCCGCCGACGTCAAGGGCAGCCAGATCGGCCTGCCCGAGGTGACGCTGGGCCTGCTGCCCGGCGGCGGTGGCGTGGTCCGCACCGTGCGCCTGCTGGGCATCCAGAGCGCGCTGCTGAACGTCCTGCTGCAGGGCCAGCGGCACCGCCCGGCCAAGGCGCTCGAGCTCGGCCTCGTGCACGAGCTCGTCGGAACCGTCGAGGAGCTCGTCCCCGCCGCGAAGGCGTGGATCAAGGCCAACCCCGAAGGCGGCGTCCAGCCCTGGGACGTCAAGGGCTACAAGATCCCCGGCGGCACGCCGTCGAACCCGAGCTTCGCGGCCAACCTGCCGGCGTTCCCGGCGAACCTGCGCAAGCAGATCAAGGGCGCGAACATGCCGGCGCCGCGGGCGATCCTGGCCGCCGCGATCGAGGGCGCGCAGGTCGACTTCGACACCGCCATCCAGATCGAGACGCGCTACTTCATCCACCTCGCGACCGGCCAGGTCTCGAAGAACATGACGAAGGCGTTCTTCTTCGACCTGCAGACCATCAACTCCGGCGGCTCGCGGCCGGACGGCTTCGAGAAGTACACGGCCAAGAAGGTCGGTGTCCTCGGCGCCGGGATGATGGGTGCCGCGATCGCGTACGTCTCGGCGAAGGCCGGCATCGACGTCGTGCTCAAGGACGTCTCGCTCGAGGCGGCCGAGAAGGGCAAGGGCTACGCGGCCAAGATTGAGCAGAAGGCCCTCTCGCGCGGCAAGACCACGCAGGAGAAGTCGGACGCGCTGCTGGCCAAGATCAAGCCGACCGCCGACCCGGCCGACTTCGCGGGCGTCGACTTCGTCATCGAGGCCGTCTTCGAGAGCGTCGAGCTGAAGCACAAGGTGTTCGGCGAGATCGAGAACATCGTCAACGCCGACGCGGTCCTGGGTTCCAACACTTCGACCCTGCCGATCACCACGCTCGCCGAGGGCGTGCAGCGGACCGAAGACTTCATCGGGATCCACTTCTTCTCGCCGGTGGACAAGATGCCGCTGGTCGAGATCATCTGCGGCGAGAAGACCTCGCCGGCCACGCTGGCCAAGGTCTTCGACTACACGCTGCAGATCAAGAAGACCCCGATCGTCGTCAACGACAGCCGCGGCTTCTTCACCTCGCGGGTGATCGGCACGTTCATCAACGAGGCCGTCGCCGCGCTGGGCGAGGGCGTCGAGCCGGCGTCGATCGAGCAGGCGGGTGCCCAGGCGGGTTACCCGGCGCCGCCGCTGCAGCTGATGGACGAGCTGACGCTGACCCTGCCGCGCAAGATCCGCCAGGAGTCCCGCGAGGCGGTCGAGGCCGCGGGTGGCACGTGGAAGTCGCACGCGTCCGAGGGCGTGATCGACCGGATGGTCGAGGAGTTCGACCGCAAGGGCCGCTCTTCGGGTGCCGGTTTCTACGAGTACGACGAGAACGGGAAGCGCACCGGCCTGTGGCCGGGCCTGCGTGACGCGTTCAAGTCCGGCTCGGCGCAGGTGCCGTTCGAGGACCTCAAGGAGCGGATGCTGTTCGCCGAGGCCCTGGAAACGGTCAAGTGCTTCGACGAGGGCGTGCTGACGTCGGTGGCCGACGCCAACATCGGCTCGATCTTCGGCATCGGCTTCCCGGCCTGGACCGGTGGTGTCATCCAGTACATCAACCAGTACGAGGGTGGCCTGCAGGGCTTCGTCGACCGGGCCCGCGAGCTGGCCGCCCGCTACGGCGACCACTTCGAGCCGCCGCAGTCCCTGGTCGAGAAGGCCGCCAAGGGCGAGATCTACGAATAGCCTCCCAAGTCCGTGAATGCCACCTTGAGGGACACAGCGTCCCTCAAGGTGGCATTCACGGCTTTTGCCGGTGTCCGGACGGCGGGGATTCAGGGCTCCAGCGCGAGGTGCGGCAGCCGGCGGTCCAGCCACCGCGGCAGCCACCACGCGCGTTCGCCGAGCAGGCGCATGACGGCCGGGACGACCAGGCAGCGGATCACGAGTGCGTCCAGCAGGACCGCGACCGCCAGGCCGAGGCCGAACTGCGCCAGCATCCGCGACGGGTCGAGCAGGAACGCACCGAACACCAGCACCATGATCGCGCCGGCCGCGGTGATCACGCCGCCGGTCGCGGCGAGCCCTTCGCGCACCGCCAGCCGCGCGTCGCCGGTGCGCCGCCACTCCTCGTGCATCCGTGACACGAGGAACACCTCGTAGTCCATCGACAGCCCGAAGACGATCGCGAAGATCATCACCGGCACGAACGCCTCGATCGGGCCGGGCTGCGCGCCGAACCAGCCGTCGCCGAACACCAGCGTCATCACGCCGAGCGAGGCGCCGATGCTCAGCAGGTTCAGCAGCGCGGCCTTCAGCGGGATGAGGATCGACCGGAACACGACCATCAGCAGCAGCGCGGACAGCCCGACGACGACCAGCACGAACAGCGGCAGCCGATCCGCGACGGCGTCGGCGAAGTCCGTCGCGGCCGCCACCGAGCCGCCGACCAGGTAGTGGCCCGGCAGCGCCGGCAGCACCTCGGTACGCAGCCGCGTCACCAGCTCGGCCGTTGCTTCGTCCTGCGGTGACGTCGTGGGGAAGACCAGGACGGTCCGGTCCATCGGCGGCAGCACCCGGGCGATCCCCGGGGTCGCCGCGAGTTTTCGCTGCAGCGCGACGGCGTCGCCGTCCTCGGTCACGATCGCGAGTGGTCCGGTGAAGCCCGGGCCGAACCCCTCGGCCAGCAGGTCGTAGGCCTTGCGCGTGGTGGAGCCGGCGGGGTCGGTGCTCGCGTCGGCGAACCCGAGACGCATCCCCGCGGCCGGAATCGACAGTCCGATGAGGACGATCAAGCCGAGTGCGAGCGGGGCCAGCGGGCGCTTCTGGACGCCGTCGGCGAGCCGTCGCCACGCCTTGCCGTGATCGCGTTTCGCGGCGTGCCGGCGGATCCCGCGTTCCAACCGCTTTCCGAACAGCGACAGCAGCGCGGGCAGGAGCGTGACGGAGGCGAGCATCGTCATCAGGACGGTGAGCGCGACGGACAGCGCCACCCCGCGCAGCCCGCCGAGCCCGAGCGCGAGGAGGCCGAGCAGCGCGATGATCACGGTCGTCCCGGCGAACAGCACCGAGCGGCCGGCGGTGTCGAGCGCCCGCCGCGCGGCCGTGTCGCGGTCGTGGCCGGCGAGGATCTCGGTGCGGTAGCGGGAAAAGATCAGCAGCGCGTAGTCGACGCCGACGCCGAACCCGACCAGCATCATCAGCGGCGAGGTGTAGCTCGCGATGTCGACGTAGTGGGAGACGACCGTGATCACGCCCAGCGTGCTGCCGACGGCGAACACCGCCGTGATGACCGGCAGCTCGGCCGCGAGCAGCGAGCGGAACAGGAACACGAGGATGACCAGCGCGGCGAGCAGGCCGACGCCTTCCGCGGGGCCACCACCCCCGGAGATCCGCTCGATCGGGTCCCCGGCGAGCCCGACCTCGACGGGCCCGGACAGCTTCGCGGTGTCGGCGAACTTCACGATGTCGTCGTAGGGGAGGTCGGTCGAGGCCGCGTCGAAGGTGACGCCGGCGTAACCGATCCGGCCGTCGGCCGACAGCGTCTCGAACGGCTCGGTCACCGACCGCACGTGCGGCAGGGCCCGCACCTCGTCCAGCATGGCCGCGATCGGCGCGCGGTTCGCGGCCAGCCCGCTGTCGGCCTTCAGCACGATCTGCGCGCTCGCGCCGGACTGCGCGGTGGTCTTCAGCAGGTCCACGACCTGTTGGGACTCCGTGCCGGGCAACGAGTTGTCGTCGTGGAACGCGCTGCCGGCGAGCCGGGAGGTGAACGTGACGCCGATGAGGACCAGCGCCCAGAGCGCGACGGCGAGCCACCGGTGGCGCTGGGCCCAGCCGGCCAGCCGCGCCAGGTTTCCCCCGGTGGAGCGAGTGATGGTGTCCATGGTGGACAAGGATTCGCGAAACCGGCCCTACCGCGCGTCGCGCACGGGAGGACACTTGACGTGCTCCCGGCGGTGTCCCTTAAGGCGTTTCCCGTACTCCCACGGGAGTACGGCTCAGAGAGCCAGCCACCGCGGCGTCACCGCACCGGACTCGTAGGCGAGGACGACGAGCTGCGCCCGGTCGTGCGTGCCGGTCTTGGTCATGATGCGGCTGACGTGCGTCTTCGCCGTCGCCGGGCTCAGGGTCAGCTCGCGCGCGATCTCGTCGTTCGACAGCCCGGCCGCGACCAGGGCCAGCACTTCGCGTTCGCGGTCGGTGAGCCGGTCGAGCGCCGGGGACGCCGCCGGGCGGGTGACGCGCGCGGCGAACTCCGCGATCAGCCGCCGGGTGATCGACGGCGCCAGCAGCGCGTCGCCGCGGGCCACCACGCGGACGGCGTGGATCAGCTCCTCGGGTTCGGTGTCCTTGACCAGGAACCCGCTCGCGCCCGCCCGCAGCGCGCTGTAGACGTCTTCGTCGAGGTCGAACGTCGTGAGGATGATGACCTTGGCGGTCACCCCGGGGTCTTCCAGGAGGTGCCTCGTCGCGGCGAGGCCGTCGAGGACCGGCATCCGGATGTCCATCAGCACGACGTCCGGGCGGTGGTCGTGCGCGGCTTGCAGCGCTTCGCGCCCGTCCGCGGCCTCGGCCACCACGGCGAAGTCGTCCTCGCCGTCCAAAATGGATCGGAAGCCGGCCCGGACGAGCCGCTGGTCGTCGACGAGCAGGATCCGGATCATCGGCCCATCATCGCACCGGCAGCCGGGCGCGCACCCGGTAGCCGCCGCCTTCGCGCGGCGCCGCGGTCACCTCGCCGCCGAGGGCCCGCGCGCGTTCGGCCATGCCGTGGATGCCGTTGCCCGCCGGGGCCGTCCCGCCGCGGCCGTCGTCGTCGACAACCACGGTCAGCTCGTCGGCGCCGTAGCCGAGCCGGACGACGACGGTCTTCGCGCCGGCGTGCTTGGCGACGTTCGTCAGTGCCTCCTGCACCACCCGGAACGCCGCGTGTTCGACATCCGGCGGCAGGTCCCTGGCGACGCCGTCGATCTCGGTGCGCACGGTCAGCCCGGAGGCACCGACCGACTCGGCCAGCTCCGCGACGCGTGACAGTGAGGGCGGCTCGGGCCGGCGGAGCATGCCGAGCGTCGCGCGCAACTCCTGGAGTGCGGTCTTGCTGGCGTCTTTGATCGCCCCGAGCGCTTCCTCGGCCTGACCGGGGTCACGGCGGTGCAGCGCGGCGCCGGCCTGGACGTTGATCAGCGCGAGGTGGTGGCCGAGGACGTCGTGCAGCTCGCGGGCGATACGCAGGCGTTCGTCGGTCGCCCGCGCCCGGGCCGCGGCCTCCTTGGTGCGCTCGGCCTCCGCGCGGTAGTGCGCGACGGCGCCGCCGGCGACCAGGGCGACGAACCAGCCGGTCATCAGGAAGAACGCGAAGTTGTCGACGTGCCGCCCGGTCCGCGAGCCGATCTCCCCGGCCGTGACACCGGCCATCGCCGCGACGACGAGCAGCGCGGCGCCGCGGATCCGCCCGGCCGCGGCGGCGTTGTAGAGGGCGTAGGCGAAGGCGAGCAGGACGAGGCCGTCGGGGTCGGTCAGGGGGTAGTAGAGCGCGCAGCAGACGAGCGCGAACCCGGCGACGCTCAGCGGGTACCGGCGCCGGAAGAAAAGGGCGGCACAGCAGAGGACGGTGAGCACCCAGCCGATCGCGGCGTGGTGCGCGGGCTCGGGACGGTCGCCCAGCACCGCGAAGACTGAGCCGGCGAGCACCGCGACGGTGACCGCCAGTTCGGGTACGTAGCGCCGCATGCGCCGAGCTTAGGCCGCTTCGCGCAGCTTCTTCCCGGCGTCGCGGGTGAAGGGGTCGGTGTGGCCGAAGCACGCGATCTCGACGTCGAGCGCGGCGAGCCGGCCGAAGGACTCGAGGAGCTTCTCCCGGTCGGTGTTGAAGACGCCGGGGACGGCCTTGCCGTCCAGCTGGGCGATCGAGTCGCCGGTGAACAGCACGCCGTGGTGGGGGAGGTGGAGGGCGATGCTGCCGTCGGTGTGCCCGGGCACTTCGAGTACGCGCGCGCCACCGCCGAAGGCGATCTCTTCGCCGTCCCGCAGTTCCCGGTCGACGGCGCACGGCGGCCCGGTGAGCCCGCCGGCCTGGGGGCTGTTCTGCTCGAACAACGGCCGTTCCCAGTCGAGCAGCACGGGCTCCGCGGCGGGCCGGTCACCGCGGATCACCGGAGCGTCGGCCCGGTGCGCGAGGACCTCGACCCCACCCCAGGCGCGCAACTCGGCGGCGGCGCCGGCGTGGTCGGCGTGGGAGTGGGTGAGGACGACCCGGCACAGCTCTTCGGGAGCACGCCCGGCGGCCCGGATCGCGGCGGCGGTGTCGGCCGCCGACCCGGCGATCCCGGCGTCGACCATCGTCAGGCCGTCGTCGTCCTGCCAGAGGTAGGCCTGGCCGAACGCGTACCGGACGAGGTGCAGACGCGGGGTGATCTCGACGAGCTCCATGCCGCGAGGGTAGGGAGGGGCGGTGGAGGTTCGCTGCCCGATCCGCCGACAGCGAAACCGCAGCCGGCTGTGACGAAGGCCGCCTCCGCCACCGGCCAGGCGGAAAATACCCAGTGCGTAGGTACAGTGCATGAAGTTGCATGATGCGTACTAAGTACACACTGGGGGTGTGGTGGTGTCCCGTTCCGCGCCGTCCGGCCGCGCGATCGTCGTGGTGCTCGCCTCGTGCGGGCTCGTCGCGTCGTTCATGCAGACGCTGGTCGTGCCGCTGATCCCGGTCTTCCCGCGGCTGCTGCACGCTTCGGCGGCCGACGCGTCCTGGGTGGTCACCGTGACGCTGCTGGCCGCGTCCGTCATCACCCCGGTCAGCGGGCGGCTCGGCGACCTCTACGGCAAGCGGCGGATGATCCTCGTCAGCCTCGCGCTGCTCATCGCCGGCTCGATCGTTTCGGCGACGACCAGCGCGCTCGCGTTCCAGATCGTCGGCCGGGGGCTGCAGGGCTGCGCGATGGGCGTGATCCCGCTCGGCATCAGCATCATGCGCGACGAACTGCCGCCCGAACGCGTCGGCGGGGCGATCTCGCTGATGAGCGCGACGCTCGGGGTCGGCGGCGCCATCGGACTGCCGGTCGCGGCCGTGGTGGCCGAGAACGCCGACTGGCACGTGCTCTTCTGGACCGCCGCCGGGCTCGGGCTGGCCTGCGCGCTGCTGATCTTCACCGTGGTGCCGGAGTCGCCGCTGCGCACGCCCGCGCCGTTCGACTACTTCGGCGCGTTCGGGCTGGCCGCCGGGTTGCTCTGCCTGCTGCTGCCGGTGGTCAAGGGCGGCACGTGGGGCTGGACCAGCGCGCCGACGCTGGGGCTGGCCGCGGCCGCCGTCGTCGTCCTGCTCGCCTGGGGCGCCTACCAGCTGCGCCGCCGTGACCCCCTGGTCGACCTGCGGGTCTCCGCCCGGCGCCCGGTGCTGTTCACGAACCTCGCGTCGATCATGGTCGGCTTCGCCTTGTACGCCATGGCGTTGTCGTTCCCGCAGCTGCTGCAGGCTCCGGCGTCGACCGGCTACGGGCTGGGCCAGACGATGGTCGAGTCCGGCCTCACCCTGGCCCCGAACGGCCTGGTGATGATGCTGCTCTCGCCGGTTTCCGCGCGGCTCATCGTCCGGTTCGGCCCGCGCCCGACGCTGATGAGCGGCGCGCTGGTGATCGCCGCCGGGTACGGGTTCGCGATCGTGCTGATGGACAACGCCCTGGAGCTGATCACGGCGTCGGTGATCATCGGTGCCGGCGTCGGCATCGCGTACGCGGCGATGCCCGCGCTGATCATGGGTTCGGTGCCGGTCACCGAAACGGCGTCGGCGAACGGCCTGAACTCCCTGATGCGCTCGGTCGGCACGGCGATCTCCAGCGCCGTGATGGCGGCGATGCTGGCCCAGCTGACGATCAGCGTCGGTGGGCTGCCGGTGCCCTCGCTGGCCGGCTTCCGCGCGACGTTCGCGGTGGCGGCGTCCGCCGCGCTGGCGGGCGTGCTGCTGGCGGCGCTGGTCCCGAAGAGGCGGACCGCGCCGGAGCTGGTCGCCGCCTAGTTCTTGCGTGCCACCAGCGCCAGCCCGCCGCACTCCGCCGGGTTGGCGGGCATTTCCGCGGGGTCGTCCGGCCGCCACTCGGGGATGAACACGACACCCGGGTCGACGATCTCGAAGCCCTCGACCAGCGCCCGGAGCTCGTCGGCCGAGCGTGGCGTGACGGGGTTCGCGCTCTTCTGGTACATCGCGACGGCGCGGGCCGTGCCGTCGCTCTGCTGCTCGTAGGTGGCGGACGACAGGGCGAGGTAGCTGCCGGGCGCGAGCGCGTCGCGGTAAGCGGCGATCAGCCGGGCGGGATCGCGCTCGTCCGGGATGAAGTGCACGAACAGCGCCATCACCACCATCACCGGCTGGTCCAGGTCCAGCATCATCTCGGTGATGTCGTGGTCGAGGACGTCGTCGGGGAACTCGGCGTCGGCGTACACCATCGCCGCGTTCTCGTTGTCCTCCAGCACGATCTCGCTGTGCGCCACGGCGACGGGCTCGTTGTCGACGTAGACGACCCGCGCGGTGGGGTCGATGTCCTGGGCCACCTCGTGCACGTGCCCGACGGTCGGCATGCCCGAGCCGATGTCGAGGAACTGCCGGATGCCCTGGTCCATCCCGAACCGGATGGCCCGGCGCAGCCACTGCCGGTTGAGCCGGGCCCGCTCGCGCGCGTTCGGCTGCGCGGCCAGCACCTGTTCGGCGAACATGCGGTCGACGGCGTAGTTGAGCTGCCCGCCGAGGATGTAGTCGTACACCCGCGCGGGGTTGGGCTTGTCGAGGTCGATGCCCCGCCGCGCGTACTCGTCTTCGCTCATCCGCCGCTCCCGGAGTCAGGTGTGCCGCGAGAATAGCCGGAGCCGCGGGCGGCTAGTTCTTGCGGACCACCAGAGCCAGCTGGCTCGCCAGCTCGGGGTGCGCCCCGACCTCGGCGGGGTCGTCCGGCCGCCATTCCGGCGTGAACACGATCCCCGGCGGTACGAGTTCGAAGCCGTCCACCAGCGCGCGCAGCTCCGCACGCGACCGCGCGATGACGTCGGTTCCGCTCTTCCGGTACAGCTCCGCCGCGCGCCGGACCTCGTCGCCCTGTCCCTCGAACGTCCCGGATGACAGGGCCAGGTAACTGCCCGGGACCAGCGCGTCGAGGTAGGCGGCGATCAGCCCGGCGGGGTTGCGCTCGTCCGGGACGAAGTGCACGAACGCCGCCATCACCACCATCACCGGCCGGCCGAAGTCCAGCAGCCGCTCGGTCGTGGGGTGCTCCAGGACGTCGTCCGGGAACTCGGCGTCGGCCTGCACCATTTCCGCGTTGTCGTTGTCCTTCAGCACGATCTCGCTGTGCGCGACGGCGACCGGCTCGTTGTCGACATAGACCACCCGGGCCGCCGGGTCGATCGCCTGGACGACTTCGTGCACGTGCCCCACGGTCGGCATGCCCGAGCCGATGTCGAGGAACTGGCGGATGCCCTGCTCGGCGCCGAACCGGACGGCGCGCCGCAGCCACCGCCGGTTCAGCAGGGCCAGGTCCTTCGCCTCCGGCCGCACCTCGAGGATCCGCTCGGCGAACTCCCGGTCGATGGCGTAGTTGAGCTTGCCGCCGATCAGGTAGTCGTACACGCGCGCCGCGTTGGGCTTGTCGAAGTCGATTCCGCGCTTCGCGTGCTCCTCGGTCATCCGGCGAGGATAGTCCGGTTTACAGCAGCGGCGGCACCGCCGCGTCGATGAGGTGCGGGCCGGGTTCGGCGAAGGCCCGCTGCAGCTGCTCGGCGAGTTCCTCGGCGGTGGTCGCGCGGGTCGCGGGCACGCCCATGCCCTCCGCGATCTTCACGAAGTCCATGTCCGGCCGCGAAAGGTCGAGCAGGTCGTTCGCCTTCGGGCCGCCCGAGGCCGCGCCGACGCGCTGCAGCTCCAGGCGCAGGATCGCGTACGCGCGGTTGTTGAGCAGCACCGTCGTGACGTTCAGGTTTTCCCGCGCCTGCGTCCACAGCGCCGAGATCGTGTACAGCGCGCTGCCGTCGGACTGCAGGTTCAGCACCGGCCGGTCCGGCGCCGCGACGGCCGCCCCGGTCGCCACCGGCATGCCGTAGCCGATCGCGCCGCCGGTCAGCGTCAGCACGTCGTGGCGCGGGGCGCCGGCCGTCGCCGCCGGCAGCAGCAGGCCGGACGTGTTGGCCTCGTCGGCGATGATCGCGTTCTCCGGCAGCAGCGCGCCGATGACGTCGACCCAGTTCTGCGGCGTCAGCGGCCCGCTGGGCAGCGCCGGCCGGGACGCCTGCGCCAGCACGGGTTCGGTGTCCGCGGCGACCAGGTCGGCGACCTCGTTCAGCGCCCGCGTGACGTCCTGCCCGACCGCCGCGAGCGTGTGCACCTGGGCGCCTTCGGGCACCAGGTCGCTCGGCTTGCCCGGATAGGCGAAGAACGACACTGGCGCCTTCGTCCCCGCGATGACGACGTGCTTGATGCCGTCGAGCTGGTAGGCGACCTGCTCGGCGAGGTAGCCGAGCCGCTCGATGCCCGGCAGCCCCGCACCGCGCTCCAGCCGCGCCGGGAAGGTCTCGACGAACACCTTCGCGCCGGTCGCGGCGGCGATCCGGCTCGCAGCGCGCAGGCCTTCTTCGCGGCACGCGCTCCCGCCGACGAGCAGCGCCACCGGTTCCCCGGCGCCGAGCACGTCGGCGACGTCCTTGACGGTCGTGGCGTCCACGGCCTGCGGGACGCGCGGCGGGATCGGCGCGCAGGGCTCGCCGCCTTCGCCCCACGAAGCGTCGGCGGGCAGGATCAGCGTGGCGACGCGGCCGGGCGCGTCCTGCGCGGCGGCGACCGCGGCGGCGGCGTCCGCACCGACGTCCTTGGTGTGCTCCGAGCGGCGCACCCAGCCTTCCAGCGAGCCCGCGACGGCCTCGATGTCCGACTCCAGCGGCGCGTCGTACTGCTTGTGGTAGGTCGCGTGGTCGCCGACGACGTTGACGATCGGCGTGTGCGCGCGGCGCGCGTTGTGCAGGTTCGCCAGGCCGTTGCCCAGGCCGGGGCCGAGGTGCAGCAGCGTCGCGGCGGGCTTGTCCGCGATCCGCGCGTACCCGTCGGCCGCGCCGGTGACCACGCCTTCGAACAGCGCGAGCACGCCCCGCATCTCGGGCACGGTGTCCAGCGCGGCGACGAAGTGCATCTCCGACGTGCCGGGGTTGGCGAAACACACCTCGACGCCGGCGTCGACCAGCGTGCGGATCAGGGACTGGGCGCCGTTCAGCTCACTCATGCGCCCACCTCGCTGACGCTCGGCGCGGCCTGAGCGGCAAACGCTGTGTTGAATGATTCGTTCGCAAGCTCACTCATGCGGTTCCTTCGGGGAAGAGAACGCCGGGGTTGAGGATCCCGGCGGGGTCGAAGCTCTGCTTGATCCGGCGCATCAGCTCGATCTTCGCCGGGTCTTCGAGTTCCTGGTGGTAGGTGGCCTTGGTGCGGCCGAGGCCGTGCTCGCCGGAGATCGCGCCGCCGAGTTCCATGGCGTAGGCGAAGATGCCGGTGAGCAGCTGCTTCCGCTTGGCCGCGTCCTTGCAGAAGATCGCGAGGTGGACGTTGCCGTCACCGGCGTGCCCGCAGCCGAGCGCGCCACCGCCCGCGGCCATCGCCAGCTCCCGTGCCTTGGCGATGAACTGCGGCATCGCGGTCCGCGGCACGACGACGTCGATCACGTCGTCGGCGCCGGCCGCCTTCGCGGTCCAGAAGGCCTTCTCGCGGGCTTCGATGAGCTTGCGGGCGGCGTTGCCTTCGAGGACGTAGACGTCGGTGGCGCCCAGCTCGCCGAGCAGCTCGCCGATGGTTTCGACGTCCTCCTCGAGGCGTCCGGTCTCGCGGTTCTCCAGCGCCACCACGAGGTACGCCTCGCTGGTCTCGCGGATCTTGTCCGGGACGCCCAGCTCGAGCTTCTCGTTGTAGACGATCGCCGCCATCGTCAGGTTGTCGATGTACTCGAGGATGTGCGGCCCGAGCCCGCTGGAGAGGATCGCCGGCACGGCGGCCATCACCTGGCCGAAGTCGCCGAAGGGGGCGAGCACGGTGGCGCCGTGGGCCAGCCGCGGGTGCAGCTTGACGGTGATTTCGGTGGCCAGCGCGAGGGTGCCCTCGGAGCCGACGATCAGCTGGGTGAGGTCGTAGCCGGTGGAGATCTTCGAGGTCTTGCCGCCGGTCCGGATGATCTCGCCGGTCGGCAGCACGGCCTGCAGGCCGAGCACGTTGTTGCGGGTGACGCCGTACTTGACGGCACGCATCCCGCCGGCGTTGGTCCCGACGTTCCCGCCGACGCTCGCGCTGAGTTCACCGGGGTAGACGGTGTAGCCGAGCCCGGCTTCGGCGGTCTTGGCGTCGAGCTCGGCGAGGGTCACGCCGGGCTGGACGACGGCGACGTGGTTGCCGGTGTCGACTTCCAGGACGGCGTTCATCCGCTCGAAGGAGATCAGCAGCCCGTCTTCCTGCGGCCGGGCCGCCCCGGAAAGCCCGCTGCCGGATCCGCGGGCGGTCACGGGGACGTGGTACTCCGAAGCGGCTTTCAGCAGCTCCGCGACTTCTTCGGCCGTTGCCGGCTTCACGACGTACGCAGGCTTCTGCGGTTCCGCCGTCAGTGCTTCGTCGTGCGCGTAGTCCTCCGGGATCGCCTCGCCCGTGAGCAGGTTCTTGTCCCCGACGATCTCGGCCAGCCGTGCTGCCACGTCACCCATCGGCAGTCTCTCCTCCGCGCCGTCGCTGTGGTTACCGCAGCGTAGTACGTACCGCCGGTACGTCGCCATGAAGGTTTTTCACGTTTTTCGGCGGAGGAGGTTCGGCGTCAGTCCGCCGAGGTCAGGGCCTCCTGGAGCAGCGTCAGTGCGTGCCGGGCGACGACGTTGAACAGGCCCATGGTCGTGTCCGGTCGGGCGAACACGACCAGCAGGATGGACCCCTGCACGGGGAAGACGCAGACGTGGCCGAGAGAGCCCTGGAACATCGCTCCCCGGGTCTCGCCGAGGCCGGCTTGCCCGACGAACCTCGTGGCGAGACCGACGGAGGCGGCGGCCATGGCCGCGACGCTGTCGTCTTCGATCTCCTGGGTGTCGCTGCACAGGAGCAGGCCGTCCCGGCTGGCCAGCAGGAGCCCGGTGATGTTGACCCGGTCGACCTCGTCGCGGATCTCCTGCAGCGCCTTGGCCGCGGCCACGGCGTCGGGGTGGGACGGTCCGGCTCCCCGGATCCCTTGCGGAGGCGGGAAACTGTGGGCCGCACCCTGCTGGCGCGTGGGCAGCGGTGCCGGGCTTCCGGGTACTTCGGCCGGCATCCCGGTCACACCACCAGTTCGGCTTCGATGTTCTTGAGGTAGTGCCGCGCCAGCGCGAGGTTGGCCCGTTCCCGGTCCAGGACGAGGTACAGGAACAGCGCCGAGTGGCTCTTGGCCGGCTTCAGCAGGCGGATCAGGTGGTACTGGCGGCCCAGGGTGATGAGGATGTCCTCGATCTCGTCGTCGAGCCGGAGCGCGGAGATCACCCGGAGCTTGGACCGGACGACTTCGGTGTTGCCGGCGGCCGCGGTGTCCAGGTCCAGCCAATCGCCACCGCCCAGCGTCCCGAGCGCCATCCCGCTTTCGTAATCGACGAGAGCGGCGCCTACCGCGCCGGAGATGGAAAGGGCTTCCTTCAACGCCGTTTCGATGTTCATGTGGCTCGCCTTCTCCTCGTCGCCCACGGTCGACGCACGGACCCCAGTCGTCAGATTGATCACCTTAGGGTTGACGGATACGCCCGCATATCCCCGAACGGCGTAATCGAACTGGTCTGTTCGCGCTACCAAAGACGAGTGGGTCACCGAGAGTGGTCGCTCACGGATTTAGCTCAGGCTAAATCCCTGGTGGGTGACGGCGACGGCGGCGAAGCTTCCGGCATGACCTCGACGTACTCCTTCGAAGACGGCCTTTCCGTGCACCGCCTGGGTTTCGGCGCCATGCGGCTCACGGAATGGGACCACGTGAAAGACGGCGCCAAGGCGGTCGCGCGCCGCGCGGCCGAACTCGGCGTGACGTTCTTCGACACCGCCGACGCCTACGACCTGGGCCTGAACGAAGAACTGCTCGCCGACGCACTCCACCCGTACCCGGGGCTGCTCGTCGCGACGAAGTGCGGGCACGCGCGCCCGAGCCGCGGCGAGTGGGTGCCGCTCGGCCGGCCCGAATACCTCCGGCAGCAGGCGGAACTCTCGTTGCGGCGCCTGCGCGTCGACCGCCTCGACCTGCTGCAACTGCACCGGATCGACCCGCAGGTGCCGCTCGCCGACCAGATCGGCGCGCTCGCCCGGCTGCGGGACGAGGGCAAGGTCGCCCGGATCGGGTTGTCCGAGGTCGGCGTCGCGCAGCTGGCCGAGGCACGGGCCATCGCCCCGATCGCGAGCGTGCAGAACCGCTTCAACCTGACCGATCGCGCGTCCGACGACGTGCTCGCCCATTGCGAACGCGAGGGAATCGCGTTCGTCCCGTGGCTGCCGATCGCCCGGGGTGACCACGCGACGGCGGGCGGGGTGCTCGGCAAGGTCGCGGCCGGGCTCGGCGCGACACCCGCTCAGGTGTCCCTCGCCTGGCTGTTGCGCCGCTCGCCGGTCGTGATCCCGATTCCGGGGACGTCGTCGATCGCGCACCTGGAGGAAAACTGCGCCGCCGCGCGGATCGCGTTGTCCGACGACGAATTCGAGCGGCTGACCGCACTGCGGTGAACCGGCCCGGCCGCGCGGGAAGCGCGGCCGGGCGCAGAGATCAGGCTCGCGCGAACGAAAGCGTCTCGCCCTCGACGCCCCGCAGCCACAGGTCCTGCGCGGCCGCCGCCATGTCCGCCAGGCCCTCCTCGATCGTGGCGAACACGTTGCCGGGTACCCAGCCCGCGTCGCCGTTGATCAGCAGGTTGTTGCGCCCGTAGAAGATCGCCAGGTCGGTCGCGCCCTGGTCGCTGTGGGCCTCGCTGTCCTCGTCGTAGCCGTACGCCGGGTTGCCGATCTCCCAGGCCTCGAACCCGAAGTAGACGACGTCGCCCGGGATCGGCGTGATGGTCGGGTTCTCCCGCCCCGGCTTGGGCTCCGCGAACGGCGGCACCAGCGTGTAGACCTCGTTGCGCGCGTACTTCGCGTGGTAGGCGGAACCGCTCTGCGGCAACGCGTCCCAGACCGCCTTGCAGGTGCGGGGAGCCTCGTCGTCCAGCAGCCGGGCCCGGCAGGAGACCCCGCGCTTGTCGAGGGTGATCGTGATGTACCGGGCCATGCTCAGCTCCCCGTGACCGAAGCGACGACGTCTCCCCAGGTGCGCAGCGCGTCGTCGACCTGCTCGGCGGTGACGACCGGCGGCGGCACCATGCGGACGACGTTCATGTACGGCCCGCAGGTGAGCAGCAGCAGGCCGCTCTTCGCCGCCGCCTGCTGCGCGGCCTGCGCGGTGGCCGTGTCCGGTTCGCCGCCGGCGGTGGTGAACTCCGAACCGACCAGCAGCCCGAGCCCGCGCACCTCGCCGATCGACGGCGTCTTGTCCGCGATCACCCGCGCGCCTTCGAGCAGCTGGCGGCCGCGCTCGGCGGCGTTCTCCACCAGGTTCTCCTGCTGGATGACCTCGAGCGTCGCGATCGCGGCCGCGCACGAAACGGCGTTGCCGCCGTAAGTGCCGCCCTGCGAACCCGGGAACGCCTTCGCCATCAGTTCCTGCGAAGCGGCGATGCCGGACAGCGGGAAGCCGCTCGCCAGGCCCTTCGCGATGAGGACGATGTCCGGCGAGACGTCGAAGTGGTCGTGGCCCCAGAACTTCCCGGTGCGGCCGAAGCCGGTCTGGATCTCGTCGACGACGAGCAGGATGCCGTGCCGGTCGGCGCGCTCGCGCAGCCCGGCCATGAATTCGGTGTTCGCCGGGACGTACCCGCCTTCGCCGAGCACGGGTTCGACGAAGAACGCGGCGGTCTCGTTCGGCGCGCAGACCGTCTGGAACAGGTAGTCCAGCTCGCGCAGCGCGAACTTCGTGGCCGTCTGCTCGTCCCAGCCGTAGTGGTAGGCGTAGGGGAACGGCGCGACGTGCACGCCGGCCATCAGGGGGCCGATGCCGGCGCTGAACCGCGTCCCGGACGTCGTCATGCTCGCGGCCGCCAGCGTCCGGCCGTGGAAGCCACCCTGGAAGACGATGACGTTCGGCCGCTTGGTCGCCTGCCGCGAGAGCCGCAACGCCGCTTCGACGGCTTCGCTGCCCGAGTTCGCGTAGAAGATCGAGTCGAGCCCGCTCGGCAGGACGTCGCCCAGCCGTTCCGTCAGCTCGATCAGGGGCTGGTGCAACACCGTCGTGTACTGCCCGTGGACGAGCTTGCCGATCTGCTCCTGCGCGGCCCGCACCACGTGGGGGTGGCAGTGCCCGGTGCTCGTGACGCCGATGCCGGCGGTGAAGTCGAGGTGGCGTTTGCCCTCGACGTCGTAGAGGTAAACCCCTTCACCGTGGTCGACCACGACGGGCGTTGCCTGCTTGAGCAGCGGAGAGAGCTGGGCCACAGCGTGCTCCTCGGTCGGTCCGGTCTGGTTGTCGATTGTTGACAATATCCATAGCATGGCCCTCGGGACAACACGTGAGGAGCAGTCGGGATGAGCGCGAGCACCGAGTCCGGCGTCGTCGAGGCGGTCGGCAAGGAACTGTTCATCGGCGGCAAGTGGGTGGCCGCCGAGTCCGGGAAGACGTTCCCGGTGGTCGACCCGGCCACCGGCAAGGAGCTGTGCCACGTCGCCGACGCGTCGCCGGCGGACGGCGTCGCGGCGCTGGACGCAGCCGTCGCTGCTCAGGCCGATTTCGCGAAGATGGCGCCCCGTGAGCGCGGCGAAATCCTGCGCCGGGCGTACGAGCTGCTGATGAAGCGTCAGGACGAGCTGGCGCTGCTCATGACCCTGGAAATGGGCAAGCCGCTCGCCGAGTCGAAGGGCGAGATCGCCTACGCCGCCGAGTTCTTCCGCTGGTTCGCCGAGGAGGCGGTCCGCATCGACGGCGGCTACGCCACCGCCCCGAACGGCTCGGGCCGGTTCCTGATCACGAAGCAGCCGGTCGGGCCGACGCTGCTGATCACGCCGTGGAACTTCCCGATGGCGATGGGCACGCGCAAGATCGGCCCGGCGATCGCCGCGGGCTGCACGTCGGTGCTCAAGCCCGCCGCCCAGACACCGTTGTCGATGCTCGCGCTGGCCGGCATCCTCGCCGAGGCGGGACTGCCGGAAGGCGTGCTCAACGTCGTCACGACCAGCGACTCCGGTGGCGTGATGGAGCCGCTGATCCGCGACGGCCGCGCCCGCAAGCTCTCCTTCACCGGCTCGACCGGGGTCGGCCGCAAGCTGCTCGAACAGTGCGCCGACAAGATCCTCCGCACGTCGATGGAACTGGGCGGCAACGCGCCGTTCCTGGTCTTCGACGACGCCGACATGGACGCGGCCGTCGAGGGCGCGATGCAGGCGAAGATGCGCAACATCGGCGAGGCGTGCACCGCGGCCAACCGGTTCTACGTGCAGCGCGGCGTGGTCGAAGAGTTCGCGCGGCGGCTGACCGAGCGGATGCGGGCGCTGCCGATGGGCCGCGGCACCGAGAAGGACGTCGTGGTCGGCCCGCTGATCGACGAGAAGGCCGTCGAGAAGGTGACGGAGCTGGTCAAGGACGCCACCGACCGCGGCGCGAAGGTGCTCACCGGCGGGTCCGGCGTCGACGGGCCCGGGCACTTCTACCAGGCCACCGTGCTCACCGACGTCCCCCAGGAGGCGCGGCTGACGCACGAGGAGATCTTCGGGCCGGTCGCCCCGATCACGCCGTTCGACACCGAGGAAGAGGCGGTGGCGAAGGCGAACGACACCGAGTTCGGGCTCGTTTCCTACGTCTTCACCAGCGACCTCAAGCGCGCGCTGCGCGTCTCCGAGGCCCTGGAGGCCGGCATGATCGGGCTCAACCAGGGCATCGTGTCGAACCCGGCGGCGCCGTTCGGCGGGATCAAGCAGTCCGGGCTCGGCCGCGAGGGCGGCTCGGTCGGCATCGACGAGTTCCTCGAGACCAAGTACATCGCGGTGGCCCTGTGACGGCCTACCGCCTGGCGAGCATCCCCGGCGACGGGATCGGCGTGGACGTCACGGTCGAGGCCCGCAAGGTCCTCGACCGGGCTTCCGCCCTTTTCGGCTTTTCGTTGGAGTGGACGGAGTTCGACTGGAGCTGCGAGCGGTACGCCCGGCTCGGCTCGATGATGCCGGACGACGGCGTCGAGCAGCTCTCGGCGTTCGACGGGATCCTGCTCGGCGCGGTCGGCTTCCCCGGCGTCCCGGACCACGTTTCCCTGTGGGGCCTGCTGATCCCGCTGCGGCGGGCGTTCCAGCAGTACGTCAACCTGCGCCCGGTGCGGCTGCTGCCGGGCACGACGTCCGTGCTGGCCGGGCGGAAGGCCGAAGAGCTCGAGCTGGTCATCGTCCGGGAGAACTCCGAAGGGGAGTACTCGGCGATCGGCGGGCGGCACAACGCCGGCCGGCCCGACGAGTTCGTGCTGCAGGAGTCGGTTTTCACGCGCGTCGGCGTCACGCGGATCATCCGGTACGCGTTCGAACTGGCGCGGACGCGGTCTTCGCGCGTGTGCTCGGCCACGAAGTCCAACGGGCTCATCCACTCGATGCCCTTCTGGGACGAGATCTTCGCCGAGGTCGCGGCGGAGTACCCCGACGTCCACAGTGAACAGATGCACGTGGACGCCCTGGCGGCGCGCATGGTCCAGGCGCCGGACCGGCTCGACGTCATCGTGGGGTCGAACCTCTTCGGCGACATCCTCAGCGACCTCGCGGCCGCGATCACCGGTGGCCTCGGCATGGCGCCGTCCGGCAACATCAACCCATCGGGTGAACATCCGTCGATGTTCGAGGCGGTCCACGGGAGCGCTCCGGACATCGCCGGACAAGGGATCGCCAACCCCGTGGCGCAGATCCTGGCGGCCGCGATGCTGGTCGAACACCTGGGCGAAACCGTTGCCGCGCAAGCGATCCGCACCGCGGTGGACCGGGTGCTCGACGAGGGCCGCGTGCGCACGCCCGACCTCGGCGGCGCGGATACCACAGAACGGCTCGGCACGGCGGTGGCCGAAGCGCTGGGCTGAGTTTTTGTCGGTGCCCTCCGGCACGGTGGTCCCGAGCCCACCGAGGGGGAGGAGAAACCGATGTGCCGGCAGTGCGAAGACCCGGACAGACCCGGATACCTGGAGCGGTTGCGCGAAGGCGTGGCCGACCGGGGCTGGCTCGTGCAGGGAGTGGGCGGAGCCGGGCCGTACCCGCCGTGGGCCTACACGATCGGCCTGACCGGGTACGGCCTGCCGGAGCTGGTGGTGACCGGCCTGCCGGTGTTCGCGGCGGCCGGCTTGCTCAACGACCTGGCGGCCCACTCCCTGCACGGCTCCCCGCCTTCGGCGGGTGAACGCATCCCGCTGCGGGACGGCCTGCTGATCGAGGTCGTCGCGCTCACGGAGCCGTCGGCGCACCTGCTGTTCGCGACCGCGCTGTACGGCCCGGAAATCCGTGCGCTGCAACTGGTCCACGCGGACTCCCGCGGCCGCTTCCCGTGGTCCCCCGACTTTCGCGACGGCCAAGCCGGCCAGCCGGTCCTAGGAGCCCGCCATGCCCCCTAACCCCCGCCCCCACCTCCCGTCCCCCAGGCCACCACGCGAGTTCCGCCTCGAATCACGCGAGTTCCGCCGTGAATCACGCGAGTTCCGCCTCCAGTCACGCGGGTCTCGCCTTCAATCACGCGTGTCGGCGGTCCGGTCACACGTTTCCCGGCACCGGCGGGGCGTGCCCGTCCTTCAGGCTGGTGCCCGGCGCGAGCCGCTGCACGGCGTCCTCCATGTGGGCCTCGAGCAGCGTCAGCGCCGTCTCTTCGTCGCCTTCGCGCAGCGCCTGGATGAGCTTCGTGTGTTCGTCCACGCGCTCTTCGACCCGCTGGTACGTGCTTTGCAGCGCGGTCAGGCACATCCGCGTCTCGATGAGCAAGGTCCGGGCCATCCGCACGAGCCGCTTGCTGCCGGAGGCGTTGATGAGCGCCTCGTGGAACTTCAGGTCCGCCGTGGAGAGTGCGCTCGGGTCGTCTTCGCTCGCCGCGGTGGCCATCTCGGCGACGGTCCGTTCGAGCAGGTCCGCGATCCGGTCGCGGTCCCCGCCGCGCAAGGCGCGCAGCATGGCGGCGCGCTCGATCGCGGAGCGGGCGGCGTAGATGTCGTAGACGTCGCCCGGCTCGAGGTCGATCACGAACAGGCCGCGGTGCCGTTCGCTGCGCAGCAGCCCTTCGGACACCAGGTGCTGCATGGCTTCCCGGAGCGGCCCCCGTGACACCTGGAACCGCGCGGCCAGTTCGGTCTCGCCGAGCTGGGTCCCTGGCGGGAGGGCGCCGGTCATGATCGCGTCACGCAGCTGGCGCGCGATGACGGCGGCCGTCGACTCGCGGCTGACCGGTTCGATCTCGGGCAGCATGCCCGGTGGCAGGGCCATGTCAGGCGCTCCCACTGGGCAGATGCCGGAAGAGCGCGCCGAGCGAGCGGACGAGCCGGTGCTCCCCGGTCAGGCGCAGGCCCTCCCAGACCGTGACCTGGTTGGCGGTCAGCACGGGCTTGCCCAGCGCGGCCTCGACGGCGTTGATCTCGGCGAGGGTGCGCATGGCGGTGTCCGGCACGAGCACCGCTTCGGCGTCCGGGTGGTCGTGGCTCACGGCGAGCTCGACGACGGCCTCCGGGCTCATCGCGCCGACCTCGGCGGCGGTGACGATGTCGGCGCTGGTCATCGAGACGACCTCGATGCCGCCGGCTTTGAGGAAGTCCACGAACAGCCGGGCGATGTCGTCCGGGTAGCTGGCGGCGACGGCGACCCGCCGGACGTCCAGCGCCCGCGCGGCGTGCACGAACGCGAAGGAGGTGCTGGAGGCCGGGACCCCGGCGACGGCGGCGAGGCGGTCGGCCTGGTCGCGGGCACCGTCCCAGCCGTAGACGAAGCTGCCGCTGGTGCACGCCCAGACGACCGCGGCGGGCTCGTGCTTCCCGAGGAGGGCGGCACCGTCGGCGAGCCGGGCCTCGCTACCGAGGTCCAGCAGTTCGGCGACCGCGTGCTTGTCGGTGCCGTAGATGTGCTCGACCGCCAGCCGGATGTCGCCCTCGTCGACGGCCGCGCCGCCGAGCAGCTGCTCGGCCAGCGGGTAGTCGTCTTCGGCCGCGTGGTCGGGGTAGATGAAACCGATGGTGGTCACGGAACCTCCGGAGGGGACGCAAATTGTCGACAATCCTAGAGGGGAGGTCAAGGAAAACCGTCACGACACGTCACGAAGCCACCTTCCGGGTCCGACGATGGGGAGGTTCATCCGGCGCAGGCACGCCCACATGGTCAGCTGGTTGGCGGTGAGCACCGGCTTGCCGAGCGCGGCTTCCAGGGGTTCGATCAGGTCGTAGGTGGGGAGGTTGGTGCAGCTGACGAAGATCGCTTCGGCGTCGCCGTGGTCGGCGGCGAGGATGCGCTCGGCGATGGTCCGGTAGCTGACCTTCCAGATGCCGCCGCCCAGCCCGAGGTGGTCGCTGGCCACGGTCTCGACGTCCAGTTCGGCGAGGAAGTCGTGCAAGGCGCGGGTCAGGTCGGCGTCGTACGGCGTGAGCACCGAGACGCGGTGGAGGTCGAGCTGGTGCAGCACTTCGGCCAGCGCGCCCGAGGTGGTGACGGCGTCCGGCGCGCCGGCGTCGCAGATCGCCTTGGTCAGCGAGCGCTCGTAGTCGACGCCGTTGACGAAGCTGCCCGACGTGCAGAGGTAGGCGACGACCTCGGGCTCGACGTGCAGCACGTCGCGGGTGGCACCGGCCAGGTGGTGGCTGTCGCTGACCAGGCGGGCCATCTCCATGCTGACCGGCACCGGCTCGTACGGCGTGCGGGCGAGGTGGAGGGACACCTCCATCGGCACCCAGCGCCAGAGCTCGCGTTCCAGCGCGAGGTCGAACGGGGCGATGACGCCGATGCCGCGTTGCGCCAGCGGGCCGTCGAACGTCAGGAAGTCGAAATCCAAGGTTCAGCCTCCGGAATACGTCCGTGCTTGACACGTCCGGTGCTCCGGGGGTCGTTCCTCGGATTGTTGACAATCATACGAGTCACTTTTACCGTGTCAACGTGATCGCCTCGGAACCCCGGGAAGCTCCCGTCCTGGCCGTGCTCTGCGGCGAGTCCCGCCCACCGGACATGCGTGCTGTCGAATCCGGGGCGGTCGTGCGTTACACGGACGCGGCGGGCCTCGCCGAAGCGTTGTCCGGAGCGGACGCCCTCTTCGTCTACGACTTCCTCTCCACGGCGGTGCCGGGCGCGTGGCACGCGGCCGACCGGCTGCGCTGGCTGCACATCGCCAGCGCGGGGGTCGACCCGGTGCTGTTCCCCGGGCTGCGCGAGAGCGACGTGGTATTGACGAACTCGCGGGGCGTCTTCGACGACGCCATCGCGGAGTACGTGCTGGGCGTTGTGCTCGCCTTCGCGAAGGACTTCGCGCACTCGCACGACCTGCAGCGCGAGGGCCGCTGGCTGCACCGCGAGACCGAGCGGATCGCCGGGCGCGAAGTGGTGGTCGTCGGTACCGGGCCGATCGGCCGGGCCATCGCGCGGCTGCTGCGCGCGGCCGGGATGCGGGTGAGCGGCGCCGGCCGCCGGGAGCGCATCGGGGACCCGGACTTCGGCGTCGTGCACGAGTCCGCGCGGCTGACGGAGTTCCTGCCGCACGCCGACTACGTGGTCGCCGTCGCGCCGCTGACCGAACACACCAAGGGCATGTTCGACGCGCGCGCGTTCGCCGCGATGAAGCCGTCGGCGCGGTTCGTCAACGTGGGCCGGGGCGAGCTGGTGGTGACGTCGGACCTGGTCGCCGCGCTGCAGAACCGGTCCATCGCCGGGGCCGCGCTCGACGTCTTCGACACCGAGCCGCTGCCGGCTGAAAGCCCGCTGTGGACGCTGCCGGACGTGCTGATCTCGCCGCACATGTCGGGGGACTTCGTCGGCTGGCGGAACACGCTGGTCGAGGTGTTCACCGAAAACTTCCGCCGCTGGCGCGCTGGGGAGCCGCTGCGCAATGTCGTCGACAAGACGCTCGGCTACGTGCCGTCGGGGAACCAGGGAGCCGGATGAACGACAGGATGCTGACCGCCAGCGAACTCGTCGCCGCCTACGCGACCGGTGAGCTTTCACCGATCGAGGCGACGCAGAACGCGCTGCAAGCCATCGAAGCGCGGGACGGCGAGTGCAACGCCTACTGCCTCGTCGACGCCGATCGGGCGCTGGAGCAGGCCAAGGCGTCCGAGATCCGCTGGCGGGACGGGAACCCGATCGGCTGGCTCGACGGCGTGCCCGCGTCGATCAAGGACATGTTCCTCACCCAGGGCTGGCCGACCGTGCGGGGCTCGAAGAGCATCGACCCGGATCAGCCGTGGGACGTCGACAGCCCGGTCGCCGCGCGGATGCGCGAGGCCGGCCTGGTGCTGCTGGGCAAGACGACGACGCCGGAGATCGCGTGGAAGGGCGTCACCGACAGCCCGTTGTGCGGCATCACGCGCAACCCGGCGGACCCGTCGAAGACGGCGGGCGGGTCGAGCGGCGGCAGCGCCGCGGCCGTCGCGGCCGGCATGGGCGAGCTGTCGGTCGGCACCGACGGCGGTGGCTCGGTGCGGATCCCGGCGTCGTTCTGCGGCGTCGTCGGGCTGAAACCGACCCACGGCCGGATCCCGCTGTACCCGGCGAGCCCGTTCGGCCCGCTCTCGCACGCCGGCCCGATGGCGCGGTCGGTGGACGACACCGCGCTGCTGCTGGACGTCCTGTCGCTGCCGGATCACCGCGATCCGGCTGCGCTGGCGCCGCCGGTGGCGTCGTTCCGCGAGGCGGTCCGGCGGGACGTGCGCGGCCTGATCGCCGCGTTCTCGCCGACGCTCGGCTACGTCGACGTGGACCCGGAGGTGGCGGCGATCGTCGCGGCGGCGGTGCGCGCGCTCGGCGACGCCGGCCTGCACATCGAGGAGACCGACCCCGGGTTCGCCGACCCGAAGCCGGCGTTCGACATCCTGTGGTCCTCGGGGGCGGCGAAGCTGCTGGACACGTTCCCGCCGGGTTCCGAGGCGCGGACCGACCCGGGCCTGCGCAAGGTCTGGGAACTCGGCCGGAAGCGGACGGCGAGCGACTACCTCGACGCGACCGCCGAGCGCGCCGCGCTGGGCATCCGGATGGGCGAGTTCCACACGCGCTACGACGTGCTGATCACCCCGACCGTCCCGATCGCGGCGTTCGAGGCCGGGCACGACGTGCCGCCGGGCAGCGGGCTGAGCGAGTGGCCGGAGTGGACGCCGTTCACGTACCCGTTCAACATGACCCAGCAGCCGGCGATCAGCGTGCCGGCCGGCCGCACCACGACGGGGCTTCCGGTCGGCCTGCAGATCGTCGGACCACGGCACTCGGACGACCTCGTGCTGGCCGTGGCGAAGCTGCTGGAGGAGGTGCGGCCCTGGGCGTCCGCCTGACCACCTGAGGACGAAACCCCGGGCCGGCGAGCCGGTGGAGGCGCCGCCGGCCCGCGGCGGTCACCTGGATCAGGCTCCCTCGGCCAGGCGGCGCAGGTGGGAACTCGCCGTGGACGGGGCGATCCCCGCGACCGTCGCCTCCGCTGAGCAGCGGAGGCGAAGCCCCAGAGGACACGCTGACCTAAAGCACGTAGGTCGTGCCATCCTCCGGCAGTGAAGCACCGGCGGCCAGCACGGCGGCGTGCTCGGCCGATGCCGGGTCGAGCACCGGGTTCGTGTTGTTGAGGTGCGTGAACGCCCAGCGGCGCCCCGCGATGCGGGCCAGGCTCGCGGTGATCGGCAGGTGCCCCATCGCGAGCTGGTCCGGTCCGCCGACGCCGCTCATCTCGTCCGCCGCGTAGAACGTTCCGTCCAGCAGCACGAGGTCCGCGCCGGCCACGAACGCGTCGAAGCCCGGTGGCCAGCTCTTCAGGCACGGCGCGTACACCAGCACGCCGCCGGTTGCGGGGTCCGAAATCCGGTAGGCGACCACCCGAGGTCCGCCGGAACCGGCCGGGACGTACTTCGGTCGCTTGTCGCTCACCGGCAGCACGTCGACCCGCAACGCGGGGATGTCCACATCGGACGACCAGCTCCAGCCGCCGTAGCCGTCGACGATGGCCCGGAAGGGAGACAGCCCGTCCAGTACCGCCTCCGGAGCCCACACCGGGAGCCCGCCCGCCTCGCGCAACATCAGCAAACCCAGCGAATGATCGAGCTCGCCGTCGGTGAGCAGCACTCCGCGCAGCGGGATTTCACGCGGCCCCGGCCCGGCCCGCAACGCCGGCGTCCCGAGGATCTGCGACCGGATGTCCGGCGAGCAGTTGAGCAGGTACCAACCGGCGCCGTCCGCACTGACCGCGACGCAGTCCTGGCTGCGCGGTGGCAACCCCGCCGTGCACAGGCGGCACGCGCAATTCCACTGTGGACAGCCGCCGCCCGCGGCGGTGCCGAGCAGGATCACCCTCACCGGCGCATGACCAAGCCGGCGACCGGAGGACGGGCGAGCACCAGGTCGACCACCGGACGTTGCGGCGACCGCGAGCACACCGGGTCGGTGGCCGCGGCGTCGCCGGTCAGCAGGAACGCCTGGCAGCGGCAGCCGCCGAAGTCGAGCCCGCGGCGGTCGCACGTGCGGCACGGCTCGGCCATCCAGTCTTCACCGCGGTAGGCGTTGAAGGACGAGGAGCGGTACCAGATCTCGGCCAGGGGCGTGTCGCGCACAGAGGAAAGCTGCAGCGTCGAAATCGCCGACGCCGCCGGGCACGGCAGCACGGTCCCGTCCGGCGCCACGGTCAGCTGCCGCGCACCCCAGCCGTACATGCACGGCTTCGGGTACGGCTCGTGGTAGTCGGCGACGACGTAGACGATCTCCATCGTGCCTCGCAAGCGAGCAACAGCCGCGCGCACCACCGGCTCGGCGGCGGCGAGCTGCGCCGGCGTCGGCATCAGGGCATCCCGGTTGCGCAGCGCCCAGCCGTAGTACTGGGTGTTCGCCAGCTCCAGCCGGTCCGCGCCCATCCGTTCGGCGAGTTCGATGATCCCGGCCAGCTGGTCGTGGTTGCGGCGGTGCAGCACCACGTTCAGCGACAGCGGCAGCCCCGACGCCTTCACCGCGGCAGCCGCGGCGAGCTTCCGGTCGTGTGCCTTCGCGCCGGCCAGCAGGTCGGCCCGCTCCCGGGTCGCGCCCTGCGCCGACAGCTGCACGTGCGCCAGCCCAAGCTCGACGAGGCCGGCCAGCCGGTCCGCGGTCAGGCCGAGCCCGGAGGTCACCAGGTTGACGTAGCAGCCGAGCGCGCTCGCGTGCGCGACCAGCTCGGGCAGGTCCGGCCTGGCCAGCGGCTCGCCGCCGGACAGGTGCACCTGCAGCACGCCCAGTTCGCGGGCCTGCGAAAGCACCGAGACCCAGTCCGCAGTGGACAGTTCGGCGTCCCGGGTGGTCAGTTCGACCGGGTTGGAGCAATAAGGACAGTGGAGCGGGCAGCGGTGGGTCAGCTCGGCCAGCAGGCCGAGCGGCGGGCTCACGTCCATGCGACGACCCGCCGTTCGCCCAGCCGGGCCAGCACGGACAGGACGTCCTGGGCGACCACGCCGGAGTAGCGCTGCGCGAGCGCCGTCGTGATTTCGGTGACGGACCGGGCGCCGTCGCAGAGTTCGAGCACCGCGGCCGCGGTGGCGTTCGGCACCAGGACGCCTTCGGGGAACAGCAGCACGGGCGTCTCCCGGACGTGGTCGAAGGTCAGCCGCACGCCGCGGCGCAGCTGCGGAACGGATTCGGCGGTGATCACGCGGCCGCCCGCTCGATCGTGTCGAGCATCGACCACAGCACGTCGCACTTGAACGCCAGCGCGGCGATCGCGCGGTCCTGCTGTTCGCGCGTGACGCAGTGGCGGACGACGATGTCGAGGGTGTCCTTGCCTTCGCCGGCGACCTTGTCGATCCGGTTGGTGAAGTAGGCGAGGTCTTCGCGGGCGATCCACGAGTAGCCGGCCAGCATGTCCGCTACGCGTTGCTGCATCAGGTGCCCGGAGAACATCTCGGTCAGTCCCGACGCGACGGCCTCCCACCACGGCTTCGTCCGCGCGAAGGTCACGTAGGCGTCCACGGCGAACCGGACGCCGGGAGCGACGTGCCGCTCGTCGAGAACTTCGTCCCGGTCCAGCCCGACGGCCGTGCACAGCCGCAGCCAGCGTTCGGCCCCGCCGGTGCCGGCGCTCACCCCGTCGTGGTAGACGATCCGGTCGAGCCACTGGCGGCGGATCTCCGGCAGCGGGCAGTTGCTGATGATCGCCGCGTCCTTCTGCGGCAGCACGCGCTGGTAGTACCAGCGGTTCGCCGCCCAGATCCGCAGGGCACGCTCGTCGAGTTCGCCCGCGTGGAGCCGGTGGTGGAACGGGTGCGTGCCCCAGTACCGGCCGGAAAGACCGCGCAGCTCGGCGATGAATGCGCTTTCCGAAAGTGGCTCGACCGGCATCCGTCAGTCCGCCATGCGGGCCGCGTAAGCGGTGACCTCCATCGGGGTTTCGTACTCGACGAAGTCGGGGGTCGTCCACTCTTCGGTCATGTCCTGCTCCTTCTCTCCGGGGGCTGATCGTCGCCACCCTAGGAGCGCGCGGAGCAGGCTGACCAGCCAGTTCGGAAAGATTCCTTCCGATGGGGGAGCCGAGGTGTCGGTGAGCGGGCTACTTTACCGCAGCTTCGAGTTCCACCAAGGCTGTGTCGAGGTGTGTCAGGATCCGCTGCAGGTGCGGGACGCTGCGGCGGCAGCCGGTGACGCCGAAGTCGAGGTGGTCGCCGTTGCTGGTCAGCGTGATGTTCACCGCCTGGCCGTCGAGCAGCACCGAAGCCGGGTAGATGCCGTCGAGCTGGGCGCCGTTCCAGTACATCTGCTTGCGCGGGCCGGGCACGTTCGAGATCACCAGGTTGAACGGCGGCCGCGTGTTCTTGACGACGCCCGGGATCGGTGAGACGCCGAGCTGCGCGACGTTCACCGCCGAGAGCAGCAGCGTCTGCACCGGCGTCAGCTCCGAGAACAGCCGCTTGCCGTTGCGCATCGACTGGTGGATCGCGACGAGCCGCTTGCCGGCGTCAGGGAGGTCGGTGGCCAGGTTGCACAGCAGCGCGCCGATGTTGTTGCCCGCCGCCTCGCCGGGGTCGTTCTGGCGGCGCAGCGACACCGGCACCATCGCGATGAGCGGCGCGTCCGGCAGCGCGCGCTGCTCGATGAGGTAGTCCCGCAGCGCGCCCGAGCACATCGCGAGGACGACGTCGTTGCGCGACACCCCGGCCGCCGTCGCCACCTGCCGGACGCGGTCCAGCGACCACGACTGCGCCGCGAACCGCCGCGCGCCGCCGATCGGCACGTTGAGCATCGTCTTCGGCGCCTGGCCCGGCAGCGTCAGGGTGTGTTCGCTGAACGCTTCCCGCGCCACCTTCATCGCGGCGGGAGCCAGGCTCGCGAGCTGGTTGGCCGTCTTGCTCGCGGTCTGCAGGAACGACCGGGGGCGCTTCGCGCGTTCTTCGCCGGGCTTGCGCCGGCTGCCCCACCACGGCGGGCACTGCAGATCTGCCGCGTCGTCCGAGAGGCTGCCCTGCAGCTGGCGCAGCGCCGAGACGCCGTCCATCAACGCGTGGTGGACCTTGGTGTAGACGGCGAACCGGCCGTCGGCGAGCCCCTCGACGAGGTGGGTCTCCCAGAGCGGCCGGTGCCGGTCGAGCAGCGTGCTGTGCCAGCGTGACGTCAGCTCCAGCAGCTCGCGGACGCGGCCCGGCTGCGGCAGCGCCGAGTGCCGGAAGTGGTAGTCGAGCTCGAGTTCGGCGTCGGTCGCCCAGGCCACGTGCCCCATCGTGTTCACCGGCCGGGCCGGGCGGCGCCGGAACACCGAGCGCATGTTGTCCGATTCGAGCAGGTTCTTGCGGATGTCGCGGAGGTAGTCCGGGCCGGCGCCGTCGGGTTTCTTGAACAGCTGCAGGCCGCCCACGTGCATCGGATGCTCGCGCGTTTCGACGAGGAGGAACATCGAGTCGGTCACGGGCATCATCGCCATGGACATCACCTTCCGCACTCGGCACGCCGACTCTACGCGCTCGGCGGCCGCCGGTGGATCACGTTCTCCCAAGACGAGGATGACCGAGCCCGGTGCCGGGGAAACGTCGTTGCCACCGATGGCCGAACGCGGGCGCGCAACCGGAGCGCCGGGGAAGCGTCCGGACAGTCGGGCAGCCGGCCGGCGGCGGCGAACCGGGGTCGATTGCCAGATCGTTCAACGATCTGGCAGTATCCGGGCCGTGGCTGTGAGTGGTGCTCGGGAGCTGGTGGACGCGCTGGAAGCGCTCGGAACGGAGATCGTCTTCGGCCTCCCCGGGGTGCACAACCTGCCGTTGTGGGAGGCGCTCGGCGAATCCGGCATCAAGCTCGTCGGGGTCCGCCACGAACAGACGGCCGGGTACGCCGCCGACGGTTACGCCCGCGCCACCGGCAAGCTCGGCGTCGCGCTGGTCACCACCGGCCCGGGTGCGGCGAACACCCTCGGCGCGGTCGGCGAGGCCATGGCGTCCGCGGCCCCGGTGCTGGTCATCGCCACCGACATCCCCTCGACGCTGCGGCGGCCCGGCGTCGTCCGCGGCGTGCTGCACGAGACTTCCGACCAGCAGGCGATGTTCGCACCGGTGACCAAGGGCGGCTTCACCGTGCGGGCCGCCGACCAGGTCGGCACCACCGTGCACCGCGCCGCCCGGCTCGCGCTGCAGCCGCAGAGCGGCCCGGTCTACCTCGGCGTGCCCACCGACTACCTGCGCGAACAGGTGCCGCACCGCCGCCCGCCCGCGCCGCACCGCAAGCCCGACGTCGACGTCCCGGACCTCGCGCGGGCCGAGGCGATGCTGTCCGACGCGCGGCACCCGCTCATCTGGGCCGGTGGCGGCGCGCTGCGGTCGGGGGCGGGCGACGCGATCGGTGCGCTCGCGGAGAAGCTCGCCGCGCCGGTGATCACCACGTTCGCCGCCCGCGGGCTGCTGCCGCTCGACCACCCGTGCCTGGCGCCGAACCCGGTGCACACGCCGGAGGTCGGCGAACTGTGGGACGAAGCCGACGTCGTGCTCGCCATCGGCACCGACTTCGACGGCCTCATGACGCAGAACTGGCGGATGCCGAAGCCGCCGCAGCTCATCGCGGTCAACGTCGACGCCGACGACGCCGCCAAGAACTACCCGCCCGACCTCACGCTGGTCGGTGACGCGCGCTCGATCGTCGAGCGGCTGCTGCCGAAGCAGCGGGCCGGGCTCGACGACATCACCCTGCGGCTGGCCGGTATCGGCAGGCGCGTGCGCCAGCGGATCCGGGACGAGGAGCCGCAGGCCTACGACTTCCTGTCCACTTTGGACGAGGTGCTGCCGACGGACGCGGTGCTGGTCTCCGACATGTGCGTCGCCGGGTACTGGGTCGGCGGCTTCCACCGGGTGCGGGCGCCGCGCAAGCTCGCCTACCCGATGGGCTGGGGCACCCTCGGCTACGGCTTCCCGGCGTCGCTCGGCGCGGCCGCGGCCGGCGTCGGGCGCGCGATCTGCATCACCGGTGACGGCGGTTTCCTCTACGCCTGCGGAGACCTGGCGACGCTCGCGCAGGAGCAGCTGCCGGTCACGGTCGTCCTGGTCGACGACGGCGGGTACGGGATGCTCCGCTACGACCAGGACCGCGAGGGCCTGCCGCACCGCGGGGTCGACTGGGACAGCCCGGACTTCGTCGGCCTGGCCCGGTCGTTCGGGGTGCACGCCGACCGCGTCTCCGGCTTCGGGCGGGCGTTCCGGCGGCTGCTCGGCGAGTTTGTCGAGTCGGAAGAGCCGAACGTCCTGGTCGTGAAGGCCAAGCTGAAGCCGCCGCTGAACACCTCGCCGCGGTGGTACCGGACATGAGGATCGGCGTCGACATCGGCGGGACGTTCACCGACCTCTGTGCGGTGGACGAGACCGGCATCGTGGCCGTCGGCAAGGTCCTGACCACGCACGACGAGCCGGCCCGGGCGGTCGAGGAGGGCTTGGCCGCACTGCTCCCCGACCTCGGCGTCGTCGAGCAGGTGGTGCACGGGACGACGCTGGTCACGAACGCCCTGATCGAGCGCACCGGCTCGCGCACCGCACTACTGGCCACCGCCGGGTTCCGGGACGTCCTGGAGATGCGCCGCGAGCACCGGTACGAGCTGTACGACCTGCACCTGGAACTGCCCGCGCCGCTCGTGCCACGGCACCTGCGGTTCGACGTCCCCGAACGGATCCTGGCCGACGGGTCCGTCCACACCGGACTGGACGAGGGGTACGTCGCCCGGCTCGGCCGTGAACTGGCCGCCCGCGGGATCGAAGCCGTCGCGGTCTGCTTCCTGCACGCGTTCACGAATCCCGCGCACGAACGCCGGACCGCGGAAATCCTCGCCGAGGTCGCGCCTTCGCTCAGGGTGGCGCTGTCTTCCGAAGTCGTCCCCGAGATCCGCGAGTTCGAGCGGGCCTCGACGACGGTCGCGAACGTCTACGTCCAGGACCTCACCGAGAGGTACCTGCGCGACCTCGAACAGCGGCTGCACCGGCTGGGGATCAGCCGCGCGCCGCACATCATGCTGTCCAACGGCGGGCTGGCCACTGTGGACACCGCGGCCAGGCACCCGATCCGCATCCTGGAGTCCGGCCCGGCGGGCGGAGCGCTGGCGGCCGCGGCGATCGGACCGGACGACCTGCTGGCCTTCGACATGGGCGGCACCACGGCCAAGCTGTGCCTGATCGCGGGCGGTGCACCGCTGGTGTCGCACCAGTTCGAAGTGGACCGCAAGTACCGGCTGCTGCCCGGCTCCGGGCTGCCGGTGCGGGTGCCGGTCACGGACATGATCGAGATCGGCGTCGGCGGAGGCTCGATCGCCCGCATCGACGCGCTGGGCCTGCTCACCGTCGGACCCGGCTCGGCGGGCTCCGAGCCCGGCCCGGTCTGCTACAGCCGCGGCGGTGCCGAGCCCACGGTCACCGACGCCGACCTCGTGCTCGGCTACCTCGACCCCGGCTACTTCCTCGGCGGCGGCATGTGCCTGGACGCCGAGGCTGCGAGAGCAGTGCTCCGCGAAAAGATTGCCGATCCGCTCGGGGTGAGCGTCGAAGAGGCCGCCTGGGGCATCCACACGAGCGTCAACGAGGACATGGCCAACGCGGCCCGGGTGCACGCCGTCGAGCGCGGCCACGACCCGGCGAAGCTGCCGATGTACACCTTCGGCGGCGCAGGCCCGGTGCACGGCGTCGGCGTCGCGCGAGCGCTCGGGGCGCCCTCGGTCGTCGCGCCGCCCGCCGCCGGGGTGCTGAGCGCGGCGGGGTTCCTCACCGCGCCGCTGGCGTTCGACTTCGTGCGGTCAGCGCGCGCGGCCGTCCACGACCTGTCGTGGGAGCAGGTCGACGCGCTGTTCGCCGAGATGGAGGCGGAGGGCGAAGCGCTGCTGGCGAAGTCCGGGGTCTCCGACGTGACGCACCGCCGGATCGCCGAGATGCGGTACGCCGGACAGGGCTACGAAATCCGCGTCCCGGTCCACGGCGGCAGCTGGCCGGACGCCCTGATCGACGAGTTCACGCAGACCTACCGCGCGCTCTACCGGCGCACCGGGCCCGCGGTCGGCGTCGAGGTGCTGAACTGGCGGGTCGTCTCGAGCGGACCGAAACCGGCCGTCTCCTTGCGGCTGACCTCGTCGGACGCCTCGGGTGACGCGCGCAAGGGCATTCGTAAGGCCTTCTTCCCGTCGACTGGTGGATTTGTCGACACGGCGGTGTTCGACCGGTACCGGCTGGCCGCGGGGACCCGGGTGGCCGGACCGGCCATCGTGGAGGAACGCGAGTCCACTGTGGTCGTCCCGCCCGGCGCGCACTGCGTCGTCCGGGAAGACGCTGCGCTGGAGGTGACGGTGTGAGCGTCGCCCCCATCGTCGTCGGCGTGTTCGGCAACCGGCTGCACTCGATCCTCGCCGAGCAGCAGAACGCGCTGGTCAACACGGCCTTTTCGGCGGTGGTGCGCGAATCGCTCGACCTGGCGTGCGCGGTGTTCGACTCGCGCGGCGAGATGATCGGCCAGTCCGTCGGCGGCACGCCGGGGCACATCAACGCGATGGCGACCGGCATGCACCACTTCGTCGCGCACTACCCGCCGGAAACCCTCGAACCCGGGGACGTGCTGCTCACCAATGACCCGTGGCAGACCGCGGGGCAGCTCAACGACATCACGGTGGCGACGCCGGTGTTCCGGGACGGCCGGCTGGTCGCCTGGTTCGCGTCGTGCTGCCACGCGCCGGACATCGGCGGGCGGCTGGTGTCCGCCGAGGCCCACGAGGTCTTCGAGGAAGGCCTGCGGCTGCCGATCCTCAAGTTCCTGCGCGCGGGCGAGGTCGACGCCGACCTCGAACGGCTGATCCGGGCGAACGTCCGGACGCCGGAGGAGACCATCGGCGACTTGTACGCGCAGGTCACCGGCAACGAGGTCGGCGCGGCGAGCCTGCTGCGGCTCCTGGACGAACTCGGCCTCGAAACCCTGGACGAAGTCGCCGCCGAAATCATGGACCGCTCGGAGCGGGCGTTGCGCGACGCGCTGCGGGAGCTTCCCGACGGCACCTACACGAACGAAATCGTCACCGACGGGTTCGACGACGAAGAGATCGTGCTGCGGGTGGCGGCGACCGTGGACGGTGACGAGATCCACCTCGACTTCGCGGGCTCCTCGCCGCAAAGCCGTCGCGGGATCAACGTCGTGCTGAACTACACGCGGGCGTACGCGTCGTTCGCGGTCAAGGCGGCGATCTCGCCGCAGGTGCCGCACAACGCCGGGTCGTTCCGGCCGGTGCACGTCACCGCGCCCGAGGGCTCGGTGCTGAACTGCCTGCCGCCGGCGCCGGTCGCGTCCCGGCACCTGATCGGGCACTTCCTGCCGTCGCTGCTGATCGGTGCGCTGCCCGGCACGGCGATCGCGCCGAGCGCGGACGCGCTGTGGATGACCATCTGGCGCGGTCCCGGGTTCATGCTCACCGTCTTCCAGACCGGTGGCACGGGCGCGCGTTACGACAAGGACGGCCTCAGCACCACGGGCTTCCCGAGCGGCCTGCGGTCGACGCCGACCGAGGTGATCGAAACCATGGCGCCGCTGGTCCAGCACGCACGAGAACTGCGGGTGGACTCCGGCGGGGCCGGCCGGTGGCGTGGCGGCCTCGGTCAGGTGACGACGATGGCCGCACGCGGCGAGTTCACCTGGAGCGTCAACGGGAACGTCGACCGGGTGCGGGCCGCCGCGTCCGGTGTGGACGGTGGACGATCCGGCGCGGCCGGTCGCTTCGGCCTGCGCGGCGGGGCGGACCTGCCCGCGAAGAGCCGGGTGACGCTGGCCGCGGAGTCCGTTGTGGACGTCACGCTGCCCGGCGGTGGCGGGTACGGGCCACCGCATCGGCGGCCGGTGGCGGCGGTGCTCGCCGACGTCGTCGACGGCTACGCCTCGGTGGCCGCGGCCCGCGAAGTGTACGGCGTCGAAGTGCGTTACCTCGGGGAGCCGGACGCGCTCGTCCGGTTGCCCGCGGACTACGTGGTGGACGAAGAGCAGACAGCACGACTGAGAGCGGGGCAGTGACATGGGTCGGTTGGCCGGCAAGGTGGCGGTCGTCTTCGGCGGCGCGCGGGGCATCGGCCTCGCTACGGTGAAGGAGTTCCTCGCCGAGGGCGCGACGGTCTTCGCTTCCGACATCCGCGAGCCCGCGGAACCCCTCGACGGCTACCGTCATTCCATAGTGGACGCCACCGACGAGGACGCCGTGGCGGCGTTCGTCGACGGGGTCATCGCCGGAGCCGGCCGCGTCGACGTGCTGTTCAACAACGTCGGCATCCACCTCGGCAAGTCTCTTGTGGATACCACGCTGGCCGAGTTCGACCACATCTTCGCGCTCAACGTGCGGGCCGCCTTCCTCGGCACCCGCGCCGTGCTGCCGCACATGATCGAGCGGAAGGCCGGGAGCATCATCACGACGTCGTCGAACGGCGGCGTGATGGGCCGCCCCGGCGACCCGGTGTACAACGCCACCAAGCACGCGCTGGTCGGGCTGACGAAGTCCATCGCCGTCGCCCACGCGCACCAGGGCATCCGGGCCAACACGGTGAACCCGGGCGCGATCGACACCGACATGCTGCGCAGCACCCTCGCGTCGCCGGAGGACTTCGAGGCCAAGCAGCACCAGCTGGTCGCGAGCACGCCCGCGGCGCGCGTCGGCGAGGCGTGGGAGGTCGCGAAGGCGGTCGTGTTCCTGGCGAGCGACGAATCGCGGTTCGTCAACGGCGCCGTCCTGCCGATCGACGGCGCGAAGGCCGCGGGCGCGCTGCCGGGCCACCGGTACAGCCTCGATTTCGAGCTCGGCGTCAGGTAGCGCCGTGACCGTCGATGCCTCGAGGCTGGAGAGCGCGCGGCACCTGCTCGAGCGCAGCGGCACGGCCGAGCGGGTCGCGGCGATCCTGCGCCAGTACATCACCGACGGCGTCTTCGCCCCGGGTGAACGGCTGTCCGAGCCGGTGATCAGCTCGGCGCTCGGCGTTTCGCGCAACACGCTGCGCGAATCGTTCCAGCTGCTCGCCCACGAGCGGCTGGCCGTGCACGAGCTGAACCGCGGCGTGTTCGTGCGGGAACTGACCACGGAGGACATCGAAGACCTCTACGTCGTGCGCCGCGCCACCGAATGCGGTGCCCTGCGCCGCGCGGCGGAGCTGTCCACAGTGGATCTTTCGGTGGTCGAGCAGGCGTTGCGCGACGGCCGGGCGGCGGCGGAAGCGGAGGACTGGCCGTCGGTCGGCACCGCCAGCATCCACTTCCACCAGGCCCTCGCGGACCTGGCCGGCAGCGAGCGCCTGTCGGCGACGATGCGCCAGGTGCTCGCCGAAACGCGGCTGTTCTTCGTGCTCAACGAGAACACGCGCGCGTTCTACGAGCCGTTCCTGGACTGCCACGAAAAGATCCTGCGCGACCTGCGCCGCGGCCGGTTCGCCGCCGCGGAGGCCGCTCTGGACCGCTACCTGCGCGACGCCGCGGCCCGGCTGCTGGAGCTCAGCTCGTAGGAGAACGTCACCGTGAACGCGTACGGCTTGCGGTAAGGGGTGGGCCGGTACGTCCCGCCGGGGCCGGGCGACCAGCTGTGCCAGGTCACGGTGCGGAAGACCGAGCACACCCCGTAGCCGCCCGCGGGCCGGGCATCGGCCGGCGCCGCCGAGGCGAGGAACACGGCGGCCACGGCGGCGATGGTGGTCGCACGTCCTGGGAACACGCCACCACTCAACCTCGGGGCGGGGTCCCACCGGAAAGGATTCGAGCCGGTTCAAATCCGGCGTTCCGGCTGTTAGCGTCGGTGGGTGTTCACGCTGCGGGTCGACGCCGAGACGGTGGCCAGGACGCGGTTTTCGCCGTCCCTCGCAGCGGAGTCCCTGGCCTGGCTGAAGCTCGCGGCCGGCTCCGGGCGGCACCCGGTGTTCGGCGACCCGGGCCCGCTCGCCCGCGCGTCGCTCGCCCACCCGGACGTCGCGCTGCTGCTGGACCTGCTGCCGCAGACCGGCGAGGTCTACACCCCCGACCTGCTCACCCCGCAGCCCGGCACGTCGTCGCGGCCCGGCGACCTGCTCGACGAGCAGATCGCGCTGATCGAGGCGACCACGCAGGACGCCGTCGAGGAGCAGGTGCTCTCGTACACGCAGGTCCACTGGCGCCGGCCGCTGCCGGTCACGGCCCGCCGGGTCGTGGAGTCGGGCGCGATGCCCCGGCGCCTGGCGAACGGGCTCGCCCGGTTCTGGCGGGACGCGCTGGCCGAGGACTGGACCGTTCTGCAGTCGGTCGTCGACCGGGACGTCACCCACCGCGCGAAGACCATCGCCGCCCGCGGTGTCGGCGCGGTGCTCGGCGAACTCCACCCGAGCATCGGCTGGGCCGGGGACGCGATCACCCTGGACAAGCCGTGGGACGGCGAGGTCGACATCGGCGGCCGGGAGCTGGTCCTCGCCCCCGGCGTGCTCAGCTGGCCCGGCACCAGCATCCAGATCGACGTCCCCGGCCAGGTCGTCCTGGGCTACCCCGCCCTCGGCATCGGCACGGGCGCCGACCGGCGGCCGGGCCGGATCGCGTCCGTGGTCGGCGCCGCCCGGGCGGCGCTCCTGGCCGACCTCGAACCCGCGCGCTCGACCGCGGAGCTGGCCGTCCGGACCGGGTACGCCCCGGGCACCGTCTCCTACCACCTGAGCGCGCTGCACCGCGCGGGCCTGGTCAGCAAGGTCCGCGACGGGCGTTACGTGCTGTACCAGCGGACCGCCCGAGCCGTCGTGCTGCTGGAAGGTGACGTGTCCGGGTAGAAAAGGGGGCCGGACGCCGAGCCTGCCGAGGAGCCGTTGATGCCCCCTGTTCCCGATGGATTCCGCCCGCTCGACGGGATCAAGGTCGTCGACCTCTCCCGCATCCTCGCCGGGCCCTACTGCACCCAGTACCTCGGCGAAATGGGCGCGGACGTGGTGAAGGTCGAGCCGCCGGGCCACGGCGACGACACCCGCGGCTGGGGACCGCCGTTCGTCGGCGAAAGCGACGAGGCCGTCTACTACCTGGCCGCCAACCGGAACAAGCGCGGGATCGTGCTCGACCTCAAGAGCGATCGCGGCCGTGCTGCCCTGCGGCGGCTGGTCGCGGACGCCGACGTGCTGGTCGAGAACTTCCGCCCGGGGACGCTCGAGAAGTGGGGGATCGGGTATGCGTCGTTGGCGGAGCTGAACCCGCGGCTGATCCACGTGTCGATCACCGGGTTCGGGCAGACCGGCCCGTACCGCGACCGCGCGGGGTACGACCTGGTGGCCCAAGCCCTCGGCGGCGTGATGTCGCTGACCGGTGAGCCGGACGGCGCGCCGGCGAAGGTCGGGCTGCCGGTGGCGGACCTCAACGCCGGGACGTGGGCGATCATCGGGGTACTGATGGCGCTGCAGGCCCGGCACACCACCGGCCGCGGCCAGTACCTCGACGTGTCCCTTTTGGACAGTCAGCTGGCCTGGCACGTCTACGCCGCGGGCGCGCACTTCTACGACGCACCGCGGCCGCGCCGGATGGGCTCGGCGCACCCGAGCATCGTCCCGTACCAGGGCTACCACGTCGCCGACGGCTGGCTGGTCATCGCGGTCGGCAGCGAAAAGCTGTGGCAGGCGTTCTGCGGGGTGCTCGCCTTGGACATCGCCGCCGACCCGCGGTTTTCGTCGAACGCTCTTCGCGCCGCGCACCGCGATGAGCTGAACGCGCTGCTGGAGCCGGTGCTGCTGACCCGCACGGCGGCGGAGTGGATGGAGGCCTTCGACGCGGCGGGCATCCCGGCGGCCCCGATCAACGAGATCGACGACGTCTACGCGGACCCGTGGGCGGCCGCGCGCGAGCAGGTGGTGCGGCTGCCGCACCCGACGGTGGGGACGTACGTGGGCACGGGCTTCCCGGTGAAGGCGTCGGACACCCCGGCCCGGCCGACGTCCGCCCCGCCGACCTTGGGGCAGCACACCGGGGAAGTGCTGGCCGAGCTGGGGTACTCGCCGGAGGAAATCGCCGGGTTCCTGGACTGACCGGCCAGTCCGGATCCGCGAACTGTGCACGATGGAGTGTTCGCGCCCGCCGCTGCGCCCTGGTAGGGATGGGGACAGGAGTGAGGAGGACCGATGTCAGCACAGCACGCCCTGTGGCACCCGTTCGCCGACATGGGCGCGGTCGACGGCGACCGGATGGTCATCACGCGCGGCGAAGGCTCGTACGTCTGGGACGACGCGGGCCGCCGGTACTTCGACGCGACGGCGTCGCTCTGGTACGCGAACTTCGGCCACGGGCGCCCGGAGATCACCGAAGCCGTCGCTCGGCAGCTGCGGACGCTCGACTCGTGGAACCTGTTCGGCTACAACGCGAACCAGCCGGCGATCGAGCTGGCGGACCGCGTCGCCGAGCTGGCCCCGGAGCCGGGGTCGAAGGTGTTCTTCGGCTCGGGCGGCGGCGACGTCATCGACACCGCGGTGAAGCTGGCCCGTGCGTACTTCGCGCAGACCGGGCGCCCGGAGAAGGTGCACGTGATCGGCCGGGCGCAGGGCTACCACGGCACGCACGGTTTCGGCACGGCCGTCGGCGGCATCCCGGCGAACGCGGCCGGCGTCGGTCCGCAGCCGCCGGACTTCTCGCACGTCCCGTACGACAGCGCCGCGGCGCTGGAGGCGGAGATCCAGCGTGTCGGCGCTGCTCGCGTCGCGGCGTTCTTCTGCGAGCCGGTGATCGGCGCGGGCGGGGTCCTGCTGCCGCCGGCGGGGTACCTCGAAGAGGTGGCGGCGATCTGCCGCCGTCACGACGTGCTGTTCGTGGCGGACTGCGTGATCGCGGCCTGGGGCCGCCTCGGCACGTGGTTCGGCATCGACCGCTGGCCGGTGCGGCCGGACCTGATCACGACGGCGAAGGGCATCACGGGCGGCACGATCCCGCTGGGCGCGCTGATCGTGGCCCCACGGCTGGCGGAGCCGTTCTTCACGGGGGCGCCAGGAGCCCCGATTTTCCGCCACGGCCCGACGTACGCGGGACACCCGGTGGCGTGCGCGGCGGGCTTGGCCACGTTGGACATCTACGAGCGCGACGGCTTGATCCCCCGAGGCCGCGAGCTGGAGAAACCCCTGGCCGACGCGGTTTCGGGGCTCGCTGGACACGCACTGGTGACGGAGGTCCGAGCGGGGTTGGGCTTCCTGGCAGCGGTGGAGCTGGCGCCGGAGGTGCTGGACGCCGACCCGGGAGCACCGGTGAAGCTGCAGCGAGCTTGCCGGGACGAAGGCGTGATCGTCCGGAACCTGGGACGCGGGGTGGCGGTGTCGCCACCGCTGGTGGCGGCGGAGCCGGAGCTGGACCTGCTGGCCGCAGCGCTGCCGAAGGCTTTGGACCGCCTGGCGGCGCAGAGCTGAGGTGGTGAGCGCGCCGGGTCTCGCGTGATGGGGCCGGGTCTCCCGTGGTTGGCGCCGGAACTGGCGTGATGGGGGTGGGTCTCGCGTGATGGGGGCCGGAACTGGCGTGATGGGGGCCGGAACTGGCGTGATGGGGACCGGGTCTCGCGTGATTGGGCCGGAAGTCGCGTGATTGGGGCGGAAGTCGCGTGATTGGGGCCCAATCTCACTGCGCCGGGTCGGCGGCGGCCCCCAGCCTGCCGCCGACCCCGCCAGGCCACCCCCGGCCCCCGGCCCTCGGCCCCGGCCCCCGGCCCTCGGCCCCGGCCCCCGCTCGCTTCTCAAGAGATGCAGAACTCGTTGCCCTCCGGGTCCGTCATCGTGACCCAGCTGTGCGGCCCCTGCCGCCCGCGGTGCAGGTACGTCGCCCCGCGCGATTTCAGCTTCTCCAGCGTCGCCTCGACGTTGTCCGCGCCCACCCACACGTCCAGGTGGAGGCGGTTCTTCACCGTCTTCGGCTCCGGGACCTCCTGAAAGAGAATCCGCCGCGGTGGTCCCTCGGGCGGTGAGTCCGGGTGGCGGATTCCCGCTCCCGTCCGCCAGACCAGGGCTCCGCGATAAGTCCTGGTCTCCTCTTCCTTCGCGTACCCCTTCGCGATCATCTCGCGGATGAAGTCCTCGTCCGTCGGTTCCACGGACCAGCCGAGCGTCTCGGCCCACCAGTCGGCGAGCACGTGCGGGTCGGCCGAATCCACCACTACCTGGAAGTCATGCGCCATACCGGCACGTTAACGACCGAGTCCGACATTTTCCGCAGCATCGGGTCCTCGGGCACGACCGTGAAGCGCCACTTGTCCACGCCGCCGCCCATGATTTCGGCGTACCGGCGTGCACCGTCGGCGTTGGCGAACCGCACCTGCTGGCCGTTCGTCAGGTGGGTGATTTTGACCGCCACGACAACCTCCCGAAGTTTGTGGGCCGGCCCGCGGAGCTTCCCCCTCCGGGACCGGCAGGCACAGTAGAACACATGTTCGACCGCACGCGCCACTCTCTCCCCCAAGTAGGGGAGCGGGCAAGGAAACCCCAGGTCAGAGCGGTCTGAGCATGGCGACGCGCGGCCAGGCGTCCAGGCCGCGAGCCGCCTCGGCGCGGCGGATCGCCCACAGTCCGGCGCCGATTTCCGCGTCCGGAACGATCCGGAACCGCAGCCGCTCGTAGTAGGGCGCGTTCCACGGCACGGCCCCGAACGTCGTCAGCGTCAGCGCCTTCAAACCGCGGGAAGCGGCCCACCCGGCGAGCGTCTCGATCAGCGCGCTGCCCAGCCCGCGCCGCGCGTGCCCGGGGTGGACCGAGACCTGCTCGATGTGCGCGCACCCATCGACGATCCCGGCGACCAGGTACGCCACCGGCCGGTCGGCCTCGTCGACACTGACCCAGGCGCGGCCGTCCTCCTGGTACACCGCCAGCTCGGCCACCGAGCCCGGATCGTCGTCGGCGATCGCGGCCATGTCGATCTCGCGGAAGAGGGTGCCGGCCTCGCGTTCGACGTCGATCAACGCGGGCAGGTCGTCGGGGCGCGCGAGCCGGATCACCGGGGCAGTTCTACGCGCTCGCGCGGAGTTCTCACAGCGAATAAGACGAAATCGTCCGCTGGATGCGGATCGCGTACTCCTGCAGGGCGGTGATCGCGGTGTGCCGGGCCTCTTCGGTGATCCGGGCGGCCGGGCCGGCCATGCTCAGCACGGTGGGCCGCCTGCCGATCGTCTGCACCGGCACCGAACAGGCCCAGACCCCTTCGTCGAGTTCGCCGGAGCTGACCGAATACCGGTTCTCGAGCGCGCGCTTCAGCTCGTCGCGCACGATGGTGCCGCGCTGCTCGATGATCGACGGCAGCCGCCGCTCGCGTTCCATCTCGGGCACCAGGGCGAGCAGCATCTTGCCGGACGCCCCGACGCCGAGCGGCATCGAATGCCCGGGTTCGAAGGTGAACCGCATGGCGCGATCGCACTCGACGCGGTCCGCGCACACGGCGGCGTCGCCGAACTGCTGGAACAGCATCACCGTCTCGCCGAGTTCGAGGGCCGCCGCTTCCATGGCCGGTTTCGCCAGCCGCACGAGGTCGTTCGCCAGCTGCGCGGCCCGCGCCAGCGGCATCACCTGGCTGGTCAGGTGGTAGTGCCCGGCCCGGCCCTCCTCGAGCAGCTGGAGCTCCTTGAGCAGGGCCACGTAGCGGTAGGTCGTCGCCACCGGGCTGCCGATCGTCGCGGCGAGCTCGGCGACGCTGGCCTCCCACCGGCGCTCCGAAAACGCGAGCAGGAGCTGGAGGACCTTGCGGGAACTGCTGGCACCGGGGGTGCGGCGCGGCGAAGTCGTGGCGGAACCGTCGACACTGCTGACGGCAGGCGTCATCATGACCTCTCGGTGAGACAAAAACGACCTTCGCTATCACACGGGGTGAATAAATTAGCACGTAGTGTGAAAGAAAGGCCAGCAATCCCGGCGGTTCGCGGCTTTCGGGGGACCGACGGCGGCGATCGCGGGTCACATCGTGAGGAACTCGCCCGGTTTGGTCACCACGGGTGACTCCACGTAGAGCCCGCGGTATTCGTCCTGGATGCCGGAGTTGTGCACCTGCAGCGCCAGCGGGCCGACGCGCCCGGCGGTTTTGTCGGTGAACCGCAGCACTTCGACGCTCGTGCAGGTGACGGCCGAGCCGGTGAGCGGGCAGCACGCCATCCGCGCGACGCCGGTGGCGGCGTCGCCGATCAGCTCGCACTGCGCCCACTTCTTGCTGTCGATCGCCGGGTGCGGCAGCTGCTGGAACAGTTTTCCACCGCCGTTGTCGTGCCCCGGCCGGTAGTCCCAGTGCCCGCCGTTGGGCGGCTGGAACTGGATGGCGCTCAGCGCGTCGCGGATCGGCTCGGTGGTGCCCCAGATCAGCACGGTCGGTTTGTGGTTGCCCTTGACCTGCCGGACATTGAATATCCACCGAAACGTGCCGACCTGCTGTTTGTTGTAGTACAACCAGCCGCGCGCGGTGCCATTGCCGTGGACGACGCCGTTTTTCGCCGACCACAGCCCGGCTTTCGACGAGGTCCACGCGCTCAGGTCCGTGCCGTCGAACAGCGAGACCAGATTCGGGTCACCGTAGGGGTTTTCCGCGGCTGCCGCGGCCGGCGCCACGGCCGAAGCCACGACGATCCCCGTGGCCAGCACGCCGAAGAGTTTCCGGAACATCTTGCCGTCCTCTCGTGAACGCGAAACTGCGGTCGAGGGTTCGGACGGCGGATTCAACGCTACGAGCCGCGCCGGTGAAGCGTCAACCGCGGTCCCGGTCAGCGGTCAGGAACGGCGTCAGCAGGCCGGGGAGGGCCCGGTCGGCGAGCGCCAGCCCGTCGGCCTCCCCGACGTCGAGCACCCGGTACCGGCCCTTGCCCGCGGCGACCGGCGCGATCAGCGTGATCAGCCCGGCCCGGCGCTGGAAGTACGAGCGCTCGACGACGATCCCGGTCATCCCGTCGCAGCGGACCGCCGCCGTGCCGCGGTCCAGCGAACCCGATCGCGTCACCAGGTAGCGGTCGAGGAGCGCGTGGCCGAGGCCGCGGTAGCGGTCCCAGCCGACGAGCGCGGCGACCGGCAGCAGCACGAGCGCGACCTGCCACGGCCAGTCCGGCAGCGCGCCGAGCCACGCCAGGCCGTAGAGCGCCGCGGCGAGCAGCAGCACGCCGAGGACGGCCCGCGAGAGCCGCCGGTACAGCGCCCGGCGCGGGTGCCGCACCAGCGGCGTCGCGGCCGGGTCCTCGCCGAGCACCTCCGCGACGACCTCGTGCGCGCGTGCCAGGGGCGCGGGCGGCAGCAGCAGGCCGCCGCCCTTGTCCGCGCCCTTGCCTTCGCGCAGGCCGCCGGCGATGGCGACGCAGCGGGCGCCCCCGGCCAGCCGCAGCGGCAGCGGCTCGCGGATTTCGGCGCCGCGCAGGCGGTCCTCCTCGATCGACACCGACCGCGTCGTGATCAGCCCGCGCCGGATGTGCAGCGTGCCGGCGGGCTCGCGGGTGAGCCGGAAGTTCCAGAACGACAGCACGTACCCGCCGATCGACAGCAGCGAGACGAGCACCAGCAGCCCGACGGCGGCCAGCACCAGGCTCAGCCACGTCGGCGTGTCGGCGAAGTGCCCGACGACCGTCTGGACCAAGGAGAACTGGATCGGGTCGAAGTGCAGTTCGTGCGCGAAGTGGTAGACGGTGCCGACGGCCGCGCCGACCACCGCCAGCCCGGACAGCGTGAACGGCGCGTACCGCAGCCAGCGCTTGTCGACCGCGGCGATCAGCTGCTCCGGCGGCACGGCGGCCTCCGTCGCCACGGCGTCGGTCTTGCGGTGCAGCAGGAGCGTCCGCAGCCGCTGGGCCTCGGCGGTGGTGACGGCGTCGAGGACGAGCTCGTCCTTGCCCGGCCCCTTGCCGTGCGAGTGCCGTCCGGTCCCGATCCGCGCGGCGGCCAGGGAGAACAGCCGGTGCTTCGGCTCGGAGGTGACGTCGACCGTGCGGATCCGGTCGCGCGGGATGGCCCGCTGCTTGCGCAGCAGCAGCCCGGTGTGCCACTCGACCTGGGACCCGGTGATCCGGTAACGCGAGGTCAGCACGTGCGAGACACCGGTGCACACGGCGATCGCGGTGAAGACGAGGCCGATCCACTGCCACGGCTCGCCGCGGCCGAACAGCAGCGCGCCCAGCAGCACCGGCAGCGACTTCACCAGGTCCAGCACCGGCCGGATGAGCAGCATGCGCCGGTCGAGGTGGTGCCACGGCGCGTCCTGCGTGCCTTCGGCGGGCGGGGTCACGACGGCTTCGGCCGCCGCCGGGGAAGAAAGGGCGTCCGCGGGGCTCACGTTGCGTCCCCGCGGACGGCCTGCGTCGTCTTCGTCAGCTCGTCGGCCAGCGCGAGCGCGCGGTCGTGCGTCAGGCCCGCGATGCGCAGCGGCCCCGCTGCGGACGCCGTCGTCACGGTGATCTTCGCCAGCCCGAACAGCTGCTCGAACGGGTCGCGCTCGATGTCGACGGTCTGGATCCGCGAGACCGGCGCGATCCGCCACTCCTGCTTCAGCCAGCCGGACTGCGTGTAGACGGCCTCATCGGTGACCTCCCAGCGGTGCACGCGGTAGCGCCACTGGGGCATGACGATCAGGTGGAGCGGGCCGAGCACGCAGGAGAGCACCAGCGTCACGGTCAGGAACGACGGCGGATCGTCGCTGGTCACCACGATGACCGTCTGCAGGCCGAGCAGGATGACCCAGACGATCGAGGCGGTCACCGTCCAGTAGCCGATGGCCCGGCGGCTGACCCGGTGCGCCGGCGGCCGCAGCCGCAACGCCGTGTTCGTGCTGTGTTCGCTCACCGCTCAAGCGTGCCCGATCGGAGACTTGCGTGCCCACGACACTTGTCACGATGCCGATCCGCCCCGGCTTCGATCGCGTGGCGTTACGATCAGCGACACCGTCGGAGGAATGGAATCGCCGTCGGGGTGTGTTGTGCTTGAGGGACTGAAGCGTCAGCGAGCTGGAGGATCCAGTGGGACTCGATCCCGACGACCTGTACGAGGTGGACTCGGACGTCCCCGACCTGACGGGGGTGGTGCTCCTGCACCACTTCGAAGGGTTCATGGACGCCGGCTCGGCGGGCAACCTGCTGGCCGGGCACCTGCTGAGCGGTGCGCACCGGGTGGTCGCCCGCTTCGACGTCGACCGGCTCATCGACTACCGCTCGCGCCGGCCGACGATGACCTTCGCGGTCGACCACTGGGAGGACTACGACGCGCCGGAGCTGGTGGTGCACCTGCTGCACGACACCGACGACACGCCGTTCCTGCTGCTCACCGGCCCGGAGCCGGACCACGACTGGGAGCGGTTCTGCGCGGCGGTCCGGAACCTGATCGAGCGCTGGGGCGTCCGGCTGACCGCCGGGTTCCACGGCATCCCGATGGGTGCGCCGCACACCCGCCCGCTCGGTGTCACCGCACACGCCACCCGCAAGGACCTCGTCGGCGACAACCAGCCGCTGCCGAACCGGCTGCAGGTGCCGGGCAGCCTCGCCGCGCTGCTGGAGTACCGGCTCGGCGAGTGGGGCCACGACGCCATCGGCTTCGCCGTGCACGTGCCGCACTACCTCGCGCAGTCGACGTACCCGGCCGCGTCGCTGATCGCGCTCGACGCGCTGAGCCGGACGACCGGGCTGAGCCTGGCCGAGGGTGAGCTGCGCGTGGCCGCGGAGCTCGCCGACGCCGAGATCAACCGGCGGGTCGCGGAGTCCGACGAGATCGCCGACGTCGTCCGCGCCCTGGAGCGGCAGTACGACACGTTCGTCGAGGCCTCCGAGCGGGGCAGCCTGCTCGCGGAGTCGGTCGAGCACATGCCGACGGCGGAGGAGCTCGGCTCGCAGTTCGAGCGGTTCCTCGCCGAGCAGAACGGCGGCGACGGCCCCGAGCGCTGATGGCGCGCTACGACCGGATCGGCGTCGGTTACGCGCGGGGGCGGCGGACCGACCCGCGCTGGCTCGCGCCGGTGCTCGACGCGCTGGGTGACGCGGGCACGGTGGTCGACGTCGGATCCGGGACGGGATCGTACGAGCCGCCGTCCCGGCACGTCGTCGCGGTCGAGCCGTCGGCGGAGATGATCCGGCAACGCCCGGCCGCGGCCGCGCCGGTCGTGCGGGCGGTCGCGGAGGCGCTGCCGTTCGCGGCGGGCACGTTCGACGCCGCACTCGCGGTGCTGACCGTGCACCACTGGGGTGACTGGCGCCGCGGGCTGGCGGAGCTGTGCCGCGTCGCGCGCCGTCAGGTGGTGCTGGCTTACGACACCCGGCTGCACAACGACTTCTGGCTGGTGCGCGAGTACGTGCCGGAGGTCGCTTCGCTCGAGCTCCGCCGTCCTTCGGCACCGGAGATCGCGGCCGAGCTGGGGGCGTCGTCGGTGACCGTGCTGCCGGTGCCGTGGGACTTCACCGACGGCGTCTTCCCGGCGTACTGGCGGCGACCGGAGGCCTACCTCGACCCGGCGGTGCGCCGGTCGTGCTCGGCACTCGCGCAGACGGCACCGGCCGCGGTGGACCGCGGAATCGCCCGGTTGCGGGCGGACCTGGAATCCGGCCGGTGGCAGGCGGAGCACGCGGATCTGCTGGGCCTCCCGGAGTGGGACGCGGGGTTCCGGCTCATCGTGGCCTGAGCCGTCAGGTACCGTCCGCGGATGAACCCGACGAAAAACCGTTCTCCGGTAAGGAAAACTCTGAGCAGCCTCCTGCGCCGGACTGCCTCGAAAATGCCCGCCGGTGCCTTCGCCCGCGACGACAGGTGACGGCGAAGATCACGAAACCCTAGCCGTGGCAGCCTTCTGCGTTCAGCGGTCCGAGCGACGGCAGGACGAGTCCGCACAGGTAGCCGTCGATGAACCGGCCGGTGCCGGCGATGTTGGTGCCGAGCCGGACCAGCGGCGCCAGCCCCCTGATCCCGGCGGCGAGCGCCTCCTGGTTGCGCTGCAGCATCGACGTCAGCTGGTCGAGCTGGGTGAGCAGCGGCCCGAGCCGCGCCTCGGTGTCGCCGATCAGCCCGGACAGCTCGGTCGCGAGCCGCCGCGAGCCGTCGAGCAGCGTGCTGATCGCGGCCTCGCGGTTGCTCACCTCGGCGAGCAGCTGGTTCCCGTCGTCGAGGAGCCGCCGCACGGCCGCGTCGCGGTCGACGAGCGTCTGCGAAACGACGCGCGTGTTGCGCAGCAGGGTGGCCAGCCGGCTGTCACGCGAGGCGAGCGAGTCCGACAGCCGGGACAGTCCGGTGAGCGCGGCGCGGACGCTCGGTGGCGTGTTCGCCAGCGTGGCCGACAGCGTGTCGAAGCTCTTCGCCAGCCGCGTGGTGTCGATGCGGTCCACTGTGGACGCGAGTTCGCCGAACGCCGTGAGGATGTCGTAGGGCACGGTGGTGCGGGACCGGGGGATGGGCTTGCCCGGGTCGAGCGTGCCCTCGCCCTGCGGGTCGAGGGCGAGGTACTTCTGGCCCAGCACGGTCTTCAGCCGGATCGCCGCGCCCGTCTCCTCGCCCAGCCACGCGCCCTTGGCCTTGAACGAAACCAGCACGTGGTCGCCACGCAGCCGCACTTCCGACACCCGGCCGACCTCGACGCCGGCGACGCGGACGTCGTTGCCCTCGGCCAGCCCGGCCGCTTCGGTGAACTCGGCCGAGTACGTCGTCCCGTCACCGATCACCGGCAGGGACCGTGCGTCGAGCGCGATGACCACGCCCAAGGCCAGTCCGGCCAGCCCGGCGAGCGCCGTCCTGATCGGGGCTTCCGCGGCCCGGCGTGGTGACATGGCGGCCAGCGTGACCGACCTCGTGCCGGGCCGCCAGCGGGATCCCCCGATGAGAGGAAGATCAGGCCACTCACGCGGCGGTGAGCGCGGGGTACTCGCGGTACTCGAGCGCGTTGGCCGCCCGGTCGGTCATCTTGAGGAAGAGGCCGCCGAACACCCGCGTGCTCAGCATCCGGTAGGCGCGGTTGCGGTTGCGGATCTTCGCGGCCGTGCGCGGCGCGAGGAAGTTGCCGGAGCCCTTGCCGTTCTTCAGCCCGACCGTGGCCGGCTTGCGCAGCCGCTGCTCGTACTTCGCGAACGCCGTCACGTGGTCGCCGCCGGCCGCCGCGAGCTCCCCGGCCAGCACCTGGGCGCCCATCATCGCGAGCCCGGTGCCGGACCCGCCGGGCCCGGCGCACCAGGCGGCGTCGCCGAGCAGCACGACCCGCCCCTTCGACCAGCGGTCGAGGTGGATCTGGCTGATCGAGTCGACGTACAGGTCGTCGGCCGCGGCCAGCGCTTCGAGCAGCTTCGGCGTCTCCCAGCCGGTGCCGGCGAACAACTGCGCGACCAGGGCGCGTTGTTCGCCGGGCGTGCGGCGGTGGAACTCGACGCCGTCGGCCGCGAAGACCAGGCCGACGTGCAGCCGGTCCGGCAGCCGGTGGCTGCCCACGGTCAGGCCGCGGCCGGGCTCGTTGTACATGACGCTGGTGTGGTCGAGCCCCAGGTGGTTGGGGGCGGTGTAGCCGGCGATGCCGAAGCCGAGGTCACGCCGGAAGCCGCGCTCCGGCCCGAACGCGGCGGCCCGCACCCCGGAGTGCACGCCGTCGGCCCCGACGACCAGGTCGAACCGCCGCGGCGCTCCGTGGGAAAAGGTGACCTCGACGCCGTCCGCCGTCTCGGTGAGGCTCGTGACGCGGTCGCCGAAGACGTATTCGGTGTGGTCCGCGGTGTGTTCGTACAGGATCCGCGCGAGGTCGCCCCGCAGGATCTCGACCTCCCCGCTCCAGGCGGCGCCGGGCACGGTCAGCAGGGGACGGCCGTCGAAGCCGAGCACGGTCTGGTCGCCCATCGCCGTCTCGTACCGGCGGACCTCGTCGAGGACGCCCATCGCGGCCAGCAGCTTCACCTGCTCCCCGCGGAAGTCGACGGCCTGGCCGCCGGGCCGCAGGCCGGGCGCGGACTCGACGACGGTCACGCGGTAGCCGCCGCGGTGCAGCCAGTGGGCAGCGGCCGGGCCGGCGATGCCTGCTCCGGAAACGAGCACGGTCCTGGTGGTCATCGGGAGGTTCCTCTCGGGTCGGTGGGGTACCGGCACCGAGACTGCGGGCGGGCGCTGACGATCCCCGCACGGTCCGCTGACGGCTCGGCCAGTGGAGCGCGGTTGCAGTCGCTACTGTGCCGATCGTCACTAATCCGATCACAGCCATGGCCGAAGACTTCGCCGCAACGGTTACGCACCGCGTGGGGGGCGGCCTGCTTTGGGCCGGATTAGTAACATGGCCCGCGTGGACCGCGCCGCCGAAGGCCGGATCCAGGAGGACGGCGAAGGAGTCGTCGAGGCACGCATCCTGGATGCCGCCGCTCACCTGATCGCCGAAGAGGGCTTCGGCCGGCTGAAGATCGGCGGCGTCTGCGCCCGCTCCGGCTACGCGCGGTCGGTGATCTTCCAGCACTTCGGCGACAAGGACGGGCTGGGGCAGCGGCTCGTCGAGCACGCCGTCGAAGAATTCACCAACGTCTACAGCGAGGCGGTCGCGGCCCGGACCGGGGCGGCCACCGCGACGCCGATGGACATGCTGCGCGCGCTGCTGGACATCATCTTCGAGCTGATCCGCACGATGCCGACGCTCAACCAGGCGTTCCTGGCCCTCTGGGGCGACGCGGCGGCGGAGTACTCGGCCCTGCGCGGCGCGCTGACGGAGGCCGACCGCCGGTTCCGGTTCGCCATCGCGCAGACCGTGGCCAGCGGAGTCGCGGACGGGTCCATCACCGGTGTCCGCGACCCCGATTCGTACGCCTCGGCCCTGCTCGCCCAGTTGCGCGGGATTTCGATGCAGGCCCTGATCGACCCCGACGGCGTCGACCTGGGAGGAGTCCGCGCCGAGCTGGAACGCAGCGTCGACCGGCTGTCCGCGAGCTTCCGCGGCTCGCGCTAAAGGGCGTAGACGATCGCCCGCAGCACGAGCACGCCGACGAAGACCAGCGTGAAGGCGAGATCGAGCGACAGCCCGCCGATCCGCACCGGCCGCACGACCCGCCGCACCGGCCCGATCACCGGCTCGGTGGCGGCGTAGGCCAGGCCGTGGGCGCGCCGCGCCCACGGCGGGCTGTCGGCCAGCATCGCGACCCAGTCCAGCACCATCCGCGCGACCAGCACGAGCAGGTACAGGCTGAGCACGAACCCGAGCAGTGTCCCTAGTGCACCCATGGTCCCTCCGTTCTCCCTACCCGGAGAACGCGAGGGGGGCACGGGGAGTGCCGGTTGTGTCCGGTTCACAGCATTTCAACAGGTTGCCACGCTGGTGGCTCTCCGGACCCCGGACGCCGTCGTGCGTGGACCGGTCGCCGGACCGGCCCACGCACGAAGTCGGGTCAGTGCGTCACCGCGGTTCAGCCGAAGGTGACCACGAGCCGTCCGTCCGCGGCGAACGACCACTTCATCGTGCCGGCGTAGGACGAGCACCGGGACCCGTTCTTGCCGGTCCAGAACTGGTCCGAGGCGTCGACGTTGCCGACGGTCTTGTCGTTCGACCCGCCGCTGGCGAAGCGGCACGAAGTGTCGTTGCGGAACACCGAGGTTCCGGTGTCGAAGGAGAAGTTGCGTTCGGCGTTGTCGATGCCGACGTTGTCCGAAACGGTCATCGAGCCGGGGTTGCTGTTGTAGGTGAACCCGTGGTGGCCGTTGCGGTAGGCGATGTCGCGCCGGACGATGTGGTTGACGGCGATCTTGTCGCCGCCGAGCTTGTAGCCGTTGCGGTCGCCGTTCTTGTTGACCGTGCCGTTGCTGAGGGTGCCGTTGGCGTAGGCGAGGGAGTCCTCGATGGTCACCGGTCCGATCGGGCCGGTGTCGGTCTTGGTGTAGAGGTCCCAGCCGTCGTCGATGTTGTTGTGGGAGACGTCGTAGCGGAAGACGTTGCCGGGGCCGGAGGTGAGTTTCGCGGCGAAGCCGTCGGCGTCCTCGCCGTCGGAGTCGGCGTTGTCGTGGGATTCGGAGCTCACGACGAGGTTGTTCGACGGCCACTGGTCCTTCGGGGTGCTCGACGCCATCCGCGAAATCTGCAGCCCGGAATCGCGGTTGAAGCGGGTCACCACGCGCTCGACGACGTTGTTGCTTCCGCCGACGAAGATCCCGTTGTCCCCGGCGCGCTCCACGACGATGCCGGCGACGCGCCAGTACGAGCCGTTGAGGGCGAGACCGCGGTTGGCCGGGTCTTCCGCCATGGCCGAGAAGTTCAGCACGGGTGTCTCGCCGGGGTAGGCCGACAGCGTCTTGCGCGCGCTGGACGTGCCGCTGTTGCCCGGCGCGATGGTGACCGTCTGGGCGTAGGAGTAGGTGCCGCCCCGCAGCGAGATGGTGCCGCCCGAGGTGACGCGGGTGAGCGCCGACGGCAGGGTCGTCGGATCCGCCTGGGTGCCGGCGGCGGAGTCCTTGCCGTTGGGCGCCACGTACAAGGTGGTGGCCGCGGCCGCCGACGGCGGTGCCAATGCGGCCATGGTGACCAGTGCCGCGCTCACTGCAAGCGCTTTCTTGCCGGGAATCTTTCCGTACGAACTCATGCACGCCTCCTTGCGGGCAAGAATTGCCGAACCGAGCCCGAGAGCGCTCCCAGTCCTTGCGGGGAACGGGATCTTCGGTGAGGCGACGGTAGCACCGGGTAGCCGCACCCCGAGTGGGCCAAGCGGGTCGTCTGCACTGAAAACGCTTTCAGCAATCGCCCAAGACACCCGATCGCCCCACCACCACGAAACGAAAGATGCCAGGCTACGGCGACGACCCACGCAAGCGGCACGCACCCGCCACACGCCATCACCTGGTTCACCGATGGGGTCCCGACGCCCGCCGAACTACGGAACGGAACCACACAGGGGTCCGGGGGCTCGCCCCCGGCGGGGGGCCTGGGGGCTCGGCCCCCAGAGAACACGAAACCCGAGATGACGTTCGCGCACTCCGCGAACACACCTCGGGCATCTCGGGTGCCCTCGGCAGGATTCGAACCTGCGACACCTGCCTCCGGAGGGCGGCGCGCCACCACGCCTTGGCGAACCCTCTGACCTGCGTGGATGCTGTGCTTGCCGTGGAACGGTGGAGGCTATTGGGAAGGCATTGGGAACCCGGTGTGGCGTGCGCTCGTCGATGAACACAGTTAGCGACGACAGCGACACCGTGCGCGATTGCCTCCGAACCTTCGCAGCAGCGCTTGAACATTGCGTCAAAGCTGCAGAGTCATGCGTTACGAACGTGATCGCTTACGGGCCGTCGGCCTGCTCAGCAGAGCTAGCCGGCGACCCAGCTGCTGCTGGAAATCTCGCCCCTCGCCGTAGAACGCGACGTCGGTGACCTCGTTGAGCTCGCTGAGTGCTTCCGATGACCAACTCTCGGCCGTGTAGGTCACCCCCAGTCGCCGACGGACCCCCACCAGTGCGAGCAGCACCAGAACGCCCACGCCGATCGCCCACCGGCCACCAGGGCCAGCCGGCCAGCCAGCTCAGCGCCAGCCCGGCCACTGCGGTCCCGGCCAGCACAGGCCCCCGGGCCGCCCGCTCGATCGCCGCCCGCCGTGCCCGCCGTGCCTCGTCTCGCTGCATCGCTCGACGGCCGACCGCTTCCCGCTTGTCGAAGATCGTTCCCTCTCCCATGAGGCCAGGATGCCTCGTGAGCTGCGATGATGCGAGTTACGATCGAACGTATGAGCGAGAGCCCTAGCTGGCTGAGCAAGGCGCCAGACATGAGCGAGCCCGACGACCTGCCGGTCCGGTCGCGGCGCGAACACGTCTGGTGCCTCAACCGCAAGCACCGGCTGGACCTCGCTGGCAGCAACGACGGCTACCACCACGCGATGCATCTGTCCACGAGGTCGTGTAATCGGTGCTGGTCACGGCGGCAGCCGCGGTGCACTTGGCTGGTGGTCGACCACCGCGCGCCGATGCCGGTGGAGCAGGCCGACCAGCTGGACGACCGCCGTTCGCAGATCGTGGTGGTCGCCCGCCGGCCAGCTGTGCAGGTCGGGGTCGGCCAGCTGGAGATCCGTCTCCGAGACGCGGTGATCGCCGTCGCCGACGTGCAGCTGTGCGGGGTCGATCGCCGCGGAATCGTCCGTCATATCCAGGTAGACCCCGCGCACCGCCAGCGTGGGTTCGGCACACTGCTGCTGGACGCCGCACAGGCCCGCGGGCCCGGCTACCACTGGTCGACCGTCCAGCTTGACCAGTCCGAAGACGCACGGGACTTCTGGGCCTACCAGGACCCCGCCGAACCCCTGCATCTCGGAGAACCGCACTACTGCACCCACATGCGAGAGGCCGACGGCGAAATGGGGTAACCCAACGCAGGCTGGCGGCTCGCTTGAACAGCCCCCGCGACCCATCACTAGGGTTGCGGTTGAGTCGAACTGCAAAGGGAGGCGACAACGTGAGTCAGGCCGAGGGTTTGACCGAGGCGTCAGCGCGCGAACTGGCTGACGCTGCCTGCAGGAGGGCGGGCATCGACGGCGCAAATGCCGAGCTCATCAGGATTGGCTCGAACGCGGTATTCCGACTCTCGGACCATGTCATCCTTCGCGTCGGACGAGAGCGGGACGGGTTCGACGAAGCTCGACGACAAGTCGACGTAGCGCGTTGGCTTGCATCCGAAGAATTCCCTGCCAACCGCGCCCTGAATATTTCACAGCCGGTCGACGCGTCAGGTCATCCCGCGACTTTTTGGGAATCCGTTTCGGAAGAGGAGAAGTACGCGCCTATCGCGGATGTGGCCAGAATTATTCGCGATCTACATGAGTTGCGCGCGCCCGCCAGCCTTGACCTGACGACAAAGAAGCCCTTCGCGGAGATTGAAGGTCGCCTTAATGAGGCGCGCAGTCTTACTCGGGATGATGAAGCTTATTTGCGTAGGCGGACTAGTGAATTGAAGGCCAGCTATGAGCGCCTTGAATTTCCATTGCCGCAAGGTGTTATCCACGGTGATGCGAACGTTGGAAACGTCATGCTCTCGCGAGAAGGTGCCCCTTGTCTTATTGACTTGGATAGCTTCTGCATAGGCCCGAGAGAGTGGGACTTGGTGCAGACTGCATTGTTTTACGAACGGTTCGGGTGGCACACTGCCGAAGAGTACCGGACCTTCGTCGATGTGTATGGATTCGACATCATGAAGTGGTCCGGCTACGAGACATTGGCTGGCTATCGCGAGATCGCCATGACTCTCTGGCTCGCGGGAAAGGACTCCGAGGACGCGGCTCAGGAGGTGCGTAAGCGTGTCTCTGCGATCAAGACGGGTGGAGACCGCCGCGACTGGGCGCCTTTTTAGCGTCTTGTGGTGTCCACAGTCGTGCCGTGGACACCCTGTCGAAGAAGTCCTTGGATTCTGCGGTCTGGCCGATCCCGGTGAGGCGCGTGCGAAATTCATCCACGTACGCGCCACATCGGGCGGATTTCAGGGACTCGCCAATGTCGATCGCCCTAAGAGCGACTTCGCAGGCTTGACCTACGTCTCCATTGTCGAGATGAGAGTCGGCAAGAACCATGGTTACAAAGAAGTCGCTCCGCACGTAGCCGCTAGCCGTTGGGCCAAGCGACTGCGTTGCGTACGTGACTCCATCATCTGGGCGGCCGAGGTCCCGGTTGCAGTGGCCAAGTTCGGCGGCCAATTCAGCCTCGTTGAAGTACGAGAACCAGTCGGCCGGGTCGTTCTCAGGATCGCGCCTCTCGAACTCTTTAACTGCTGCCGCCATTGCCTTGTCGCATCCGGCTGAGTCGCCCAGTCGAGCAAGGGCTCGGGCTTCCATTGCATGAAAATGAGCGGCAGCGCTTGCCGATCCCGAAAGGGTTGTGCCCATTCGTGCCGTCCTCGCAAGGTTGGCAGCCTCTTTGTAGCGGCCCAGAAATGTCGCCTGGTGACTCATCGCGTCGAGGACGCTCGCGCCTAACAGGCGGTCGTCGACGCTTTCCGAGATCCTAAGTGCTTGAATGAAATATCGCTGCGCCAGTCCGTGTAGCCCGGCGTCGTATGACATCCAGGCGCCCAGTAGAGTCGCTTGCGTTGCTGACTTGAATAGTTTGGTTCTGACTGCATTGTTGGTCGTTTGTCCCGCGAGCAGACCGGTCAGGTCTGTCCGCAGGAATTCAATCAAGGCCCTTCGTGCGTGACCGCCTCCGTGTTCACCGTCGAGCGCGTCGAACATTTCGGTTGTCTTTTGGATTCCCCGGACGTCTGCTTCGCCCACTTTGCGCTTACCTGTGTCGCTCAGGACGTCATCACGTGTCGTTACAAGCCAGGACAACGCCGCTTCGTTCCAGGCAGCAGCATTCGCGGGAGCGTCAAGCAACGTCGACATGCTATCGATATCTGCCTGCCATAGCCGCGCGACAGAGTTAACGCTGTCCGTGATTTGATCTGGGTAGTCGAGCCCGAGGTCGGCTCGCACCTTCTGCGCCTTGCCGAAGCCAATCTCTGTCAGACTGATCCGTCGGCCGAGACGCTGTCCGAGTGCGCCTGCTATTGCCGTGCGAGTCTTGGCGTCGCGCGGCACCATCCCGTCGAGCCATCGACGGACGTACGTGTGGCTAAATGTCTTGCCAGCCTGTCCTCCGACGGCTCGCGCGAAGACCTTGAGGCCGACGCTCCCGTCCTCGCGGAGGTACCCCGCCTCCATCATCAGGGCTTCGAGTTGATCGTTGCCCACCCGCTCTCCTCCCCTCCGACTGTGCCCCCACTGTACGAGTGTGCCCCCTAGTGTGCCCTGTTCGTGCAGCTCAGGGGCATGTTTCATGGAGCCATCAACATCACCGGGCCGAAGTGCCCCGGCACCAGGAGGCGAAGATGTCCAAGAACCCATTCAGCGTCAAGACCGGCGGAGGCGCACTCAAGAAGCTGATCGTCGCACTGGCAGTGCTAGCCCTACTAGCCCTGGTGATCAAGCATCCGCATGACGCAGCCGGCATGGTCCATACGGCCAAGGACCAGGGAGGCGGAATCGTCGACAGTGTGGCGCAATTCTTCCGCGATTTGGGCAATGGCTAGACCTGGTCGCCGCGGAGCTGCTCCACGGACTCCCGTAGCGACTTCACCTCGGCTTGCAGGTCGCTGAGCTGCGATGACAGTTGCTCCAGGGTGGCCGGCTCGCGTCCGGGGTTGGCGGCGACAACCCGTCCAACGCCAGGCCGAGACATGATCCAACCCTCTTCTTGCAAGAACCCCAACGCACGTTGGGCGGTGGCCACTGCGACCCCGAACCGTGCAGCCACGTCTCGCTGATTCGGCAGCTGGGACCCGGGCGTCAACGTTCCTGACTTGATCTCTTCTCGAAGCTGCTGCGCGATCCACTCGAACGTGGCCTGACCTGCGCGTTCCGCGTGGCTGTCCATGCTCCAAATCCTACCGAACGAGAACGTTCCGAACTAGTTCACCCGATCGGCCGATTCCAACTCCGAACTGATCCAGACTAGTTTGGAGACAGCGCCAAGACGAAAGGATCCACCCGATGAGCACCACCCGCCCGAGCCGCCGCCAGATCGAGATGGACGCGGTTGACCTGGACTTCGACTACTTCGCCGACACCACCGGCCTGGCCGGTGACAACGTCCTGAACGGCGACTTCGACGACGTGGCCGACCTGGTCGACCTGTACGCGGAGATCGCGGAGATCGAGAACGCGCTGGCTGAGCTGGACGCCCCGGTGTCCCCGGTGATCCTCCTGCCGGTCGCGGCCCCGCGCGAGCTGGGAGAGGTGGCCTGAGATGGGCAGCAGCACGGTTCGCGGGCTGGCGTTGTTCGCCGCCTTGCAGGCGACGTTCGCCGACATCCACCCGCTGTGTGACCAGTGGTTGCAGTCCAGCGAAGACGCCGCAGGCAAGGGCAAGCCGGGCCGGGAGGGTGCGAAGCACTGCGCTCGCCACGTGGCCAGCTACACCGCCGGGCAGGTCGGTGCCGCGGTCGCGGTGACGCGGGTGCTCGGGTTCCGGGTGCCGCTGCGGGCGCTGGCCGCGGGTGCGGCGGTCAACGCGGTCACGCACTACGTGATCGACCGCCGGGAGCCGCTGAAGACGCTGGCGCGGCTGGCCGGGAAGCAGAGCTACATCGAGCACGCGACGGTGCAGCGCCGCGACGGCGTGGTCGACGAGTCCGGGCCGGGGACCGCGCTGACCGAGCTGGACCAGGCCGCGCACCGCGCGATCGGCGTGGTCGCTTCGCTGGTCACCACCTGGATCGCGCTGCGCTACGGGAGGCAGTCATGACCGACCGCCTGTTCGTCCCGGCCGCGTTCGTGCACCTGCTGGCCACGATGCCGCCCGCGTCGGCAACGCCGTGGGATCGGGAGCACTGGCTGGACATCGCCTACAGCACGGTGCGCAGCGAGTTCTGCGGCCCGCACGACATGGAGGCGATGCGCCTGGCGCGGGTGTTCCTGGCGGCACTGGACGCCACCCGCGTCGAGATCGAGAACGCGTACCTGGCCCTCGCGGCCTGACCCGCACCACCCTTTCCGGCGCAGTTTCCGCGCCCCAGCTCGCATTCCCGCATTCGTCTCGGGGCAGCGCCATGCCTGCGCCCGGCCCGCACCGAAAGGACCACCTGATGTCTCGCACGCTGATCACCCCGGTCGCGGCCCGGTTCACCGCTCTGGCCGACACCCTGACCCGCAACGCCGAGCTGCTGGCCACGGCCGGGCTGCCGGAGGCCGTGACCGATGTCCGGGTGACGGTCTACGGCGACGTCGCGGCCCAGCTGCGCCTGCTGGCCGAGGACGAGCTGACCCACGCCGCGGGCAACCCGCTGGTGCTGGTGACCGAGGACGCCGCGACCAGCGTGGTGCGGCGGTTCGAGCTGCTGGCCGGGCTGCTGGCCGCGAACGCCCGGGTGCTGACCCGCGGCACCCGCGATGCGGTGATGCACCGCCGGGCCGGGGTCTACCGCGACGTCGCGGCGCAGGTCCGGTTGCTGGCCGCTGCCGAGCGGGAGGCCGCGGTGGCGGCGGCGCCGCGGGTCAGCCGGCCGCCGCTGTCCAACACCGCGCCGATCAGCCCGGTCGCGGCGCAGGCGGCGAAGCGGGCGGGCCGGGTGCGGCCGGAGTTTCTGGAGGTGTTGGTGGCTGCGATCGCCAAGCGTCGCGCTGCGGGCTGGTCGGTGGCGCGGCTGACGCTGTGGCTGCGCACCACGCTGCGGGACCCGCAGACCGACACCGTCCACCCGTGCGCGCAGCGGTCGTTCGTCTCCTACGTCACCACGCTGCTGGCCGCGCCGACCCGGGCCGTCGCCTGATCCGCCCTCTCTGCCAGCTCTGTTCTGGAAAGGACTTCACGATGTCGCTGATTGGTTCGCTCGCGGCCAAGCTCGCCGCGAAGCTGGACGACCGGGCCCCCGTTTTCTACGCCGCCGACGTGATCCTGTTCGCCCTGCACGAGAGCGTGTGGCACGTGCTGCTGATCGAACGCCGCTGGGCTCCACACAAGGGCAAACGTGCCTTTCCCGGCGGACACGTCGACGACGAAACCTCTGAGCAGGCCGCCCGCCGGGAAGCGGCCGAGGAAACCGGCCTGGATCTGTCCGGGGTGGTGCTCGACCGGATCGGGGTCTACGACGCGCCGGGCCGGGACGCCCGCGGCCGGTATGTGTCGGTGGCCTACGGCGCGGTGCTCTCCACCATGCCCGCCCCGGTCGCCGGGGACGACGCGGCATCGGCGGCCTGGATGCCGCTGCGGACCGCGGCACGGGTGGCCCGGCGTGGCGGGTTCGCGTTCGACCACGCCGACATGCTCACCGACGCGGCCCGCCTCTACGGCATCGGCCCGGACTCGCCGGGGGTGGGACAGCTGTGGAGCTGATCTACCCCGCTGACGCGGTGGTCAACGGGCGCGGCCCCGCACCGGTGGTGCTGGTCTACGACACCGGCGACCCGTGGGCGGTCACGCTGCTGGTCGCCGGCCAGGCGTGGCTGTTCGCCCGGGAGCTGCTGGCCACCGGCCTGTACGAACCGGCCGGAGACGGCGATGTGATGGTGCGCCCGGACACCGGCGGCCACTTCGACCACGTGCTGCTCACCCTGTCCGCCCCCACCGGCACCGCCGATGTGGCGTTGCCCCGCGGCACCGTGGAAAGCCTCCTCGACGCCGCTGAGGCCCTGGTCCCGCCGGGGTGCGAGCGCATCGACTGGTCGGCCGAGTGGGCGCGCCTGGCCGGCGGCAACGCCGCCTGACCCCGGGCGTCTTCACCGGCGGTAACTGACCGCCCGTGCCGTCGCCGGGGAAGCGGGGCCCAACCGCCGCCGCTGATCGGTCCCGCTTCCCACCACTTCCGTTTCCTGTCTGTCCGGAAAGGACGGGTTGATCCGTCATGTCCATCGCCACCACGACCTCCGCCCCGCTGACCCCCGCCCCGCTGCCCGAGGACACCGAGCCCTGGATTCTGGAACCGGCGGTGTCGGTGACGGTGCGGCTGGCCGGGCAGATGGCCGCCACCGCGTATCACCAGGCGGGGCAACGGGTACAGCGGCTGGCGCGGCAGTTGCTGCCTCAGGCCGCCTGCCCGGATGACCGGATGCGGCTGCTGTTCCTGTACGCGGCCGAGGAAAGCTACCTCGCCTCGGTGTTCCCCGCGGCCAACCCCGCCCACCCCGAGCAGTGGCAGGCCGGAATGTCGGCGCATCAACTGGCCGGGGAACTGGCCTGGATGATCGCCACCGCCGAAGAGGCCATCGCCACCGGGGCGCCCTACCGCCGGACCGGATACGAGACCGAAACCGGTCCGGTCGCCGACCTGATGGCCTACTACGTGACCGTCACCGAACCGGTCGCCCGCGGTGGCTTGCTCGACCAGCTGGCCCGGCACCTGGCCGCGCGGCAGTACCCGCGCCGCGCGGTGGAGCTGGTGACCGACGTCGCGGCCGGGCTGCGGGTCACCGCCATCAGCGGCGACCGCGCCCCCGCGGTGAGCACCATCCTCGCCGGGGCGGTGTTCCGACGTCGCCGATGATCGCGTGAGCGGGGGCGTGGACACCGCAGTGGCGCTGGACTTGCGCGCCGACTTCACCGGTCACTGCACCATGCAGGTGGGTGAACCGAACGGGGAAGGCCACCGCTCGTTCACCCTCACCGCCGGGAAGATCGACAAGCAAGCGGAGTCGTACTTCGGCCGCGGGTTCTGTCATTGGCTGGCCGGAGCGATCAGTACCGCGACCGGGTTTGTGCCCCTGCTGGTCGGCATCCGTCAACCCGGCGGAGCGTGGGTGCACGCGCACACCGCGGTGCGGACTCCCTACGGGAACGCGCTCGACATCTTCGGCGAGACCAGCATCGAGGAGCTCGGCCGCCGCTACCTCGGCAACGGCTACACCCAGACGCAGGTTTATCCGCTCGACAGCCTGGACATGCCCGCGGCCTTGCAGGAGACCGCGGACATCATGCGCGGTTCCTGGACGTGGTGGGCCGAGGACTACCGCACCCCAGAGGTGCAGAGCGTGCTGTTGCACTTCGCCCGCTTGCTGCTGACCCGCCACCGCTACGGCGACTTCATCCGCTCTCACGCGCAGCCCCGTCCCGCCGCTGCACCACCGCGGCCTGCTGCTGCCCGGCCGAGACCCGCGGCCCGCGCACCCCGCACGCAACCGCCCGCGGCGAACTGCCCGCAGGCACCGACAACAGGAGGAACCGTGACCATCTCCGAAAAAGCCGCACGACTTCGCCTTATCTCCGGTGACCAGGGCGCGATGAAGGCGATTCAGGCCGCCCGATCTGCCCTCAGCGACACCGTGCTGCAGACGCTCTCCAGCGTCGTCAATGGCCAATCCACCGACGCGGCGGCCGCGGCGGCCGAGGCTGGCGGAGAGGAGGCGCAGGTGATCCAGGCGGCCGGCGAGAACGCCCGCAACGCCGTCGAAACCGCCATCGGCGCCGTGCAGAACGCCCTTCAGGAAATCGACAATGCGGTTGAGCGGGAGGGTGCGTTCCGGACCACGGTCGGGGACGTTGCGAGTCGGCACGGCGGTTGAAGAGCCGGTCCGCTGTTCCCGTTCGTCCGGAACCCGGAGATCGGGAAGCCGGCGCGGCAGCTCGACCGCGAGCTCGACGAAGTGGAGCAGCAGACGATCGAGCGGCGGGCGTACGGCCTCGACACCGAGGACCAGGAGGCGCGCGAGGAGAACCTCCGCGATGCCCGCGGCGGGCTGAACTGAGCCAGAGGGGCCTCGGCACCATGCCGGGCCCTCGTCGCGGCACAGCCGAGAACGTGGCCGAGACCTACACCAGCTCGGCCGGCCGGTCGGCATCACCGCCCACATCTATCCCGACCACAACGACATCGACCTGATCACCGAGGAGTGCTGACCATGAGTCGCAGGAACCACACCACCAGCAGCAACGCGAGCCGCAGCAGCGGTAGCCAGTCGGTTGTGATCGTGCCCAACGGGCCGAGCAACTGCATCTTCTGCGGGACCGGTCTGCCCAACGGCGGATCGTCGTGCACGCCGTGCGCCCGGGAGGCGGTCGGCCGATGACTGGACCCGAGCACTACATGGAAGCTGAGCGCCTGCTGGCGAAGTACGGCAACGGCTACGTTCTTCCCGAGACCGCGGGCAAGCTCGCCGCGGCGCAGGTGCACGCCACGCTGGCGCTGGCGGCGGCTACCGCGATGGCCGCCTACGGCGAGACCATGCCGCCCCCGGACGGCCAGGCGTGGGACATCGTCGCGGGGGTCGAACAGTGATGCCCGCACCGGACAGGCCCGGCCCGGTTCCGGGCGACGACGCGGCGGCCATGGTGCTGCTGCTGCGCCGGTTGGTGGAGCGCAACGGCACGTGGGTGCTGTGCAAGGTCTTCGCCGCGGTCACGGTGTGGCTGGGGCTGCACCTGGCCCGCGCCGTGCTGGTGTTGCTCGTGCGGCTGCTGACCGGGGTGATGGCCCGCGCCGACCGCTACGCCAGTGCCCAGGTGCTGACCCCGCCGACGGGGCGGGTGAACCACTACTTCGACGGCCACAACGCCACCGACTACGACCCGCACTACTTCGAGCACGCCGCCCCCGCGGCCGGCCACGGCCCGCCGGGAGCGCGGATGCATTGGGAGGCAGCACATGCGTGAACTCAACGACAACAACACCGACACCGCCGGGGCGCCGGAGAACTTCGTGCACCCGGCCGAGCTGGCCGCGCTGATCGACGACAGCGCCAGCGTGCTGCCCGGGATTCTGCTGGGCACCGGTGCGTTCACGGTGCTGGCCTGGTTCACCGGCACCGTCGCGTGGCTGAACACGATCGCGGTGGTGGTGGCGATTGTGCTGGGCCTGCGGGGGTTGTGGCACGTGGTGTTCCTGGTCCGGGCGGCGCTGCGGTTCCGCGACGAACTCGCCCTGGCGGTCGAGCAGGCCGAGGAAGCCGCCGCGCTGGCCCGCTTCCTGCGCGACAGCAACAGCGACTTCGGGGAGGGGTGGTGAGGATGACCCGAGACACGCCCCAGCGCGACCGGGCCTGCCGGACCCGGCAGGAGGCGGCGGTGGCGTGGTGCGGCGCGCATGTGATCGAGCTGGCCGGGGTCGGCGTGCCGCTGATCGGCGGGGTGGTGTTCACCCCCTGGCTGGACCTGCTCTCCGCCGTCGTGGCGGCGCTGTGGGCGCGGCACGAACTGCTGGTGCACCGCCGTACCGCCGCCGCCCGCAAGGCCCGTGCCACGGTGCTGGGCACCATCCCGGCCGCCCGCCTCACCGACGGCGCACCCGAGCACGACGACACGACCCCGGCCACCGCGGCCGGGACCGAACCCGCCCCCGCCGATGACGCGGCGGCGCGCAACCGACGGGAGGTGACCCGATGAGCTACCGCAGCGAGAAAGCCGAGATCGCCCGGCTGGACAAGGAAAGCGAGGCCCGCCGGGCGCGGGAGGACCGGGAGCAGCGGTTCGAACAGCGACTGGAGCTGGCCCGGCTCCAGCTGGCGAGCACCCGCCAGGACAAGGCCGAGGCCAAGGCGGACAGGAAGGAAACGCAGGAGCGCTGGGGCGCCCGGTTCACGGCCGTGCGGACGTGGGCGGGCGCGCACATCGTGGATCTGCTGATCTACCCGCTGATGGTGTTCTCCGCCGCGATCGCGGTTCCGTCGGCGGCGCACTGGGGCGCGGCGCATCTCGGGGAGACCGGCGCGTTGCTGCCGATCCTGTCCGAGTGGGGCATGGTCGCCTTCTCGATCGCGGTGCACGTCTCCCGGGTCCGCACCCCGGACCGTCCGGTGTGGGCGCTGCAGACCGGGACGTGGGTGTTCGCCGCGATCGGGTTCGTCATCGCCGTCCTCCGCGGCGCCACCACGCCCGAGGGCGGCGGCTGGGACCTCGGGTTCGTGATGGGCCTGGTCTCGATCGCCGGTGTTGCCGCGCACCAGCTGGTGTCCGCGGCGCCCCGGCGGAGCCCTGCCGAGCAAGCAATGCAGAAGTTGGCGCGGCAGGAACTGGCCGAGCAGAAGGCCGAGCTGGCCACCCGCAAGGTCGCCGCCGCCCGCGTCGAGAAGGCCCGCCGCGCGGCGATCGCGCACGCGGTGGCCGAGATCGACACCGACGGCACCGCCCGGCTGGTGTTCGCACCGGGCCGCTACCGGTTGCGGCGCGGGAAGCTGCACCCGGCCGCGGTGGCCGGCCTGCCGGTCGACCCCGCCGCGGATGGCGAGATCGGCGGAACGGTTGCGGATGAGGCCGCCGCCTACCTTGCTGGGTTGCGGTTCCGGCGGCTGGCTGACCCCGGCGGGCAGCAGACGACCCCGTCCGGCGAGGGGGAGGGACCGGGCGGGGTCGCCACCCTCGACCCTACGCAGGCAGGCGGGACGGCGGCCATCGCCGATGAGGGTGACACCGACGGGTCCGGCGAGCCCGGGACGGGACGGGCGGTTCCGGCGCGACGCAAGCCCGCCGGCCGCCGGTCGGCGCGCGCCACGATTCCCGAGCCGAAGCGGCGGACCTTCGAGGAGCTGACTGCCGAGTTCGACGCGGCGGTCGCGAACCCGCCCGCGGGGTTCGACCCGACGAACGCGGAGTCCATCCGCCGGACGCTCAAGTGCGGCAAGGCCCCGGCCACGAAGTTGCGCAACCAGTTCATCGCCGACCGCCCGACGGGCGGGAGCGACTAGACCCACCCGCACTCGCGGGCAGGGTCGGACCCACCCCTGCCCCGGAGACCCGGGTTCGGCGTGGGTTCGGTCCTGCCCGCGTGGTGCACCAGTCCACGCACGAGAGGTCCGCCAGGCATGAACCCCACCGACCACAACGACCACCCCAAGTCCACCACCGAGTCCACGCCCGGACCCGTCTCCGAGTCCGCCGGGTCGGCAGGGGAACTGGCCACCGTCCACCAGCTGCCCGGCCGCTCCGACCAGCACCAGTCCAGCCCCGGCGGCGCGGTCGAGTCCGCCCCCGACGTGATCGAGGGGGAGATCGTCACCGATGAGGAATGGGCGCTGCTGACCGACCAGAAGGCCCGCCGGGACGCCCGCTACGCCGGGTACAAGGCGGACCTGACCGCCGCGGCGCGCAAGACGGTGACCGTCGCCAAGGGCGGCACCGGACTGGCCAAGTCCAAGGGCGGACCCGCGGTGCGGTTCGCCCACCGGCACGTGGCGATCATCGCCAAGGGCGCGGAGGCCGAGCGGCAGCGCCGCAAGGCCGAGAAGGGCCAGACCGACGCCCGCGCCGCCCGGCGGGCCGCCCTGGAGAAGAACGAACTGGACCGGGTCGCGGAGCTGAACTCCCAGATCATCGAACAGCGCCGCCTGAAGGCCGAGGCGGCCAAGCTGCGGTTCGAACTCGGCTGGGAGATCACGAAGAAGACCGCGCTGGTGCTGGTGATCCTGCTCGGCATCAGCATGCTGGCCGGGATCGTCAACGGCTTCGGGGGCTGGTTCGGGAACTGGAACCTCACCGACGTGCTGCGCACCATCGGCACCATCTTCACCACCGGCGCCGCGGTCATGACCTGGAGCGTGCTGCACATCTGGCTGTTCGGCCTGGCCACCGCGGGGGTGTGGGCGTTTCGCCGCTGGAAGGACGGCAAAGCCCTCGGGGAGCACGTGCTGCCGGAGAACCTGCGCACCAGCACCTCCGCCCGGGTCGCCTACCTGGAGCTGACGGAGAACGCGCTGATCACGGCCCTGGCCAACCTGGGCAACGCCAAGCTCAACGGCCACATCAAGGCCGGCTGGCCCAACCGGGACACCGACCACCCGTGGGTGCGCCCGCCGATGCTGGCCGAGGGCGGGCGGGGCTACTCGGCCAAACTGCGCCTGCCGATGGGCGCATCGGTGGCCGACATCCGCCGGGCGAACGAGCTGCTGGCCCACAACCTCGGGTGCCTGCCTCAGGAGCTGTTCATCGACGCTGACCCGGACGACCCGACGGTGATGGACCTGTTCCGGCTGGAACCGGGGGTCCTGCGTGAGCCGGTGGAGGCGTATCCGCTGCTCACCGACGGTTCGACGGACTTCTTCGCCGGGTTCCCGGTCGGGATGTCCCCGCGCGGGTCGGTGGTGGAGACCACGGTGAACGAACGGAACTTCGTGTTCTCCGGAACCATGGGATCGGGCAAGACCACGATGATCCTCGCCCTGCTCGCGGGCGCGGCGCTGGACCCGCTGGTGGACATCGACGTGTTCGTCTTCGCCGACAACAACGACTTCACCCCGCTGGAGCCGGTGCTGTCCACCTACGTCAAGGGCGACACCCCCGAGAACGTCGACGCGTGCCTGAGCCACATCAAGAATCTGCACGCTGACCTGGCCAAACGCGGTGAGCTGCTGGTCAAGCACGGTGTGAAGGAGGTCAACCGGGAGGTCGCGGCGAAGGAACCGGGGTTGCGCCCGCGGATCGTGGTCATCGACGAGTGCCAGAGCTTCTTCCGCCAGGGCGAGCCCAAGGAGCGAGCCGAGCTGATCGACTGGGTGGTCCGGTTCTACTCCGCGGCCCGCAAGTACGGGGTGGTGCTGGTGTTCGCCACCCCGGTCCCGTCGGACAAGTCGCTGCCGCGGGATCTGGTGTCGGTGACCAGCAACAAAGCCTGCGGCGCGATCGGCGACAAGACCCGCAACAACGTCGTGCTCGGGGACAAGGCCCACGAGAACGGCATCTCCGCCCTCGGGTTGAAGCCCAAGACGAAGGACGCCCTCAACGACGCGGGCACGCTGGTCACCGTGGGGTTCATGGACAGCCCCGGGGTGGTGCGGTCGTTCTATCTCAACGGTGACCAGCTCGCGGCGATCGCCGCGCGTGGGGCCGAAATGCGCGGTGGAGCCACCACGCCGGCCACCCCGGCCGGGCCGGTCGAACGCGACATCATCGCCGACCTGACCACGGTCATGACCGGTGAGGACGCGGTCAACGCCGGGGACCTGGTCGGGGCGCTGCGCAACCTCGCCCCGGGTTACAAGCCGTACAAGGCGCTCACCAAGACGAAGCTGGTGGCGCTGCTGCGGGAGGAGTACGGCCTGAAGATCCCGTCGACGGACAACCTGTACCCCGTCGACCCAGTCACTGTGCGTCAGCTCCACGTGGGCCGCACCGCCCTGCTGGAGCAGGGCGACGACCAGGCCTGAATTACGGCCGCCGCCGGGTCGCCGGACCCCGGATTCGCGGGGTCCGGCGACCCGGACACGGTCACCGGCTGGCCCGTAATTTCCGTCATTTCCGCTGATCAGCCCGGATTACGGCCCCGGATCGGCCCGAATTACCGATGTAATCCGCCCTCGGGAGCGTAATCCGCTCCGTAATCCCGGTTTCGCGGCTCTCCGCGGCCCCGTCACGCTCACCCGTCATCACACATAGTCACCGTTTTGGAGGTTGTCATGGGCTTGTTCAGCTCGACCACCACCCGCGAGCAGAAGGCCGAACGCGCACGCCAGGAGGCCGCGGCACTGGTCGCGGTCGCCGCGCACGAGGTCGGTCACGCGATCGGCTGCGCCGCCGCCGGGATCACCGTGCAGCACGTGCGGCTGAGCAACGACCGCGGGCAGGTCTCCCACGCCGACATCGACATGACCAACCAGGCGCAGGTGGACGGCGCCCTGGTGATGACTCTCGCCGGGTGGGCGGCCGGGGCGGAGTGGGTGCACCGCCACCACGGCTTCTCGCGTTCCGCCGCGTTGTCGTGGGCGCGGGGCGGCTCCCGCTCGGACTGGGCCGAGTTCCGCCGCATGAAACGCCACGGCTCCCGCGGGGCGGGGTGGTACGAGCGCCAGGCCCAGAAGCTGGTGCGCGCCAACTGGTCCCGGATCGAGCGCTACACCCGCGAGCTGGTGCGCACCGGGCGCCTGCCGGGCACCCACTTCAACTGACCCCGCCCGCTCGCCCGGAGTTCGTCCGGCGAGTTCGGGCCTGCCTCCCCTTTGAACGGCCGCCGGACCGGTGGCCGGCGTTTGTCATGCCCTGCCGGTCCGGCGCCACCCAACCCGTACCGACCACAAAGGAGCTTCGCCATGTTCCTGCCTCCGCCCGAGTTGTCGGGCACCGACGCCTACGCCTGCCTCGGGGTGCGCGCCCCGGCCGTGCTCACCGCCCCCGACGGGGCGGTGCTCGCTGTCGGGGTCACCCGCCCGGCCGCCGCACTCGACATGATCCGGGCCGCCGTGCCCGGCGGGCTGGTCCCCGACCGCGCCGACGCCGCGGTGTTCCGGCTGCGCTGGTTCGCCTACACCCACCCCGGACGGGACGGCGCACCCGCACGCCTAGCCGCCCCGGGCGAGGACGGTGCGTTCCCGGTCGTGATCTGGCGCGCGGCCGACCAGGCCGCCGCCCGCTACCGGCTTCCTCGCACCCGCGGTGCCGGTCTCCGGCAGGTCGGCATTTCCCGCTCCCTCACCGTGATGGAGGCCGCGGCATGAGCGCCAACGACTCCGGCGCCTGGCACCGCGAGCTACAGCGCCAGCAGGAAGAAATCCAGCGCAAGCAGCGCGAAGCGCGCAGAAAAGCGGGACCAAGTGACGACCATCCGCACCGCCGCGCCGACCGGCGCGTAGGCCCAGGGTGACCGGGCCGTGGCAGGCAAAGAGAAGTACCACGCTGCCGAGGTCACCGCGTGGCTGGCCGAGCACGCCAACGCCGACACGGCAACAGGGCGCCGCGCCGGACGGGCGGTGGCCGGGGCGTGGAACCGCGGCGAGTTCTACGCCTCGGCCACCGTGCCCACGCTGGTGACGCTGCTGCGCGCGGCCGGGGAACCGGTGACCGATGCCGACCGGCTGGCCGAGGCGCTGGCGCGGGCGTTCGGGGTGCATCTGCACGACGTCGCGGCCTGGGACCCCCGGCCCGACTGGCGAAAGGAGATCGGCGCATGACGAGTGCTGCCCACCGTGCCGCACTGGAACAGGTGGCGTTAGAGATGGCTGGCAGAGGATGGACGGTGTTCCCGATCCAGCCCGGGCGCAAGTTCCCGCCCGCCTGGCACCGCAAGGCCACCTGCCCCGGCCGCGGGCCATGCTCGGCCGGGCACGTCTTCCCGGAGCACCTGGCCACCACCGACCCCGAGGTGATCTCCCGGGTCTGGGCGAGGGCGCCGTACAACGTCGCCGTCTACGCGGGCAAGTCCGGGCTGCACGTCATCGACTGCGACGTGCCCAAGCCCGGCGAGCCCGACGGCCCCGACGGGTGGGCCGAGCTGGTCGAGCTGGCCGGCCGCCGCGGTGGCCCACTGCCCGACACCTGGACGACCACCACCCCCAGCGGCGGGCGCCAGCTGTGGTTCACCGTCCCGCCCGGGTGTCGGCTGGCGGGCACGGTCAAGCACATCGCGGCGCACGTCGACACCCGCGGCTGGGGCGGCTACGCCATGGCCCCCGGGTCGGTGCGCGCGGACGGGGCGTACGAGCTGTTCGACGACACCGACCCGGTGCCGCTGCCGGGGTGGCTGGTGCAGGCCAACGTCGAACGCGGCTTCACGGCCGTCTCCGGGCGGGCTGAGACGGCCGTGGCGATGCCGGACGCGTTCGCGGCGAAGGCGGTGCGGGAGGAGTGCGACCGGATCGTGCGGACCCCGTACAAGCAGGGCCGCAACAAGGTCCTCTCGACCGCCGCCTACGCCCTCGGCCAGCTGGTCGGGGCCGGAGTGCTGGACGAGGCCTACGCCCGCGCCCAGCTGCGCGCCGCGGTCGCGACCTGGAACAGCCCCGAGTCCGCCATCAAGGACGACGGCGTGATCGAGACCAGTCTGCGGGCTGGGATGGGCAACCCGCGCCGGATCAAGCCGCGACACGGCACCCGCCGCGCCGCCTGAACACCAAGGAGGACACCCGATGGCAGCCATCGTCCACCGTTGTGCCTGCGGGCACCTGGACAGCTTCCACACCAAGACCGCCAAGGGCGACACCGAGCCCTGCCGCATGGCCGGCTGCGGCTGCGCCGACGTCGACCCGGGCGCGCCGGAGGTCATCCCGACCTGGCGCGCAGCCAACCCGACCGCGCAGGCGATGCCCGACCCGGTCCTGATCCAGCCCGGCACGGTTGACGGCCCCGGCATGGGACGGCTGTGCGACTGCGAGGACTGCTGGGCGCTGTTCAACACCGACAACGCCGCGCAGCCCGCCTGATCCGGCGCCGCGCGGCCCCACCGCGGACGGGACGAGGTGACCGCCGTGAACTGCATCATCTGCGATGACGACGACTAGGACAACTGCGCCAACAAGACGAAGAAGAAGTGACCACATAGGACACAGGAAAGGGCCGGGCACCACGAGCGCCCGGCCCTTTCTCGTGCCCGCATCCCGAAAGCGAGCTTCCGTCATGACCACCACCCAGCCGATCGCCCCACATTCCACGTTCGCCGTCCTGGCGGAGGTCGCCGGACGGCGTGTCCGGCAGGACGACACGTTCGGCGAGCAGAACCACCCCGACGGCACCGGCCCCGAGGTGACACTGACCGGGTTGAGCCGCCTCGCCGCCGACGCCGCGCACACCGCGCGGTTCACCACCGAGATGGCCCGGGCCGAGGACCGCCTGACGTGGCTGCACATCCTGCGTGAAGAGGTCTACGAAGCACTCGCCGAAGCCGTACCGACCGACCTGCGAGACGAACTGCTCGACGTCGCCGCCACCGCGTGGTCTGGATCGAGGCCATCGACCGCCGCACCGCCACTGCCGACGTGGGGTGAACCGGTGGACGTCTGGCCCGACGATGAGTTCGGCGGGCTGGACTTCCTCACCGGCACGCACGAGGTCATCCACCTGGAACAGGCCGGGGTTCCGCTGTTCGTCTCCGACACCCGGCTGCGCCACCGCAAGACGCTGCCGCGGGCGATCGCCCCGGTGGCCTACGACTCCGGCGGGTTCACCCAGCTGCAAAAGCACGGCGACTGGGACAGCGTCCCGGCGCGGGCGTACGTGGCGCGGGTGCGGCGCTACCGCGACGAGATCGGGCACATGCTGTGGGCGTCCCCGCAGGACTGGATGTGCGAGGACGCGATCATCCGCGGCGGCTGGCACGGCGGGAAGTGGTTCCACGGCACCAAGCTCTCCGTGGCGCGCCACCAGTTCCTCACCGTGGTCAACGCGATCGAGCTACGCAGCCTCGCACCCGAGTTGCCGTGGCGGCTGGTGTTGCAGGGCCGCACTCCGGACGACTACTGCCGCCACGCCGACCTCTACGCCCGCTTCGGCATCGACGTCACCGCCGAGCCGCTGGTGTGCGTCGGGAGCGTCTGCCGCCTGCAAAGCACCGCCCTCGCCGGCCAGATCCTGCGCGCTGTCCGCCGCTACGGCGTACCCCGCATCCACGGGTTCGGGTTCAAAACCCTCGGCCTGATCAAGCACCACGCCTACATCGACTCCGCCGACTCGCTGGCCTGGTCCGACGACGCTCGCCGGCTCGGCCACCCCACCCGCGACTGCCCCCGCCCACACGTGAAGAACTGCGCCAACCACCTGCACTACCTGCTCTCCTGGCGCGCCGCGATGGCGGAAAAGCTCCGCCACCGCCTGCCGGAGCAGACCGCGCTGTGGGACGAGGACGGCGGCCCGGCCGCCGCCTGACCGAAAGGAGCACCAACGATGATCACCACCTACCACGAGTTCGCCGGGTTCGGCGGGGACACCACCGGCGTGCTGGCCGTGCCCGGCACCGAAGGGGTCCTGGCCGCCAACCACAACCCCGACGCCATCGCCACCCACGCCCTCAACCACCCCGGGATGGACCACTACGAAGGTGACATCGCCAAGGCCGACATCGGCAAGTTCCCCCGGGTCGACTTCTTCTGGGCCAGCCCGTCGTGTCCGCCGTGGACCGACGCCCGGGGCCAGAAGCGGGACTTCGACCAGAGCACGCAGGGGGTGCTGTTCGACCCGGTGACCGGGCCGCGGGCGCTCAACCCGGAGACCGCGCGGGCACGCGCGCTGATGGAGGAGGTCCCGCGCTACCTGCAAGCGATGAACCGGCGCGGCAAACCCGTGCTCGGGGGCGTGGCGGAGAACGTGGTCCAGGTCGTGAAGTGGGCCGAGTTCCGCCGCTGGCGCCGCGAGATCGAAACCGAGGGCTACCGCACCAAGCTGATCGCGCTCAACGCCATGCACGTCACCGGCCCCACCCTCGGCAAGATCGCGCAGTCGCGCAACCGGTTCTTCCTCGGCTACTGGCTGGCCGCCTTGGGCCGGGACCCGGACTGGGACAAGTGGCTGCGCCCCCAGGCCTACTGCCCGTCCTGCGAGGAGATCGTGTCGGCGGTGCAGGTGTTCAAGGACCCGCGCAACACGATGGGCGTCTACGGCATCCGCCACGGCCAGTACGTCTACCGGTGCCCGCACCGCGCCTGCCGACACCGGATCGTCGAACCCGCGGTGCTCCCGGCCAGCACGATCATCGACTGGTCGCTGGACCCGGGGCAGCGGATCGGGGAACGGGTCGACGACCGCGGCCAGCCGGACCCGCTCACCGAGAACACCATGGACCGGATCGAAGCCGGGCTGGCCCGCCACGTCGGCGCGCTGCTCACGCCCGCGGGCGGGACGTGGCGTCAGCACGCCAGCAGCCTCGGTGAGCCGCTGCCGACGCGCACCACGCGGGAGACCGACGGGCTGGTGTGCCCGCCGCTGCTGGTCTCGTGTGCGGCGCGGGCCGGGGTCGACACCGCCACCACGGTGGAGATGCCGATGCGGACGCAGACCTGCCGTCGGGAGACCGCGGTGGTGGTGCCGCCGTTCATCTCGATCCAGCGCAACGGCGGCTCCGCCACCGCTGCGTACCCGGTGGACGGGCCGATCCCGACCGTGTCGGCCGGGGGCAACCACCACGGCCTGGTCGGCCCGCCGAACGAGCCCGGGGAGGTGGCGTTGCTGTTGGCCTACTACGGCAACGGCGGCACCCACCGCACCGACGACCCGATCGGCACTTTGACCACCCGGGACCGGTACGCGCTCATCGGCGGTACCCCGCCGGTCGAGTCGTGCACGTTCCGGATGCTCGAACCGCACGAGATCGCCGCCGGGATGGGATTCCCGCCCGGCTACAAGGTCCCGCCCAAGGTCGCGAAGTCCAAGCGCAAGCAGGTCCGTGGCTGGGGCAACGCCGTCCCGCCCGGGATGGCCGAGGTCATCGGCTCGGCCCTGGTCGAGACGTTGACCGGCGAACCGCTGGAACCTGCCGCGTAGGCGCGGCATGCACTACCCGCACGACGGAGGGAACGCCATGGCCAGTACGAATTCGCAGCGTCTGTGGTCGGTCGGGCCTGGTGGCCGGCCACGGCTGCGAACCGGGGCCGCGCCGGAAACCATCCGGGTCCTGACCGCCGCGGTGGACGGCCGCATCATCCCCGACACCTACGTCGCCGACGGCGCACCCGTCGTTGTCGAACAGGTCTCCGGCGCCGCCGACCCCACCGCCGGAGACGACGACGTCGCGCTGCCGGTCGCGGCGTCGGTGCTCAAACCCGCGCTGCTGGCCAACCTGCTGGCCACCCACACCGACGTGATCCAGAGCAAGGTCAACGAGAAAGGCGACACCTACGACATGGAAGTCTCACCGCCCACCAACGTTCTCGGAGCCGTCCTCGCGGGACGGTCCTGGCCCGGCCTGCCGGTGCTGCGCCGGATCATCTCCACCCCGGTGCTGCGCCCGGACGGGACGCTGCTGCAAACCCCCGGCTACGACCCGGCCACCGGCTTCTACCTGACCGCCAACGGTCACCTCGACCCGATCCCGGACCGGCCGACCGCCCAGCAGGTCGCCAACGCGCGGGAGTTCCTGCTGGAACGGTTCCTGCACGACTTCCCGTGGCGCTCGCCGGCCGACCGCGCGAACTACCTGGCGTTGCTGGTGACACCGCTGATCCGGCCGTTCACCAACGCGCTGTCCCCGTTCGGGATGATCGAGGCGTCCATGCCCGGCTCCGGCAAGACAATCCTCGCCGGGTGTGTCGGGTTGCTGGTCGGGCAGCGGGTGCTCACCTGGACCGACTCGGACGAGGAACTCCGCAAGTCGATCACCACGGTGCTCTCGGATTCGGTGGGAGTGGTGGTGTTCGACAACCTCACCGAAGGCGAAACGGTCAACTCCGCGGTGCTGGCGCGGCTGGTGACCGAACGGACCTGGTCGGATCGTCGGCTGGGCACGAACGTGTCGAGCAACTTCGCCAACGACCGGTTGTGGCTGGCCACCGGCAACAACCTGCGCACCGGCGGTGATATGGCCTCGCGCACGGTGTGGGTGCGGCTCGACCCGAACTGCCCGCGCCCGGAAGCCCGGACCGGGTTCACGATCCCGAATCTCGACTCCTGGATTCTCGACCCGGTCAACCGGGCCACAGTGCTCCGTCACGTCCTGACCCTGGTGCTGGACTGGACGGCCAACGGTGCGCCCATCGCCAGCAACGTCCCGCAGATGCGGCAGTTCACCCGCTGGGCCCAGTACCTGGGCGGGTTTCTCGCCCACCACGGCGTGGGCGATTTCCTCGGCAACGCCGATACCGGCCGCGGGCTGGATGAGGACCACGCGGAGTGGTACGCGTTCCTGGCCACATGGCACGACCTCTACGGCGGTGAGCCGGTGACCGCGCAGCAGTTGCGCGTCGACGCTGAACCGGAGTACGGCGCACCTGACCGGTGGAAGGGGACGTTCCCGACCACCGCCGCTGGTAAGCCCCTGACCCCGAAGTCGCTGGGAAAGAGGCTGGCAGGGCAGAAGGACCGCTGGCGTGGCGATCTGGTGTTACGCAGCGAAGTCGACTCGCACACCAAGATGAAGCTCTACACAGTCGAGCGGGACCCCGGTTCGGGCTGACCCCGGAAACAAACACCGCAAACACCGCAAACACCGCAACCGGCTTCGAAAAGTAGCTCTGATCAGGGAAAACACCATCGCAGAAGTTGCGGTGTTTGACCTCGGACCGGGAGTCGTCAAACACCGCAAACACCGCAAGTTGCGGTGTTTGCGGTGTTTAGACCTCGGGTCGTCAACCCTAAACACCGCAGACAGATCCGCAGGTCAGAGGCACTTTTGCGGTGTTTGCGGTATTGCGGTGTTTGGTTCCGGCCTCCCCACCTTGACCGACCCCCATCTCTGCCAGCCTGCCCAACCCGGCAACCACTCAACGTAACCGAATCCCGTCGCCCGGCCTGTGCCCGGCGGCACTTCCCCATGCCCGCTCGACGGGCGTCCTGGAGGTGTTGGTCATGGCGCAGCAGCGCACTTTGCCGGGCTCACGGCAGCTTCTCAAGATCAGCGATGTATGTGAGGAACTGGCTGTGGCGGAGTCCACTTTCTACGACTGGCGTGCCAAGAACCGCGGCCCGCGATGCATCAAGTTGCCGAACGGTGGCGTGCGAATTCGCCGCGCCGACTTTGAAACCTGGCTCGAAACCCGAGAGGAGGCCGCGTGATCAGCTCTTCGTACAACGTCCGCGTGTGGGCGATCGAGACCCGCAGCAACGCGGCCGGCAAGCCCACCAGCTACCGCGTGCTGTGGCGGGTCGACAAGAAGGACTGCAAGGAGTCGTTCAAGCTCTACACGCAAGCGGACGGATTCCGTTCTTCGCTGCTGGCCGCGCAACGAGCTGGTGAGGCGTTCGACATCGTGTCCGGGCTCCCGCCGTCGCTCACCCGGCCAGCGGGGGACATGAGCTGGTATGTGCTCACGGTGGCCTACATCGACATGAAGTGGCCGGACGCTGCGGCGACGGCGCGTCAGACGATGGCCGAGGCGCTGATCCGTGTAATGCCGGTGTTCGTGAAGCGGGACAAGAACGGACCAGACGCGAAGGTGGTCCGCTCGGCGCTGCGGCAGTGGGGCTACAACACCGAGTACCGCACCAACCGGGAGATGCCAGAGGACGTCCGGAAGGTGCTGAAGTGGTTGGAGCGCAACACGATGCCCGTGCGGGCCGCCGTCGATCCGGATGTTCTGCGAACGCTCCAGCGCGCGGTCACCAGGCGGTTGGACGGGAAGAAGTTCGCCCCGAGCGTGGCACGGAAGACCCGAGGAGTCTTGTTCAACGCGCTGGACTACGCGGTCGAAAAGAAGCTGATCGACGCGAACCCGCTGACGTCGGTCAAATGGTCGGCGATGCCGAAAGGCAAGAGGAAGGTTGACAAGCGGGCGGTGCCGAACCCGACGCAGGCGCGGGTGCTGCTGTCCGGCGTCGGTGCGCTGCCGCGTAGCGGACCGCGGCTTGAGGCGTTCTTCGGCACGATGTACTACGCCGGCCTGCGTCCGGAAGAGGCGGTTTCGCTGAACAAGCGGAACGTCGTGTCCTTGCCCGATCCTATGTGGAGCGACGACGACGGCGAGTACGTCTACGGCTGGGGCGCGTTCCGCCTCGACAAGGCCGAGCCGCACGCGGGCGGGCGGTGGACCGACAGCGGGAAGCCTCGCGACGACCGGCCGCTGAAGTCCCGAGACGACGACGCTGAGCGCACCGTGTCATTCCCGCCGGACCTGACCCGGCTGCTGCACCGGCACATCCTGCGGTACGGCTACGGGTCTGACGGCCGACTGTTCCAGGCGGAGCAGGGCGGGGAGATTCCGATGATCACCTACACCCGCGCCTGGCGCGCGGTGCGCAAGGTGGTGCTGACCGAGGAGCAGCAGCAAACGCCGCTGGCCGCCCGGCCGTACGACCTGCGGCACGCCGCGGTGAGCACGCAGCTGGTGGCGGGCGTCGACCCGGCGACCGTGGCCGAGTGGGCCGGCCACTCTGTCGGCGTGCTGTTCGACGTCTACGCCGCGTTCCTGGACGGGGGAGAGGAGGCAAACCGAGCGAAGATCGAGAAGATCCTCGGCCACAAGCCGCGAAGCGACCCGGAGGGCTGAGCGACGGCAGCCCGGCGCGCTCCCGTGGGAACGCATTGGGAAGAGACACCCGTGTTTGGCCGTGAATGGCCGGAGTCAGCCGGAGTTCGAGAAGAACCGCTTCGAGCGTGAAAGCGCTGGTGAGGAGCGGTTTTTCCCGCTCCTATAGGGGTGCCCTCGGCAGGATTCGAACCTGCGACACCTGCCTCCGGAGGGCAGTGCTCTATCCCCTGAGCTACGAGGGCCCATCGCTGGGCGACTTCGAAAGCTTAGCGCATGCCCTGGGGACCCTGTCCCGCAGGTGGCCCGACCGGTAATCGGGCTGGTCAGCGCCACGAAGTTGATCGGTTCGGTGGGACGTCGCTAGCGTGGGGGTCCCACTTGAAGGAGCCGAGATGGCCGAGCCGTTCCAGGTGTCCCTCGACGAGGTTGACGTCGCAGATCTGCGGGAGCGGTTGCGGCGTACCCGGTGGCCCGAGGCCGAGACCGTCGACGATTGGTCGCAGGGTGTTCCGCTCGCCTACCTGCGCGAGCTCTGCCGCGACTGGGGTGAGGAGTACAACTTCGGGTTCGCCGGCCGGCTGAATGCCTTTCCGCAGTTCCGGGCCACCGTCGGCGGGGTGGGCCTGCACTTCCTGCACGTCCGGTCGCCGGTGGCGGACGCGCTGCCGCTGGTGCTCACCCACGGGTGGCCCGGGTCCGTGGTGGAGTTCCTGGACGTTCTGGGGCCGCTCACCGATCCCGCGAAGTACGGGGGAGATCCCGCCGATGCCTTCCACGTGGTTGCGCCGTCGCTGCCCGGGTTCGGGTGGAGCGACAAGCCCGCGCTGAAGATCCGGCGGGTCGCCGAGTTGTGGGACGAGCTGATGGTGTCGCTCGGCTACGACCGCTACGGCGCCCAGGGTGGCGACTGGGGGGCCGCTGTCACGAATGCGCTGGCGCGGTCCGGGCGGGTCGCCGGCGTGCACGTCAACTTCGCGCCCGTGCGGATGGACCTCGACGACCCGACGCCCGAGGAGCGCCAGGCCCTCGCCGATCTCGAGGAGTTCCGGCGGACCGGGAGCGGTTACGCCGCTCAGCAGGGCACCCGCCCGCAGACGCTCGGTTACGGCCTCACCGACTCGCCCGCCGGGCAGGCCGCCTGGATCGTCGAGAAGTTCTGGGCCTGGACCGACCACAAGGGTCACCCGGAGGACGCCGTCGACCGGCAGCGCATCCTGGACGCGATCTCCGTCTACTGGTTCACCGCGACGGCGGCCTCATCCGCGCGGATGTACTGGGAGAACCACGACCGTGATCAGTCCATCGTGGACGTTCCGGCCGGGATTTCGGTGTTTCCCAAGGAGATCGTCCGGCCGTCGCGGCGGCAGGCTGAGCAGCGCTACTCGGATCTGCGCTGGTTCGAGGAGCTGCCCGTCGGCGGGCACTTCGCCGCGCTCGAACAGCCCGAGTTGTTCGTCGAGCAGGTCCGCGGCTTCTTCCGGCTCGTGCGCTAGGCGAGCCGGCCGGCGGTCATCCGCTGCACGGCCGAGCCGTCGCGGTCGGCGAACTTGATCGCCCTGCCGAGGGAGCCGAGCTGGCGCGCAACTTCCGGGCCTCGCTCGCGCCGGAGGATCGCGTCCGGCTGCGGGAGCTGCTGAAGCGGATGGTCGACCTCGAAGCGTGACGAGTCCGCCTGGCGGGAAACCCCGCCTGGTGGCTTGGGCGACCCTCCCGGGCGCGGTAGTTTTCGAATGAGTGAACTTAGGCTGCCCTCTGTTGCACATATGCGCATCCGACTATATGTTTGGCCCGACGGCGAACCGGGAACGGAGGCGGAATGGGTCAGGGACACGGCCACGGGCACGCGATCGCGCCGGCGAGCGCGTCGGGGCGTCACGTGCGGAAGCTGGCCATCGCCCTGGGCATCGGCGCCGGGTTCATGGTGCTCGAGTTCGTCGTCAGCGTGACGACCGGCTCGCTGGCCCTGATCTCGGACGCGGCGCACATGTTCACCGACGTCCTCGGCGTGGGGATGGCCCTGACCGCGATCATCCTGGCGCGGCGCAGCGGCCCCACGGTCAGCCGCACCTTCGGGCTCTACCGGGCGGAGGTGCTGGCCGCGCTCGCCAACGCGCTCCTGCTGTTCGGCGTCGCGGGGTACGTCCTGATCGAAGCGATCGGCCGCATCGGCGACCCGCCGGCGGTGCCGGGCCTGCCCGTGCTGCTGGTCGCGGCGGCCGGTTTGGTGGCCAACCTGGTGTCGTTCGCGGTGCTGCGCGCGGGGGCGAAGGAGAGCCTCAACGTCCGCGGCGCGTACCTCGAGGTGCTGGCCGACCTGATCGGCTCGGTCGGTGTGCTGATCAGCGGCGCGGTGACGCTGCTGACGGGCTGGCGCTACGCCGACCCGATCATCGGTGTCGCGATCGGGCTGTTCGTGCTGCCCCGCACGTGGACGCTGGCCCGCCGCGCCCTGCGCATCCTCTTCCAGCACGCGCCCCAGGGCGTCGACGTCGGCGCGATCAACGCCGAGCTGTCCGCGCTCCCGGGCGTGGCGGACGTCCACGACCTGCACGTCTGGACGCTGACTTCGGGCATGGAGGTGGCTTCGGCGCACCTCACGCTGGCGCCGCCGGCGAAGCAGTCGGACGTGTTGACGGAGGCGCAGAACCTGCTGTCGTCGCGGTACGCGATCGAGCACGCGACCCTGCAGGTGGAGGCGCCGCACTGCGCCCGCCGCTGCCAGGAACTCTCCTGGTGACACGCGGTCCTGCCGGACGTTCCCCGTGCGCCGCCCTCGTAGTTCGGGCAGGATCCACTCGGTGGACGCGCCGGGCGTCGGCCTGGCGCCCCTGGTCGGCGGCACCCGATGACGAAAGCGGAACACCATGGCCGCTGCCAGTGAGAACGCCGCCAAGCTCGCGGTTCTGATCGACGCGGACAACGCGCAGCCCGCGATCACCCAGGCGCTGCTGGCCGAGATCGCCAAGTACGGCACCGCGCACGTCAAGCGCGCCTACGGCGACTGGACCGGCACCAACCTGAAGGGCTGGAAGGATCAGCTGCTGGCCCAATCGATCCAGCCGATCCAGCAGTTCGCGTACACGACCGGCAAGAACGCCACCGACGCCGCGATGGTCATCGACGCGATGGACCTGCTGTACTCCGACCGCTTCGACGGGTTCTGCATCGTCTCCAGCGACTCGGACTTCACGCGGCTGGCCGCCCGGCTGCGCGAGTCCGGCCTCACGGTGTACGGCTTCGGCGAACGCAAGACGCCCAAGCCCTTCGTCGCGGCCTGCGACAAGTTCATCTACATCGAGAACCTCGCCTACGCCGAGAGCGCCGCGGCGCCGGCCGAGACGGCCCTGCCGCCGAAATCGGCGACCTCCCTGGCCCAGCTCAAGGGCGACAGAACCCTGGTCAACCTGCTGCGCAACGCCGTCGAAGCAGCATCCGACGACGACGGTTGGGCCCCGCTTTCCGCGGTCGGCAGCATCATCACCAAGCAACGCCCCGAGTTCGACTCCCGCACGTACGGCTACACCAAGCTCAGTGACCTGATCACCGCGACCACGCTGTTCGAGGTCGACCGCCGCATCCCCGGCGAGGGCAAACCGTCCACGGTCTACGTGCGCGACCGGCGCCGCAGGTCGGATCGAGACGCCAAAGCCGCTCCGGCAGGCCCGTGAACGCCACCGCGGATCGCGGTAGCGGCCGGTTCGGACTTACGACCGCTAAGCCGGCAGCGGCTGAGCGTTGCGGACCGAGAGCATCAGCTTGATCTGGTCCATCTCGGCGCCCTGGGACGTCAGGATGCTGTTCACCAGGGCCTTCAACGCGGGCACGCTCGAACGGGCCGCCGCGTACTGGGCCATGGCCGTGCCGCCCTGGTGGTGGCGGAGCATCAGCTGCAGGAAGTACACGTCGAACGGGCGGCCCGACAGGGACCGCAGCTTGGTCAGCTCGGTGTCGGTCGCCATGCCGGGCATCAGCGCGCCGCCGGCGGGGTTGACCGAGGACGGGGCCATCGACATGCCGTCGTGGCCGGTCATCGGCTCGGTCATCCACTGCATCGGGGCGCCGATCGGCTGCTCCGGCTGGTCCCACAGCATGAGCCAGCCCTTCATGCGGCCGACCTGCTCGAGCTGCGTGCGCTCGATGTCGAACGCCAGCTGCTTGATCTCCAGGTCGGTCGTGCGGTCACGGGCGATGCCCGCCATCGTGACCGCCTGCAGGTGGTGCGTCGACATGTCCTGGGCGAAGCCGACCTCGACCGAACCGCGTCCTGGCACGGCGGCCGCACCCGGGTCGTCGACCGCCCGGGTGAGGAACATGCCGGCCGTCGCGCCGATCAGCAGGACGGCCAGCAGGGTCCCGCCGATGATCACCCAGCGCGACCAGGACGGCTGCTCGGTGACCTCGGCGGGCTCGAGATCGGCTTCGGAACTCACTGGCTCGGCGTGGTCGACGCGGTCGGGGGCGCGGGCACCGTCGACGGAGCCGAGGACGGCTGCTGCGGCTGGCCCTGCTCGTTCTGCGCGTTGGCGCTGCCCTTGTAGTCCATCGGCTTCGCGTCCGGGCCCGGCTTCGACGGGTCGAACGGCGGCGGGCTGCTCGGGTCGAACGCGCCCGGGACCGCGTCGCAGGACGCGCCGACCTCGGGGTAGACGCCGTTCGGGTTGCTCCGCAGCGCCGCGATGAACTCGTCGATCCGGGCGTCGTTGGCGTCGTCCACCTTCAGCTGGTGGCCCCACGACTGCAGGGAGATCGGCTTGTCGAGGCCCGGGTAGGGCGACATCATCGTGTACGGCTTGTCCTTGACGCGGACGCTGAGCAGGTTCAGCGCGTCCCCCGAGACCTGCTGCGGGTTGTACGCGATCCAGACGGCGCCGTGCTCGAGCGCGTGCACCATGTTCTCGGTGCGGACGGCGGTCGGGTAGACCGTGCCGGTGCAGGTCGCCCACGTCTGGTCGTGCGGGCCGCCGAACGGCGGGGTCTTGTCGTAGGCGACGCGCTCGGTCGGCAGCACGTGCACGCTGCCGGTGTAGGTGCCGGTCACCACGCCGGGGATGCGCTTGGACGGGTCCGGCTCCGACGCGGTCGGCGCGTACGACGCGGCCGACGCCTCGCGGTCGGCCTGCTCACGCTTGGGCGCCGACTGCACCATGTAGTAGACGATCACCGAGGCGGCCAGTGCCACGATGGCGACGACGGCGACGATCGTCCCCCACGGCGTGCCCTTCTTGCTCACGACGGAACCGCGGGCCGCCTTCACCGCCGACCCCTTTTTCCGAGTTGTCCCGTTCGCCATGGCTCCCGCGTTCTCCCTCTGGTGGCTGCGGACGGATTCCCGCCCGGGCCAGTGTAGAGACCGCCCGTCTGATCACGGTTAACGCCTCACACGGATGCTTGCCGTAACGTGGCCGAGACCGCTGCGAGCGCCGGACCTGGGCACACCTAGAATTCGGCGGGTGACTCCCGCCGCTCTCGCCGACCTGGTCCGCAGCTCCGCCGTGCAGGTGCTCGCCGCACGCGGCATCGACGACGCCGTGCTGCCGGAGCAGGTGACCATCGAACGCCCGCGCAACCCCGACCACGGCGACTACGCGACGAACCTGGCCCTGCAGGTGGCCAAGAAGGCCGGGCTGAAGCCGCGCGACTTCGCCGAAGCGCTCGCCGAGGCGGTCTCGGCGGACGACGGCGTCGCCTCGGCCGAGGTCGCCGGCCCCGGCTTCCTCAACTTCCGCCTCGCCGCGGCCGCGCAGGGCGACATCGTGCGCCAGGTGCTCGCGGGCGGCGCCGCCTACGGGCGCGGTGACGCGCTGGCCGGCACGCGGATCAACCTCGAGTTCGTCTCGGCGAACCCGACCGGCCCGATCCACCTCGGCGGCACCCGCTGGGCCGCGGTCGGCGACGCGCTGGGCCGGGTGCTGGCCGCGCAGGGCGCCGACGTCACCCGCGAGTACTACTTCAACGACGCCGGTGCCCAGATCGACCGGTTTGTCCGGTCCTTGGTCGCCGCCGCGAAGGGCGACCCCGCGCCGAAGGACGGCTACGCGGGCGGCTACATCAACGACATCGCCGCCGAGGTCATCAAGGCCGAGCCGAGCGCGCTCTCGCTGCCGGAGGAGCAGCGCCACGAGACGTTCCGCCGCATCGGCATCGAGCTGATGTTCACCGAGATCAGGCAGAGCCTGCACGAGTTCGGCACCGACTTCGACGTCTACTTCCACGAGAACTCGCTGCACGAGTCGGGCGCGGTCGACGCCGCCGTCCAGCAGCTGAAGGACTCCGGGAACCTCTACTTCGGCGACGGCGCCTGGTGGCTGAAGTCGTCGGAGTACGGCGACGACAAGGACCGCGTCGTCATCAAGCAGGACGGCAACCCGGCCTACATCGCCGGTGACCTGGCCTACTTCAAGGACAAGCGCAACCGCGGCTTCGACCTGTGCATCTACATGCTGGGCGCGGACCACCACGGCTACATCGCCCGCCTGAAGGCGGCGGCTGCAGCATTCGGCGACGACCCCGGGTCGGTCGAGGTGCTGATCGGCCAGATGGTCAACCTGGTCAGCGACGGCAAGCCGGTCCGGATGTCCAAGCGCGCGGGCACCGTGATCACCATGGAGGACCTCGTCGAGGCAGTCGGCGTCGACCCGGCCCGCTACGAGCTGATCCGGTACTCGGTCGACTCCACTTTGGACGTCGACCTGGACCTGCTGCGCAAGCACTCCAACGACAACCCCGTCTACTACGTCCAGTACGCCCACGCGCGGCTGGCGTCCCTGCAGCGCAACGCGGCCGATCTCGGCCTGAAGTCCGCGGAGTCCCTTTCGGACGTCGATTTCGGACTGCTGACGCTGCCCGCCGAGGGCGACCTGATCCGCACCATCGGCGAGTTCCCGGAAATGGTGCGCCGTGCCGCCGACATGCGGGAGCCGCACCGGATCGCGCGCTACCTCGAAGAACTCGCGGGCGCTTACCACAAGTTCTACACCGTGGGCCGCGTGCTGCCCATGGGCGACGAAGAGGCGACCCCTCTGACGTACGCCCGGCTCGCGCTGTGCGAGGCCGCCCGCCAGGTGCTGGCGAACGGCCTCGCGCTCCTCGGTGTCTCCGCTCCGGAACGGATGTAAGAGATGGCGCACCCCGCGGGCCCACGGCACGCCGACGTCTACCCCCACGCCGACACCTCCGGGCACCAGCCGTCCGGGGTCGAAGAGCTCGACAAGCTGCCCGCGAAGGTGTGGCCGCGCAACACCTTCCGGGCCGCCGACGGCGTCGTCCGGATCGCCGGCGTCGACCTCCGCGAGCTGGCCGAGAAGCACGGCACACCGCTGTTCGTCGTCGACGAGGCCGACTTCAAGTCCCGGTGCGCGGACTACGCCGAGGCGTTCGACGACCCGTCGCTCGTGCACTACGCGTCCAAGGCGTTCCTGTCCATCGAGATCGCCCGCTGGGTGGCCGAGCAGGGGCTGAGCCTGGACGTCTGCAGCGGCGGCGAGCTCGCGGTGGCGCAGCGGGCGGACTTCCCGGCCGAGCGGATCACCTTCCACGGCAACAACAAGTCGCCCGCCGAGCTGGAAGCGGCGGTCGTCGCGGGCGTCGGCACGGTGGTGCTCGACTCGTACTACGAGATCGCGCGGCTGGCCGACATCGCCGCGCGCCACGACGTCGTGCAGGCGGTGCTGATCCGGGTGACCGTCGGCGTCGAGGCGCACACCCACGAGTTCATCGCGACCGCCCACGAGGACCAGAAGTTCGGGTTCTCGCTGGCCGGCGGCGATGCCGCCGAGGCGGTCCGCCGGGTGCTCAACGCCCGTTCGCTCAAGCTCACGGGCCTGCACAGCCACATCGGCTCGCAGATCTTCGACGCCGACGGCTTCGAGGTCGCCGCCCGCCGCGTCGTCGGGCTGCTCGCGGACCTGGCCAAGGAGCACGGCCCGGAACTGCTCGACCAGCTGAGCCTGGTCGACCTCGGCGGCGGGTTCGGCATCGCCTACACCGAGAAGGACAACCCGCCGCCGCCGGCGCAGATGATCACGCAGATCCGCGAGATCGTCCGCAAGGAGTGCGCGTACGCGGGCCTGCCGGTGCCGCGCATCGCCGGCGAGCCGGGCCGCGCGATCGCCGGTCCCGGCACGATCACCCTCTACGAGGTCGGCACCATCAAGGACGTCTCGCTGGGTGACGACGCCGTGCGCCGGTACGTGAGCGTCGACGGCGGGATGAGCGACAACATCCGGACCGCGCTCTACGACGCGGTGTACGACGTCCGGCTGGTTTCCCGCTCCGCGGGCGACAACGAGGAGCCGGTACCGGCCGTGTTGTCCCGGGTCGTGGGAAAACACTGTGAATCCGGCGACATCGTCGTACGAGACTGCTGGCTGCCCGACACGCTGGCTCCCGGCGACCTGCTGGCGGTCGCGGCGACCGGTGCCTACTGCTACTCGATGGCGAGCACTTACAACCGGCAGCCGCGCCCGGCCGTGGTCGCCGTGCGCAACGGCAGCTCGCGGCTGCTGCTGCGGCGGGAGACGACCGACGACATGCTGCGCCTGGAGGTCTGAACACAGTGTCCGCCCCGGAACACAGTGACATGCAAAAGCGTGCCCTCAGGGTCGCCCTGCTCGGCTGCGGGACCGTCGGCGGTGAAGTCGCCCGGCTGCTCTCCGAGCAGGCCGGGGAACTGGCCGCGCGGGCGGGTGTGCCGGTCGAGCTGGCCGGCATCGCCGTCCGCCGCCCGGACAAGCACCCCGAGCTGCCGCCGGAGCTGCTGACCGCCGACGCGGAGAAGCTCGTCACGTCCGACGACGTCGACGTCGTGGTCGAACTGATCGGCGGGATCGAACCGGTGCGCGGCTGGCTGCTCGCCGCGCTGAAGGCCGGGAAGTCCGTCGTCACCGCGAACAAGGCGCTGCTCGCCGAGCACTCCGCGGACCTGTTCGAGGCGGCCGACGCGGCGGGCGCCGACCTGTACTTCGAGGCCGCGGTGGCCGGTGCCATCCCGCTGCTGCGCCCGCTGCGGGAATCGCTGGCCGGCGACCGGATCACGCGCGTGATGGGCATCGTCAACGGCACCACGAACTACATCCTGTCGGCGATGGACTCCACCGGCGCCGGCTACGCCGAGACGCTCGACGAGGCCAGCCGGCTCGGGTACGCCGAGGCCGACCCGACCGCCGACGTCGACGGCTACGACGCCGCGTCGAAGGCCGCGATCCTCGCGTCGCTCGCCTTCCACACCCGGGTGACCGCGTCGGACGTGCACCGCGAGGGCATCGCCGACGTCACGGCCGCGGATCTCGCCGCGGCCCGGATGCTCGGCCGCACGGTGAAGCTGCTGGCCATCTGCGAACGGGTCACCGACGACGACGGCGTCGAGTCGGTTTCCGCCCGCGTGCACCCGGTGATGATCCCGCGCAGCCACCAGCTGGCCGGCGTCGGCGGCGCGTTCAACGCCGTCTACGTCGAGGCCGACGCCGCGGGCGAGCTGATGTTCTACGGGCAGGGCGCGGGCGGCGCGCCCACCGCGAGCGCGGTGCTCGGCGACCTCGTCGCGGTGGCCCGCAACCGGGTCGTCGGCGGCCGCGGCCCGCGCGAATCCGCGCACGCGGCCCTGCCGGTGCGGCCGATGGGCCAGACCCCGACCCGGTACCACGTCAGCCTTTCCGTGGCCGACCGCGCCGGTGTGCTCGCCCAGGTGGCGCAGGCGTTCGCCGACCACGGCGTCAGCATCGCGGCGGTGCGGCAGAGCGACGTCGGCGACCGCGCGAGCCTGGTCGTGGTGACGCACCAGGCACCCGATGCGGCGTTGCAGTCCACTGTGGACGAGATCGGCCGGCTCGACGTCGTGCACGAAGTTGTCAGCGTGATGCGGGTGGAAGGCGAAGACCAGTGAGCGACGCTTGCGAGCGAACCATGGATATCATGCGCCGAAAAGGATCAGACGCTGTCTCGCGGAGCGAGGCGATCGCATGATCAGGCAGCCCTGGCCGGGAATCATCGAGGCGTACCGGGACCGGGTCCCGGTCCCGGACGGGGCGCGGGTCGTCACGCTCGGGGAGGGCAACACGCCGCTGCTGCCCGCGTGGCACCTGTCCGAGCTGACCGGCTGCGAGGTGTACCTCAAGGTCGAGGGGGCCAACCCGACCGGCTCGTTCAAGGACCGCGGGATGACCGTGGCCATCACGCACGCGCTCGCCAGCGGCCTCAAGGCGGTGATCTGCGCGTCGACCGGCAACACCTCCGCCTCGGCCGCCGCCTACGCCGCCCGCGCCGGGCTCACCTGCGCGGTGCTGGTGCCGGAGGGCAAGATCGCGCTGGGCAAGCTCGCCCAGGCCGTGCTGCACGGCGCGCGGATCCTGCAGGTCGACGGCAACTTCGACGACTGCCTGGAGCTGGCCCGCAAGACCGCGGCCGATTACCCGGTCACGCTGGTCAACTCGGTCAACCCGGTGCGCATCGCCGGCCAGAAGACCGCGGCGTTCGAGATCTGCGACGTGCTCGGCGTGGCACCGGACATCCACTGCCTGCCGGTCGGCAACGCCGGGAACATCACCGCCTACTGGGCGGGGTATTCGGAGTACGCGGCCGACGGTGTGGTGAAGAACACGCCCCGGATGTTCGGCTTCCAGGCGGCCGGTGCGGCGCCGCTGGTGCTGGGTGAGCCGGTGCGCGACCCGGACACCGTCGCCACCGCGATCCGGATCGGCAGCCCGGCGTCGTGGACCGCCGCGGTGAAGGCGAAGGACGAGTCGAACGGGCTCTTCGAAGCCGTCACCGACGAGAAGATCCTCGATGCGTACCGGCTGCTGGCCGGCCGCGAAGGCGTGTTCGTCGAGCCGGCGTCGGCCACCAGCGTGGCGGGCCTGCTCGCGACGGCCGCCGACGGCCGGCTGCCGCGTGGGTCGAAGGTCGTGTGCACGGTCACCGGCCACGGCCTGAAGGACCCGCAGACGGCCCTGGCGGGCAACGTCGAGGTCGAACCCCTCGCCGTGGACCCCTCGGCGGTCGCGGCGGCCCTGGACCTGCGGTGAGCGGCTTCCGGATCACCGTTCCGGCGTCGACGGCGAACCTCGGGCCGGGCTTCGACGCCTTCGGCATGGCACTGAGCCTGTACGACGTCGTCGAGGTGCGGGTCGCCGATTCCGGGCTGAAGGTCGAGGTCGAGGACGCCGGTGCGGGCGGGGTGGCGGACGTCCCCACCGACGAAACCCACCTGGTCGTGCGGGCGATCCGCAAGACCTGCGCGCACCTCGGCGTCGAGCCGCCCGGCCTGCGCCTGCGCTGCTTCAACGCGATCCCGCACGCGCGCGGCCTCGGCTCGTCCGCGGCCGCGGTGGTGTCCGGGGTGGCCGCCGGGTACGCACTGGCGGGGCGGGAAATCGACGCGTCCGACGCGCTGCAGCTCGCCGCCGGCTTCGAAGGCCACGCCGACAACGCCGCCGCGAGCCTGCTCGGCGGCTTGGTCCTGGCCTGGTGCGACGGCGGGCGGTTCCACGCCGAACGGCTCACGCCGCACCCGTCGATCCGGCCGGTCGTCGCCGTGCCGTCGGTGCGCTCGGCCACCGCGACCACCCGCGGCCTGCTGCCGGCGACCGTGCCGCACGCCGACGCCGCGCACAACGCCGGCCGTGCCGCGCTCGCCGTCCACGCGCTGACGGCGAAGCCGGAGCTCCTGCTCGCGGCCACCGAAGACCGGCTGCACCAGGACTACCGCGCTCCCGCGTACCCGGCGAGCACGGAGCTGGTGGCGACGCTGCGTGCACAGGGAGTGCCCGCCGCGGTCTCCGGCGCCGGTCCGACGGTGCTCGCGCTGACCACCGGGGGAATACTCCCGCCCGAGGCCGGCGTTGCAGGGTTCGACGTCTTCGAGCTGCCCGTGGATCTCACGGGCGTGCAGGTTGCGGCTCAGTAAAGGCTGGGTCACGTGCCTGCCGCCAGGCCCGCCACGCGGGGGGTGGTTGTTGCACCCGGCACCGCTGCGGTCTACCCTCGGGGGCGTTCGATCACCGTGCGTTTCCGCACCCGATGCCGGTCCCGGGGAATCTCCCGGATCGCATCCTTCGTCGATCCGCCGAATCCGCACCGCCTGGCACGCGGGGTAACGCGGAGGGACGCAGGCGGGTTTCCGGTCTCGGCGGTGCCGAATTCCGTGTCCTCCGAATGGAGGACGCAAACCCCTGTGGTGGAGGCGCTCCAGCTGTGTTTCGCACGGCCGAAGAGCTCATCTCCCGTATCGGGGGGCAGATACGCCGGTTCGCGATCAGAAGCGAGCGGCAGTCCGCTGATCCGCCTGGAGGCGTGGATCGGTCAGGAAGGACATGTGTGAGCAACACCGATCTTTTGAGCGACGTGGGTAACACCGCCGCGGAGTCGAACGGCACCGCCCCCGCTCCCAAGAAAACGGTCGGCGGGTTGACCGGCAAGACCGTGGCGGAACTGCGTTCGCTGGCTGGGGAGCTCGGCGTCGGTGAGACGACGGGCATGCGCAAGGGCGATCTGATCGCTGCTATCCGTGAGCGCCAGGGCAAGTCGCGCAAGCCGCGTGCGGCGGCCGAGACGCTGCCACTGGAGGGCGTCGGCGAGCCGCCGAAGGCGGCCCCCAAGGCCGAGCCGAAGACCGAGGCGCCCGTCGCCGCGGTCGAAACCAAGCCGGAGCCGAAGGCCGAGGCACCCGCCTCCGCGCCGTCGGACACCCAGCCGCAGGCCGAGCGCCCGCAGCAGGACGGCCAGCAGGGCCAGGACGGCCAGCCCGAGGAGGGCGGCCGCAGCCGGCGTCGCCGCGGTTCCAACCGCGCCGCCGGGTCGCCCGACGGCCAGCAGGGGGGCGACCGCCAGCAGCAGGGCGGCGACCGCCAGCAGGGGCAGGCCGGGAGCGACCGTCAGCAGGGTGGTGACCGCCAGCAGGGCGGCGACCGCCAGGGTGGCAACCGCGACCAGCAGCGCCAGGGCGGTGGCAACCGCAACGAGCGCAGTGACCGCAACGAGCGCAGTGACCGCAACGAGCGCGGTGACCGCGGTGATCGCGGCGAAAACCGCCAGCAGGGCGGCGACCGGCAGCGCAACCAGCAGGACAGCGGCCGCGGCCAGGACACCCGCGACAACCGTGACAACCGGGCCCAGCAGGACGACGACGAGGAAGGCGGCCGTCGTGGCCGTCGCTTCCGCGACCGCCGTCGCCGGGGCAGCGGTGGCGGCCGGGTCGAAGGCGGTTCGCCGGACACCGAGATCCGCGACGACGACGTCCTGCTGCCCGTCGCGGGCATCCTGGACGTGCTGGACAACTACGCGTTCGTGCGGACCTCCGGCTACCTCGCCGGCCCGAACGACGTGTACGTCTCGCTGTCGCTGGTCCGCAAGTACGGCCTGCGCCGCGGTGACGCCATCACCGGCAGCGTGCGCCAGCCGCGCGAAGGCGAGCAGCAGCGGCAGAAGTTCAACCCGCTGGTGCGCGTCGACTCGATCAACGGCCTGGAGCCGGACGAGGCCAAGCGCCGCCCCGACTTCACCAAGCTGACCCCGCTGTACCCGAACGAGCGGCTGCGCCTCGAGACCGAGTCGCACAAGCTCACGACCCGCGTGATCGACCTGATCATGCCGGTCGGCAAGGGGCAGCGTGCCCTGATCGTGTCACCGCCGAAGGCCGGTAAGACCACGATCATGCAGGACATCGCGAACGCGATCTCGACGAACAACCCCGAGTGCCACCTGATGGTCGTCCTCGTGGACGAGCGTCCGGAAGAGGTCACGGACATGCAGCGCTCGGTGAAGGGTGAGGTCATCGCCTCCACCTTCGACCGGCCGCCGGCGGACCACACCTCGGTCGCGGAGCTGTCCATCGAGCGGGCCAAGCGCCTGGTCGAGATGGGCCACGACGTCGTCGTGCTGCTCGACTCGATCACGCGTTTGGGCCGGGCCTACAACCTGGCGGCCCCGGCGTCCGGCCGGATCCTGTCCGGTGGTGTCGACTCGACCGCGCTGTACCCGCCGAAGCGGTTCCTGGGCGCGGCGCGCAACATCGAGAACGGCGGCTCGCTGACCATCTTCGCCACGGCGATGGTGGAGACCGGGTCGACGATGGACACGGTCATCTTCGAGGAGTTCAAGGGCACCGGTAACGCGGAGCTCAAGCTCGACCGCAAGATCGCCGAGCGCCGCGTGTTCCCGGCTGTGGACGTCAACCCGTCCGGTACCCGCAAGGATGAGCTGCTGCTCAACCCGGACGAGCTGGCCGTCACCGTGAAGCTGAGCCGGGTGCTGCACGCGCTCGACTCGCAGCAGGCCATCGACCTGCTGATCTCGCGGCTGCGCAAGACGAAGACGAACACCGAGTTCCTGATGCAGGTCTCGAAGACCGCCCTCGGCGGCGGCGAAGACGACTGAGCCTCGTTGCGGAAGGGCCTCGCCGGGCTCCCGGGGAGGCCCCTTCCGCAGCGGGAATAGCTGGTCAGCGGGGTGCGTTCCAGTACACGTCTGCCCATCTGGCAGAATCATCCGCTGAAGTCCGGCGCCGGTTCACCCCGTGGGAACGACTGGGGACCCGGAGCCAACGAGAGAGGACACCATGAAGAGCGGTATTCACCCCGAGTACGTGGTCACGAGCGTGAACTGCGACTGCGGCAACAGCTTCACCACGCGCAGCACCAAGACCAGCGGCGACATCCACGTCGAGATCTGCTCGAACTGCCACCCGTTCTACACGGGCAAGCAGAAGATCATGGACACCGGTGGCCGGGTCGCGCGCTTCGAGGCTCGCTACGGCAAGCGCCAGAAGAAGGACGCAGACGCCAAGTAGCTTGATCAACGGCGCCCATCCGGTACTCCCGGGTGGGCGCCTTTTCTTGAATTGACCCGGCTGTGGTCTTTTCTTTTCCGGGCTGAGAGGTGGCTGAGGTGGATTCGAGCTCGCTCAAGGGGCTGCTCGCCGAACACGCGGAGCTGGAGACCCAGCTGGCGGACCCGGCGGTGCACGCCGACCAGGCGCGCGCCCGCAAGCTCGGCCGCCGCTACGCCGAGCTGTCGCCGGTGGTGCGGGCCGTCCACGAGCTGGACACCGCTCGCGACGACCTCGCGACGGCGACGGAGCTGGCGGAGGACGCCGAGTTCGCCGCCGAGGCCGAGGAGCTGAGCACACGGATCCCCAAGCTGGAGTCGAAGCTCACCGAGCTGCTGCTGCCGCGCGACCCGTACGACGGCTCCGACGTCGTGATGGAGATCAAGTCCGGCGAGGGCGGCGAGGAGTCGGCTCTGTTCGCCGGCGACCTGCTGCGCATGTACCTGCGCTACGCCGAGCGCCACGGCTGGAAGGCGGAGGTCCTCGACTCGGTGGACTCCGACCTGGGCGGCTACAAGGACGTCACCCTTTCGATCAAGAGCAAGACGGCCACCGTCGACGGGGTGTGGTCCCGCCTGAAGTTCGAGGGCGGCGTGCACCGCGTCCAGCGCGTGCCGGCGACCGAGTCACAGGGCCGCATCCACACCTCGGCCGCCGGCGTGCTCATCTACCCGGAGCCGGAAGAGGTCGAGGTCGAGATCGACCCGAACGACCTGCGCATCGACGTGTTCCGCTCCTCGGGCCCGGGCGGCCAGAGCGTCAACACGACCGACTCGGCGGTGCGGATCACCCACCTGCCGACCGGCATCGTGGTGTCCTGCCAGAACGAGAAGTCCCAGATCCAGAACCGCGCGCGGGCGTTGCAGGTGCTCCAGGCGCGGCTGCAGGCGGTTGCGGAGGAGGAGGCGGCGGCCAAGGCGTCCGACGCCCGCCGTTCGCAGGTCCGGACGGTCGACCGCTCGGAGCGGATCCGCACGTACAACTACCCGGAGAACCGGATTTCGGACCACCGGGTGAACTACAAGGCGTACAACCTCGACCAGGTCCTGGACGGCGACCTGGACAGCGTCTTGAACGCACTGGCGACGGCGGACCGCGAAGAGCGCCTGGCGGCTCAGTCGGGCTGACCGCGAGCTGTCCCCGGAACCACCGCCACCACCACGCCCGAGAGGCCGCCGCGGTTTACCCGGCGGGCTGGGTTCCTGGCGTCCGGGGGACCAGCCAGCACAGGCAGAACGGGTGCCCGGCCGGGTCGGCGTACACCTGGAAGTCGTCCCCGGACGTGTTCCCCGCCGCTGGTTTCAGCACGGTGGCGCCGAGGGCCATGACCTGCTCGTGGGCTTCGGCGAAGTCCTCGACCCACAGGTCGAGGTGCACCTGCTGCTTCGTCGGGCCGTCCGGCCACTCCGGCGGCCGGTGGTCGGGAGCGAGCTGCACGCCGATCCGCGGCGCCCCGTCCACCAGCACCATGTGCCAGTCGCCGTCGTCGTCGACCTCGCCGCCGAGCACGCCCGCCCAGAAGCGGCTTTCGGCCGCGAGATCGGCTGCGTCGAAGGTGACGACCTGGTGCACGATCCGCATCATCGGACCGCTCAGCCGGCCCAGAAGCCCGTGATGAACCGGATGTAGATCGCTCCGCAGACCAGCGCGTTGGCGTACAGGACCACGTGCACCGCGCCGCGCAGCTGCGGGCGGCGCTCGCCGAACAGGACCAGCGCCACGTACATCACCAGGCACGGCAGCAGGTAGCGGTGCACCGACACCACGTTGCTGTTCATCGTCAGCATCACGATGGACGCGAACCCGAACAACGCCAGGGGGACGCCCTTCGACCGCAGGGCCACCAGGACGTACACCGAGGACACGAACAGCAGCGCCAGGCCGATCATCGGCAGCACGTGGCTCATCAACGTCCACGCGTCCAGCCGGGTGTCCCCGAGCAGCGCGTGGCCGGTGATCTTGGCTTCGCCCCAGAGCGTGCCGAGGATGTTCGGGTCGAAGTGGTGGTACGACCAGGTCTTCACGCCCTTGAGCGCGTTGAAGCTGGCGAACGCGTCCCCGGTCTGGATCTTCATGTAGACCAGCACGGCGCCGAGGCCGAGGAAAGCCGCGGGGAACCACAGCAGGTGCCACGACAGCAGACCGCGCAGCTTCCAGTCCTTCGACCGCCAGAACTCCAGGAAGCACAGGCCGACGAACACCGCCGCGGTGACGCGGGAGGCCGTCAGCGGGATGAGCGTCAGGCCCATCCAGAGCCACTGGCGGCGCAGCGCGAACAGGTACGCCCAGAAGCCCAGCGCGCAGAACACCGCCTCGCTGTAGAACGAGTGCAGGAAGAACGCGGCGGGCGCGGTGAGGAACGCCGCGACGACCAGCCACGGGGCCCGCTCGCCGGCGAAGAAGTGGCGCCCGATCTTCAGCAGCGCGACCGCCGCCAGCCAGGTGGCGGCCAGGTTCACCAGGAACCCGGCGGCGAGCAGGCCGAGCGTGCCGAAGCTGACTGTCTGCACCAGCCAGACCAGGATCGGGAACACCGGGTAGAACGCCCGCGTCGGGGCGTAGCTGCCGGTGTAGGCGTGCATGGCAATTTCGCCGTAGTTGCCGGCGTCCCAGCGGTAGGTGTGCGCCAGGAGGCTCATCGTCGAGCCGATGCCGGTCTTCGGGATGCCTTCGCTGACCGGGCTGGACGGCGCGAACAGGTACGCCACGGCGATCAGCACCACGTGCCAGGCCAGCACCACGGCGAAGACGCGGGCGTAGTCCCCGTTCACCCAGGTGGCCCAACGACCGGCGGGGGCCGTCTCCGGGTGCTCCGGTTCGACCTGGCCGGTCGTCCGGGACGAGACGGCCGTGCTAGTCATGCGAAACCTCCGGGACCGGCGTCTCGGCCACCGCGGGCCGCTGCCGGAAGACGACCTTGTGGTAGAGCACGTAGTTCCAGACCAGGCCGACCGCGATCCCGGCGAACTTCGGGACCAGCACGTTCACCCCCGGGAATGCGCTGGTGACCGCGAAGATGATGGCCGCCTGCACCACCCACAGCCCGAACGCGGTGACGCCGAAGAACAGCAGCGCCTGGCGGCGGACGTTGCCGTCCTTCGCGCGGAACGTGAAATTGCGGTTCAGGGTGAAGCTCAGCAGCATGCCCGCGGTCGTCGAGATGAAGTTCGCCACGAACAGCGGGATGCCCAGGGTCACCAGCAGCGCGTAGCCGAGGGCGTCGACGAGCGTGTTCGCCACCCCGACCAGCCCGAAGCGCAGCTGGGTCGCCGTGATCAGCTTCACCGGGTGCCTCTTCCCGCGTCGGCGCCTTCACGGGCCTCGACCGGCACCCCGGGGCCCGTGCGCACCGACGCGACGCCGTACAGCGGCCGGTTCTGCACCTGGGAGTACGTGCGGCCGATGTAGCTGCCGAGCACGCCGAGCATGATGATCTGGATCCCGCCGAGGAAGAACATCGCGATCCCGAGGAAGGCCCAGCCGGGCACCGCGGTCTCCGGGGCGAACAGCTTGACGCCGCCGACGTAGAGGATCCCGACGAAGCTCAGGAACGAGATCAGGTAACCCATCCGCGTGATCATCCGCAGCGGCGTCACCGAGAAGCCGAGGATGCCGTCGGCGGCGAAGCGCAGCATCTTGCGCAGCGGGTAGCCGGTGACGCCGGCGTGCCGCTTGTCGCGGTCGAACAGCACGGCCGTCTGCTTGAAGCCGATGTAGCTGACCAGCCCGCGCAGGAAGCGGTCGCGCTCGCGGTACTTGCGCAGCTCGTCGACCACCTTGCGGTCGATCAGCCGGAAGTCGCCGGTGTTCTTCGGGATGTCGACCGCGGCCATCTTCCGCAGGAACCAGTAGAACGCCCCGGCGGTGAGCTTCTTGAACGTCGAGTCCTGACGCGAGCGGCGCTGCGCGTAGACGACGTCGAAGCCCTCTTCCCACTTCTCGATCAGCTCGAGCGCCACCCGCGGCGGGTCCTGCATGTCGCTGTCCATGATGACCACGGCGTCCGCGTCGACCAGGTCCAGCCCGGCGGTGACCGCCATCTGGTGGCCGAAGTTGCGGGACAGCTCGACCACCGTGACCCGCTCGTCGCGGGCGCTGAGCTCGGTGAGCTTCGCCAGCGAGCCGTCCCGGCTGCCGTCGTCGACGTAGAGGAAGCTGAAGTCGTACTTCCCGGCGAGGGGCGCGGTCACCTCGTCCACCGTCCGGTGCAGCAGATCGATGTTCTCTTCCTCGTTGTAGATCGGGAAGATGAACGCCACCCGGTGGGTGATCGGCTCTGTGGGCACTGCGGGACTCCCCGAGTTTCGGTGCGGAACGGGTCGGGCGGCGCCGTCGAGCAGGCGAATCCCCGACCCGGTGCCCTGCATCCTAGAAGATCGGACGGGCCGCGATGCCGCGGCCCGGAGCGGCACCCCGGCCGGGTAGTTCTCGGCCGCCCGCCGGGGGTGCCTCGATACCCTGGACGGCGTAGGACCGGCGCGTGTCCTCACGGGGGAGTTCCGCCTGGTGTGCCAGGCTCGACGAGGTGAAGGACGACGAGTGAATCGGCAGCCGCTGCGCTTGGCCATCATCGAGGCCACCCGGATCCTCGAGCGCGCGGGCGTCGCCTCGCCGCGGTTCGACGCCGAGGTGATCGCCGCGCACGTGCTCGGGGTCGAACGCGGGCGGCTGCCGATGGTGCCGCTGGTCGATCCGCCGGTGATCGAGGCCATCGGCCAGCTCGTCCAGCAGCGCGCGAAGCGCATCCCGCTGCAGTACCTGACCGGCTGGGCCGCACTCGGGGACATCACCGTCGCGGTCGGGGCCGGCGTGTTCGTCCCGCGGCCGGAGACCGAGCTGCTGCTCGAGTGGGGCGTCAAGTTCCTGCAGGGCCGGGAGTTCCCGGTGGTGGTGGACCTGTGCACCGGCTCCGGGGCGCTGGCGCTGGCGGTGGCCCACGCGCGCCCGGACGCGGTCGTCTACGCCGTGGACATCGACCCGCAGGCGCTGGCGTGGGCCCGCCACAACGCCGACGTGCACGCCGACGCGGGCAACACCCCGATCCGCCTGTACTCCGGCGACATCGGCGACCCGACGATGTTCGCCGAGCTCGACGGCCTGGTCGACCTGGTGCTGTGCAACCCGCCGTACGTCCCGGAGGGCACGCCGGTGCCGCCCGAGGTCGCCGAGCACGACCCACCGCGCGCGGTGTTCGCCGAGGAGAGCGGCCTGGCGGTGATCCGCCACGCGATCGCCGCGGGCGCCCGGCTGCTGCGGCCGGGCGGGGGCCTGGCGATCGAGCACGACGACACGCACGGTTCGGCGGTCCCGGCCCTGGTCCGCGCCCGCCGGGTGCTGACGGGGGTCGAGGACCACGCGGATCTGACGGGCCGGGCCCGGTTCGTCACGGCCCGCCGGCTGGGCTGAGCAGCCGCCCAGGAGGCCTCAAGCAGAACCCGCCGCTCCCAGGGGGGCGTCCCCAGGTCCAGCGTATCGGCCCCCGCCGACGAAAGGCCCGAAAAGCCGCGGTGCCGGCCTCGTTGTCCACATCACGGTGCCGCTGTGGACAACGAGGCCGTCACGCTCAGAAGCCGAACGCCGTGCAGCTCGCCGTCGCCGTCTTCGACGGGTCGCTCACCGAGGTCGCCGTCAGCTTCACCCGCGCCGCGAGGTCACCGCCGGTACTCCGCTTCGCGAGCGCCGGCACCTTCACGTGCCCGCCGAACTTCGCCGTCGCCAGCTCGTTCGGCAGGCGGACCTCCCAGCCACGGGCGTCCGTCGACGCGCTCAGCCGGTACGTGTCCGTGTCGTACGGTGCCTTCGCGCCCTGCGCCGAGCCCGTGTTGAGCAGGCCGAAGTCGCAGGTCGCGAGGCCGCCGCGGGCGATCGCGGGGAGGGCCGGGGTCAGCGCCGCGCCGCGCGCCTGGCTGCCCGAGCCGTCCAGCGAGGCCACCGTCACCGTGTACGACAGGATCCCGTGCCGGTCCCGCGCCAGGTCCGTGATCAGGAACCGGAGCCGGTTCGCCTCGTCGGTGTACTCGTACGGGCTCGCCGCTTCGGTGCCCGCCTTGAACAGGGCGTCGTTGAGCTGCCGGTAGTCACCGATGGTGATCTTCACCGGCGTCCCGTCCGGCTTCGTGTAGTCGGTGATGCCGATGTCGGCGGGGTTGGCGTCGATCACCCAGTCGAACGGGGCGTCGTCCTTGTTCTTCGTCTTCGTGATCAGCACGCCCGAGTCGGGGGCGAACGAGTCCGCGCCCATCCGGTCGACGACCTCGACCGTGTAGTTGTCGTAGCCGCCGCCGTCGCAGAACGGGTCCTTGGCGCGGTCGCACTTCGGCGCCTTGTCCCCGCCGGTGAGCTTGATGTTCAGACCGGTGAACGAGCCGGGCTGCGCTTCGGTCTCCCGCGCGGTGAGCCGCGCGGACACCGGGCCGCTCGCGGCCAGCTCGTTGCGGTCGAGCTGCAGCACGTCCGCCGGGTCGACGATGCCGAGCTTCAGCTTGTTGCGCAGCTGGTGCTGGGCACCCATCGAGCTGCCCTGCGTCGCCGGGATCTGCCACCGGGTGTGCGGCCCGCCGGGTCCGTTGAACGTGCCGCGCGAAAGCATGTCCCACGGGCCGCTGTAGGCGCGGGACGGCGGGTTGCCGAACGGGTTGTTGTAGTTGTCGCCGATGCCCAGGATGTGGCTGAACTCGTGGGCGTAGGTCGACTGCCCGGAGCTCTCGGCCTGCACCGAGCTGCCGTTCTGGGCGTTCGGCCAGATGCTGGCGGCCGACGCCCACGACGTCCACGGGACGTACCGGGTGGCGGCGTAGTTGGGCAGGTCGTGGTTCGGCGGCCCGAAACTGTCGGGCACGTTCTCCTTCGTCCCGAACTTCATCTCGCCGAACTCCTGCCAGGTCGAGCTCTCGTCCTGGCCGGCGGAGAGGTAGAAGACGAAGTCGAACTGCTTCGCGGTGTCGCCGACGTCGGCGCGCCAGGCGTCCCCGGCGTCCTTGCGGATGTCGCGGGTGCAGTTCGCGCCGGGCGGGCAGGCACCCGGCTGGAACTCCATGCCGTATTCGTAGGACTTGCCGGGCATCCGGTACGGCCCGAACGCGGTCAGCTGCACGCCGAACCGGCCGCCGGAGTCCTCCATCCAGTACTCGTTGATGGTGTGGCCGTTGTTGAGGGCCTCGGGCTTGTTGAGGAAGTCCTGGTAGTACTGCGCGACCTGCGCTCGCGGGAGGTCCGCCGCGGTCGGCGCGGGGTTGCCGAACACGGTCGAGCGGGCCGGCCGGGTGACGACGAAGTCCTGGTCCGGGTAGTCGGCGAGGACGACGGCGCCCTTGAAGGTGCGCTGGGTCGGCTTCAGGGTCGGATCGGCCCAGTTCGTGCCGGGGACCTTGCGGTAGTCGGACCAGGTCATGTGGTCCTGGTTCTCCCAGTGCGCGGCGTCGATCGGGGCGGGCCAGCCACGGGTGAGCGGCTCCGCCGCGGCCGTGCCGGTGCCGAGCCCGGTCAGGACGGCGACCGCGGCGAGCAGGGCGAGCGCTTTCGGGGTGCTGGGGCGCATCTGCGGCTCCTTCACTGGGAACCCACGGGGTGGTGGTTCCCGGTGATCGACCGTATTGAGCCCCGCTGCCGGAGTTCGGCCCCGGCGGGAGGTCCACCCGCTTGCCCCACGACGAAAGTCTGGCCGGTGGTCACCCCGGCGGCCCGGGCCAGGTGTGACGCGGCGAACGCCCGCCCGGGGCCGCCGACTACCCTTGGGCGCCATGAGCGTGGTCTACGACTGCAGCAAGCGGGAGACCCGGGCCGACGGGCTGGCCGCGGCGGCCGGTGCGGTGCGGTCGAGCAGGCTGGTCGTCCTGCCGACCGACACGGTTTACGGGATCGGTGCCGACGCGTTCGACGCGGGTGCCGTCCAGGCCCTGCTGCGCGCGAAGAACCGCGGCCCGGACATGCCGGTCGGCGTGCTCGTCGGCTCCTGGTCCACTGTGGACGGCCTGGTGCTCGGCGTGCCGCCGCAGGCCCGCGCCCTCATCGAAGCCTTCTGGCCCGGCGACCTGTCCATCGTGCTGCCGCACGCGCCGAGCCTGCAGTGGAACCTCGGCGACGCCCGCGGCACCGTGATGCTCCGGATGCCGCTGCACCCGGTGGCGCTGGAGCTGCTGCGCGACGTCGGGCCGATGGCCGTGTCGAGCGCGAACGTCTCCGGCCGCCCGCCGGCGAGCACCGCGCAGGAGGCGCAGGAACAGCTCGGCGACTCGGTCGCGGTGTACCTCGACGGCGGGTCGAGCGGCGAGCCCGTCGCCTCGAGCATCGTGGACCTCACCGGCAGCGAACCGGTGGTGCTGCGCGAGGGCGCGGTGACCAAGGCGGCCATCGCGGAGGTGCTCGGTGTACCCGCGGAATCGTTGGCCTGAAGCCGGATCACGGGGAATTCCGCGGCACGATAGCGTGTCGCGGGTGACTCCGACCCCGCGAGCGTGACGCACCCGTGCCGCCCACATCCGGTCTCCTCCCCATCCGGGAGTACATCCTCGTCGCGCTGACCGCGACGGCCGTGACCTACCTGCTCACCGGCGTCGTCCGCCGGATCGCGATCCGGGTCGGCGCGATCGCCAACCCCCGCGCCCGCGACGTCCACGTGGCCCCGATCCCGCGGATGGGCGGGGTCGGCATCTACCTCGGCGTCGCCGGCGCGATGGGCCTCGCCCACCAGCTGCCCGCGCTGTCGCACGGCTTCGACGCCTCCTTCGACTCGGTCGGCGTGCTGTTGGCGGCCGGTGTTATTTCCCTGATCGGCGCGCTCGACGACCGGTTCGAGCTGGACGCCTGGACGAAGCTCGCCGGCCAGGTCATGTGCGCCGGGATCCTGGTCATCTTCGGCGTGCAGTGGGTGTCGTTCTGGGTGCCGTGGGGCGGCACCGGCGCCTCGTTCGGCTCGGTGCTGGTGCTCGACAAGAACCAGGGCGCGCTGCTCACCGTCGTGATGGTCGTGGTGATGGTCAACGCGATGAACTTCGTCGACGGCCTCGACGGGCTGGCCGGCGGTCTCGGTTTCATCGCGGCGGCCGCCACGTGCGCGTTCTCGCTCGGCCTGCTCGACAGCTCCGGCGGCGACGTCGGCACCTACCCGCCCGCGCTGATCGCGGCCACGCTCGCCGGCGCCTGTCTGGGCTTCCTGCCGTACAACTTCCAGCCCGCGAAGATCTTCATGGGCGACTCCGGCTCGATGATGATCGGCCTGGTGCTGGCCGGCGCCACGACGTCGGCCTCCGGGCGCGTGCCGTACCCGCAGTTCAGCGGCAAGGACGCGATCGCGCTGCTCTCGCCGCTGGTCGTCGTGGCGGCGGTGCTGTTCGTGCCGATGCTGGACCTGATCATGGCGGTCGTCCGGCGCACCCGCCGGGGCGAAAGCCCGTTCGCGGCCGACAAGATGCACCTGCACCACCGGCTGCTGGAGATCGGCCACTCGCAGCGCCGCGCGGTGCTGCTCATCTACTTGTGGGCCGGGATCCTGGCGTTCGGCGCGGTGTCGGTGACGCTCTTCGACGACGCCGCGGCGCTGTGGATCATCGTGATCGGGCTGGCGTTCGCGGTGGTGGTCTCGATCGTCCCGCGGCTGCGCTCGCGCAACCAGCCGGGCACCTGACCCGCCGGGGTCTCTACACTCGGGGTGAACCGAGCAGGGAGCCAGTGTGAGCGAAACCGAAACGCACGAGCAGGAGAACCCGCACGCCAAGGTGGTGCTGCAGGCGGCCCGCGCGATGACGAAGGCCTCGCTGCTGGTGACCCCGCCCGCGGTGCTGGTGTGCATCGCGTTGTTCAGCATCCTGAACGGCCTGCCGGGTTTCCTCGGCTCGCTGGTCGGCGGGGTGCTGGCGTTGCTGGCTTCGCTCTCGACGCTGGGGCTGATGAAGTTCAGCGCGGGCCAGGACCCGATGTTCGTCATGGTCATCGCGCTCGGCGGGTACGTCGTGAAGGTCGTCCTGCTCTTCGGCGCGCTGACGCTGCTGAAGGGCGTCACCGCGCTGCACCCGATGTCGCTCGGCATCACGATGATCGTCGCCATCATGCTCGCCGCCGCGGCCGAGTTCGCCGCCTTCCGCAAGACCAAGATCCCGACGATCATCCCGTCCTGACGCCGGTCCGCGCGGCCCGGAACTTCCACTACGGACGGTGAGCCGCACGGCGGCCGCCCGAGTGTGACCGGCGCCATACTCAGGTTCTCCACGCGCGCGCCGGGACCCCGCCGAAGCTGGTGCCTGCGGAGTTGCAGAGCCGGTCCCGGCCCGCACCGGACCTCGGTCCCGGGACGACCCGGGACCTAAGTCCTGGGCTGATCGGTTGGTTAGGAGTACGCCTGTCCGGCACTGATTGACCTGCTGGTATGGTCCGCGTCAAGGGTGGCGGCCTCGGCCGCGCGCTTCCTGAGACGAACCGCGATCAGCAGTGTGGCGACCGTGTAGTTCCGCCTTCCCGCCGCTGGTCCGAAGTAGACCGCAGGGCAGTGTTCACGCGAGACAACCCCGTGTGCAGAACGTGAAGTCGTGTTCATCGCACAGTGGGGCAGCCGCCTCCGGCGTCCCGATACGTATCGGGTACGTTAAGTCCAGATCGTGACGATTCCCCCGGCGGAGTGAACGCCGGCCGGGAGAACCGGAAGGAGCCCAGTGGGCGCGCTGGTACTGACCGAGGGTGGCATTTTCACGCCCCCCGGTGCCGAAAGCTTCGAGTTGCCCGCGTTGGTCGGTGGAGTCACCAAGCCGATGCTGCTCGTCGTGCTTTCGGTCGTCATCATCGCGACGTACTTCCTGCTGGCCACCCGCAAGCTGCAGGTCGTGCCGGGCAAGGGACAGTTCGTCGCGGAGTCGATCTACGACTTCAGCCGCAACAACATCGCGCGCGAGCAGATCGGTTCGAAGGACTTCAAGCCGTTCGTGCCGCTCGTTTTCGCGTTGTTCACCTTCATTCTGGTGAACAACCTCTACGGGATCATCCCCCTCCTGCAGTTCCCGACCATGGCGCGGTTCGGTTTCCCGCTCGCCCTGTCGGTCCTCGTCGTCTACCCGGTGTACCACTTCGTCGGGTTCAAGCGGCACGGTTTCAAGGGGTACTTCAAGAAGGAACTGGCCCCGCCGGGCGTGCCCAAGGCGGTCCTGCCGCTCTTCGCGCTCATCGAGTTCGCGGAGAAGTTCTTCCTCAACCCGCTGACGCTCGCCATCCGTGTTTTCGCCGCCATGTTCGCGGGACACCTGATCCTGGCGGTGTTCACCCTCGGCGGCACCTTCCTGCTGACCGAGACCTCGGGCTGGGCGCTGAAGCCGGTTTCCCTGGTGGCGTGGATCTTCGCCATCGGGATGACGTTCCTCGAGGCCTTCATCCAGGTGCTGCAGGCCTACATCTTCGCCCTGCTGTCGGCCGGGTACATCGGCGCCGCGCTGGCGTCGGAGCACTGAGAACACAAGCCCCCGATCCGCGCGAGCGCGCGGACCGAAGTGAAGGGAAATGCACGTGAGCAACATCGTTCTGGCCCAGGCCGCGGAGCAGGCCGCCAACATCAACCCCGGTCTCGCTGCCATCGGCTACGGCCTGGGCGCGATCGGCCCGGGCATCGGTGTGGGTCTGATCTTCGCCGCCGTCATCAACGGCACCGCTCGCCAGCCGGAGGCGCAGGGCAAGCTGCAGGGCATCGGCTTCTCGACCTTCGTGCTGACCGAGGTGCTCGCCCTGATCGGCATCGTCATCTACTTCATCGCCTCCGCAGGCTGAGTCAGCTCATCTCGCTTAAGGAGACGCCGTGCTGAACAGTGCCTTGGTCCTCGCCGCAGAGGGCGAACCGCACAACCCGATCATCCCCGACATCTCGGAGCTGATCCTCGGCATCGTCGCCTTCCTGATCCTGCTGTTCATCCTCAAGAAGTACGTCGTCCCTCGCTTCGAGGCCGCGTACGAAGAGCGTGCGCAGAAGATCGAGGGAGGCATCGAGAAGGCCGAGAAGGCGCAGGCCGAGGCCGAGGACGCGCTGGCCAAGTACAAGGCGCAGCTGGCCGAAGCCCGCACCGAAGCCGCGAAGATCCGCGACGACGCCCGGCTCGAAGCCGAGCAGATCAAGGCGGAGCTGCGGGCTCAGGCGGAGGCCGAGTCCCAGCGCATCGTCGCCCAGGGCCAGGCCCAGCTGCAGGCCCAGAAGGCGCAGATCATCGCCGAGCTGCGGGCCGACATGGGCCGCAACGCCGTCGAGCTGGCCAGCCGCATCGTCGGCGAGTCGCTCGAGGACGAGGCGCGCCGCCGCGGCACCGTCGACCGGTTCCTCGCGGAGCTCGAAACCGCCGGTGCCAACGGCGCTCCATTCGGGGCGGGGAAGTAGCCAGACATGGGAACGCTGCATGCTGCGAGCCGTGAAGCGCTCGGCCTCGCCGAGGAACGCCTCGGCGAGGTCCTGGCCGACGCGGGAGCCGACGCGGCCACGGTCGGCGACGAGCTGCTCTCGGTCGTCGACCTCCTGGACCGGGAGATCGGCCTGCGCCGGGCGGTGAGCGACGCCTCGGCGACGCCGGAGGCGCGCACCGCGCTGGTGCGCCGGCTGTTCGACGGCAAGCTGTCCGAACCGGCCCTGAAGGTGCTCGACGCCGTGGCCGGCAACCGCTGGTCCAGCCCTCGTCAGCTGGTCGACGGACTCGAGTCGCTCGGGCACTCCGCGCTGCTCACCGCGGCCGAGAAGACCGGCAACATCGACGCCGTCGAAACCCAGCTGTTCCAGGTCTCGCGCGTGGTGGCCCGCCACCCGGAGCTCGAGACCGCACTGTCGGACCTGGCCGGTCCCACGGATGCCAAGCGGAACCTGGTGCGCGGGCTGTTCGCCGACAAGGTCGACGTGGTCACCGAGACCCTTGTCGAGCAGGTCGTTCGCCGGGCCAAGGGGCGCGGTGTCGGCGTCGGGCTCGACGCGCTGGTCAAGCTGGCCGCGGACCGCCGTCAGCGCTCGGTCGCCTACGTGACCAGCGCGAGTGCCCTGACCGACGAGCAGGCCGCCCAGCTGGGCGCGAAGCTGAACGACATCTACGGGCGGTCGATCGCGCTGCACGTCGAGGTCGACCCCAGTCTCGGTGGCGGGCTCGTCGTCCGCGTCGGCGACGAGGTCATCGACGGGAGCGCGGCGGGCCGGCTGGCGGCGTTGCGGCGGCGGCTGGCCCGGGCATAGCCCCAGGTCACACAAGACTTTGCATACTGGCAAGAACGAAGCGAGAGCGGGAAAGACATGGCCGAGCTGACGATCTCCTCGGATGAGATCCGTAGCGCGATCGAGAACTACGTCTCGAGTTACGCCCCGGACGTGAGCCGGGAAGAAGTTGGCGTCGTGATCGACGCGGGTGACGGTATCGCCCACGTCGAGGGCCTCCCCTCGGCCATGGCCAACGAGCTGCTCGAGTTCCCCGGCGGCGTCCTGGGCGTCGCCCTGAACCTGGACGCGCGCTCCATCGGTGTCGCGATCCTCGGTGACTTCGAAAGCATCGAAGAGGGCCAGCAGGTCAAGCGCACCGGCCAGGTCCTGTCGGTGCCGGTCGGCGACGGCTACCTCGGCCGCGTCGTCAACCCGCTGGGCCAGGCGATCGACGGCCTCGGCGAGATCGAGACCACCGGCCGTCGCGCCCTGGAGCTGAAGGCCGCCTCGGTGGTCGAGCGCCAGCCGGTGTCGGAGCCGCTGCAGACCGGCATCACCGCCATCGACGCGATGACCCCGATCGGGCGCGGCCAGCGCCAGCTGATCATCGGTGACCGCAAGACGGGCAAGACCGCCGTCGCCGTGGACACGATCATCAACCAGAAGGCCAACTGGGAGACCGGCGACCCGAAGAAGCAGGTCCGCTGCATCTACGTCGCGGTCGGCCAGAAGGGCTCCACGATCGCCGCGGTCAAGAAGTCCCTCGAGGACTCGGGCGCGATGGAGTACACCACCATCGTCGCCGCCCCGGCTTCGGACTCCGCGGGCTTCAAGTGGATCGCGCCGTACACCGGCTCGGCCATCGGCCAGCACTGGATGTACGAGGGCAAGCACGTCCTCATCGTGTTCGACGACCTGACCAAGCAGGCCGACGCGTACCGCGCGATCTCGCTGCTGCTGCGCCGCCCGCCGGGCCGCGAGGCGTTCCCCGGCGACGTCTTCTACTTGCACTCCCGTCTCCTCGAGCGGTGCGCGAAGCTCTCGGACGAGCTGGGCGCCGGCTCGCTGACCGGTCTCCCGATCATCGAGACCAAGGCGAACGACGTGTCGGCCTACATCCCGACCAACGTCATCTCGATCACCGACGGCCAGTGCTTCTTCCAGTCGGACCTGTTCAACGCCGGCCAGCGCCCGGCCATCGACGTGGGTATCTCGGTGTCCCGCGTGGGTGGTGCCGCCCAGGTCAAGGCGATGAAGGACGTTTCGGGTTCGCTCCGGATCGACCTGTCGCAGTACCGTGAGCTGGAGGCGTTCGCCGCCTTCGCCTCGGACCTCGACGACGCGTCGAAGGCGCAGCTCGAGCGCGGTGCCCGGCTGTACGAGGTGCTCAAGCAGCCGCAGTACTCGCCGATCCCGGTCGAGGAGCAGGTCGCCACGGTCTACCTGGGCACCAACGGGCACTACGACTCGGTCCCGGTCGAGGACGTCCGCCGGTTCAACCACGAGTTCCTCGACTCGGCCCGCCGCAAGCACGACGCGGTCCTCGGCGCGATCCGGGACACGGGCAAGTTCTCGAAGGAGACTGCCGAAGGGCTGGTCGCCGCGGTGAACGAGTTCAAGAAGGAGTTCACCACCTCCGAGGGCAAGTCCCTGGTCGAGGCGGACGCCGACGCGATGGACGCCGACAAGGTCGGGCACGAGACCGTCAAGGTCAACAAGCCCGCCCCGAAGAAGTGAGCTGATAGCTCATGGCCGCACAACTCCGGGAACTCCGGTCGCGCATCAAGGCGACCAAGTCGATCGGCAAGATCACCAAGGCGATGGAGCTCATCGCCACCGCGCGCATCACGAAGGCGCGGGCGAAGGTCGCCGCTTCCCGGCCGTACGCCGACGAGATCACCAAGGTGCTCTCGGCGCTGGCCGGTGCGGCGGCCAACCTCGACCACCCCATGCTGGTCGAGCGCCCGAACCCGAAGCGGGCCGCCGTCCTGGTCGTGACCAGTGACAAGGGCCAGTGCGGTGGTTACAACTCCAACGTGCTGCGCGCGACCGAAGAGCTGCTTTCCCTGCTGCGTTCCGAGGGCAAGGAAGCTCAGGTCTACGTCACCGGCAACAAGGGCCTGAACTACTACCGGTTCCGCAACCGCCCGGTCGAGGACGGCTGGACGGGCTTCTCCGACCAGCCGAACTACGCCGCCGCGGTGGCGGTCGGCGAGGCCCTCGTCCAGTCGTTCATGGCCGGTGTCGACGACGAGCACGGCAACGCCGACGGCATCGCGGGTGTCGACGAGATCCACATCGTCTACACCGAGTTCGTGTCGATGCTGACGCAGCGCCCGACCGCCAAGCGCGTCGCGCCGCTCGAGGTCGAGTACACGGAAGGGTCGGAAGAGGAGAAGCCCGCCGGTGAACTCCTCCCCAGCTACGAGTTCGAGCCGAGTGCCGACAAGCTGCTGGACGCGCTCCTGCCGAAGTACATCAACACGCGGCTCTACGCCGCCTTCCTCGAGTCCGCGGCGTCCGAGCTGGCCGCCCGCCGGACGGCGATGAAGGCCGCGTCGGACAACGCGAACGACCTGGTGGGGAACCTGACGCGGGAGATGAACCAGGCCCGCCAGGCGCAGATCACCCAGGAGATCTCCGAAATCGTCGGTGGCGCGAACGCGCTCACCGCAGCAGGAAGTGATGATTGATGACCAGTACTGAAGCCCCGCGCGCCAAGGGGCGCATCGTGTCGGTGACCGGTCCGGTCGTCGACGTCGAGTTCCCGCGCGGTTCCGTGCCCGACCAGTTCAACGCGCTCAAGGTCGAGATCGAGTTCGAGCAGCTGCGCAAGACCGTGACCCTCGAGGTCGCCAGCCACCTGGGCGACAACCTCGTCCGCACCATCTCCCTGCAGCCGCAGGACGGCCTGGTGCGCGGCGCGGAGGTCACCGACACCGGAGGCCCGATCACCGTCCCGGTCGGCGACAAGGTCAAGGGCCACGTCTACAACGCCCTCGGCGAGTGCCTCGACGAGCCCGGCTACGGCGAGGACCTCGAGCGCTGGGGCATCCACCGCAACGCGCCGTCCTTCGACCAGCTCGAGGGCAAGACGGAGATGCTGGAGACCGGCCTCAAGGTCGTCGACCTGCTGACCCCGTACGTCCAGGGCGGCAAGATCGGCCTGTTCGGCGGCGCCGGCGTCGGCAAGACGGTGCTCATCAAGGAGATGATCACCCGCGTCGCCCGGAACTTCGGTGGTACGTCGGTGTTCGCCGGGGTCGGCGAGCGCACCCGTGAGGGCAACGACCTCTTCCTGGAGATGTCCGAGGACGGCGTCATCAACGACACCGCCCTCGTGTTCGGCCAGATGGACGAGCCGCCGGGCACGCGTATGCGCGTCGCGCTGTCCGCGCTGACCATGGCGGAGTACTTCCGCGACGTCCAGAACCAGGACGTGCTGCTGTTCATCGACAACATCTTCCGGTTCACCCAGGCCGGCTCCGAGGTGTCGACCCTGCTGGGCCGCATGCCGTCGGCCGTGGGTTACCAGCCCACGCTGGCCGACGAGATGGGCCAGCTGCAGGAGCGGATCACCTCGACCCGAGGCCGGTCGATCACCTCGATGCAGGCGATCTACGTCCCCGCGGACGACTACACCGACCCGGCCCCGGCCGCGACGTTCGCCCACCTGGACGCCACCACCGAGCTTTCCCGGTCGGTGTTCCAGAAGGGCATCTTCCCGGCGGTGGACCCGCTGGCGTCGACGTCGACGATCCTCGACCCGGCCATCGTCGGTGAGGACCACTACCGCGTGGCCTCCGAGGTCATCCGGATCCTGCAGAAGTACAAGGAGCTGCAGGACATCATCGCGATCCTCGGTATGGACGAGCTCTCGGAAGAGGACAAGCTGACCGTTCAGCGCGCGCGCCGCATCGAGCGGTTCCTGTCGCAGAACATGCTGGTCGCCGAGGCGTTCACGAACATCCCGGGCTCGACGGTGCCGCTGTCGGAGACCATCGAGTCGTTCGACCGCATCACCAAGGGTGACTTCGACCACTACCCGGAGCAGGCGTTCCTGGGCATCGGTGGCCTCGAGGACCTCGAGAAGAAGTACAAGGAAATCACCAAGAAGTGATCTTCGGGGTGCGGCGGGGGTGATGTCCTTTGTGGACTTGCACCCCCGCCGTTCTCATAGTCTGAGTCAGACCTATTACACTCGGGAGTAACACCCCGAGCTAAGGAGTGCACGTGGCTGAGATGTCCGTGGAGCTGGTGGCCGTCGAGCGCCGTCTCTGGTCGGGTACTGCCACTTTCGTGGTGGCGCAGACCACCGAGGGTGAGATCGGCATCATGCCCGGCCACGAACCCGTGCTCGGGCAGCTCGTCGAAGGTGGCGTGGTCAAGGTGGCGACCACCGACGGTGAGACGGTCTGCGCGGCCGTACACGGCGGGTTCCTCTCCGTGACCGGCTCCGGGGTGAGCATCCTCGCCGAGAGCGCCGAGCTCTCCGACGAGATCGACGTCGAAGCGGCGAAGGCCGCATTGACCGGCGACGACGAGACCGAGCGGGCGAGGGCCTCGGCCCAGCTGCGCGCGGCGGGTCAGTCGGCCTGAGCGCGAGACGGGCAGGAGCCGGGCCGTGGAGATCACCTTGGTGGCAGAGGGGCTCCTGGCTGTGCTCGTCGTGCTGGCCGCCTGGTACGGCCAGCGGTGGATCCGGATGCGCCGCGGTGGCGGCGTGAGCGTCGCGCTGCGGTGGCGTCCGGACGACCCGCGCGCCAGCTGGCACCTGGGGCTGGGCCGCTACGAGGGCGACGAGTTCGTCTGGTACCGGGTGTGGAGCCTGCGGACCGGCCCGGACCGCGTCTTCCAGCGCGAAAGCATGCAGATCGCCGACCGCCGAGACCCGTCCGGCGGCGAGGCCTACGCCGTTCCCGAGGGCTCGACGGTGCTGCGCTGCGAGTCGGAGACCCAGGAAGCCATCGAAATCGCCATGGGCCCAGGCGCGCTGACCGGCTTCCTTTCCTGGCTTGAGTCGGCCCCACCCGGCCGCCGCCTCCCGCGCGCCTCCTGACCGGCGAGTTACGCCCCCAATCACGCGAGTTCCGGCTCCAATCACGCGAGTGACGCGTCGGATCACGTGAGTTCCGGTTTCCGAGCACTCCGTAGACTCGGGATCGTGACTCTCGTCGACATCCCCGGCTCCAAGTCCGTCACTGCCCGAGGCCTGTTCCTGGCGGCCGCCGCGCACGGCACCACCGTGCTCGGTCGTCCGCTGCACTCGGACGACACCGAAGGCTTCGCCGAGGGGCTCGCGAAGCTGGGCTACCGCGTCGACCGGCAGCCGGGTGCGTGGACCATCGAAGGCAGGCCGTCGGGCCCGGGCGTGGCCGAAGCGGACGTCTTCTGCCGGGACGGGGCCACGACGGCCCGGTTCCTGCCCGCGCTGGCCGCGGCCGGCACCGGGACGTTCCGCTTCGACGCCTCCGGTCAGATGCGCCGCCGCCCGCTCGGACCGCTGACCGACGCCCTGCAGGAGCTGGGCGTCGACCTGACCTTCGACGGCGAGCCGGGCCACCACCCCCTGACTGTCCGCGCGAACGGCATCAAGGGCGGCGAGCTGACCCTGGACGCGGGCCTGTCGTCGCAGTTCCTGACGGCGTTGCTGCTGGTCGGTCCGCTGACCGCCGAGGGCCTGCGGATCACGGTCACCGACCTCGTGTCGGTGCCGTACGTCGAGATCACGCTGGAGATGATGCGCCGCTTCGGCGTCGACGTCCGCCGCGAAGGCCGGACGTTCGTGGTCCCCGCGCAGCCGTACCGCGCGTGCGAGTACCCGGTGGAGCCGGACGCGTCGACGGCGAGCTACTTCCTGGCCGCGGCGGCGGTCACCGGCCGCACGGTGACCGTCCCGGGCCTGGGCTCCGACGCTCTGCAGGGCGACGTGCGGTTCGCGTCGGTGCTGGAGCAGATGGGCGCGCACGTGGAGCTGACGCCGGACTCGGTGACGGTGGCCGGCCCGTCGGACGGCCTGCGCGGGATCACGGTGAACATGCGCGACATCTCGGACACGGTCCCGACCCTGGCGGCGATCGCGCCGTTCGCCTCCGGTCCGGTGCGCATCGAGGACGTCTACAACACGCGCATCAAGGAGTGCGACCGGCTCGACGCGTGCGAGGAGAACCTGCGCGCTCTCGGCGTGGCGGTTCAGACGGGGCGCGACTGGATCGAAATCCAGCCGGGGACACCCTCGGGTGCCCTGGTCAAGTGCCGCCGCGACCACCGGATCGCGATGGCGTTCAGCATCACGGGCCTGCGCACCCCCGGGATCACCCTGGACGATCCGGAGTGCGTGAAGAAGACGTTCCCCGGCTTCCACCAGGCGCTGGGGTCCCTGCGGGCGAGCTGGGGGATCTAGGGCTGCCCGCCCGGCTGCCACAGGACGTCACCCTCGGGATTGGCCAGCCTTGCCAGGATGAACAGCAGGTCCGACAGCCGGTTCAGGTACTTCAACGCCACCGGGTTCGTCGTCTCCGGCTCCGCCTCGTACAGCGCCCAAGCGGACCGCTCGGCTCGGCGGGACACCGTCCGGGCCTGGTGCAGGAACGCCGCACCGGGGGTGCCGCCCGGCAAGATGAACGACGACAGCTTCGGCAGGCGCTCGTTGAACTCGTCGCACCAGCCTTCGAGCCGCTCGACGTACTTCTCCGTGATCCGCAGCGGCGGGTACGGCGGGTCGTCGGAGATCGGCAGGCAGAGGTCGGCCCCGACGTCGAAGAGATCGTTCTGCACCGCGCGCAGCACGTCGGTCACCTCGTCCGGCAGCCCGCCGACCGCGATCGCCAGGCCGAGCACCGAGTTCGTCTCGTCCGTGTCCGCGTACGCCCCCAGCCGCGGGGACGTCTTGGGCACGCGGGACCCGTCGCCGAGCGCGGTCGTGCCGTTGTCGCCGACCTTCGTGTACACGCGGTTGATGCGAACGACCATGAAGCCACCATAGCGGCCCCCGCCCGGGCCGAATCCGGGCGAGAGGGCATGATTGGCGGCCATGAGCGAGCACTTCGACGTGCATGGCGGAGCCCGGCTGGTCGGCGAGGTCGACGTGGTCGGCGCGAAGAACAGCGTGCTGAAGCTGATGGCCGCCGCCCTCCTCGCGGAGGGGACCACGACCATCACGAACTGCCCGCAGATCCTCGACGTCCCGCTGATGGGCGACGTGCTGCGGAGCGTCGGCTGCGAGGTCGTCATCGAGGGCGACACCGCCACCATCACGACACCGGCCGAGCTGTCGCACCGCGCGGACTCGGCGGCGATGGGCAAGCTGCGCGCGTCCGTCTGCGTGCTGGGGCCGCTGGTCGGCCGGCTGAAGCAGGCCGTCGTGGCGTTGCCGGGCGGCGACGCGATCGGCTCGCGCCCGCTGGACATGCACCAGAACGGCCTGCGCAAGCTGGGCGCGACGAGCACCATCGAGCACGGCTGCGTCGTCGCGAAGGCCGAGACGCTGGTCGGCGCCCAGATCTGGCTCGACTTCCCGAGCGTCGGGGCGACCGAGAACATCCTGATGGCGGCCGTGCTGGCCGAGGGCACCACGGTCATCGACAACTGCGCGCGCGAGCCCGAGATCGTCGACATCTGCACGATGCTCACCGAGATGGGCGCGAAGATCGAAGGCGCCGGGACGTCGACGCTGACCGTGCACGGCGTGGAGCAGCTGCACCCGACCGAGCACCGCGTGATCGGCGACCGGATCGTGGGCGCGACCTGGGCGTTCGCCGCCGCGATGACCCGGGGCGACATCACCGTGCGCGGGGTCAACCCGCACCACCTCGACCTGGTGCTGAACAAGCTGCAGCTGGCCGGCGCGGACGTCGAAACGTTCGGGGACAAGGGTTTCCGCGTGGTCCAGCCGGAGCGCCCGAAGGCGGTCGACTGGGTGACGCTGCCGTACCCCGGCTTCGCGACCGACCTGCAGCCGTTCGCGGTGGCGCTGTCGGCGGTGTCGGAAGGCACGTCGATGATCACGGAGAACGTCTACGAGGCGCGGTTCCGCTTCATCGAGGAAATGGTGCGCCTGTCCGGCGACGCGCGCACGGACGGCCACCACGCCGTGGTCCGCGGCGTCGAAAGGCTGTCGAGCGCGCCGGTCTGGGCGTCGGACATCCGCGCGGGCGCGGGGCTGGTGCTGGCGGGCCTGTGCGCGGACGGCGTCACCGAGGTCTGGGACGTCTTCCACATCGACCGCGGCTACCCGCACTTCGTCGAAAACCTGAACCGCCTGGGCGCGAACATCAAGCGCGTCAACGGCGATCCCGAGCGGAAGTGACTCAGCTGCGGTCAGGGGGTTCCGGGTGGCGGAGCCCCCGGCCCGGGGCGGAGCCCCGGTTGTCTCAGCCCAGCGCGCGCAGGGCGTACTCCACCAGCCGGTCCAGGTAGTCCGGGCCGGCGGGGGCCTGCCGGACCACCAGGCGCCAGTAGATCGGCGCCGCCAGGACGTCGAGCGCCATCTCGACGTCGAGGTCTTCCGGCAGTTCGCCGCGCGTGATCGCGCGGCGCACCATGACCTCCGCGCGGTCACGTCGGGGTCCGCCGATGCTCGTGCGCACGCTTTCGGCCAGCTCCGGGTTCCGCGCGCCTTCCGCGACCAGGTCCGGCAGGATCCGCGAGAACAGCGGGTGCGTGAGCCAGTCCAGCACCGCCTGGAGCATCGCGCGGACGTCGCCGCGCAGTGAACCGGTGTCTTCGACGTCCGCGCGCGGCACGCTGAACTCCGCGACGACCGCGGTGATCATCTCGTGTTTCGACCGCCACCGCCGGTACAGCGCGCTCTTGCCGACGCCGGCCCGTTTGGCCACCGCTTCCATCGACAACCGCCCGTAGCCTTGTTCGGCGAGCTCTCGCAGCGCGGCGTCGGTGATGGCCCGGGTGACTTCGGGCTGGAGGACCGCGGCGCCGGTCGGGATGCGTGCCATGGGCGCAGTCTAGCGGGTGGACGAGACGGTACCGTCCCGGCTAACCTGTCGACGGGACGGTACCGTCCCGTCCAACTGTCGAAGGAGACCACCATGCGGCCACGAGACCTCGTCGAGCACGCCCTCGACCTGCTGCTCGAGCACGACATGGCCGGGTTCGCCGGGCTGTGGGCCGAAGACGGCGTCGCCGAGTTCCCGTTCGCCGGCCCCGGCTACCCGGCGCGGCTCGACGGCCGCGACGCCGTTCGCGAATACCTGCGGGACTACCCCAACCTGCTGGACGTCCGAGAAATCACCGCCAAGACCGTGCACGAGACCACCGACCCGGCCGTGGTCGTCGTCGAGTTCACCGCCGCCGGCGTCGCCGTGGCGTCGCAGAAGCCGTACGAACTGTCGTACATCGCCGTGATCACCGTCGAGGACGGCGAGATCCGCCGCTACCGCGACTACTGGAGCCCGCTCGCCGCCGCCGAGGTCCTCGGCGGTGTCGACGAGTTGACCGCGGCCTTCGCCGGTGGCGACCGTGGCTGACGTCCTGGTCCTCGGCGGCACCGGCACCACCGGCCGCCGGGTCGTCGCGGGCCTGCGCGCCGCCGGCGTCACGCCCCGGGCCGCCACCCGCCGGCCGCGCGAGCCCGGCCAGGTCCGGTTCGAGTGGACCGACCGGGCCACCCACGCCGACGCCCTGCGCGGCGCCTCCGCTGTGTACCTGGTGGCGCCGATCGGCGAGGCCGAGCCCGCCGCACTGGTGGCGCCGTTCCTGGCGGACGCCTTGGACGCCGGGGTCCGCCGGGTCGTCCTGCTGAGCTCGTCGGCCGTCACCGAGGACACCCCGGGAATCGGCGAACTGCAGCGGCTGGTGCGCGCGGCGCCGGAGTGGGCGGTGCTGAAGCCGTCCTGGTTCATGCAGAACTTCACCGGCGCGCACCTGGTCGCCCAGGGCGTGCGGGACGGCGAGATCGTCACCGCCACCGGCGACGCCCGGGTCGCGTTCGTGGACGCCGGCGACATCGCGGCGGTCGCCGTCCGCGCGCTGACCGACCCCGGACCGCACAACACCGAACACGTCCTGACCGGGCCGGCCGCCTTGAGCTACGCCGAAGCGGCCGCGATCGTGGCCGCGCACCTCGGACGTCCGATCCGGCACCGCGCGGTCGGCACCGCCGAATTCGCCGCCCGGCTCACGGCTTCCGGCATGCCCGAGGAGTTCGCCGCCGTCCTCGCCGCCCTCGACGAGGACATCCGGCGCGGCGCCGAAGACCGCGTCACCCCGGCCGTCGAGCAGGTCACCGGGCGGCCCGCCCGCTCGTTCGAAGCCTTCGTGCGGGACGAGATCGCTTCTCGGTGAAGGACGTCAGCCCTCCAGGGCCAAGGCCGCGCCGAAGCCCAGAAGGGCGGTGCCCGTCGCACCGTCCAGCACCCGGCGGACCTTTCGCTGCTGCAGCCAGCCCCGCACGCGGTGCACGAAGAGCAGCAGCAACACCTGCCACACCAGGCCCAGGGCCGCGACCGTGTACGCGAGCAGGAGCGCGTCGGCCTGGTCCGTGACGCCCGGCGCGAGGAACTGCGGCAGCACCGACAGGTACAGCACGATCACCTTGGGGTTGGTGATGTTGGACAGGAACCCTTCGCGGAACCGCCGTCCGCGGGAAGCGCGGGCCTTCCGGACGTCGTCGAGGGCTTCGTAGTTCCCGCGCCAGGCGCCGCGAAGGGCCTGGACGCCCAGGAAGACGAGGTAGGCCGCGCCGAGCCACTTCACCGTCTCGAACAGCGGCCGGTAGCGCGTGATCACCGCCCCCAGCCCGAGCGCTGCCGCCGTGCCCTGCAGGAAGTTCGCGACGGCGATCCCGGCGCACGCCCAGCCGCCGCCGCGGGCGCCGCCGGTCAGGGCGTTCTTCAGCACGACCATCGTGTCCGGGCCCGGCATCATCGCCAGGAAGGCCATCACCCCGGCGAAACCGGCGTACGTGCTCCAGGTCATCAGGACTCCAGGGCGAGGGCGGCGCCGAAGCCGAGCAGCGCGGTGCCGGTGACGCCGTCCAGGGCCCGGCGCACCCGGCGGCGCTCCAGCCACGCCCGCACGCGGCGCACGAACACCAGCAGCACCAGCAGCCACAGCACGCCGAGCACGGCGACGGTGTAGGCCAGCGCGAGCGCGTCCCACGTCGTGGTGCGCACCGGGTCGAGGAACTGCGGCAGCACGGACAGGTACAGCACCAGCACCTTCGGGTTGGTGATGTTGGAGAGGAACCCTTCGCGGAACCGCCGGAAGCCGCCGCCCCGGCGGCGCTGGGCCTCTTCGACGGCGGGGTAATCGCCACGGAACGCGCCGCGCAGCGCCTGGACGCCGAGGAAGACCAGGTAGGCCGCGCCGGTCCACTTGAGGGCGACGAACACCGGCTGCGACCGGGCGATGAGGACGCCGAGGCCGAGCGCCGCGGCGCTGCCCTGCACGGCGTTGCCGGTGAAGATGCCGAGCGAGGCGAGCAGCCCGCCCCGGAACCCGCCGGACAGCGCGTTCTTCAGCATCACCATCGTGTCGGGGCCCGGCGCGAGGACGATCAGGACCACGATGACCAGGTAGCTTCCGTACACACTCCACGTCACGGCTGCCCACGCTAATCCACGAGTACCGGCCCGTCTCGCGGATTTCCGTCACAGCGTTCTTCTCCGACGCGCACGCGGAACTCGGCGGAACGGGCTCCGGCAGAGTAGTGTTCGGCCATGTCAGCAGGGGAAATCGAGCTTTCGCCCGGTGAACGCGTGCTCTGGGCGGGAGAGCCGGTCCAGCGCCCGCTCTACGTCGCCGCGGACGGGGTGATCGTCCCTGCCGGGCTCGTCCTCACCGCGGCCGCGCTCTGGTTCCTGCTCGCGCAGCAGCCGAGCGGTGCGGCCATGCTCAGCGCCGTCGTGGTCCTGGTGATCGGGTTGTACGGCGCGGTCGGGCGCTCGGTCGTCCGGTACCTCGCACTCGGGCGCACGACCTACGCCGTGACGGACAGCCGGATCATCGCGCGCTCGGGCCTGTTCCGGCAGAAGGAACGCTCGAGCGAGCTGGCCACCCTGTCGGCGCCGGTCCTCAAGCCGGGCCCGTCCCGCACCGGCACCATCTCGTTCGCCGGGCCGGGGACCGTGACGCTGATGGGCGTCGGCGAGCCCAAGCGCGTGCGTGACGTGCTCACCAAGGCCATCGACGAGGCCAAGGCCCGCCAGGCCCCGCCGGAGCAGGGCAGTTCGGCCGCTTGAGCCTGGCGGAGCAGGCCGAGGACCGAGTCACCCTGACGTGTCCGATTCCACTGCCACCATAAGTTACCGGTCGGTACACTCGACGAAACATCCACCGCCGGAGGTGTCCAGTGCCGTACCCAACGGACCGCGAGCGAGACCGACCGTGGGTGATGCGGACCTACGCGGGACACTCCTCCGCGGCCGCGTCGAACGAGCTCTACCGGCGCAACCTCGCGAAGGGGCAGACCGGCCTCTCGGTGGCGTTCGACCTGCCCACCCAGACCGGCTACGACCCGGACCACCAGCTCGCCCGCGGTGAAGTCGGCAAGGTCGGCGTGCCGGTGTCGCACATCGGCGACATGCGGCGGCTCTTCGACGGCATCCCGCTCGCCGAGGCGAACACGTCGATGACCATCAACGCGCCGGCCATGTGGCTGCTCGCGCTGTACGTCTCCGTGGCCCGCGAGCAGGCCGAAGCCGAGGGGCGGGACGTCGATGAAGTCCTCGCGAAGCTCGCCGGCACCACGCAGAACGACATCATCAAGGAATACCTGTCCCGCGGGACCTACATCTTCCCGCCGGGGCCGAGCCTGCGGCTGATCACCGACGTGATCGCGTGGACCGTGCACCACGTGCCGAAGTGGAACCCGATCAACATCTGCAGCTACCACCTGCAGGAAGCCGGCGCGACGCCGACGCAGGAGGTCGCGTACGCACTGTGCACCGCCATTGCCGTGCTCGACGCCGTCCGCGATTCGGGGCAGGTGGACGAGGCCGACATGGCGAAGGTCGTCGCGCGGATTTCGTTCTTCGTCAACGCCGGCGTCCGGTTCGTCGAGGAGATGTCCAAGATGCGCGCGTTCACCGCGCTCTGGGACGAACTCACGCGCGACCGTTACGGCGTAACGGATCCCAAGGCCCGCCGGCTGCGCTACGGCGTCCAGGTCAACTCGCTCGGGCTGACCGAGGCCCAGCCGGAGAACAACGTCCAGCGGATCGTGCTGGAAATGCTCGCGGTGTCGCTCTCCCGCGGCGCCCGTGCCCGCGCGATCCAGCTGCCGGCGTGGAACGAAGCCCTCGGTCTGCCCCGGCCGTGGGACCAGCAGTGGGCGCTGCGGATGCAGCAGGTGCTCGCGTTCGAGACGGACCTACTGGAGTACGAGGACATCTTCGACGGCTCCCACGTCATCCAGGCCAAGGTCGACGAGATCATGGCCGGCGCCCGCGAGGAGATCGCCCGGGTGCAGGACCTCGGCGGCGCGGTCGCCGCGGTCGAAAGCGGCTACATGAAGTCGCAGCTGGTCACCTCGCTGGCCGAGTACCGCCGCGAGATGGAGAACGGCGAACGGGTCCTGGTCGGGGTCAACAAGTTCGGGACGACCGAGCCGTCGCCGCTGCAGGCCGAGGGGGCGAAGGCGATCGAGACGATCGACCCCGCCGTCGAGAAGGCCGCCGTCACCGCCATCGAGGAATGGCGCTCCCGGCGCGACAACGACGCCGTCGAGCGGTCGCTGGCCACGCTGAAGGAACGCGCCCAGACCACGGAAAACCTCTTCGAGGCCACTGTGGACTGTGCGCGGGCCGGCGTGACCACCGGCGAATGGGCCGGCGCGCTCCGCGAGGTGTTCGGCGAATACCGGGCGCCCACCGGCGTTTCCGCCTCCGCGGTGGCCGGCGTGGGCGACCCCGAACTGGAGCGGGTGCGCACCCGGGTCCGGGAAACCGAGGCGGAGCTGGGCGAGCGGCTGCGGATCCTCGTCGGCAAGCCGGGCCTCGACGGGCACTCCAACGGCGCCGAGCAGGTCGCCGTCCGGGCGCGCGACGTCGGCTTCGAGGTCATCTACCAGGGCATCCGGCTGACGCCCGAGCAGATCGTCGCGGCCGCGGTGCAGGAAGGCGTGCACGTCGTCGGGCTTTCCGTGCTGTCCGGCTCGCACCTCGAGGTCGTCCCGCACGTCGTCGACGGGCTGCGCGCCGCGGGTGCGGGCGACGTCCCGGTGATCGTCGGCGGCATCATCCCGCCGGACGATGCCGCGCTGCTCGCCGAACGCGGCATCGCCCGGGTGTTCACGCCCAAGGACTACGAGCTCACCGGGATCATGGACGGCATCGTCAGCCTGATCCGGGAGCGGCACGGCCTCAGCTGAGCTCGGCCAGGATCTCCTTCGTGGACTTCACGGTGGCGAACTGGTTCGCCAGGTTCGCCGCCGTGACGCGGGACAGCTCGTCCGCGGTCACGACGTCGCCGTCCACGCCCGGCAGGTCGAACGTGAACGTCGCGTCGAGGGCGAAAGTCACGGCGTAGCCGAGGTTCCCGCCCATCCGCGCGGTGGTCTCGCAGCAGAAGTTCGTCTGGATGCCGGCCAGCACGAAGCTCGTGATGCCGCGCTTGCGCAGCCACGCGTCGAGGTCGACGTCGCCGATGAACGCCGAGTTGACCTTCTTGCCGAACACCAGGTCCGGCCGCGCGCCGTCGAGTTCGGACATGAAGTCGTTGCCCGGCTGACCCGGCCGCAGCGGCGAGCCGGGCTTCGGCGAGTCGTGGTGCACGAGCACCACCGGGAGCCTGCGCTCCTGCCACGCGTCGAGCAGGGCCTTCATGTTCGCTTCGGCGCCGGGATTGTTCCGCGGACCCCAGAACTCCGCTTCGTCGAACCCGCGCTGGACGTCGATCAGGATGAGTGCCGTTTCGGTCATGCCGTCGAGTCTCGCCATTCCGCACCGCCGCCGGGAGTGGCAGAAGACGCGCGATGCGGTACTTTTCTGCCATGCGCACGATCGGCGTTCTGCTGCTGCCGGGCACCCGGATGTTCGACCTCGCGGTGATCGGCGAGGTTTGGGGCCAGGACCGGACCGACAGCGGGATCGGCCCGTTCACGGTGCGGCTGTGCAGCCCCGGCCGGGTGCGCACGCCCGTGTCGCCGTTCGGTGACGTCGCGGCCACGCACGGGCTCGCCGGCCTCGACGGCTGCGACCTCGTGCTGGCCCCGGGCCGCGACGACCCGCTCGCGCCGGTGCCCGCGTCGGCGGTCACCGCGTTGCGGCGGGCACACCGGGACGGGCGCACCGTCGCCGGGTTGTGCTCCGGCGCGTTCACGCTGGCGGCCGCCGGCCTGCTCGACGGCCGCCCGGCGACCACGCACTGGCGCGACCTCGACGCGCTCGCCCGCGCCGCGCCGCGGGCGGACCTGCAGCGCGACGTGCTCTACACCGACGACGGCGGTGTCCTGACGTCCGCGGGCGTCGTCGGCGGCCTCGACCTCTGCCTGTACCTGGTCCGGCGCGACCACGGCGCCGACGTCGCCGCCGCGCTGGCGCGCCGGCTGGTGATGCCGCCGGCGCGCGAAGGCGGGCAGCGGCAGTACGTCGACCACCCGCTGCCGCCGCCGACCGGCCAGCCCGGCATGGCATCCACAATGGACTGGGCGCTGGCCCGCCTCGGCTCCGGGATCGGCGTCGAGGATCTGGTCGGGCACGCGCGGATGAGCGAGCGGACGTTCCACCGGGAGTTCGCCGCGGCCACCGGCGTGACGCCGGGGCGCTGGCTGCGCGTGCAGCGCGTCCGGTACGCGCAGCGGCTGCTGGAGACGACCGAGCTGCCGGTCGAGCGGGTCGCGCAGCGGTCCGGGCTGGGGACGGCGGCGAACCTGCGACGGCGGATGCACGCCGAGGTCGGCGTCGGCCCGGACGGTTACCGGCGCACATTCCGGTCCGCAGGGGTTAACGTCGAGGCATGTACCAGCATCTCCTCGTGAAGCGGGACGGCGACACCGTCACGATCACCATGAACCGCGCGGCGCGGCGCAACTCGCTGTCCGCGGACCACCTCGCCGAGCTGCTCGCCGCGTTCCGCGAGGCGGGCACGTCCGACGCGACCGGCATCGTGCTGGCCGGCGCCGGGCCGGTGTTCTCCGCGGGGCACGACTTCGGCGACGTGGCCGCGCGTGACCTGATGGGGGTCCGCGAGCTGCTCACGCTGTGCACCGACCTGATGAAGACCGTGCAGTCGGTGCCGCAGGTCGTCATCGCGCGGGTGCACGGCCTGGCGACGGCGGCGGGCTGCCAGCTCGTGGCGTCGTGCGACCTGGCCGTGGCCGCCGAGTCGGCGGGCTTCGCGCTGCCGGGCGGCAAGGGCGGCTGGTTCTGCCACACCCCGGCGGTCCCGGTGGCGCGCTCGATCGGCCGCAAGCGCCTGATGGAGCTGGCCCTGACCGGCGACGTCGTCGACGCGGCGACGGCGCTCGACTGGGGCCTGGTCAACCGGGTGGTGCCCGACGAGCAGCTCGACGATGCCGTCGCGGACCTGCTGGCCCGGGCGACGCGCGGCAGCCGGGCCAGTAAGGCAATGGGGAAGGCGACGCTCTACGCCCAGCTCGACCGGCCCGAGGCCGACGCGTACGCGATCGCACTGGAGGTCATGGCCGCGGCGTCGCAGCTGCCCGGCGCCCGCGAAGGGATGGCCGCCTTCCTGGAGAAGCGCAAGCCCTCCTGGCCCGACTGAGCGCCACTCCCGCGCGAAGTGGCGCCTCGCGCTGACCGCTCGCCGTACCATACGGTATGGTATGGCCATGGCGAGCAAGCGGGATTGGCTGGACGCGGGGTTGGTGCTGCTGGCGGAGCAGGGCGCGCCGGCGGTGACGATCGAGCGGCTGGCCGAGCGGCTCGAGCTGTCGAAAGGCTCCTTCTACCACCACTTCAAGGGCATGAGCGGCTACCGCACCGCGCTGCTGGAGCACTTCGAGACCGAGCGCACCACGCGGTTCGTCGAGCAGGCCGAGCAGGCGGGCGGCGACCGGCTGCGCACGCTGGTGGACCTGGTGGTCGCGCCGGGGCCCGCTCCGGGGCTCGAAATCGCCGTCCGGGCCTGGGCTCTCCAGGACGCCGAGGCGCGGACGGTCCAGGAGCGCATCGACCGCACCCGGGTGGACTACCTGACCGAAATCTGCGGCGACGCGGAGCTCGGCCGGGCGCTGTACCTCGTCGTCGTCGGCGCCGGCCAGGTCGTGCCGCCGCTGTCCGGGCGGCGGCTGAAGAGCGCGTTGGAACTCGTACTGGGGAGCCGAAAATGACCGAGCCCTACCTCGATGGTGCCGACTACGTCGAGTTCAAGGAGATCAAGAGCGAGAACAGCCTGCGCGAGTTCGTCGCGGGCGTGTTCGGCTGGTCGCCGGCCTGGCTGAAAGCCTTGTTCGGCGTCCGGTACCTGCTCGCCAAGGCCCTGCGGCTGGACACCGCCTCGGTGCCGCGCACCGGCCGCCTCCGGCCCGAGGACATCGGGTTCGAGCCGGGAGACCAGGTCGCGTTCTTCACCGTCCGCGCGGGCGATCCCGAGCGTTATCTGATCGTGGGTGCGGACGACAGTCACCTGACCGGGTACCTGACGGTCGAAGCGGTGCCGCGCGGCTTCCGGCTCGGCACGGTCGTGCACTTCCACAACCGCGTCGGGCCGGCCTACTTCGCCCTGATCAAGCCGTTCCACCACCTGGTGATCCGCGGCATGCTCAAGGCCGGTGCCGCTCGGCCAGCATGAGCTGCGCCCACGCGGCGATCGACTGCGCGTCGGTGATGTCGCCCGTGAGGATCATCTTCTCGACGTCCGCGCGCGCGAACCACGCGCTGCGCATGTCCTGCTCCTCGTGCTCGCGCTCCGGCTCGCCTTCGGTGATGTCCGTGGCGAGGAACACCCAGCCGCGCTGGCTGCTCATGCCGGCGGCGACGTCGAGCCTGCCGAGCGGGACCATGGAGCCGGCGCGCAACCCGGTCTCCTCGCGCAGTTCGCGGACGGCCAGCTCCGCGGGCGGCACGTCGGCGCGGTCGGGCGCGGTGCCCTGCGGGAACTCCCAGCGCCGCTCGCCGAGCGGGTAGCGGAACTGTTCGACCAGCCGGAACCGGTCGCCGTCCTGGGCGATGACCAGCGCGTACGACGGTTTGTCGATCACGCCGTAGATGCCGGCCGAGCCGTCGGAGCGGCGGATCGCGTCCTCCCGCACCGTCATCCAGTTGTTCCGGTACACCTCGCGGGACGCGACACGCTGAATGGGGTCCACGCGCCCAGTATCACCGACCCTGTCCTACCCTCCTCGGGTGCGTCTCGTGATCGCGCGGTGCCAGGTCGACTACGCCGGCCGGCTGACCGCCCACCTACCGATGGCCACCCGCCTGTTGCTCGTCAAGTCCGACGGCTCGGTGTCGGTGCACTCCGACGACCGTGCGTACAAGCCGTTGAACTGGATGAGCCCGCCCTGCTGGCTGATCGAGGACGGCAAGCTCTGGATCGTCGAAAACAAACAGGGCGAGAAACTGGTGATCTCGATCGAAGAGATCTTCCACGACCACGCCCAGGAACTGGGCAAGGAACCGGGCCTGCAGAAGGACGGCGTCGAAGCGCACCTGCAGGAACTGCTGGCCGAGCACATCAAGACCCTCGGCGACGGCTACACGCTGGTCCGCCGCGAATTCCCCACGGCGATCGGCCCGGTCGACATCATGGCCCGCGACGCCGACGGCCGTTCGGTGGCGGTCGAGATCAAGCGCCGCGGCGAAATCGACGGCGTCGAGCAGCTCACGCGTTACCTGGAACTGCTCAACCGCGATCCGCTCCTGGCGCCGGTGCAGGGCGTGTTCGCGGCCCAGATCATCAAGCCGCAGGCCCGCACGCTGGCCGAGGACCGCGGTATCCGCTGCCTCACCCTGGACTACGACGAGCTCCGCGGCATCGAGTCCGACGAATTCCGGCTGTTCTGACGTGGAGCCGGGTCGGTACGTCCACTACAAGGGCGGCGAGTACGAGGTGCTCGGCGTGGCCCGGCACAGCGAGACCGAAGAGGAGCTGGTGGTGTACCGGGCCCTCTACGGCGAGCGGGGGCTGTGGGTCCGTCCGGAACCGATGTTCGCCGAGACGGTCGAGACGCCCGCCGGCCGGGTTCCGCGGTTCCGGCGCGTGGCGGACTGACTCCGGCGCCGGTGAAAAAATCGCCCCGCCGGCTGCCCGAACGGGCGGTCCCGGTGCCGATGCCGAATCGATGCCGAAATCGGCGTATCTGATTCGGTGATTGTTGCTCCGCCAGGAAATCGTTAACCCGATAGCCGTCCGCGCAGTGAGTGGTTACTTTTTCAACGCGATTCTTGCGCTGTTCGGGTGAGCTCGGGATCTTATTCGCCGCCGGCGTGCGACACTCGATTCGAGGGGTTCCGCCGGTGCGTCCGGCGTGGCCGGAGGGTGGTGCGCTCGGCCGTCTTTCTTCGTCGTGCCAACGTTTCAGTCCGCCTTCGAGCTCGGTGTGTGCATGCCCGTCCGGCCGGCGTGCGCGCCTTTTCGGCTGCACGGAGGAGGAAGTCATGCGTTATCGCCCACTCGGTTCCGATCCGGTCGACCCACGCCTGGGCCGGTTCATTCCGGACGACTGGCGGCACGTGGAAAGGTATCCGCTCGGCGCGCTGGCCGACGAGGACCGGCCCACCCGCTCGCCGGTCGTGATCGGGGTCAACTGGTACTCGGCGTTCGACGAGCCGGAACAGGACGAGACCTCCGGTGAGTTCTTCATCGCGAAGGGCGGTGTCGCGAAGCTCGGCCGGATCCGCGGCGGCCACTGCGTGTGCCTCGAGCCGGGCGGCACCCCGGACTCCGACGCCTGGTACGCGTTCTACGACCAGGGCCGTGAAGGCGCCTGCGTCGGCTTCGGCTGGTCGCGCTGCATGTCGATCTTCAACGACAGCGAGTACGCGGCCCGCTGGCTCTGGGACTCGGCCAAGAAGCGCGACGAGTGGCCCGAGACCAACCCCGGTGACGACAACGGCACGTCGGTCCGGGCCGCGGCCGAGGTGCTCAAGGAGGCCGGGCACGTCCTGTGGGACGACTCCTACGCCACCGACGACTGGCACGCCCGGGAGAAGTACACCGCCGAGGCCAAGCAGGGCATCAAAGCGTTCCGCTGGGCGAAGTCGGTCGACGACGTGCACTCCGTGCTCGCCAACCCGCGCGCCGACGAGCTCGGCGCCGTGCCGTTGCTCAACTCCTGGGGCCCGGGCTACCCGCACCGGACCTACCTGCCCGACGCGGTGCTCGCCAAGCTGATCGAGGAGGACGGCGAGATCGCGGTGCCGACCGACCGGTGATGCCCAGCCGCTCCCGCGGCGCGTGACGAGGGCGCGTTTCCCCTGGTGGTGACCGGGGGAGACGCGCCCTCCGGCCATTGTGGACACGTCAGCGTGCCGACCCTGAATCCATGCAGTACTGTGCGGATCCGACGGGACGGTGTTGATTCCTGTCGGATAATGTCCCGCTGGAAAAGGTACTGCCGGAGGTGGGTCGGGTGCTCGTCCTAGCCGATGCGAACCTGCGACTCGACGCGAACGCGATCGACTACATCGAGTTGGCGTTCTACTTCGTACTCGTGCTCGGCATCGGGTACCTGGCGCGACGGCAGGTGTCGAGCAGTCTCGACTTCTTCCTGTCCGGCCGCTCGCTGCCGGCCTGGGTCACCGGCCTGGCGTTCATCTCGGCGAACCTCGGCGCGGTCGAGGTCATGGGCATGTCGGCCAACGGCGCCCAGTACGGCCTGCCGACCGTGCACTACTTCTGGATCGGCGCCATTCCGGCGATGCTGTTCCTCGGCATCGTGATGATGCCCTTCTACTACGGCTCCAAGGTCCGCAGCGTCCCCGAGTTCATGCGGCGCCGCTTCGGCAAGCCGGCCCACCTGGTCAACGGCGTCAGCTTCGCCGCGGCCCAGATCCTCATCGCCGGTGCGAACCTCTTCCTGCTGGCCAGCGTGGTGAACCTGCTGCTGGGCTGGCCGCTCTGGGTGTCGATCATCATCGCCGCCGCGATCGTGCTCTCCTACACCGCGCTCGGCGGCCTCTCCGCCGCGATCTACAACGAGGTGCTGCAGTTCTTCGTGATCGTCATCGCGCTGGTGCCGCTGACGATCATCGGCCTGGTCAAGGTCGGCGGCTGGCAGGGCCTGGTCGACAAGGTGACGAACAGCCCGGGCGGCACCGCGCAGCTGCACTCGTGGCCCGGTGACAACCTGACCGGCTTCGGCAACAGCGTGCTTTCGGTGCTGGGCATCGTCTTCGGCCTCGGCTTCGTGCTTTCCTTCGGTTACTGGACGACGAACTTCGTCGAGGTCCAGCGCGCGATGGCGTCGAAGAGCATGTCCGCCGCGCGGCGGACCCCGATCATCGGCGCGTTCCCGAAGATGCTGGTCCCGTTCATCGTGATCATCCCCGGCATGATCGCCGCGGTCACCGTGTCCGAGTACGTCAAGGACAAGCAGGTGCTGCTGGACGGCGGCAAGGCCGAAAGCGGAGTCACCTTCAACAACGCGCTCCTGCTGCTGATGCGCGACCTGCTGCCGAACGGCATGCTCGGCATCGCCATCGCCGGTCTGCTGGCCTCGTTCATGGCGGGTATGGCGGCGAACCTCAGCTCGTTCAACACCGTCTTCACGTACGACATCTGGCAGACGTACGTGAAGAAGGACAAGCCGGACCACTACTACCTGAACCTGGGCCGCGTGGTGACCTCGGGCGGCACGATCCTCGCGATCGGCACCGCCTTCATCGCGTCGAACTCCGGCAACATCCTGAACTACCTGCAGGACCTGTTCTCCTTCTTCAACGCGCCGCTGTTCGCGACCTTCATCCTGGGCATGTTCTGGAAGCGGATGACCCCGCACGCCGGCTGGAGCGGCCTGGTGCTCGGCACGGCGTCGGCCATCACGATCTGGGCCCTGTCGCAGACCGGGGTGATCGGCCTGGAGGGCCAGGGCACCAGCTTCGTGGCCGCCGGCGTCGCGTTCGTGGTCGACATCGTGGTGAGCGTCGTCGTCTCGCTGGCGACCAAGCCGAAGCCGGACGAGGAGCTGGTCGGCCTCGTCTACTCGCTGACGCCGAAGGAGACGCGCCAGCACGACGCGACCGGCGAGAACGCGGGCTGGTACCGCAAGCCGGGCCTGCTCGCGGGCATCGTGCTCGTCCTGACCATCGCCCTGAACGCCATCTTCTAGGAGGCCGGAATGGCTACCGAGTCGCAGCCGCGAGCGCGCAAGGCAGGCGCCTTCGACATCCGGCTGATCATCGCCCTGCTGGTCGGCGTCTACGGCGTCATCCTCACCGTCATGGGCATCGGCTTCTCCTCCGAGGAGGAGATCGCCAAGGCGGCCGGCGTGAACATCAACCTGTGGGCCGGGCTCGGCATGCTGGTGGTCGCCGCGCTGTTCGTCATCTGGGCCGTGGTCCGCCCGCTCGTCGTGCTGGCCGAGACCGAGACCGAGACCGGCGACACACCGACGGTGGCGGGCGAATAGCCGGGTTGTCCGGACAGCGGCGCGAGGGTGCCGCTACCGTGCTTCGCGTGTTCCCAGACGTTCGGCACCGCCGTCTCCCGAAGCTGTTCCTGCTGGTCACCGCCCTTGCGTTGCCGCTGACGGCGTGCGGGCAGGACCTCGGCAAGTCCAACTTCGCCCGGACGACGGTGCCCGCGGCCGCCGGCACCGGCCAGGTCGCCGACGGCCCGATCACCGACGCCGCCGTGGCGGCGGACGTGCTCCGCACGATCCAGCCGTGCCAGTTCCTGACCAAGGACGCCCTCGGCGCGCTGGGCCTCGGCACGGTCGAAGACGACCCGTCGCCGTCGTCGATCGCCTTCGACACCTGCCGGAACAAGGTGAAGGACCCCGGCGGCAAGGAGATCCGGTTCGAGCTCGAGATCGGCGGCACGCTGCTGCCGCGGGCGGACAAGACGACCGGGCAGGTCGGCGGGCTGCCGCTGCGCGTGAACAAGACCGGCGACACCGACTGCACGGTCGCGGCGATGACGGCGCTGAACCCGGAGATGGCGCTTGCGGTGTCGGTCACCTACGTCGGCGACCCCTGCCGTCCCGGGCAGACCCTCGTGGAGGCCGTCGTCCAGAAGGTGCACAACTCGCCGGAGAAGTACCCGACGCCCTCGGGCACCGTGCTGACCGCCGATCCGTGCGCGACGGCCGACACCGCGGTGGTGGCCTCCGCCGTGCCGTCGGCGAAGTCCGCGCCCTCGGGCCTGCACTCCTGCGAGTGGAAGGGCAAGGCCACGGGCCCGGCGGTGGCGGTCGGGTTCCTGCCGGGCCTGCCCCCGCTCGCCGGCGACGGTTATTCCCAGGTGGACCTCGGCAGCGGGATCACCGGCTTCCAGAAGCAGGAGACCACGGGTTCGCCGCGGTGCAAGGTCCAGTGGCAGCACCGGCCGTGGCAGGGCGACGACGTCGAACTGGCCCAGGTGGACTACCGGGCCGGCGCGGCGGACAGCGACCCGTGCGGCAAGGCGGTGACCGTGGCGAAGAACGTGGTCACCAAGCTCCCCAAGGCCTGACCTGGCGGCGGGCCGCGCGGGGAGGTAGGAAGGACACCCCACCGCCGATGTGCCGGAGGCTGCCGTGAAGAAGATCATCAACGACCCGGCGAACGTGGTCGCCGAGTCGCTGCGGGGGCTCGCCGCCGCGCACGCCGACATCCTCCGCGTCCAGTACGACCCGGACGTCGTGGTGCGCGCCGGCGCGCCGGTCGCGGGCAAGGTCGCCGTCATCTCCGGCGGCGGGTCCGGGCACGAGCCGCTGCACGGCGGCTTCGTCGGTCACGGCATGCTCGCCGCCGCGGTGCCCGGCGCGGTGTTCACCTCGCCGACGCCGGACGCGGTGCAGGCCGCGGTCACCGCGACCACCGGCGAGGCGGGCGCGCTGCTCATCGTCAAGAACTACACCGGCGACGTGCTGAACTTCGAGACGGCCGCCGAGCTGGCCGCCGCCGAGGGCCTCGAGGTGCGCAGCGTGGTGATCGACGACGACGTCGCGGTCAAGGACTCGACGTACACCGCGGGCCGCCGCGGGGTCGGCGGCACGGTGCTGCTGGAGAAGCTCACGGGCGCCGCCGCCGAGCGCGGTGACTCGCTCGACGCCGTCACCGCGCTGGCGCAGAAGGTGATCGGCCAGGTGCGGTCGATCGGCGTCGCCCTCACCGCGCCGACCGTGCCGCACGCCGGCACCCCGAGCTTCGACCTCGAGGAGAGCGAGATCGAGTTCGGCATCGGCATCCACGGCGAGCCCGGCCGCGAGCGGATCCCGCTCGAACCGGCCGACGCGCTGGTGGCGCGGATGGTCGAGGCCGTCGTCGAGGACCTGCCGTTCGCCTCGGGCGACCGCGTGCTGCTGTTCACCAACTCCATGGGCGGCACCCCGCTCGTCGAGCTCTACCTGGCCCACGGCATCGCCGAGCGGCTTCTGGCCGACCGTGGGATCGTGGTCGAGCGCCGGCTGGTCGGCCCGTACATCACCAGCCTCGAGATGCAGGGGATGAGTCTGACGTTGCTCAAACTGGACGACGAGCTGACCGAGCTGTGGGACGCCCCGGTCAACACCGCGGCGCTGCGGTGGGGGCTCTGATGACCTGCAAGGCCGAGGGGGTCGCGGCGGCCGTCCGCGCCGCGGCGGCGGTGGTCGCCGAGCACCGCGTGGAGCTGATCGACCTCGACCGCGCGATCGGCGACGGCGACCACGGCGAGAACCTGAACCGCGGCTTCGCGGCCGTCGTGGCGGCCCTCGACGCGAGTGCGCCGGACACGCCGGGCGGGGTGCTGAAGCTCGTCGCGACGACGTTGATCTCCAAGGTCGGCGGGGCCGCGGGCCCGTTGTACGGCACGGCTTTCCTGCGTGCCTCGGCCAAGCTGGGCACGGCCGCCGACCTCGACGTGCCGGCGCTGCTGGACGCGCTGCGCGCCGGTCTCGAAGGCGTCCAGGCCCGCGGCAAGGCCGTGGGCGGTGACGCGACCATGGTCGACGCCCTGATCCCCGCGGTGGCGGCCGCGGAGAAGGCGGCCGAGGACGGCGGGGACGTCGCCGCGGTGCTCACCGCGGCGGCCGACGCGGCCGACCGCGGTGCGGAGTCCACAGTGGAGCTCGTGCCCCGGAAGGGCCGGGCGTCCTACCTCGGCGAGCGCGCGGTCGGGCACACCGACCCCGGCGCCCGGTCGTCGGCCCTGCTGCTGCGGGCGTTCGCGGAGGCGGCCCGGTGAGCGTGGGAATCGTGCTCGTGTCGCACAGTGCGAAGCTCGCCGAAGGCCTGGCCGAGCTGGCCGCCCAGATGGCGCCGGACGTCACCATCCGTCCGGCTGGGGGCCTCTCCGACGGCTCGATCGGCACGGACTACGACGAGGTCGTCGCCGCCACCCAGCGCGCCGACTCCGGTGACGGCGTCGTGCTGCTCTACGACCTGGGCAGCGCGCAGATGACCGCCGAGCTCGCCGTCGAATCGCTGGCCGACCCCTCGGCGGCGATCGTCGCGGACGGCCCGCTGGTCGAGGGCGCGATCGCGGCGGCGGTCGCCGCGCAGGCCGGCCGGGACCGCAAGGCGGTGGCGGAGGCCGCCGCGTCCGCCGGGATCCCCGAGGACCTGGCACCCGCCGAGGCCACGGCCGGCGGCGCCGGAATCGAGCTGGAGCTGCGCAACGAGGTCGGGTTGCACGCCCGGCCGGCCGGGTTGCTGGTGCGCACGCTGAGCGAGTTCGACGCCGAGGTCACCGTGCGGCTCGGCGACCAGGAGGCCGACGCCCGCAGCGTGCTCGCCCTGATGTCGCTCGGCGCCCGCCAGGGCGACCGGATCCGCGTGCAGGCGCGCGGGCCGCAGGCGGAAGCCGCGTTGGCCAAGGTCAGGGAGCTGGTGGACGGCGATTTCGGCGAGTGAAGCCGGGCGCGACCGGGTGACTTGAGCGGTACTGACTCGATTCCGTCTGGGCTTCCGGCCGTTCCGCGTGGCAGTATCGAGGCCAATTACCGGCGAGTAACATCTCTGGAGGCCTCGATGGCGCGGGACATCTCGACGGTCGGTGTGATCGGCCTGGGCACCATGGGGGCCGGAATCGCCGAAGTGCTCGCGCGCAGCGGGCTCGACGTCGTCACGGTCGAGCTCGACGAGGCGGGGGTCGCGCGCGGCCGCGGGCACCTCGAGCACTCCACCGAACGGGCGCTCTCCGGTGGCAAGCTCGATTCTCCCGGGCGTGACGCGCTGCTGGGCCGGATCCGGTACAGCACGTCACTGTCGGATCTGTCCGATGTGGACCTGGTGGTCGAGGCGATCCCGGAGAGCCTCGAACTGAAGGCCGACGTCTTCGCCGAGCTGGACAAGATCACCCGGCCCGAGGTCGTCTTCGCGTCCAACACGTCGTCGCTGTCCATCACCGAGATCGGCGTGCACACAGCGCGTCCCGGCAAGGTCGTCGGCATGCACTTCTTCAACCCGGCGCCGGTGCAGAAGCTCGTCGAGATCGTCAAGACCGTGGTGACCGAGCCGGACGTGGTCGCCGAAGTGGTCGAGTTCGCCGAGCGGCTCGGCAAGGTGCCGGTGGTGATCGGCGACCGGGCCGGGTTCATCGCCAACGCCCTGCTGTTCGGTTACCTCAACCACGCGGTGCGGATGTACGAGCAGCGTTACGCCACGCGCGAGGACCTCGACGCCGCGATGCGCTTCGGCTGCGGTTACCCGATGGGCCCGCTCGCACTGCTCGACCTGATCGGGCTGGACACCGCGAACGAGATCCTGGACACGATGTACCACCAGTCCCGCAACCGGCTGCACGCGCCCGCGCCGCTGCTCAAGCAGATGATCACGGCGGGTCTGCTGGGCCGCAAGACCGGCCGCGGTTTCTACACCTACGACGCCCCGGACTCGCCCAACGTGGTCTCGGACGCCGCGCTGACGTCCACTGTGGACTCGGTGTCGCCGCGGCCCGTCGCGCGGGTCGGCGTGGTCGGTACCGGGACGATGGCCACCGGCATCGCGGAGGTGTTCGCCAAGCGCGGCCTCGACGTCGTGCTGCGAGCCCGGAGCCTGGAAAAGGCGCAGGCGTCGGTCGCGAAGGTGAAGAAGTCGCTCGACAAGGCCGTGGTCAAGGGCAAACTGTCCGAAGAGGACGCTTCGGCCGCGCTGGCCCGGATCACCCCGGTCACCGATTTCGAGGCGCTGGCCGACGTCGACCTGGTCGTCGAGGCGGTGGCCGAGGAACTGCCGGTGAAGCAGGCGGTGTTCGCGGCGCTGGACGAGGTGGTCCGCCCCGGCGCGGTCCTGGCGACGACGACGTCTTCGCTGCCGGTGATCGAGTGCGCGGCGTCGACGTCCCGGCCGTCCGACGTGGTCGGTCTCCACTTCTTCAACCCGGCGCCGGTGATGAAGCTGGTCGAGGTGGTGTCGACGATCGCGACCGCACCGGACGTGGTGGCCACGGCGAGCGCGGTCTGCGCCGCGGTGGGCAAGCACGCGGTGCACTGCGGTGACCGCGCGGGCTTCATCGTCAACGCGTTGCTGTTCCCGTACCTCAACGACGCGGTGAAGATGCTGGAAGCCCACTACGCGGGCGCGGACGACATCGACACGGCCATGAAGGTCGGCTGCGGCCTGCCGATGGGCCCGTTCGAGCTGCTGGACGTCGTCGGCCTCGACGTTTCCCTGGCCATCCAGCGGACGCTGTACAACGAGTTCCGCGAAGAAGGCTTCGCACCGGCGACGCTGCTGGAGCACCTCGTGACGGCCGGCCGGCTGGGCCGGAAGACCGGCAAGGGCTTCAAGGACTACTGATCAGCGCTCGGCCGGCTCGCCGAGGACCGGTTTGACGTCGAGCACCGGGGTGCCGTCGATCGCTTCCAGGCCGGTCACCGTCAGCGTGCCGTCCTCGACGGCCGTCACCGTGACCGTGTGGAGGCCGATCGGGTTCGGACGGTCCGGCGAGCGCGTCGAGAACACCCCCGTGCGAGGCCTGTCCGGGTCGCTGCGTGGGCGCACCGCCTGGACGCCGCGGTCGGCTCCGTGCAACCACGTCAGGAGCACCAAGCGGTCGCCCGGGCGGAGATCGGCCGCGGCCGGGCGGAACTCCGGGTCGAACACCACCCGGGCCGGCGGCGCACCCTCGTCGCCCTGCTTCGGGGCCGTCGCGCGGTCCGTCAGGGACGACTCGATGCGCGCCACCGGGCGCACCTCGTAGCTCGTCACGTGTAGTACCCCTCGACGGGCACGCGAGCCTCCTCGAACAGGGCGGGACCTTCGAGCTTGTAGCCACCCCAGGTGACGGGCGGGCGCAGGGTGAGGAACTGCTCGGTCGACAGCGCGAACACGACCCGCCCCAGTCCGGACCGCTCGATCGCCCCGGTGCACATCCCGCACGGCTGCGTGCTGGTGAACATCGTCGTGGCCGCCGCGGTTTCCGGGTCCAGGTGCTGCGCCGCCCAGCGGGCGAGCTTCAGTTCCGGGTGCGCCGTGATGTCGTCGTCGGTCAGCGAGGTGTTGCGGTCCTCGGCCAGGATCTTCCCGTCGGCGTCGGCCAGCAGGGAGCCGAACGGCGGGTTGCCGTGTTCCTCGCGCGCCTCGCGGGCGAGCTCGATCGCCCGTCGCAGCAGGGCTTCTTCGGTGTCTTTCACCGGTTCTCCTTCCAGGACGCGGCCACCGCCGCGAGGTCTCGCCACGCCACTTCCGGGCGCAGCGTTTCGGCCGGGTCCGAGTCGAACGGATCGAGCACGACGGTGTCCGCCCCCAGCGCCCGCAGCTGGGTCAGGTCGTCGAGGACCTGGTCCAGCGTGCCTTCCCCGGCGCGCCGGTCCGGCCCGGTCACCGGCGTTTCGGTCACCCGCAGGAGGATTCGCGGTGCGAAGGCGGGCACCGGGCGCTCGCCGGCCAGCTTTTCCAGGCGCGCCAGCGTTTCCCGGAACCCGGTCATCGTGAGCCGCAGCGGGTGCCACGCGTCGCCGAGCTCCACCGCGCGGCGCAACCCGGCGTCGCTGTGCCCGCCGAGCCACAGCGGGATCGGGCCCGCGCGGTAGTCGTCGTGTTCGGCCCACGCGGCGCGGATCGTCCGCAGGTACTCGGTGGTGAGCTTGCCGCGCCGCTCGAACGGCACGCCCAGCGCGTCGAACTCCTGCTTCGCCCAGCCGATGCCGGCACCGAGCACGAGCCGGCCGCCGCTGAGCGCGTCGAGGTTCGCCGCCATCCGCGCCACCAGCAGGGGATGCCGGTACGGCACCACCAGCACGGTGGTGCCGAGCCGCACCCGCTGGGTGATCCCGGCCAGCCAGGACAGCGTCGTGAACGGTTCGTAGAACGGCGCCGGGTACTCCCCGGCGACGTCCGGCGTGATGGCGACGTGGTCGGACACCATCAGGAGGTCGTAGCCGAGACCTTCCACCGTCTGCGCCCAGGCCCGCAGGACGCCCGGGTCCGTGCCGGGCCCGAAATTGGGGACGTTCACGCCGATCTTCACCGGAGAAGGCTATCGATGCACCAGGCCGGACCGGAAGGGAACGATCACGGCGTTTGCGCCCTCCGACCGTGGATCCCACGGTATCTTCGGGGAATGACCGAGAGCCTCGATCCGACGGACTGGGCCATCCTGGCCGAGCTCCAGCGCGACGCCCGGCTCCCGCTCACCGAGCTGGGCCGCCGGGTGAACCTCAGCGCGTCCGCGGCGACCGAACGGCTCCGGCGGCTCGAGGCGGCCGGCGTGATCACCGGCTACCGCGCGGAAATCGACCTCGGCAAGGTCGGCTACCCGGTGCTCGCCGTGGTCCGGCTCAAGTACCCCGGCAGCAGGCACGAACCGTTGCACAAGCTGCTCGGCGAGCGCTCCGAGATCCTCGAATGCCTGCGCACCACCGGCGACGACTGCTACACGCTCAAGATCGCCGCGGCCTCCATGGCGCACCTCGAGCAGATGGTGGACGAGCTGGCCCAGTTCGGCAGCACGACCACGAACCTCGTCTACAGCCAGACCCTGCCCTACCGCGGCCCGGGGGAGCCCGCCCGTGGCCTCGATTCCTGACCGCGTCGTCGTCTACGGCGTGACCGGCTCGGGCAAGTCGACGCTCGCGGCCCGGATCGCCGAGCGGACCGGCCTGCCCTACCACTCGGCGGACGACCTCAGCTGGGAGCCGGGCTGGGTGCCGGTCCCCGACGAGGAGCAGCGCCGCCGCATCAGCGAGGTGTGCGCGGGGGAGCGCTGGGTCCTCGACGCCGCCTACGGCAAGTGGAGGGACATCGTGCTGGCCCGCACGCAGCTCGTCGTGGGCCTCGACTACCCGCGCCGGCTTTCGTTGAGCCGCCTGGTCCGCCGGACGTTCCTGCGGGCGGTGACCCGCGAGCGGATCTGCAACGGCAACGTCGAGTCCGTCCGCCAGGTGTTCTCCGCGGACTCGATCATCCGCTGGCACTTCACGTCGTTCGCGACCAAACGGGCCCGCATCCGGGCGTGGGCCGCCGACCCGTCCGGTCCCGCCGTCGTCCGGCTGACGTCGCCCCGCGAGACCCGCCGCTGGCTCGAGACGCTCTGACGTCAGCCCTCCGGTGGCAGCAGCGGGCCGCCGCTCCAGTGCTGGAACACCAGGTTCGTGTGGACGCGGGCGACCTCGTCGCGCGCGGTCAGCTCGTCGAGGACCAGCCGCTGCAGCTCCCCGCCGGAGCTGGTCGCGACGTGCGCGAGGAAGTCGTCCGGCCCGGTCAGGTGGTAGACCGCGCGCACCTCCGGCAGGGAAAGCAGGTGCGCCACGAACGGGTCGACCAGCGGCCGCCGGTGCGGGCGGACCTGGACGAACAGGAACGCCTCCAGCGGTCGGCCCAGCTTGGCCGCGTCGACCTGCGCGTGCTGGCCGGTGATGACGCCGGTGTCCCGCAGCCGGGCGACGCGGTCCAGGCACGTCGACGGGGCGATGCCGACCGCGGCCGCCAGGTCCTTGTTGGTGATCCGGGCATCGTTCTGCAGCAGGCGCAGAATCTCGAGATCGATCGGACTCAGTTCGACGGAAGCGGACATTGCCGAATGATATCCGAGAGCATTGCTCCGGGCCCGGAGAAAGCTCGACCATGCTGCCATGACTTCCTCGCTGCGCACGCGAGCCGTCCACGCCGGCCGTGACGATCTCACGGACCTCGGCGTGCACGCGGCTCCGCTCGACCTGTCCACGACCTACCCGTCCCGCGACAGTGCCGCCGAAGCCGCCCGGATCGATGCCTTCGCCGCCGGCGCCGCGCTCGACGGCCCGCCGATCTACGGCCGGGTGGGCAACCCGACCGTCGAGCGGTTCGAGCGGGCGCTCGCCGAGCTCGAAGGCTTCGACCACGGCGTCGCGTTCGCCAGCGGCATGGCCGCCGTCTCAGCGTGCCTGCTTTCCGCCGTGGCGCAAGGGAAACGGCACGTCGTCGCGGTGCGCCCGCTGTACGGCTGCAGCGACCACCTGCTCGAGTCCGGCCTGCTCGGCACCGAGGTCACCTGGGCCGCGCCCGACGCCGTCGCCGCCGCGCTCCGCCCGGACACCGGGCTGGTGTTCGTCGAGACCCCGGCGAACCCGACGCTGGCCGAAACCGACATCGCCGAGCTGGCAGCCGCCTGCGGGGACGTGCCGTTGGCGGTGGACAACACGTTCGCCACTCCGGTCCTGCAGCGACCCGGCCACCACGGCGCCCGGATGGTGCTGCACAGCGCGACGAAGTTCCTCGGCGGCCACGGCGACGTGATGGGCGGGATCGTCGCCTGCGACGCCGAGGAGGCCGCGCGGCTGCGGCAGATCCGCTTCGCCACCGGCGGTGTATTGCACCCGCTCGCCGGATACCTGTTGCTGCGCGGGCTTTCCACGCTGCCGCTGCGCGTCAACGCCGCGTCCGCGACCGCTGCGGAACTGGCCACGCGGCTCGGCGACCACCCCGCGGTGACGGCCGTCCACTACCCGCGGATCGGCGGGCCGCTGGTGGCGTTCGAGGTCGACGGCGACCCGCACGCCCTGATCGGCGCGGTCCGGCTGATCACGCCGGCCGTCAGCCTGGGCAGCGTCGACACGCTGATCCAGCACCCCGGCTCGATCAGCCACCGGATCGTCGACGCCGGTGACCGGCACGACGCCGGCGTCTCCGACCAGCTGATCCGGCTCTCCGCCGGGCTCGAGGACGTCGAAGACCTGTGGGCCGACCTCGAGCAGGCGCTGAAGGCGCGTTAGCCGCAGCAGCCGCCACCACAGCAGCCACCGCCACCGGCCGGGGCCGCGGGGCCACTCGCGGCCCCGGTGAGAGCGACGGTGGTGAGCAGCTTGACGGTGTCGGTGTGGCCCTCCGGGCAGGCCGCCGGCGCACCGGAGTCGCTCATCGGGCGCAGGAGCTCGAACGTCTCGGTGCACTCGCGGCAGCGGTAGGCGTAAGTCGGCATGCCGCGATTATCGCCGGAGCTGCCCGCCGTGACCATCCCCGGCCGTCCTGGGCTCCCGCCGAAGCCGATCGGTGGGAAGCTGGGCGTGTGCAGCCGCCTTCGCTCGCCGACGTCTCGCACCTCGGCCAGGTCGTCCCGTCCCTGCTCGCCGCGCTCGGGGTGCCCGGCTGCGCGAACACGCTGGCGTTGCCGGAGGCGCGCAGTGCCGGCGTGCTGCTCGTCGACGGGCTCGGCTGGGAGCTCCTCGCCGAGCACGCCGCGGACGCCCCGGTGCTGACCGAGCTCGCCCGGGAGTCACTGCGCGTCGGCTTCCCGTCGACGACGGCCGCCGGGGTCGCCGCCATCGGCACCGGGCTCGCGTCGGGCGAGCACGGCATGGTCGGCTACACCTTCGAAATGCCCGGCACGGGCGTGCTCAACGCGTTGCGCTGGTGCAGGCACGAGGACGGCGGCGATCTCCGCGGGGCCCTCCCGCCCCGCGAGGTGCAGCCGTTGCCGACGACGTTCGAGCGGGCGGCCGAGGCGGGAATCGACGCGGCGGTGGTGTCGTCCGCCAAGTTCGCCGACACGGCCTTGACCCGGGCCACCCAGAGCGGGGCGCGCTACGCCGGGGTCCACGCGCTGGGCGACCTCGCCGCGCGGACGTTGTCGGTGCTCGACGGGCGGGCGTTCTGCTACGCCTACCACAGCGAACTCGACCTGCTCGGCCACGTCTACGGCCCCGGTTCGGCCGCGTGGCGGATGCAGCTGCGGCAGATCGACCGGCTCGTCGAGTCCCTTGTGGACGGTCTGCCGCCCGGCGCGCTGCTCGCGGTCGTGGCCGACCACGGGATGGTGGCCGTCGACGACAAGCTCGACCTCGAAGACGCCCCGGAGCTGCTGGAAGGCGTCCGGACGTTCGGGGGCGAGATCCGGGCCCGGCACGTCTACACCGAGCCGGGTGCGGCCGCGGACGTCCTCGCGGCCTGGCGGGAGGTGCTGGGCGACCGGGCGTGGGTGCGCTCCCGCGAGGAGGCCGTCGCCGAGGGCTGGTTCGGGCACACGGTCAGCGACCGGGTGCTGCCGCGCATCGGCGACGTCGTCGCCGCGGCCCGGGACCGGTTCGGGATGGTGCGGGGGCTCGCGGAAGCCGTGGAGACGTCGCTGATCGGTCAGCACGGTTCGCTCACCACCGCCGAGCAGCTGGTTCCGCTGGCGCTCGCACAGGGGTAAGCCGCACCCGGCCGGACGACACGGGCGGGTCCGGTTTCCGGGAACGTGCTCCGGCGGGAACTTTCCCCGGCCCGGTGCCGACCTGTCCACTGCGTACCGGACTGACGGGAGTGGGCGGGATGAGCGTGCTGGACGGGATCGGGGTCGTCGGGGCGGGCGGCGAGGGACGGGCCGTGGCCGCCCACTTAGCCGCGCGGGAGCTGCCCGTGCACCTTTACACGCGGGATCTCCAGGCCGTGGGGGAGATCGCGCGCCGCCGGGAGATCGTCGCGCGCGGGGTGCTCGACGGGCGGTTCCCACTCCGGGAGGTGACCGCGGACCCGGCCGGGCTGGCCGCGCGTGCCGTCGTCCTGGTCGCCACCGTGACCACCGCCTACCCGGAGGTCGCCGCCCGGCTTGCGCCGCACCTGCGGCCGGGGCAGGTGGTGGTGCTGTTCTCCAGCAAGCTCTGCGGGAGCGTCGAGTTCGCCCACGCGCTCGCCGCCGCCGGGGCGCCGGACGTCGACGTCGTGGAGACCGACGCGCTGTTCGCCGCGCGGCCGTCCGGGACCGACGGCGTCACCGTGCTCGGCGCCAAGAGCTGGAACCTGATCTCCGGCTGCACCGCGGCCGCCGTCGCCCGGCGCGCCGGCCTGCTGCGGGAGTGGTTCCCGATGCTGGAGATCGCGCGCAACCCGGTGGAGCGCGGCCTGCACGACTTCGGCGCGGTCGCGCACGTGCCGATCGCGCTCGCCAACCTCGGCACCATCGACCGCGCGGAGGAGCTGCTCTTCTACGTCGAAGGCGTTTCCGCGCGCACGATCGCCCTCCTCGAACGCACCGAAGCCGAGTTCGCCGCCGTCGCGCACGCCTACGGCGCCCGGTTGCTGCCCATGACCGAGGTCCTCGACCGCTACTACGGCTGCCCGGCCACGACGCTGCTCGACGCGCTGCGCACCGTGGAGCCGTACCGGACGATCGCCGCGCCGACCAGCCTCGACCACCGCTTCCTCACCGAGGACATCCGCTCGACGCTCGTGCCGCTGCAAGCACTCGCCCGGTGCGCCGGCGTCGCCACTCCGATGGTCGACGCCGCGATCACGATCATGTCCGTGCTCGGTGGCGAGGACTTCCGCCGAACCGGCCGGACACTGCACCGGCTCGGCTGGGACGGCCTCGGCCACGACGCCATCCTGGGCCGGCTGGGGGCCGGCGACCGGGTGGCCGACCGGGCAGCCTGAGCTCCGCCGGGCAGGAGGCGCATCGCACGTGACTGGAAGCGCATGGCACGTGATTGGAGGCGTATCTGGCGTGACTGGAGGCGTAACTCGTGTGATTGGAGGCGTAACTCGCGTGATTGGCGGGGTGGCTGGTGGGGGCGTCGAGGGGGTGGTGCTCGGCAGCTACCGTTTTGCGGGTGCCTCGACGCAACCGTCCCGGCCGCCGCTCGGACGGCGGGCCGCCCGAGCGTGACCTCGGCGCCGCCACCGGCTGGGCGCGCGCCGAAGCCGGGTCGGACGGCGACTGGCTGGTCCGGACCGTGCCGGGGGCCCAGGCCACCAAGTTCTACCGCTGCCCCGGCTGCGACCACGAGATCCGGCCGGGCACCCCGCACCTCGTCGTGTGGCCCGCCGACGAGACCGGCGGGGTCGCCGACCGGCGGCACTGGCACCGCCCCTGCTGGGAAGCCCGGGCCCGGCGACGGCCGCACCGCCGCTGGTGATTCGCTCTGGAGTTGTCAAACACCACCCGGCTCAGCGCCGGTAGTGCCGCGACATCGCGCCGTCGTACATCTCCTCCGTGTACTCGGTGAAACCGAGCCGCTCGGCCACCCGCAGCGACGCCTTGTTCGCGATGCTCACGCTCGCCAGCACCGGCAGGGACGGCAGCTCGCGCGCACACCACTCCAGGACCGCCTGCCCGGCCTCGACCGCATAGCCCTTGCCCCACGCGGACGGCCGGAACCGGTAGCCGAGGTTCAGCACCTTTTCGCCGTGGAACTCCCGCAACCGCACGCCGCACAGGCCGATCACCTCGGTGCCGCCGCGTTCGAGCACCGCGGGGTAGCCGAAGCCGTGCTCGGCCCAGTGCACCAGCCAGGCCGAGAACATCTCCGACGCCTCCGGGACGCCGGGTGGTGCGGGGTTGAAGCGGTTGGTGCGCGGGTCGGTGTGGATGTCGACCATCGCCTGCCGGTCCGCCTCGTGGAGCGGACGCAGCAGGAGCCGGCCGGTTTCGATGTCGGTGAACACATCGGCGAAGCTAACGCGGGGGTCCGACAAAATGACGCGCATGACCGAACTGCCGCTGGTCCTCCTCCACGCCTTTCCCCTGGACGCCCGCATGTGGGACGCGGTGCGCGAGCCCCTCGCTTCACACCTTCGGGTGATCACGCCGGACCAGCGCGGGCTCGGCCGCTCGCCGCTGCCGGAGTCCGACCGCGAGCCGAGTCTCGAAGACGCCGCGCGTGACGTCGTCGCCCTGCTCGACCGGCTGGAACTCGACCGCGTCGTGCTCGGCGGCTGCTCGATGGGCGGCTACCTCGCCATGGCCGTCCTCCGGCTCGCGCCGGAGCGGGTCGGCGGGCTCGTGCTGATCGACACCAAGGCCACGCCCGACACGCCCGAGGCCGCGCAGACCAGGCTGGACGTCGCGGTCCGCGTCGAGGAGGAAGGCACCGCGGGCTGGCTGTTCGAAGCCAACCTGCCGAACCTGCTGGCCGCGTCGACGCGGGAACAGCGCCCCGAACTCGTCGAAACCGTCCGCAAGATCATCGAATCCCAGCCGCCCGCCGGGATCTCCTGGACGGCGCTGGCGCTGCGCACCCGGCCGGATTCCCTCGACCTGCTGCGGGATGCCGGCGTCCCGGCGCTGGTCGTCGTCGGGGAAGAGGACCCGATCACGCCGGTGGCGGCGGCGAGCGCGATGGTCGAGGTCATGGACGGCGCGACGCTCGTGGTGCTGCCGGACGCCGGTCACCTGACGCCGCTCGAAGACCCCGCGGGCGTGGTCGAAGCGATCCTGTCCTGGTACCCCGCGACTCACGAGAAGACTCACGAGAAGTAGGCGGCGAACCCGGAGCGGGCTTCGGGAAGGCGGTGCGGGAACCGCTCAGCGACGACGAAGCGCCAGGCGACGGCGAAGAGTTCCCGTAGCCGCGAGTACGCGCGAAGGGCCTCTTCGTCGACGTCGCCCGGGTACGCGTCGAGGTACTCCGGGCCGCCCTGCCGCGCCAGGACGCCGAGGTCCCAGGCGAGTGGCCCGAGCCAGGCGTCTTCGAAGTCCAGCCAGCAGGGCCCGGCCGCCGTCGCGATCAGGTTGCCGGGGTGCGCGTCGCCGTGCAGAGGCCGGACGGGGCCGTCCGGCAGCGTGGCTTCGACCCGCGCGGCCTCGGCGCGCAAGCGGGGCGCCGCGCCGTCCAGGTCGTGCCGGGCGAGGACCCGTTCCAGGTCGTCCAGCGGCCCGCGGCGAGGCAGCTCGCCCGGGTACTCCCGCAGCGCGGAGTGCACCTCGGCGAGGGAGCGCGCGACGACGTCCGGTGCGTACCGGTGGTCCGGATCGTGCGGGGTGTGGTGCCAGAGCGTGACCGGCAAGCCGTCCGCGAAATGCGGTCCGGCCGGGAGATCCGTGACGGGTGAGACGACGAGCACACCACGCTGCGTGAGGAACCTCGACAGCTCGACGTCCCGCGCCAGCCAGGGCGCCGGGCGCGGGCGGAGCAGCCGGGTCGTCGCGGGCACCCTGGCCACCAGCGGACCCAGCCTCACCAGCACGTTCGACCGCTCGTGGAGCACCTCGGGATCGTGGTGCGGCAGGCCGAGCCGGGCGGTGACGGAGAGGGCCGCACGCACCGCCGCGAGGGTGTAGTCGTCGGCCACACCCCGATCTTGCCAGCCGGTGCGCGCGACTGTCGGTAGCGAGGGCTACGATCCCCCTAAGCCACCGGATCGGGCCTTCCCGAGCCCCGGTGGCGCGACGATGACCACCACAAGGTTTCAGTGTTGGAGGCAGGAGTGACGGCCGTAGCCCCCAAGCCGATCGCCACGCGCCCGTACCCCGCGCGCGAGTCGGTTAAGGGTTCGTACCTGCTGCGGTTGTTCCGCACGACGGACCACAAGCAGATCGGGATCATGTACCTGGTCACGTCGTTCGCCTTCTTCATGGCGGGCGGCGCGATGGCCATGCTGATCCGCACCGAGCTGGCGCGGCCCGGGCAGCAGTTCCTGTCCCAGGAGCAGTACAACCAGCTGTTCACCATGCACGGCACGGTGATGCTGCTGCTGTACGCGACCCCGATCCTCTTCGGCTTCGCGAACTTCATCCTGCCGCTGCAGATCGGCTCGCCGGACGTCGCCTTCCCGCGGCTGAACGCGTTCTCGTACTGGCTGTACCTCTTCGGCGGCCTGATCGTGATGTCCGGCTTCCTGACCCCGGGTGGCGCCGCCGACTTCGGCTGGTTCGCCTACACCCCGCTGTCGGACGCCATCCACTCGCCGGGCGTCGGCGCGGACCTGTGGATCTCCGGCCTGGTGATCGGTGGTCTCGGCACCATCCTCGGCGCGGTCAACATGATCACCACCGTGGTCTGCCTGCGCGCGCCGGGCATGACGATGTACCGGATGCCGATCTTCACCTGGAACATCCTGGTCACGAGCATCCTGATCCTGCTCGCCTTCCCGATCCTGACCGCGGCCCTGATGGGCCTGCTGGCGGACCGGCACCTCGGGGCGCACGTGTTCGACCCCGAAAACGGCGGCGTGATCCTCTGGCAGCACCTGTTCTGGTTCTTCGGCCATCCCGAGGTCTACATCGTCGCGCTACCGTTCTTCGGGATCGTGTCGGAGATCTTCCCGGTGTTCAGCCGCAAGCCGCTGTTCGGCTACAAGAGCCTGGTCTGGGCGACGCTGGCCATCGCGGCGCTGTCGGTCGCGGTGTGGGCGCACCACATGTACGCCACCGGCGCCGTGCTGCTGCCGTTCTTCTCCTTCATGACGTTCCTGATCGCCGTCCCGACCGGCATCAAGTTCTTCAACTGGATCGGCACGATGTGGAAGGGCCAGCTGTCCTTCGAGACGCCGATGATCTTCTCGATGGGCTTCATCGTCACGTTCCTCTTCGGTGGCCTGACCGGCATCCTGCTGGCCGCGCCGGCGATCGACTTCCACGTGTCGGACAGCTACTTCGTCGTTGCGCACTTCCACTACGTGCTCTACGGCACGATCGTGTTCGCCACCTTCGCCGGCATCTACTTCTGGTTCCCGAAGATCACCGGCCGGATGATGGACGAGAAGCTCGGCAAGTGGCACTTCTGGACCACGTTCATCGGCTTCCACGGCACGTTCCTCGTCCAGCACTGGCTGGGTGCCGAGGGCATGCCGCGCCGGTACGCGGACTACCTGTCCGGCGACGGGTTCACCACGCTGAACACGATCTCCACGATCGGTGCGTACATCCTCGGTGCCTCGACGCTGCCGTTCATCTGGAACGTCTTCAAGAGCTACCGGTACGGCGAGATCGTCACGGTGGACGACCCGTGGGGCTACGGCAACTCGCTCGAGTGGGCGACGTCCTGCCCGCCGCCGCGGCACAACTTCACCGAGCTGCCCCGGATCCGTTCCGAGCGGCCCGCGTTCGAGCTGCACTACCCGCACATGATCGAGCGCATCCACAACGAGGGTGAGATCGGCTTCTTCGGGAAGCAGAAGGTCAACAGCCACGCGGCGCCGTCGCAGCTGCTCACCGAAGCGGTGATCCCGGGAGACCACTCCAAGGACAACGCGAGCGAGCAAGGCGACAAGTAATCCCCTGATCGAGTGAGCGCGTGCCCGGCTTTTGTGAAGCCGGGCACGCGCTCTACTTATGCCCGACCCGGGACCGGCAGACTGGCCGTGCAGCGTTGCCGAACGAGGGATGACCAGTGACCCAGACTCCCGTCCTGATCACGACGACCGGCCCCGACAAGCCGGGCGTCTCGTCCGTGCTGTTCGCCGTGCTGACCCGGCACGACGTCGACGTGCTCGACGTCGAGCAGGTCGTCATCCGCGGGCAGCTCGTGCTCGGGGTGCTCGCCGGGGTCTACCGCGACCCGGAGGGGTTGCAGGAGACGGTCGAGCAGGCGATGGCGTCCGTGGGCATGGAGGTCGAGGTCAAGATCGGGGCGGCGATCGGGGAGGACCCGTTCGCGCTCGGCCGCCGGGACTCCTCCCACGTGCTGGTGGTGCTGGGCCGCCCGGTGACCGCCCGGGGCTTCTCGGAGGTCGCCCGCCGGCTGGCCTCGCTGGGCGCCAACATCGACGCGATCCGCAGCGTCGCCGACTACCCCGTGACCGGGCTCGAGCTGTACGTCTCGGTCGACGAGGACACCCGCGAGGCCGACGCCGCGCTGCGCTCGCAACTCGCCGACGCGGCCGTCGAGGCCGGGGTCGACATCGCCGTGGAGCGGGCGGGCATCACGCGCCGGGCGAAGCGGCTCGTCGTGTTCGACGTGGACTCGACCCTGATCCAGGGCGAGGTCATCGAGATGCTGGGTGCGCACGCCGGGGTGGAGCCGGAGATCCGTGAGATCACCGAGGCGGCCATGCGCGGCGAGCTGAACTTCACCGAGTCGCTTGAACGGCGCGTCGCGCTGCTGGCCGGTCTCCCGGCGACGGCGATCGACGAGGTCGCCGCGTCGATCGAGCTGACCCCGGGTGCCCGCACGACGATCCGCACGCTCAAGCGGATGGGTTTCCGCACCGGCGTGGTGTCGGGCGGGTTCACGCAGGTCATCGACGGTCTGGTGGAAGAACTCGGGCTCGACTTCGCGGCCGCGAACGAGCTCGAGATCGTCGACGGCAAGCTCACCGGGAAGGTCATGGGCGACATTGTCGACCGCGCGGGCAAGGCGAAGGTGCTTCGCCGCTTCGCCGGTGAGTACGGCATTCCGCTGGAGCAGTGCGTCGCGGTCGGGGACGGCGCCAACGACATCGACATGCTGTCGGCGGCGGGCATGGGTGTCGCGTTCAACGCCAAGCCCGCGCTGCGTGAGGTGGCCGACACCGCGCTCTCGCACCCGTACCTCGACGCCGTGTTGTTCGTGCTCGGCCTCACCCGCGGCGAGGTCGAAGCGGCCGACGCCGCCGACGGGCTCGAGCTGATGCGTCCGTGAGCAGCGTTCTCGACCCCCTGGGCGCCCGCTACGCCTTCTGGCTGGGGCTTCCGGCCGAAGAGACTTCGGACACCTCCGACGAGCTCCCCGAGCAAGTCCGCGCGATGCCGGTGATCCTCCGCATCGAACGCGCCGAGCCCCCGGGCCGTACCCCGCTGCTGGAGGCCGCGGCGACGGCCGCGCTGGCGGTGTGCCTCGACGAGCGCGCCCGGCCCGAAGGCGAGTGGGCCGAGCCGATGCACGCGTGGCTCGACAACCGGATCCGGAAGGTCGCGCGGCGGGCGCGGGGCACGCACTGGGCGGCCGTCCAGGACCTGCCGGGCATCACCGTCGAGGTCGACGGCGCCGAGGCGCGGGCCCTCGTGCCGGGCCTGGTCACCGAGACGCCCAAGGAGGTCGCGCGGCTGCAGATTTCGGGCAGCGAACTGCCGCCCGACGAGCCCGGCCCGATTCCGGACGGCGTGCCGCTGCTGCTGCTCAACCCGCACGTGCCGATGACCGTCGGCAAGGCCGCCGCGCAGGTCGGCCACGCGACGATGATCCTCGCCGCGCTGCTGGGCGACGCCGAGCTGGCCGGCTGGGCCGCGCAGGGCTACCGGACCGCAGTGCGCACGGCGAGCGTCGCGCGGTGGAAGGAACTGCACCCCGGCGACGACCCCGAGGGCGCGTGGCGGCGCGACCGGGTGATCGCCGTCCGGGACGCCGGGTTCACCGAGGTCGACCCGGGCACGATCACGGTTCTTGCCCAGTGGGCGCCGGAACAAGCGGCTCCCTGACCCGGTTGGAGCGGGCATGACACTGGAAGTGGAACGCACGGGCGAGCACGCGTTCGTCGGCCGCAACGAGCGGGGTGCGGAGGTTCGGATAGGCCGGAAAGGCGCCGAAGGGGCCTTCTCGCCCGCGGAACTGCTGCAGATCGCGGCCGCGGGCTGCAGCGCGGTGACCGCGGAGGAGCTGATCACGCGGCGGATCGGCGAAGACGCGAAGTTCCGGGTCGGCGTCACGGCCGACCGGCGCGAGGGTGCTTCGGAGCTGGACGCCGTCCACGTCGCTTTCGATGTCGACGTGTCGACTTTGACCGCGGATCAGCGGGAAGCGCTGGCCGGCGCCGTGGAGCGGGCGATCGACCGGCTGTGCACGGTGAGCCGCACGCTCAAGAAGGGGATCCCGGTGACGGAGGAATTCCCGGGTCAGTTCTGAGCAGATTCCCAGACGACGTAGGCCTGGTCGGCGTCGGTCGTCATGGCTTCGATGAACTTCTCGTTGTCGAAGCCGGGCAGGGACTGCAGCCGCTCGATGAGGGCGTCGGCCGCCGGGTCGCCGCTGGGGACGGCGGTGCCCTTGCCGTCGGTGCCCACGAGCATGAAGAACACGTCTTCGTTCCACGGGCCGTCAGGGATGACTCGCACCATCACCGAGGACAGCTCGGACCACGTGACGGCCTCTTCGCTGCCGTCCGCGAGCCGCCGCCGCACTCCGGTGTCGTCGACGCTGACGGTCCGGGACTGGGCGCTGGACGAATCCTGGGTCAACCGGTGCTCCCTTGTTGCTTCGGTGGCTTCACCGTACCGGGCGTGGCTGTGGACGGCGTCATGCGGGCGCGGCTGCGTCCAGCCGGCGCAGCGCATCCCGCACCACCTTCGGGTCCATCGTCGGCCAGAACGGCGGCAGTGACGCGCGCAGGAAGCCGCCGTAGCGGGCGTTCGCCAGCCGCGAATCCAGCACCGCCACCACCCCGCGGTCGGTGACCGACCGGTGCAGCCGCCCGGTGCCCTGCGCCAGCAGCAGCGCCGCGTGCGTGGCCGCCACGGTGAGGAACCCGTTGCCGCCGCGGGCTTCCACCGCGCGCTGCCGCGCCGAGGACACCGGGTCGTCCGGGCGCGGGAACGGGATCCGGTCCACCACCACGAGCTGCAGTGACGGCCCGGGGACATCCACGCCCTGCCACAGGCTCAGTGTGCCGAACAGGCACGTGCGGACGTCTCCGGCGAACTTCTGCACCAGCAGGGATGTCGCGTCGTCGCCCTGGCAGAGGATCGGGAAGTCCAGCCGTTCCCGCATCTCTTCGGCGGCCTGCTTGGCCGCCCGCATCGAGGAGAACAGCCCCAGCGTGCGCCCGCCCGCGGCCTCGATCAGCTCGGCCAGTTCGTCCATTGTGGACGACGCCAGCCCGTCACGTCCCGGTGGCGGCAGGTGCTTGGCCAGGTAGAGGATGCCGTTGCGCCCGTGGTCGAACGGCGAGCCGACGTCCAGGCCGGTCCACTTCGGGCCCGAGTCGTCCGACGGCGCTTCCTTGTCCGTCGCCGCGCCGGGCGCCTTCTCGACCTGCGCGGCGCCCGGGGGGAGACCCCATTGCCGCGCCATGGTGTCGAACGTGCCGCCCAGGGTCAGCGTCGCCGACGTGAGGATCGTCGTGTGCTGGTTGAACACGCGCTCCCGCAGCAGGCCGGCGACGCCCAGCGGTGCCACCTTCAGCGCCGGCGGCCGCGGGTTCGACGCGTACTTGTCGCCGGAGAGCCAGACGACGTCGCGCTGGTGCGCCTGGTCCTCGTCGAACGCCTCCAGCAGCCGGACCGCGGTGTCGTGCACCTCGTCGAGCAGCGACCGCGCCAGCTTGCGCGCGGTGGCGCCCTCGACGTCTTCCTTGCGATCGGAGCCCAGCGCCGTGATGCACGCGTGCGCGGCGTCGCGGACCGCCGGGATCGCGCCCTGCAGCGGCCGGGGCAGCTCGTCCAGCCGGCCCGCGGGCAGGTCGTCGATGATCAGCGCCAGTCCGTCACCCGCCTCCAGCAGGCGGTCGGCGACGTCGGCGTCGATCAGCTTGCCGCAGCGGCGCGCGGCCGACGCGCACATCGCGCTGGTCAGCTCGCCGGTGGCGACCGAGGTGACTCGGTCGACCAGGTCGTGGGCCTCGTCGATGATCACCACGTCGTGGTCCGGCAGCACCTGGTAGCCCTGCAGCGCGTCGATCGCCAGCAGCGCGTGGTTGGTGACGATGACGTCGGCGCGGCCGGCTTCGGCGCGGGCCTTCTCGGCGAAGCAGTCCGTGCCGATCGGGCAGCGCGAAGCGCCGAGACATTCCCTCGCCGTCACGGAAACCTGCCGCCACGCCTGGTCGGTGACGCCGGGGACGAGCTCGTCGCGGTCGCCGGTTTCGGTGTCCGAGGCCCATTCCCGCAGCCGCGTGACCTCCTTGCCCAGCCGCGACACCGCGAACGGGTCGAAGAGCTGGGCGTCCTCCGGCTCGTCCGGCGCGCCGGAATCCAGCCGGTGCAAGCACATGTAGTTCCGCCGGCCCTTGAGGATCGCGAAGGTCGGTTCGCGGCCGAGCGGCTTCTTCAGCGCCTTCGCCAGGCGCGGGAGGTCGCGGTCGACGAGCTGGCGCTGCAGCGCGATCGTGGCCGTGGAGACCACGACCGTGGCCTCCTTCTCGACGGCGTGGCGGATCGCGGGCACCAGGTAGGCCAGTGACTTGCCGGTGCCGGTGCCGGCCTGCACCGCCAGGTGCTCGCCGGTGCGGATGGCGCGGCCGACGGCGTCGGCCATCTGGACCTGCCCCGGGCGTTCGGCGCCGCCGACGGACTCCACCGCGTGGGTGAGGAGTTCGAGGACGCCGGGGAAATCGGTTCGGGCGGGCACAGCGACACACATTAGCCGCCGCCTCCGACAAAGATCGGTGCTCCGTCGCGAAAGGGCCACTCGCGCCGTGGGGACCTCCGGCGCGGAGGTCCCCACGGCGAGCGATCAGTCCTCGGTGCGGCCGGAGACCAGCTTCCAGGTCAGCGGCAGCAGACCGGCGGCCACGACGATCTTGATCGCGTCCCCGGCCAGGAACGGGACCACGCCCTTGGCGAACGCGGTGGACAGGTCGAACCCGGTCGAGGCCATCAGCCACGGCACGCCGAACGCGTAGATCACCACGTTGCCGAGCACCATGGTGCCCGCGGTGCGCACCGGCGTCCGGTCGCCGCCGCGGCCGGCGAGCGCGCCGACCAGTGCGCCGGCGAAGACGAACCCGACGATGTAGCCGGCGCTGGCGCCGGACAGGCCCGAGGTGCCGTGCTGGAACCACGGCACACCCACGGCGCCGACCAGCAGGTACACCAGCATCGAGGCGGCCCCGCGCGACATGCCGAGCGACGCGCCGACGAGGAGCGCGGCGAACGTCTGGCCGGTCATCGGCACCGGGCTGCCCGGGACCGGGATGGTCAGCTGCGCGGCGGCGCCGGTGAGCACGGCACCGCCGGCGACCAGCGCGATGTCCCGCACGAGCGAGCCGGGAACGAGGTCGGCCAGCACGGGCCGCTTGCCGGCAAAGGACAGCGAAGACACGAAACCTCCCAGGGGGATCAGGCGACGATCGAGGTTAACGCTCGTTACCGTCCCGTGGACCCGCCGAGTTGCGTTCCTCACCGGCCACTCGTCCGGGTGGACCCGATCAGGGCCGGCGCCGGACCGGCCGATGACGAAAGGGGGCGACTGCGAACTGTCACGCCAACTGTGGAGGCCGGTGCATGCGAAACGCCAGGAAGCGGACATATCGGTTGCTGGCCGTGACAATGCTGGCCGTTCCGCTCCTCGGCGCGGCGGCCCCGGTGACGTCCACCGGATGGGCGGCTTCCGGCTCGGTGGACGTGCTGATCGACAACGAGCACATCGTCACCGGGGAGATGGCGAAATGCACCGTCGACGGCCCGCACAAGGGCTGGTCGCAGGGGGGCGCCACGGGCGACATCGCCGTGTTCGGGGTCGGGGAAACCGGCTGCGGGCGCTCGGGTGAGGCGTCGATCGCCCAGGCGACCGGGCGCCGCTTCAAGGCGACCGTGCTGCAGCGCTACGGCGGTCCGGTGCTCACCGTGCGCACCTACTCGGCGAAGTGCGCGACCACCGCCACCGGCAGCGTCGGCGAGGTGGCGATCGGCGCCGTCGAGGGGGTCACCGTGCCGGAGGAGATCCCGCCCAACCATCGGATCGTCATCCCCGGCGGCGCCGCGGGCACCGCGCTGGCGACGGTGGTCCTCAACGAGACCGTGACGCCCCAGCCTCCGGACGGCAGCCTGGTGACGCACGCGGTGCACCTCAAGCTGTTCCCGCAGGGTGGCCCGGCGAGCGGGGACATCTACCTCGGCACGGCGTCCTGCGACCCCTTCGGCAAGAAGTGATCAGGTCGTCGTGAAGCGGCTCGCGGCCGCGACGAACTCGCCCGCTCGCGCGGCCAGGTCCGGCAGGCTGCCGCCGGAGGACAGGGCGTCGCCCAGCAACGGCGTCGCCGCGGCGACCGCGATCGCGCCCGAGCGCAGGTAGCCCTCGACGTCGGCCAGGTGGACGCCGCCGGTCGGCACCAGCGGGACGTCCGGCAGCGGCGCCCGGACCGCGCGCAGGTACGCGACCCCGCCGGCCGCCGCGATCGGGAACACCTTCACCGCGGCCGCGCCGAGCCGCCAGGCCTGGTCGATCTCCGTCGGCGTCAGCGCGCCGCAGACCACCGGGGTGTCCAGGGCCGCGGCGCGCTCGAGAACCGCCGGGTTGACCGTCGGCGTGATCAGGTACGCGGCACCCGCGTCGACCGCGACGTCCACGTCGGACGGCTCGCGGACGCTGCCCGCGCCGATCAGCGCGTCTTCGCCGAGAGCCAGGCGCAGCGCGGTGATGGCCGCGGGTGCGCCCGGCGTCGTCAGCGTCGCTTCGAGCAGGCGGACGCCCGCCGCGTGCAGCACCATCGCGGCATCGGCGAACCGCGACGCGTCGGCGGCCCGCAGGATCGCGACGAGCCGGTGTTCCGCCAGCGCGGCTCGCAGGTCCTTCACGCGGCCGGTCCGACGACGGCGGTGCCGGTGTAGGCGACGCCCGCCTCGTCGAAGTCCTCCAGCGTCGCGTCGACCGTCGGCTGCGAGCCGCCGACGGTCAGGTCCAGCAGCACCCGCACGCCGAAGCCCGCCTTCGCCGCGTCGAGCGCCGTCGCACGGACGCAGAAGTCCGTCGCGATGCCGACGACGTCGACGTCGGTCACGTCGTGCTCGCGCAGCCAGACCTGGAGCGGCTTCCCGTCGCGGGCCGCGCCCTCGAAGCCGGAGTAGGCGGCGCTGTACTCGCCCTTGGAGAACACCTCGCCGATCGGGACGACGTCGAGCGCCGGGTGGAACGACGCGCCCGGCGTGCCGGCGACGCAGTGCACCGGCCAGCTGTCCTTGAAGTCCGGCGTCTCGCTGAAGTGGTCGCCCGGGTCGACGTGGTTGTCCCGGGTGGCCACGACGTGGCTGTACCCGCCTTCGGCGGCCTGCTTCGAGATGGCGGCGGCCGCGGCGGCCCCGCCCGGCAGGCCGAGCGAGCCCCCTTCGCAGAAGTCGTTCTGCACGTCCACCACGATCAGCGCGGTCCCCATCGGTGGACCTCCCTCTCAGAGACAGGTTCGTTTACACAGCGTCGTTTACAAGAACTGCGTCGGGATAGCGGGCTCGCCGTGCGACAGCTTGAGGCCCTCCCACGGCAGGCTGACCAGGCCGCGGCGCAGCCGCTGCCTCGCGTCGTCGAGCGTAGGCAGGTCCGGCTCCGGGCGGCCAGCGCGGATCAGCGGAATTTGCAGCGGGCGGTCGTTGGCCTCCGGTTCGGGTGCGGCCCCCGCCGTCGTCCAGACGACCTCCTCGACCGCCGTGCCGGTGCCGCGGTGGCGCCGCAGCGCGGACTTGCGGCCGCCGCGGGACTCCTTGTGCGCGCTGCGCTTGGCGACCGGCCTGCCGTCCACCTCGACCAGCTTGTAGACCATCCCGGCGGTCGGCGCGCCGGACCCGGTGACCACCGAGGTGCCGACGCCGTACGCGTCCACCGGCTCCGCGCGCAGCGCCGCGATGGCGTGCTCGTCGAGGTCGCCGGAGACCACGATCCGGGTGTCCTTGGCGCCGAGGGAGTCGAGCTGTTCGCGGGCGCGGCGGGCGAGCGGGCCGACGTCGCCGGAGTCGATCCGGATCGCGCCGAGCTCGGGCCCGGCGACGCGGACGGCGGTCTCGATGCCCGCGGTGATGTCGTAGGTGTCGACCAGCAGAGTCGTGTCCGCGCCCATCTTCTCGACCTGCGCACGGAAGGCCGCCTCCTCGCTGTCGTGCAGCAGCATGAAGGCGTGCGCGACGGTGCCGCGGGTCGGGATGCCGTAGCGGCGCCCGGCTTCGAGGTTGGACGTCGTCGCGAAACCGGCCAGGTAGGCGGCGCGCGCGGCCGCGACCGCGGCGTATTCGTGCGTGCGGCGGCCGCCCATCTCGATGATCGGGCGGCCGTGCGCGGCGCCGGACATCCGGGCCGCCGCCGACGCGATGGCGCTGTCGTGGTTGAGGATCGACAGCACCAGCGTCTCCAGCAGCACGCACTCGCCGAACGAGCCGGTGACGGTGAGGATCGGCGAGCCGGGGAAGTACAGCTCGCCCTCGGGGTAACCGTCGATGTCCCCCGAAAACTCGTAGTCCGCGAGCCAGGCGAGCGTCGCGTCGTCGACGACCGCGGTCGCTTCCAGCTGCGCCAGTTCGGCGTCGGTGAAGCGGAAGTCCGCGATCGCGTCGAGGACCCGGGCGGTGCCCGCGACCACGCCGTAGCGCCGCCCGTCGGGCAGCCTTCTGGCGAAAACTTCGAATACGCAGGGCCGCGCCGCCGTCCCGTCGGCCAGTGCGCTGCCCAGCATGGTCAGCTCGTAGTGGTCGGTGAGCAGCGCAGTGCTGGCCGTGACCGGCTCCGGTGAACCCATGGGGTAAGCCTATTCACCCACATGGCCGGACCTGGCGCGGCGTACCCCGTGACCCCCGTGACACCATGGGGTGCATGTCCACGCCTGTCGCATCCGAACAGACGCAGGTCGAACCGGCCGGTGCCGAAGTCGCCGAGTCGGACACACCGTGGCGGACCGTGGTGTGGAACGACCCGGTCAACCTGATGTCGTACGTGACGTACGTCTTCCAGAAGCTGTTCGGCTACAGCCGCGACCACGCCACCAAGCTGATGCTGGACGTGCACCAGAAGGGCAAGGCGATCGTGTCGTCCGGCAGCAAGGAGAAGGTGGAGACGGACGTGGCGAAACTCCACGCGGCCGGCCTCTGGGCCACTATGGAGCAGCCCTCGTGAACGGTTGGCGGCGCAAGGGCGCGGTGATCCACGCGGGGTTCGAGCAGCAGGAAGCGGCCGTGCTGCGCGGACTCGTCAGCCAGCTCGAGGACATGCTCACCGCGCGCGCCGAGGAGGCGCCGCAGGACGAGCTCGCCGAGCTCACCGGCATCCGGACCGGGCCCAGCGAGTCCCCGGACGACCCGGTGCTGTCGCGGCTGCTCCCGGACTTCCAGAAGCTCGACCCGGACAACCCGTCCCGGGAAGACATCGACTCGGTCGCGGCGATGCGGTCGCTGCACGAGCCGGAGCTGCTCGACATCAAGGTCGGCGTGGCGAAGATCGTGCTCGACACCCTGCCCCGCGACGGCGGCCACGTCCGGCTGACCGAGGAGCAGGCCGACGCGTGGCTCGGCGCGCTCAACGACGTCCGGCTGGCGCTCGGCACCGCGCTCGACGTCACCGAGGACATGCCCGACGAGCTGCCCGAGGACGACCCGCGGGCCCCGCACCTGGGCGTCTACCACTGGTTGACGTGGGTGCAGGAGACGCTGATCCAGGCACTGGCCGGATGATCACCGACGTGCCCGGTGTCCTGGTCGGGCACCACGAGCGGGTCGGCGACGGCTGGGCCACCGGGACGACGGTGGTCCTGGTGCCCGAGGGCGCGGTCGGCGCGGTCGACCAGCGCGGCGGCGCGCCCGGCACGCGGGAGACGAACCTGCTGGAGCCGGAGAACCTCGTGCAGCGGGTCAACGCCGTCTGCCTCTCGGGCGGGTCGGCGTACGGCCTCGCCGCGGCCGACGGCGTGATGCGGTGGCTGGCGGAGCGGAACCTGGGCTTCCCGGTGGGCCCGCAACCGCACGAGGTCGTGCCGATCGTGCCCGCGGCCGTGCTGTTCGACCTGCCGCGCAGCGAGTGGGGCAACCGGCCCGACGCGTCCTTCGGCTACGCGGCCTGTGCGGCTGCCGCGGCCGGTCCGGTGGCGCAGGGGACGGTCGGCGCGGGCGCGGGCGCGGCGGTCGGCTCGCTGAAGGGCGGGATCGGCACGGCCAGCGAGGTCGTCGGCGAGTACACGGTCGGGGCGCTGGCGGCGGTCAACGCGGCCGGCGAGGCCGTGGACCTGACGACGGGCCGGGCGTACGCGGCCGACCACGGCGACTTCGGCGTGTCGTGGCCTTCGCGGGCCGCAAACCTGCCCTCTCGGCGGACCGACCTCAACACGACGATCGGCGTGGTCGCGGTCGACGCGGCGCTGTCGAAAGCCGAAGCCCGGCGGCTCGCGGTCGCGGCGCAGGACGGGCTGGCGCGTGCGGTGCGCCCGGCGCACTCGATGTTCGACGGCGACACGGTGTTCGCGCTGGCCACGGGGGCGCGCGAGCTGCCGGACGCGAGCGGCCCGTTCGGCGCGGCGGCGCGGCCGGCGGCGCTGGACGCGCTGTGCTCGGCGGCGGCGCGGGTGTTCGCGCGGGCGATGGTGCACGGCCTGCTGGCGGCGACCACCGCGGGTGGGGTACCGGCCTACCGGGACGTCTGGCCGGAAGCGTTCGCGTAACGCCCGCGCCCTTCGCGCGGATCATCCGGGCGTGCGGGCCGAGGAGAAGTGGGTCGTCCGGATCCACGATGACAACGTGAACAGTTTCGCCGGGGTGGCGCTCGTGCTGGAGGAGCTGCTCGGCAGCTCGCCCGGCGAGGGCCGGGCCGCCGCGGAGCGGATCCACACCACCGGTTCGGCCGAACTCGACCCGCTGCCGGTCGGACCCGCGGAGGACTTCGTCGCGGCCCTGCAGGTCCGCGGCTTGCACGCGACGCTCAGGCCGGCCGCGTGACCGACTTCGCGCACGTCACCGCGTGGTGCGGGCGCATCCGGATGGCGTTGGCGCCCAACACCGCGTCGGTGCTGCACCACACCCTCACCGACGTCGCGGCCCGGCTGGCCGGCTCCGGGCGGGGCGGGATCGCCGACACCGCGCTGTTCCCCGACGCCTACCGGCGCCGCAAGCCGAGTGCGGCCTTCCGGGACCGGCACGGCGCCGCGATGCGCGCCGAAGTGGTGGCCGCGTTCTCCCGGGTGCTCGGGGCGTGGTCCGGCGGGACGGAGCTGGAGCTCGACCTGGCGGGCGCCCGCGACCTGCGGCTCGTGCTCGCCCACGCCCAGTCGGCGTACCTGCGGCAGCCGCGCTGGGAGGTACCGGTCGACGATCTGTTCGCGACGCGCTGGGGTGCCGAGCGGACGGTCGCGTGGCTCCGGGAACTGGAAGGCCACGTCGCCACGGCAGCGCTGGCCCGGGACGACGTGCCGGTGTTCCTGGAGCTCTGACCCTCAGGCGCCCGGATAGGGGTCCTCGGGCAGGGCGTCGCCGCTGATCTCCAGGTCGGCGGCGCGCACGGCGCTCACGTACTCCTCGTCGATCTCCAGGTCGATCCCGCCGACGGACAGGATCGGGCCGAGCGAGGGGTGGATTTCCACCGGCCCGAGTTCGGTGCCGCGCGGCAGGCGTTCCCAGATCTGCTTCGGCCGGTTCAGGCTCCAGCGGCTGCAGGCCAGCAGTGTCACGTGCCGGTCGGTGACCATGACCAGGAACCCGACGCGCATGTGCGAGCGGTTGACGTAGAGCGACATCCCCGGGATCACGTACTGGATCCGCTCGTCCGTGCCGAGGTACATCCGGCACCGATCGCGGACTTTCGACGACAGCGGCACCGGCCCAGTATCCCGATAACGGCTGGTGAGCGGTACGTCTCATCATCTGGACCGGCTTTGTCCACCAACTAAGATGTCGGTGTGCTCCGGATCCGCCGTGACCTCGTCGACGAGATCGTCGCCCACGCCCGTCGTGACCACCCCGACGAGGCGTGCGGGGTGATCGCCGGGCCCGAAGGCTCGGATTCCCCCGAGCGGTTCATCCCCATGCTCAACGCGGCCCGGTCGCCGACGTTCTACGAGTTCGACTCCGGCGACCTGCTGAAGCTCTACCGCGAGATGGCCGCGAACGACGAGGTGCCGGTGGTCATCTACCACTCGCACACCGCGACCGAGGCCTACCCGTCGCGGACCGACGCGAACATCGCGGCCGAGCCGGACGCGCACTACGTGCTCGTCTCCACCCGCGACCCCGAAGTGCACGAGTTCCGCTCGTACCGGATCGTGGACGCCGAGATCACCGAGGAGCCGGTCGAGATCATCGACTGAGCCCCCGGAATAAACCGCCGCGCCACCGGCGTCTGCGTGTAAGAACCCACCGGAGGTAAGAACCCATGGCCGTGACCGTCTCCATCCCGACGATCCTGCGCACCCACACCGGCGGCGAGAAGTCCGTCGAGGCGAAGGGCGCGACCGTCCTCGAGGTCATCGAAGACGTCGAGGCCCGGCACGCCGGCATCAAGGCGCGCCTGGTCAAGGAGGAGAAGCTGCACCGCTTCATCAACGTCTACGTCAACGACGAGGACGTGCGCTTCGCCGGCGGGCTCGAGGCCGAGGTCAAGGACGGCGACACCCTGACCATCCTCCCCGCCGTGGCCGGTGGCTGATCGATGGCTCGCTTCGAGTCGCTGCTCGACGCGCTCGGCGGCACCCCGCTGGTCGGGCTGCCCCGGCTCTCCCCGACGCACGACGTGCGCCTGTGGGCGAAGCTGGAGGACCGCAACCCGACCGGCTCGATCAAGGACCGGCCCGCGCTGGCCATGATCGAAGCCGCCGAGCGTGAAGGCAAGCTGCGGCGCGGCTCCACGATCCTGGAGCCGACGTCGGGCAACACCGGGATCTCGCTGGCCATGGCGGCCAAGCTCAAGGGCTACGGGCTGGTCTGCGTGATGCCGGAGAACACCTCCACCGAGCGCAAGCAGCTGCTGCAGGCGTACGGCGCGCGGATCGTCTTCTCCCCGGCCGCGGGCGGCTCGAACGAGGCCGTCCGGCGGGCGAAGGAGCTGTCCGCGGCGAACCCGGACTGGGTGATGCTCTACCAGTACGGCAACCCGGCCAACGCCGACGCGCACTACCGCGGCACCGGGCCCGAGCTGCTCAAGGACCTGCCGACGTTGACGCACTTCGTCGGCGGCCTGGGCACGACCGGAACGCTGGTGGGGGTCGGCCGGTACCTGCACGAGGCGAAGCCGGACGTCCAGGTCATCGCGGCCGAGCCGCGCTACGGCGAGCTGGTGTACGGCCTGCGCAACCTCGACGAGGGCTTCGTGCCGGAGCTGTACGACCCCAGCGTGCTGAACGGGCGGTACTCCGTCGGGGCGTACGACGCACTGCGCCGGACGCGCGAGCTGCTCGAGCACGAAGGCATTTTCGCGGGCATTTCGACGGGCGCGGTGCTGCACGCGGCGTTGGCGGTGGCCGAGAAGGTCGCGGCCCGGGGCGAGCAGGCGGACGTCGCGTTCGTCGTCGCGGACGCCGGGTGGAAGTACCTGTCCACCGGCGCCTACGCGGGATCGCTCGACGAGGCGGCCGAGCGGCTCGACGGACAGCTCTGGGCCTGAGTCACTCGGCCTTCCGCGTCGCCGGCGAGCCCGCCGGCCGGCGCAGTTCGGGCATCATGGCTCCCATGATGGTCATCGGGCTGCTCGGCGGCATGAGCTGGGAGTCGTCGGCCGAGTACTACCGGCTCGTGAACGAACGGGTGAAGGCCGTCCTCGGCGGGTTCCACTCGGCGCACACCGTGCTCTACTCCGTCGACTTCGCCGCGATCGAGGCCATGCAGGCCGACGGCCGCTGGGATGACGCCGGTGCCGAGCTGAACCGCGCCGCCAAGGCTCTCGAGGCAGCCGGTGCCGGCTTCGTCGTGCTCTGCACCAACACCATGCACAAGGTCGCCGACCAGCTGGAAGACGGCCTCGGCATCCCGCTGCTGCACCTCGGCGACGCCACCGCCGCGGCCGTCAAGGCCGCCGGGATCCGCCGCGTCGGGCTGCTCGGCACCGGCTTCACCATGGGGCAGCCGTTCTACCGCGACCGCCTCGCCGCGCACGGCCTGGACGTGCTCGTGCCGGAGGCAGAAGACCGCGACCTGGTGCACCGGGTGATCTACGACGAGCTGGTGCTCGGCGTCGTGAAGCCCGAATCCCGCGAGGCCTACCGCGGCGTGATCGCGCGGCTCGCCGACGCGGGCGCCGAGGGCATCATCTACGGCTGCACCGAGATCGAGCTGCTCGTCGGCCCGGAGGACAGCCCGGTGCCGACGTTCCCCACGACCCGCCTGCACGCCGACGCCGCCGTCGACCACGCGCTCGGCCGGGCCCCCCTCCCGGCTCCGCCCGCCTGAGTCACACGGCGACCACCTGCCCACCGCTCGCGTGCGCCTCGTGCTGGGTGACGACCTGCCGCCACAGCCGCTCGCGCTCCTCGGCCGTGAACTGCGCCGGCGTGATGCCGAACACGTCACCCGCCGCCGTCCACCAGTCTTGCGGTGACTCGAGCAGCTCCTTGGCGCCGTGGCGGTTCAGGGTCAGCGCCCGCAGGGTGTCGACGCCGGTCGCGTCCCGCCGCTGCAGCACGCAGACCCGCACGAACCCGGACTCCGGCGACGTCGACAGCCACGCGTGCTTCGCGGCGAAATCGGTCATTTCCGCGGGGCCGGGGGCGAAGTCGAAGCCCGCGAAGCTGCCCGATGGGTCGTGGTCGAACCGCCAGCCGCCCGGCGCCACCTCCGACGGCCGCAGCCGGTAGGTGTGCGGACCCTGGACGTAGGTGCCTTCCCGTAGGGGGAGCGGCTCGTGGATGCCGTCCCCCAGCCCGGTGTCCACCAGCCAGGTCGCCGACGGGTCCTCGGGCAGGCCGGTGACGGTGAGCGCCAGGTGGTTGCGGTCGACGTTCGGCGCGTCCGCCGGGCTGCCCTGCACCCCGCCGAGGTGGCGCGTGACCCGGTAGCCGAGCGCGCGCAGCAAGGCCGAGAAAGCCCCGTTCAGCTGGTAGCAGTACCCGCCGCGGCCCCGCAGGATCCGCGCCAGCGACGCCGACGGCTCGAGCGGGGTCGTCCGCCCGAGCTGGATCTCCAGTGCCTCGTACGGCACGCGCTCCACGTGGGCCGCGTGCAGCCGCCGCAGGGCGGCCAGCCCCGGCGGTTCCGCGCCGAGGCCGAGCCGCTCCAGGTAACCGGTGATTTCGAAGTTCCCCATGCCCGCCACGCTAGCGGGGGGCACCGACAAAACCGCCGGATCAGGGATTTCACCCGAGGTGGAGCTCCCGCGGCCCGACGTAGCCTCGAAGAGGTGAGCACACTGAACCCCGCCCCGGAAACCGACGCCGCCCAGCGCGTGCTGCCGCCGAAACCGGTGGCGGCGGCGCTCGTCGCGATGTCGTTCACCCTGCTGCTCTACCTGGTCGAGCTGGTGGACGTGATCCTGCCCGGCGACCTGGACCAGGGCGGCATCCATTCGCGGGCGCTGTCCGGGCTGGACGGCGTGCTGTTCGCGCCGGTGCTGCACGCCGGCTGGTCGCACCTGTTCGCGAACACCGTGCCCGTGCTGCTGTTCTCCTTCCTCGCGATGGCCGCCGGGTTCGGCCGGTTCGCGCTGGTCACGACCATCATCTGGGTGGTCTCCGGGCTCGGCGTGTGGCTGCTCGGGCCGTCGGGCGGCGTCACCGTCGGCGCGTCCGGGCTGGCCTTCGGCTGGCTCGCCTACCTGCTGGTCCGCGGCCTCTTCAACCGCGCGGCCGGGCAGATCCTGGTCGCCGTCGTGCTGCTCGGCGTGTGGAGCGGCATGCTGGCCGGGCTGCTGCCGGGCAACCCCGGCGTCTCCTGGCAGGGACACCTCTTCGGCGCGCTGGCCGGCGTCCTCGCGGCCTGGCTGACCACCCGCCGGTCCCGCAAAGCCGTCCCGGTGCCTGCGGGTAGCCTCGAAGGGTGACGTCACCGCCCGCTGATGCCCCGATCGGCGTGTTCGATTCCGGCGTCGGCGGACTGACGGTCGCGAGAGCGATCCTCGAACAGCTCCCCGCCGAGCAGCTCCGCTACGTCGGCGACACGGCGCACAACCCGTACGGCCCGCTCCCGATCGCCACCGCACGCAGCTACGCGCTCGCGGCGCTCGACGAGCTGGTGGAAAGCGGCGTGAAGGCCTTGGTGATCGCCTGCAACACGGCGTCCGCGGCCTGCCTGCGCGACGCGCGCGAGCGCTACGACGTCCCGGTGATCGAGGTGGTCCTGCCCGCCGCGCGCCGCGCCGTCGTGGCGACGCACACCGGCCGCGTCGGCGTGATCGGCACCGAGGGCACCGTGCGGTCGCGGGCCTACGAAGACGCCTTCGCCGCCGCACCCGGCATCACGCTCACCAGCGTCGCCTGCCCGCGGTTCGTGGACTTCGTCGAGCGCGGCATCACGACCGGGCGCCAGGTGCTGGGGCTCGCGCAGGGCTACCTCCAGCCGCTGCTCGACGCCCAGGTCGACACGCTCGTGCTCGGCTGCACGCACTACCCGCTGCTGCAGGGGGTGCTGCAAATCGTGATGGGCCAGGAGGTCACGCTCGTTTCGAGTGCCGACGAGACCGCCAAGGACCTCGTCCGCGTGCTCACCGAGCAGGACCTGCTGACCACGAGGGACACTCCGCCGCGGCACGAGTTCCTCGCCACCGGTTCGGCGGAGCCGTTCACCCGGCTCGCCCAGCGGTTCATGGGCTTCGCCCCGGGTGTCCTCGCTCCCACCACCGCGTAATCGGTGGTTCGGGCGCTTAGGGTGTCCTCGTGCGACTGACCATCCTCGGGTGCTCCGGCAGCATTCCCGGGCCGAACGCCGCCGCGTCCGGTTACCTGATCGAGGCCGAGGGCTTCCTGCTCGGCCTCGAACTCGGCAACGGCACGCTCGCGCAGCTGCAGGCCGTGGCCGATCCGTTCGACCTGGACGCGCTCGTGCTCACGCATCTGCACCCCGACCACTGCGCCGACGTCAGCGCGCTCACCGTCCTGCGGCGCTACCACCCGGCGCCGCCGTACCCGGCGCGCCCGCGGTTGCTGCCGCTGTACGCCCCGCCGGACGCCCCGACGCGCTTGGCGAACGCGTACGCGCCCAACGAGACCGAGCGGGCCACCACGGACCTCTCCGACGTCTACGCCTTCCACCCGCTGCGCCCCGAGCCGTTCCGCATCGGGCCGTTCGAGGTCGTCGCGGTCGAGGTCGACCACCCGACCCCGGCGTACGGCCTGCGGATCTCCTACGGCGGCCGGATCCTCGCGTTCACCGGCGACACCGGGCCGTGCGTGGCGCTGAACGAGCTCGCCGACGGGGTCGACCTGCTGCTCGCCGAAGCGTCTTGGACGGACTCGGCCGAGCGGCCGGCGGGCGTGCACCTGTCCGGAAAGCAGGCCGGTGAGCTGGCCCGCGACGCGGGTGTCGGGCGGCTGCTGCTCACGCACATCGCGCCGTGGACCGACGCCGGCGCGGTGCTGGCCGAGGCCTCGGCCGGGTTCCCCGGGGCCGAGGTCGTCAAGCAGGGTGCCGTCTACGACGTCTGAGCGGGCGGTCATAGAGTGCACCTGTGGCTCGAAAAGATGGCAGGAACGACGACCAGCTCCGCGACATCAAGATCACCCGGGGATTCCAGCAGTGGCCGGCGGGGTCGGTGCTGATCGAATTCGGCAACACGCGGGTGTTGTGCGCGGCGAGCGTCACCGAAGGGGTGCCGCGCTGGCGGGCCGGCTCGGGCCTCGGCTGGGTGACGGCCGAGTACGCGATGCTGCCGTCCGCGACCAACACGCGCGGTGACCGCGAGTCGGTGAAGGGCCGGATCGGCGGCCGCACGCACGAGATCTCGCGGTTGATCGGCCGGTCGCTGCGGGCCTGCATCGACCTGGCGGCGCTGGGCGAGAACACGATCGTCATCGACTGTGACGTCATCCAGGCCGACGGCGGCACCCGCACGGCGGCGGTGACCGGCGGGTACGTGGCGCTGGCGGACGCGATCACGTGGCTGGGCGCGGCGAACCGCCTCAACGACCCGCAGCCGCTGTCGTCGTCGGTGGCCGCGGTGAGCGTCGGCGTCGTCGACGGCCGGGTCCGGCTCGACCTGCCGTACGAAGAGGACTCGCGCGCCGAGGTCGACATGAACGTGGTCGCCACCGACGCGGGCACGCTGATCGAGGTCCAGGGCACCGGCGAGGGCGCGACCTTCGCGCGGTCCACTTTGGACACCATGCTCGACATGGCACTGGCGGGCTGCGCGGAACTGACCCGGCTGCAGAACGAGGCGCTGGCGCTGCCGTACCCCGGCGAGCTGCCGGAGCCGCGTCCGGACAAGAAGAAGGGCTCGAAGTGACGAAGCTGCTTCTGGCCACCCGCAACGCGAAGAAGCTGGCCGAGCTGCGGCGGATCGTTGCCGCGGAAGGGATTTCGGGCATCGAGGTCATCGGCCTCGCTGATGTGCCCTCGTTCCCGGAGGCACCGGAGACCGCGCCCGACTTCGAAGGCAACGCGGTGGCGAAGGCCCGCGACGCGGTGGCGGCGACGGGGTTGCCCGCGATCGCGGACGACTCGGGTATTGCGGTCGACGCGTTGAACGGCATGCCGGGGGTGCTGTCGGCGCGCTGGTCGGGGCGTCATGGCGACGACGAGGCCAACCTGGATCTGGTGCTGGGGCAGTTGCGGGACGTGCCGGACGAGCGGCGCGGGGCGCAGTTCGTCTGCGCGGCGGCGCTGGTGCTGCCGTCGGGCGAGGAGACGGTCGTCCGGGGTGAGTGGCGCGGGACGCTGGTCCGGGAGCGCCGGGGCGTGAACGGGTTCGGGTACGACCCGATCTTCCGGCCGGACGGCGAAAGCCGGACGTCGGCGGAGATGGAGCCGGCGGAGAAGGACGCCGCTTCGCACCGGGGTGTGGCGTTGCGGGCGCTGCTGCCGGCGTTGCGGGAACTGGCCTAGACCAGAGTCACACCGGGGCGGGCTTTGCCGTGCCGGGATGACGGGTGTCGATCAGCTCCGCTGAGGCTCGCGAAGGTGTCAGGAAGCCAGGCCGAGGTCCCGGATCAGCTTCGCCACGTGGCCGGTCGCTCGGACGTTGTACCAGGCGTTGGCGATCTTGCCCTCCGGGTCGACGACGAACGTCGAGCGGATCACGCCCAGGTACGTCTTGCCGTAGTTCCGCTTCTCGCCGTACGCGCCCCACGCTTCGATGACCGTCTTCTCCGGGTCGCCCAGCAGCGGGAACGTCAGCTTCTCGTTCTCCGCGAACTTCGCGAGCTTGGCCTGCTTGTCCGGCGAGATGCCGATGACCTGGTAGCCGGCGTCGTTCAGCTCGGCGAGGTTGTCGCGGAAGTCGCAGGCCTGCTTGGTGCAGCCCGGGGTGCTCGCCGCCGGGTAGAAGTACACGACGACGGACCGGCCGCGGAAGTCGCGCAGCGACACCTCCTTGCCCTCGCTGTCGGGCAGGGTGAAGTCCGGGGCTTCGTCACCGGTGGAAAGGCGCTCGGTCATGCCCCAGAGCCTAACGGCGATCGCTCAGGCGGGGCCACAGTAGGTGACCACGAGGGCTTCGGTCGCGCTCGGCCGGATCTGCAGCCGCAGGCGCGTCTGCTCCCGCGGTACCGCGAACGCCAGCGTCACGTGCACCGAGCGGCCCGGCTGCACGTCCTTGCCCGCGTCGGTGATGCCGGTGAAGCCCTGGGTGGTGTCCACGACCTGCTTGACCGGGGTGCCTTCCACGGCGGCGGTGACCGTGAACCCCGAAAGCTTGTACGTCGTCGAGCCGTCGTTGGTCAGCTGGACGTCGAAGGCCGCGCCGCGCGGGCTCTGCGGGTACGCCGACGGGCTGGGCCGGAACGACTTCGGGGAGCCGACCGAGATGGTGAGGCCGCTGGTGAACCGGTGGTCGGCGCCGAACTTGAGGTCGTTGCCCGCCTGCGAGGCGGAGACCCCGGCGCCCGCGGGGGAGCCGGCCACGCCGAGGGCCGCGGTGCCGTCGTGTGCCTTGGGGACCCCGCACGCCACCGCCAGGCCGAGCAGTCCTGCGGTGAACATGATCTTGCCGGTGCGCGCGAGCGCCATTGCGGGTACTCCAGTCGGGGCGGGTCGGGGCGCCGTCGGCAACGGGGGATTGCCGGGCGAACCCGCTCCACTCTGGCCGTGATCGCGCGCGGTTACGAGGCGCAACGTGGGGTTGTCGCGCACCTGGTGCCGCCCCGTGGCCAATCCGTGACCGGAAAGGCACGGCTGGTGACAATCACTGGCCACATGCCACTTAAACCGCGAGCGCGAACAAGAGGATGAAGATCGCGACGCCGGCCACCCACGCCGCCATCAGCCAGCCGAAGTCCCGGACCGGATCGACCGCGCGGCTCTCTTCGCCGGGCACGTACACGCCGCGTTCCTCGAACCAGTCGGCCCAGCGGGCGAACCAGTGCAACGGATTGCGCGACGACATGCGGCACCTCCGGTAACCGGTTTCCTCAGTCACAGTACGCGTTCGGCCACGCACACGGGAAGGCGCGGGCGGCCGTCCACTCCCGACACGCCACGGTCGGGTGATCTTCGGCGCCCCTCGTGTAGAAGCTCAGGCGAGGCCGTGACGCCGCAGGATCGAGACCGCACGGACGGTCGCGTAACCGCGCCACTCGAGGGCCGCGGCGGGTGAGAAACTCGCGAAATCCACCCGCCAGCCGCCGTCGTCCTGCTGCGCGCTCGCGAGCCGCCGCAGTTCGGCGTCGATGACGTCGCCGGCGAACAACGCCCGCGCCGGGCGGTCCGGCAGCGGTGCGAAGTCCAGGGCGCGGAGGGTTTCGCCTTCGGCGCCGCCGTCCACCGGGGCCAGGCCGTCGGCCGGGACGAACGCGGCGAGGTGGTCCAGCAGCGCGGCCGCCTCCTCGTGGAATTCGTGCGCGGCGTCCACGAACTGCACCGCGAACGACAACGCGATCGCGTGCGGCGGCGCGGAGAGCTCGCGGATGGCGTGGAAGCAGTACCGCGTCGCCGCGGCCAGCCACGGGTGTTCGCGCACGGCTCGGTCGTGGCGGGCGACGCGCAGGGCCACGCCGGCGGTGAACGCGGTGCTCTGCAGCGTGGCCGCCGCCGGATCGGCCTGGACCCAGAACGGCGCGCAGCCGGCCGGGTCCGCCACGGGGAGGGCGAACGGCAGGCCGCCGTCCGGGGTGGAGACCGACGCCAGCCAGTCGCACAGGTTCGCCGCGTGCGATGTCGTGTCCGGGGCGATCTCTTCGAACACCTCGAAGGCGTGGAGCGCGCCGCCGGGCTGGCTTTCCGGGGCCCGCAGGTCCGGCTCGAGGCCCCAGCCGTAGCCGCCGTCGGGGTTGCGGTAGCCGTCGACGGCCGCCAGCACCGCGGCGGCGTTCGTGTTGTCACCGAGCAGCTCGAAGCGGCGGCGGTCGAGGAGGCGGGCGTGCGTCGCCATGAAGGACGCCGCCGCGGGAAGGTTCACGGACATGCCGCCAGCGTCGCACCCGGCGCGGCCGGCGGTCTTGAACGGATCGGACCTCAGGGCAGCTGCGGTCCGGCGGAGGCGGCGGCCTCGCGCAGGCGGGCCGCGTCCTGGCCGGGCGGGGCGCCGAACAGGCGGCGGTACTCGCGGTTGAACTGCGACGGGCTGTCGTAGCCGACGAGGTGCCCGACCCCCGCGACGTCGCCCGCGTCGGCCAGCAGGAGCGACCGCGCCTCCTGCAGGCGGATGCGCTTCTGGAACTGCAGCGGGCTCATCGCCGTGACCGCGCGGAAGTGACGGTGGAACGCCGACGCGCTCAGCCCGCTCGACCGGGCGAGTTCCCCGATCCGCATCGGCTCGGCGTAGTTGTCCCTGATCCACCGGATCGCGCGGCCGACGTGGGCCAGTCCGCTGTCGGCCACGCCGATCTGGCGGACCAGGCCGCCGTGCGGGCCGGTCAGCAGCCGCCAGAGGATCTCCCGTTCGACCAGCGGCGCGAGCACGGCCGCGTCGGACGGGTGGTCGAGCAGCCGCACCAGCCGCAGCGCGGCGTCGAGCAGCTCCGGGCCGGTGTCCCCGATGGCGATGGGCGACGACGGCGGCGTGCGAGGCAAGCGGCCGGGCGGTGCCTCGAGCAGCAGCGGGGCGATCGCCGCGGGCCGCAAGGCCAGGCCCATGCCCAGCGCCGGCGTCCGCGGCGTGGCGCCGACGAAGTGGCCGGTCACCGGCAGGTCGGTGCCGACCAGCAGGTACTGGCCGGCGCGGTACTCGTGCACCTGCTCGCCGAGCAGCAGGCGCTTGCCGCCCTGGGCCATGACGACCAGCAGCGGCTCGGCGAGCGAGTGGTGGGGCTCGCTCGTTTCCACTTTGGACAGCAGCAGGCCGGGCACCGGGGTGCGCAGGCCGGTGGGCGCGTGCCGGGCGACGAGGTCGCGGAGTTCTTCGAGCACTTGTCCAGATAACCGATATCGAGAGGATTGTGCAAGGGATGGCGGCGATCAGTCTACCGCCGAGCAGCGAATCAGCGTTTCCTGATATCAGCCAATCCGACACGCAAGGAGAGCTTCGTGCCACTCGATCACTACGTCACCCTCGGCCGCTCCGGCCTCCGCGTCAGCCCCTTCGCCCTCGGCGCGATGACCTTCGGGGAGGACCCCGGTGGCGCCGGCTGCGGCGTCGAGGAGTCCGAAAAGATCCTCGCGACCTACCTCGACCTCGGCGGGAACTTCGTCGACACGGCCAACTTCTACACCAACGGTCATTCGGAGAAGATCCTCGGCGACTTCTTTGCCGCCCACCCCGGCCGGCGCGAGCGCGTGGTGCTCGCGTCGAAGTTCTTCGGCAACATGTTCCCCGGCGACCCCAACGGCGGCGGTGCCGGCCGGGCGTCGATCACCGCCCAGCTCGACGAGACGCTCCGGCGGCTGCGGACCGATCACCTGGACCTGTACTGGCAGCACAACTGGGACCGCAGTACGCCGATCGAGGAAACCCTGCGGACCCTCGACGATCTGGTGCGCGCGGGCAAGATCCGGTACGTCGGCTTCTCCAACACCCCGGCGTGGGTCACCGCGCAGGCCCAGACGACGGCGTTGCTGCGGGGCTGGACGCCGTTGATCGCGCTGCAGGTCGAGTACTCGCTGCTGGCGCGGACGGTCGAGGGCGAGCTGGCACCGCTCGCGCTCGACCAGGGCCTGGCGCTGGTGCCGTGGAGCCCGCTGAAGAACGGTTTCCTGTCCGGCAAGTACCGGCGCGGCACCGACGTCACGGATTCGGCCCGCGCGGCGTTCGTCGGTGGTCCGTCCGAAGCGGAGTTCGCGGTGATCGAGGTGGTCGCTTCGGTCGCCGAGGAGACCGGGTCGACGTCCGCCGCGGTGGCACTGGCCTGGCTGCTGGCGCGCCGCGGAACGGTGGTCCCGATCGTCGGCGCGCGGCGGCTGGAGCACCTGACCGGCAACCTCGCCGGGCTGGACGTGACGCTGACACCCGCGCAGCTGGCCCGGCTGGACGAAGTTTCGGCGCCGGCGCTCGATTACCCGGCCCCGATGCACGGCGCCCAGCGCGCGATGCTCCAGTTCGCGGGCGCGACGGTCGACGGCGAACCGTCCACTGTGTACCCGCCGCTGCTGGCGAGTGCTGTCCGCTACTGACTGCGGAACGTCCGGCGGTAGGTGTCCGGGGGCACGCCGACCGTTCGGTTGAAGTGCCGCCGCAACGTCGTCGCCGTGCCCATGCCGACCGCCTCCGCGACGGCGTCGATGCCCGCGTCGGTGTTCTCCAGCAGTTCCTGGGCCCGGCGGATGCGCTGGTTGAGCAGCCACTGCAGCGGCGTCGTGCCGGTCGCCGAGCGGAAGTGGCGGCCCAGGTGGCGGGAGCTCATGTTCGCCCGGCGGGCCAGGTCCGCCACCGTCAGCGGCCGGTCGAGCCGGGCCGTGATCCACGGGAGCAGCGAAGCCAGCGGGTGGTCGTCGTGGGCGGGCACCGGGGTGGTGACGAACTGGGCTTGGCCGCCGGCGCGGTGCGGCGGCACGACCAGGCGGCGGGCGATCGCGTTGGCGGCCGCCGGGCCGTGGTCGGCGCGGACCAGGTGCAGGCAGAGGTCCATCGCGGCGGCCTTGCCGGCGGAGGTCAGCACGGTGCCGTTGTCGACGTAGAGCACGTCCGGGTCCACCGTCACCCGCGGGTAGCGGGCGGCGAGGACGCCGGTGTGCGCCCAGTGCGTGGTCGCGTGCAGGCCGTCCAGCAGGCCGGCGGCGGCCAGCACGAACGCGCCCGTGCAGAGCGACGCCACCCGTGCGCCGCGTGAGTGGGCCGCGCGCACGGCGTCGACCAGTTCGGCGGGCGGGGCCGCGTCGACGTCGGCCCACCCCGGCACGATCACGGTGCCGGCGCGCGCCAGCCGGTCGAGCCCGTGGTCCGGCTCCAGCAGGAACCGGCCGACCCGCACCGCCTGGTCGCCGCAGACGGCGAAGTCGTACTGCGGGTGCTCGCCGAAGACCTCGGTGGCGATGGTCAGCTCGAAGGAGAGCATCCCGTCGGTGGCGGCGAGGGCGACAGCGTGCATGTCCGGAAGTGTACGCATCACGTCGTTCCGGACACTGGTGACGACGAGAGGTGGTCGCCAGGATTGCCTCATGACTCCGGTACTGGTTTACGGCGCTTACGGACACACCGGCCGCTTCGTGGTCGCCGAGCTGCGGAAGCGCGGCTTCGACCCGATCCTTTCCGGACGGGACGCGGCGAAGCTGCCGGGCGGGCGGCCGGCGCCGGTCGACGACCCGGCGTCCCTCGACCGCGCGCTCGACGGCGTGGCGGCCGTGATCAACTGCGCGGGCCCGTTCGCCGTGACGGCGCTCCCGGTGGCCGAGGCGGCCATCCGCGCCGGCGTCCCGTACGTGGACGTCGCCGCCGAGATCGAGGCGAACCTCGACACCTTCGAGCTGGCCGCCGACACCGCGGTGGTGCCCGCGATGGCGTTCTTCGGCGGCCTGGGCGACCTGCTGGCCACGGCGGCCATGGGCGACTGGACGGCGGCCGACGAGGTGCACGTCGCCTACGGGCTCAGCGGCTGGCGCCCGACGGCCGGGACCCTCGCCGCGGGCCAGGTGTCCCGGGAACGCCGGGCCGGCAAGCGCGTCCGGTTCGCGGGAGGCCGGCTGGAGCACCGCGACGACGCCCTGCCGACGCGGGAGTGGGTGTTCCCCGAGCCGCTCGGCGCCCGGCCCGTCTTCGGCGAGTTCTCGATGGCCGACATCGTCACCATCCCGCGGCACCTGAACGTCCCTTCGGTGACGTCGTACATGACGGTCGACGCGGCGGAGGGCCTCGCGGCCGCCGGTGAGCGCGACGCGGCGGAGACGTTCGTGGTGGACGTCGTCGTGCGGGCCGGGGGCCGCGAACGCCGGATCGTCGCCCGCGGTGAGGACATCTACGCGGTCAGCGCGCCGCTCGCGGTGGAGGCGGTGGACCGCATCCTGACCGGGCGAACGAAGGTGAAGGGCGTCGCGCCGGCGGGGGAGATGTTCGACGCGCCCGACTTCCTGCGGGCGCTGGCGCCGCACATCACGGTTTCCGACGGGGGGTGACCGCGGTGGGGGTCCGGGGGTTGCCCTCCCAGGAGACACGACGAGCGAGGCTGGCGCGCGCTTTCCGCGCGCGGACCTCGCCCACTCGCTCGTGGGCCCGGAGAGACTCGAACTCTCACTGGCATGGACCTAAACCATGTGCCTCTGCCAATTGGGCTACGGGCCCCTCGCACTCGGAAGCGTAGCGTGCGGCGTGGCCCGTGCGGAGGCGGCGGGGCGGTCGACTAAGTTGGGGCCCGGAAGTCCCTGCGGCGAGGAGGACAAGTGGCCCGCGATCCCGAGACGATCGAGCGTGAGATCGAGCAGGCGAGGACCGCACTGGCGGCCACGCTCGACCAGCTGACCGTCAAGGCCGACCCGAAGAAGCTCGCGGACGCGGCCAAGGACGGCGTGCGCGCCAAGCTGGACAACCCCAAGGTCAAGTTCCCGCTGATCGGCGCGGGCGTCCTCGTGCTGGTCCTGCTGGTGCGCAAGCTCCTCAAGTAGCGCTCAGGCCTGTTTGGCCGGCGCCTTGCTCTCGACGGCGGGCGCCGGCGTCGCCGGGCTCTTGCGGTCCTCCACGGCCTTCGGGAGCTGCTTGCTCGGCGGCAGCTGCGGCTTCTTCTCCGTCGAAGCGGGAGTCTGCTGCTTCGGCACGCTGCCGGGCGGTGGGACCTCGAGCGGCGGCAGCTTCGGGAGCGTCAGCCGGGCTGTCATGTAGGCGCTGGTGAAGTCCAGCGCACTGCCGTTGAGCAGGTGCACCACCGTCGTCTTGGCCTCGCCGGCCAGCTCCTCGACCAGCTGATCGGCCCGGTCCCGCGCGGCGATGATGCCGGGCGCCCGTGCGGTCAGCTCCTTGCCGCGGCCGCTGACCGTGATGGCCCAATCGGCGTCTTCCTGCACGTACGTCGCCGTGATCGCTTCCACCATCTGCCTCACGCCCCTCTCCTCCACCAGCATGCTTTACACAACCGCGACGCGGCCACCGCAATTCCATGACGCGGGTGGGGCGCCCCTCCTCCGGTCGTGAGACTCCAGCACACTTTCTACCGTGTCCTCGATACCGTAGAGCAACTCTGTGTCACAAGACACGACAGCGCTGCGTAACGACCAAATGGCCTAGTGCACGCGCAGGCTAACGTGCACGCTGCCGGAGGCCGGCCCACAGCACGTCCATGGCGTATTCGGTGGCCGTTGCGGGGCTCACTTCGTCGTGCCGCTCGCACCAGATCGCGAGCCGTTCGCACGCCCCGACCACGAATTCCGCGGCCGCTTCGGCCCGGAGGTCGTCGCCGCTGTCGAAGTAGCCGCTCATGAGGGCGGCGATGAGGTCGGTCTGCTGGCGGCGGGTCTCCTCGACCTCGTCGGCGGCCGACGTGCCGATCAGCGCCATCTCGTGCCGCAGCAGCGACCACGCCTGGCGCCGCTCCCGGATGAAGACGAAGAAGGCCAGCAGGCCGCGGCGCAGCGCGTCCTCGGCGTCCACCGCGCCGACCGTCGCCTGCTCGGTGACCTCGCGCAGCACCGCCCGCGACTCCCGGATGCAGGCCAGCAGCAGGCCCTCCTTCGAGTTGAAGTACTCGTAGAGCATCGGCTTGGAGACGCCCACCAGTTCGGCGATCTCGTCCATGGACGCCGCCGCGTAGCCGCGTGTCGAAAAGACCTGCTCGGCGACCTCGATCATCTGTCGCATCCGGTCGGCCCGGGGCATGCGCTTGCGCTTCGCGGTGGTCACGAGCCACACTCTACCGCTGGTAACCTACTCCCAGTAAGATGGACGACGAGTAACAGGAACCTGGAGGGCGTCATGGGCAACCGCACGGAGACCGGCGTCGTCATCGTCGGGACCGGGTTCTCCGGTCTCGGCATGGCGATCCAGCTGCGCAAGGAGGGCCGCGACGACTTCGTCATCCTCGAAAAGGCCCACGACGTCGGCGGCACCTGGCGCGACAACAGCTACCCGGGCTGCGCCTGCGACATTCCGTCCCACATGTACTCGTTCTCCTTCGAACAGAACCCGGGCTGGTCGCGCGCCTACTCGCCGCAGCCGGAGATCTGGCGCTACATGCGCGAGGTCGCCGACAAGTACGACCTGCGCCGGTTCGTCCGGTTCGGCCAGGAGATGACCGGCGCCCGCTGGGACGCCGAAGGCCACCGGTGGCACGTCGCCACGAGGGGCGGCGACGAGTTCGTCGGAACCGCGCTGGTCGCCGGGGTCGGCGCGCTCCACCTGCCGATGATCCCGGAGCTGCCGGGGATCGAGAAGTTCGAGGGCCCGGCCTACCACTCGGCGCGGTGGCGCCACGACGTCGACCTGAAGGGCAAGAAGGTCGCCGTGATCGGCACCGGCGCCAGCGCCGTGCAGTTCGTGCCGCGGATCGCGCCGGACGTCGAGGAGCTGACGCTGTTCCAGCGGACGCCGCCGTGGATCATGCCGAAAGCCGACCGCGAGATGTCCGGGCGCACCCGCGCGCTGTTCAGGGCATTTCCGCCGGCCCAGCGCGCCTATCGCACCCTGCTCTACTGGCTGCTCGAAGCGCGCGCCATCGGCTTCAACGGCCAGTCGTGGGTGATGAAGCTGGGGCAGCGGATCGCCCAGCGCAACATCGACCGGGCGATCAAGGACCCGCAGCTGCGGCGCAAGGTCACCCCGGACTACACGATGGGCTGCAAGCGCGTGCTCGTCTCCAACGACTACTACCCGGCGCTGGCGCGCGACAACGTCGACGTCGTGACCGCGGGTGTGCGAGAGGTGCGCGAGCACAGCGTCGTCGACGCCGCGGGCGTCGAGCACGAGGCCGACGTCATCATCTACGGCACCGGCTTCCACGTCACCGACGCCTTCGACGACCTGGAGATCGTCGGGCGCGACGGGCGCAACCTCGGCAAGGAGTGGGCGACCGAGGGGATGCGGACGCACCTCGGGATCACCGTCGCGGGATTCCCGAACCTGTTCTTCCTGCTCGGCCCCAACACCGGTCTCGGGCACAACTCCGTCGTGTTCATGATCGAGGCCCAGATCTCCTACGTCGCCGAAGCGCTGCGCCTGGCCGGCGGCCAGGCGATCGAGCCGAAGCCCGAGGTGCAGGAGCGGTTCAACGCGCAGATCCAGCGCAAGCTCGCGAAGGGCATTTGGACCCGCGGGGGCTGCAAGAGCTGGTACCTGGACGCGAAGGGCGTCAACCGGACGATCTGGCCCGGCTTCACCTGGCGGTACTGGCTGGACACGCGGAAGGTGCGGCGCGAGGACTTCCTGGTCGGCTGACCGGGCCGGTTCCTCACCGGCGCCGCGGGGCCGGTGAGGAACCGCCGGGATCAGCGGGAGGTGTAGCGGCGAAGGCGGGCGATCAGGTCCACGGTCGGCAGCCCGCACAGCTCGGCCATGCGCTCGAGCGCGGGCAGGTCGAGGGCGACCTCGCCGCCGCCCTGCTCGCCGGCCTGCCGCAGGCGGTCCTCGGCCCAGCGGCGCAGCGGCAGGAGGTCGGCCGAGGCGTCGGCGACGACCTTGCGCAGGTCGACGCGGACCCGCCCGGGCTCGTCCAGGAACACCCGGCGGTGCACCTTGGCCAGCAGGTCCTGGGGCAGTTCGTCCATCGCGACGCACAGTTCGACCAGGCGCACGACGGAGCACTGTCTGGTGCCCAGCTCGTAGGTGGCCAGCGTCTGCAGCGAAATCTCGCTCTGCAAGTGCTGGTTCAGCTCCTTGCGCGTCCAGCCTCGGCTGCGCCGGAGCTTGCGGAGCTCGTCTCCGAGGATCCGCTGGTACTCCTCAGCGTCGATCAGCACATCAATGTCCCTTGCCGTGCGCTCCCACGGCACCTGCGCGGGCGTGACGATTCCCGTGCAGGTGCACCCTCACCTTTATGTAAGTGCGCGGAGGCCCGGCCCTTACGCGATTTCGGGCATGTCTTTGATACCGATTGCGTGAGTTAGGCCGAACGGGTTAACGGCACCGCTCCGACCGGCTCAGTTGACGCAGGGAACGCCCTCGGCGGTGATCGGCTTGTCCTCGTCGGCGGCGGCCGGCGGCGGCGCCGTGGCCTGCGAGGTCGCCCCCGCGGCACCGGCGCCGGAACTCGCGTCGGAGTTCGTGCCCTCGTAGTCGGCGCCGAGGAACACCATCACGTGCCCGGTCCGGACGCTCTTGTCCTCTTGGATGGTCGGCGAGCCGCCGAGCGCGTCGGCGACGGCCTGGCCGGCGTCCTTGCCGCCCTTCGGCACCCAGATCACCGTGGTCTTGCGCGCGGTCGCGTTGGCCGTGTCGCCGGAGGTGAAGCCCCTGCCTTCGAGGGTCTTGGCGACGCTCGCCGCGAGGCCGGTGCGGCCGGAGGCGTTGCGGACGTCGACCGTGGTCGCCTTGTTGGCGGGGTCGGCCTGCTGGGCCGGCGGTGCCGACTCACCCGGCTGCGGTCCGGCGAGCCCCTGCACGAACTGCTTCACCGCGGCCGCGTCCACCTGGATGGCGACGCCGTCCTCCGGCGTCTTGTACTCGATGTTCTTCACCGGGATCGTGCGGAACTCGAGCTTGCCGCCGGTCAGGCCCTTCATCTGCTGGGCGAACCCGAAGATGTCCCAGTTCTGGTTGAGCACGACCGACTTCTTGATCGCCTCGATCAGGTCGTTGAGCTTGCCCGGGTTGGTCAGCGTGCCGGCCGAGAGCACCTTGCGCGCCATGCCGGCCATGAACACCTGCTGGCGTACGACGCGGTCGAGGTCGCCGTTGGGCAGGCCGTGGCGCTGCCGGACGAACTCGAGGGCCTCGACGCCGGAGATCGTGTGCCGGCCCTTGGTGAAGTTCGCGCCGGAGTACTGGTCCTTGACGGTGTTGTTCAGGCAGACGTCGACGCCGCCGATGGCCTTGGTGATCTCGCTGAAGCCGAGGAGGTTCACCGCGGCGTAGTTGTCGATGGTCGACCCGGTGAGCTTCTCGACGGTCTCGATCAGCTCCTTCGCCCCGGCCTGGTTGGCCTTGACGTCGAGCTCCTTCGGGTCGGTGACGCCCTGCTTCTGCAGGTCCTTGCGGGCCGCCAGCATCGCCCGCGCATAGGCCGAGTTGATCTTGTGCTTGCCGTAGCCGCCGGGGATGTCGACGTAGGTGTCGCGGGGCAGCGAGATCGCGACGGCCTTGCTGCCGTCGTTGGGGATGTGCACGAAGATCAGCGAGTCGGTGTTGAGCTCGCCGTCGGCCTCGCCGGCGCGCAGTTCGTCGAGCACCTCGCGCGGCAGGGGGTTGCCCTGGGCGTCGGTGCGGCTGTCCAAGCCGACCAGCAGGATGTCGCGGGCGCCGTCGGCGGGCTTCTCGCCACCGCCGCCGTCGCTGAGCACGTTCGTGTAGTTGAGCCCGTTGACCAGGCCCTGCATGGCGGCCCAGGCGTACCCGGTCAGGCCCATCACCAGCAGTGAAACGACGCCCAGCGAGATCTTCGCACTGCGGAAGGAGTTGCGCCGGGCCCTGGGCGCCGGACGCGGCTGCGGACGGGGCGACGGCGACGGGGCCGCGCGGCGGGCGTCCACCGGCTCGCGGCGGGGTGCGGGCCGGCGCGACGGCGGAGTGCCGCGCCCGGCGTCGTCCCGGCCGGGCTCTTCCGGCCAGGGCCGGGCGGGGCGGCGGCCGCCTTGCCCGTTTCGAGGCGGGTGATCCACGCGGGCGCCTCCTCACTCCATCGATCGGGTGGTGCTAGGGAATGGGACGCATGGTGCCTTCCCCTGGTTGCCGTAGCGTTACACATCCCCCCACGAATGTGTCATGCACCACCCAGTTTCCCGTACGTTCGACGGTTTCGCCTGGTCAGGACGTCGCATTCGCCGGTGACCGAGCCGGTAGGAGGGTTCCCGCGGCGGCCAGCAGGGCAAACCCGGCCGTCACGGCGTGGAGCGTGACGCCCAGGAGGCCGGGCGGGCCGCCGTCGGCGGCGAACAGCAGCGAAGGCGCGCACGCGAGCGCCGTGGCCAGCCACGTGCCGGTCGCCGCGCCGGCCCCGATCCGGATCGTGTGCAGCAGGAAGACCCCGAGCAGCAGGTGCACCAGGCTCTGGATCGGGTCGAGCCGCAGGCCCAGCAGGTCGGCGTCGGCGGCGACCCCGCCGAAGCGGGTCAGCGCGAAGCCGAACACGCCGAGCGTCGCGTAGCCGATCCCGAGCCCGGCCGCGGCCCGGGTGAGCACCGCCGTCCGGCGGCCCGGGTGGTCGGCCACGCGCGGCCCCCGGGCGCCGTGGGTGTGCCGTTCGAACCACCAGAAGACCAGCGTCGCGGGCACCGCGAGCAGCCCGACGGCGACCAGGGTGCGGGGGCGGATCAGCCAGCTGAGCCCGTCGGCGATCCGGCCGGGCAGGTACACGACGGCGACCAGCAGCAGCATGGCGGCGAGGAACCCCAGGTAGAGGCTCATCGGCGCGCGCAGGACGACCCGGCAGGCGCGGGTGACGGCGGCCCGCTCGCCGAGCCGGCCGAGCGGGCCGGCCAGCAGCCCGAGCACGCCCAGCTGGACCAGGCCGAGCAGCAGCACGCCCCACGGCGGGGCGGAGAACGCGGCGGGAGCGCCCGGGCTGCCGAGCAGGACGGGCGGCCCGTCCCGCAGAACGCTCATCCCGGCGAGGCCCGCGACACCGGTCGCCGCGGCCGCGGCGAGCAGCCGTCGTGCCGGGCGGACGCCGTCCGCGTGCGCGAAGGCGAGCTGCTGCGCGAGCAGGGCGAGGGCGAACGTCGCCGCGTAGCGGGGCAACGGCGAACCCGACCAGCTCGCGGCCAGCTCCCCGGCGGCGACCAGGGCGAGCAGCCCGGCCGCGGCGCTCACCGGCGCCCGGCGGTGCAAGGCCAGCAGCGGGGGCGCGCACACGATCGTCAGCAGGTAGACCCCGAGCAGCCAGAGCGGGTGCAGCGCGATCCGCATCACCGTCGCCATCGTCCCCGCCGGGATGCCGAGCAGTTCGAGCGCGAGCGGGGTCAGCAGCGCGACGACGGCGAAGATCAGCGCCGGCCGCAGCAGCGGGCTCGCCCGCTCGGCCAGGTAGTGGCGGTAGCCGCCGCCCGCCTCCTGCTCGGCACGCCAACCGGCCGCGTTGGCATGCCCGCCGGCGAAGTAGATCAGCGGGGCGAGCTGGGCGAGCCAGGTCAGCGGCCACAGCGCCGGCTCGGGGGCCCCGGCCCAGTGCGCGAGCGCCGTCACCGACTCGCCGAGCAGCAGGAGGACCACTCCGCCGGCTCCGAGCAGGGCCCACCGGCTGATCGCCGCCGGCGGGGTGACGGGCACCGGCACCGGCGTGACGCGGCGGGCGTGCAGCCAGCCACGCAGCCGGAAGACCAGCAGGCAGCCGATCACCAGCACCCCGGCGACCATCGGGCCGATCGGGTCGCCGACCGGCGGGCCCCAGCGCTGGTGCCACGAGTTGACGACCAGCCCGGCCGAGTAGAAGGAAGCGACGACCCGGCAGGTGACCGCCGAGTTCACCGGGTTCAGGTCGCAGGCGTGGTGCATGTCGTAGGACAGCCGGTCGTCCAGGGCTTCCCGGGCTTCCGGGCCGAGCGGGTGGCCCTTGCGGTCGGCGTACCGGAGCAGGTCGTAGCCGAGGTCGTGGGCCTTGCACGGCACGGCGTAGTCCCACTTCGTGTTGTCGTCGCCCCACGGCGTCGAGCAGCCGCCGTCCGCGTGCACGGCGCGGACCGTGCCGTCGCGGGCCGGCATCGCCCCCGGGGTGACGCCGCTGAGCGCGGTGAAGTCCTTCGGCAGCCGCGCGAGGGCGTCGGGGCGCGGCCCGGGGTGGACCAGCGCCTCGACGGCGTTCTGCGCGGCCAGCACGTCACCGGTGGGCGGGCCCTGGTCCGGCGGGGACGGCGGGCGCGAGGCGATCAACCCGAACGCGAAGACGATCAGCAGGACCAGCAGCAGCCACCCCGACGTCGACCAGGGTCGGCGGACGCGCGGCGGATCGGTCAGGGCTGGCATGGGTTCCAGGGTGCCAGCCTCGCTGCGGGGCCGACATGGGGATAACCGCAGAGTTTCCTTCCGGCTGTCCGCAAGGCTCGTTCCGGCCGGACCGTCCCCGTGGGACTGGCTCGATGCCGGCTCGGCCGGGATCTCCGCGGAGTGCCCGTACTCACCGTCCGGCCGGTGGCGTAACCGTGTCCGGGGCGAAGCAGACCTGGTCACGGCCGTTCTCCTTCGCCAGGTAGACGGCCGCGTCGGCGGACTGGAGCAGGCGCTCGAGGGTGTCGCCGTGGCGCGGGTGGCGGGCCACGCCGATCGACGTCGTCCGGTCGGCGATGGTCGCCGGGTCGCCGCGCTTGTCCGTCGTCACGATGTGGAGCTTCGCGATGGCGATCCGGATGCGTTCGGCGGCGTCCCACGTCGCGTCTTCGTCGATGTCCGGCAGCAGAACGAGGAATTCCTCACCGCCGAAACGGCCGACCAAGTCACTCGGCCTGGTCACTTCGTCGAGGGTTTGCGCAACGGTGCGGAGCACGTCGTCGCCCGCCGGATGTCCATAGGTGTCGTTAATCCACTTGAAGTGGTCGAGATCGACCATCAGCAACGCCAGTTGATCACCCGATCGAGCGGTCCGTTCGAGAGCCCGCTCGGCCGACTCCGACCAGCCACGCATGTTGAAAATGCCCGTTTTCGGGTCCGTCCGGACGTCGTTCTGGAGCTGGTCGAGTTCCGCGAGGCGATTGAAGACCACGGTGACCACGGCCATCACCGCCACCATCGGCGGGACGGCGGCGAGCAGGATCGCGGTCACCGCGCCGAGGCCGATGGTGATCGCTTCGAGCATGTTGTCGGCCGGACTGCCCAGCACGTTGCGGACCGTGCGGCCGGCGGGTGTTCCGAGCAGCAGGACCCCGCCCACGTACGCGATTTGGATCGCTTCGTAGATGGCCCCGGTGAGGACGATGGTGCCGGACTCGCGGAGGAAGTCACCCCAGCCCGGGCGGCCGAGCAGGTGCGGCCCGAGCGTCGTGTAGGTGAGGTGGGCGAGCGCGCCGGCGAGGCCGTGCGTGATGGACGAGAAAATGAAGTTGTGTGCGGGCCGCCGCGCGATGAACCAGTGCTGCAGCCGGATGACGGCGATGACGAAAAGGATCAGCGGTACCGGCAATATCATCGCGGCGGAAAACGTCCAGACGGCGGTGAGGTCGATCAGCACCGTTTTGGTCCGGTTGCGCCGCCGTTCTTCCTGGCGCTGGGTCAGTTGAATGTGGACGGTGGCGCCCGCGGCCAGAATCCCGAAATTGATCCAGTCGTTTCCGGACGGAATCGGCGAGCGCGCGAACGAGACGGCGAGAATCGCGACGGCGACGGCTTCGGCTGCCAGCATGAACGCGACCTGCACCGGTCGGCGGCGCCAGAGCGCCCAGTTGCGCGGCCAGTACGCGTGCCGGACCCGGGCGGTCGCGACTGGACCACTGGTCGTGGTCGCGGGCGCACCTTCGGTCACGCCCGGTTCCGCGGTGCTTTCCGGCCGCGCCGGTGGCGGGCCGCCCGGTTCGCCCGGCGCGCCCGGGTCTCCGTCCGGTCCTGGATGCAATTGGTCACCTCCTTTCCAGCCTAGTCGCGGTCTTGAGTAATCTCATCGGTACCTGGCAGAGTGTTCACGCATTCCGTAACCGGGTACCATCCCACAGCAACGGATCGGCCAAGGCCCCGGCGGAACTGCCGGGAACGCGGCGCAAAAGGTTCTGCGAGACTGTCCCCGCATGGAGGTGGCCCCCATGAGCAACCGCGACTTCTGAACCACCCTCGAATTGTCGCCCGTGTCGTCCGTGAATGCCATTCATGATCTTGGCCGCACCGGGAGGTGGCTCCTGGCGCTCATGACGGCCACGGTCGCGGTTCCGCGCCACCCACCCGGCGCCAGGCCAGCGCCACCGGCACGGCCAGCAGCAGCCCGGCCGCGCCGGCGAGCGCGATGGTCGCGTTCGCGGAACCGAGCGCCTGCGCGGCCAGCCCGCCGACGCCGACGCCCACCCCCTGGGCGACCCGCAGCCCGGTCCGGTACAGGCCGCCCGCGCTGCCCCGGATGTCGTTGGGCACCCACGTGATGAACGTGGCCGACACCGTGATGACGTACGCGCCCGTCGCACCGGCCAGCGCGAGCAGGATCAGCGCGAACGCCAGGTTCGGCCGCAGCGCGAACGCCGCCAGCGCGGCCAGCGGCAGCGCGGCCAGCACGCCGAGCAGCTTGCGGCGGTGCTCGGTCGAAACGAACCGCGACAGCAGGAACGTCCCCAGCACGAAGCCCAGCGGGTCGGCGGCCAGCAGCCAGCCGACCGCCTGGTCGCCCGCGCCCAGCTGTGCGGCGAGCGGCGCGGCGAGGCCCTCCGGGATCACCGCCAGGCCGACGAGCCAGGACAGGTAGAGCAGCACCCGTAGCCGTTCGTCGCCGAAAACCTGCCGGACGGCGCCGAACCACGGGGCGCCGCCGTCGCCCGCGGCTGGCCGCCGCAGCACCAGCAGCCGCACGGCGACGGTGGAGACCAGGAACGTCAGCGCGTCGATCGCCAGCGCCCACGACGTCCCGATGGTGGTCACCAGCAGGCCGCCGGCGGCGAGGCCCGCCAGCATCGCCGTGTTGTTCGTGATCCCGCGCAGGTCCTGGCTCTGCAGGTAGACGTCGTCGTCGGCGAAGACCTCGCGGCCGAGCGCGTTCTGGGCCGCATTGGCGGGCGCGTTCGCCAGCCGCGCGAGGACGAACAGGGCGAACAGCCAGCCCATCGGCGTCCCGGGCAGGGCCATCAGCCCGATCAGCACGGCCTGGGCGAACGAGCAGGTCACCAGCACCGCGCGCCGGGGGAACCGGTCGGCGAGCTGGGACAGGCCGAGCCCGCCGGCGAGCGCGGGCAGGAACGACAGGGAGTAGACGAGCGCCGAGAGCAGCGGCGACCCGGTCCGGTCGAAGGTCAGGATGGCCAGCGCGACGATGGTCAGCTGGTCGCCGAGCATCGACTGCGTCTCGGCGAACCAGAGCGCGCGGAACTCGCGGTTGGCCAGGACGGCCCGGAACCGGGGGGTCGCGCGCGTCGCCACCTCGTAACCACCGACCCCCGATCGAGTGAACATGGACCGACCGCATTGTGCCTCTCCGGTGACTACCCCGACCGGGGGTGTCACGGTCGACCACCGGAAAGCACACACAGTATGGCTCCGGTCACGCCCCGATGTCCCCTGAATGCGAGCCAGTCACCCCCTCGTGACCGGCGCGCGGATAGTCCGCGCTGATCAATCCGGACTCGCTCGGCGCAGGGCGGCGGCCGCTCGTCGTCGCGCCGATGCCGGATTGGACCGAATGGGCCAAGACTGGACCCAGAGCCGGCCGGGGTGGACGGAGCGCGCGCCGCCGGCGCCGCAGAGCGGGGAGAAGACGATGGACGGGTTGATGCAGGGCAAGGCGGTCGTGGTCACCGGCGCCGGCCGGGGCCTGGGCGAGGCGTTCGCGGTGCACATCGCGCGAGCGGGCGGCGCGGTGGTGGTCAACGACGTCGACGTCGAGCTGGCGGAGCGGACGGCGGAAAACATCCGGGCGCACGGCGGCCGCGCCGTCGCCAGCGGGCACAGCGTGGCCGAGGCGGGCGAGGCGCAGGAGATCGTCGACCTGTGCGTCAAGGAGTTCGGCGGGATCGACGGGCTGGTCAACAACGCCGGGCTGAACTACGAGGCGCTGCCCTGGGAGGACGACGCCGAGCAGGCGCGTGAGCTCGTCGCGGTCAACGTTCTGGGCGTGGTGAACACCGGGCTGGCCGCGATCAAGGCGATGGTCGACGCGGGCACCGGCGGCTCCATCGTCAACATCTCCTCCGGCGCCTCGCTCGGGCAGCGCAAGCTCGGCGTGTACGCGGCGAGCAAGGGCGCGGTCGCGTCCCTGACCTACTCCTGGGCCCTCGACCTCGAGGACGTCGGGATCCGCGTCAACGCGGTCTGCCCGCTCGCGCACACGCGGATGGTGTGGAAGTCCGAACGCTCCCTGCGCGCCTGCCCGCCGGACCGCACGCCGTCGCGGATCGCGCCGGTCGTGCTGTTCCTGCTCGGCGACGGCTCGGACGGCATCACCGGCCAGATGATCCGGTGCAACGGCCCGCAGCTGCACGTCATGGGCCAGCCGTTCCTCAAGCAGCCGATCCTCGAGCGCCCGGTGTGGGACACCGAGACCGTGCAGAAGGCGTTCGACGAGGTCTTTTCGGCCCACCTGGAGAACTACGGCCTGGAGAAGCGCGTCCCGCCGCGGCTGCGCAAGTGGACGGAAACGACCTCACCCCGGACCGCCTGACTGCCGCAAGGGGGCACTTCCACGGGAAAGTGCCCCCTCGGCGCAGGGGTCAAGCGCCGGCCGCGGGCTCCGGGTCGCGGACCGCGGCGTACAGCGCCTCGATGTCGGCCGAATACCGGTCGTTGATGATCCGGCGCTTGAGCTTGAGCGTCGGGGTCAGCTCGCCGGATTCGGGCGTCCACGCCTTCGGCAGCACGTGGTAGCGCTTGATCTGCTCGATCCGCGCGAGCCTGCTGTTGGCCGACTCGACCGCGCGCTCCAGCTCGGCCCGCACCGCCGGGTGACCGGCGAGGGCTTCGGGGTCATCGGGGGCGGCCTCGACGCCGTTCGCCGCGGCCCAGCCGGGCGCGATCTCGTCGTCGAGCACGATCAGCGCCGTCACGTACGGCCGGTCGTCGCCGATCGCGACGGCCTGGCCGATCAGCGGGTGCTCCTTGAGCAGGCCCTCGATCCGGGTCGGCGCGATGTTCTTGCCGCTCGAGGTGATGATCAGTTCCTTCTTGCGGTCGGTGATCGTCACGAAGCCGTCTTCGTCGATCGTGCCGATGTCGCCGGTGGCGTACCAGCCGTCGGCGTCGGTGGCGTCGGCGATGGTGCCGTCCTCCTGCAGGTAGCCGAGGAACACGATCGGGCCGCGGACCAGCAGCTCACCGTCCTCGGCGACCTTCACCTCGACGCCGTCGAGCGGCTTGCCGACGGTGCCCGCGCGGAAGTCCGAGCCGGAGTTGGACGTCGCCGCGCCGGTCGTCTCCGACAGGCCCCAGACCTCGCAGATCTCGATGCCGAGCCCGGCCAGGAAGTAGATGATCTCCACCGGGAGGGCAGCCGCGCCGCTGGAGGCGACGAGCACCTGGTCGAGCCCGAGCAGCGCGCGGATCGGGGCGAGCGCGGCTTCGTCGGTCTGCCGGATCCTCTCGGCCAGCTCCTCGGGCACCGGCTTTCCGGCGCTGCGCAGCTTGTACCCCTGCTGCAGCAGCTCGTTGGCCGCCAGCAGCGCGGTGCGCCGGTCCTCCGGCACGCCGCCGAGCATGTTCTTGAGCCCGGCCACCATCTTCTCCCACACACGCGGGACGCCGAAGAAGCTCTGCGGGTGCACCTTGCCGAGCGCGCCGACGACACCGGAAGGGTCGGCGAGGGTGTGCACGTGTCCCGCCCAGACGATCGGCAGGTAGATCGACAGCTCCCGCTCGGCGATGTGCGCCAGCGGCAGGTAGGCGATGTTCGTCGCGTGCATCGGCGGGTGGTGCAGCTCGGTGACCGCGTACGCCTGGTGGATCGCGTTGCGGTGCGACAGCACGACGCCCTTCGGGTCGCCCGTGGTGCCGGAGGTGTAGATCATGGACAGCGGGTCGTCCGGCTTGATCTCCTGCCAGGACCGTTCGAACTCCCCGGGATCAGCCGCAAGCGCTTCCCGGCCCCGGGCGCGCAGGTCGGCGAAGGAGAGGAAGCGGTCGTCACCGGCGGGGATCGCGGTCTCGTCCAGCACGACGATGTGCCGCAGCGCCGGGAGGTCGTCGAGCACCGGCCGCCAGCGCGCCAGCTCGTTCTCCCCGCCGAGCACCACGACCGGCGCCGCGCTGTGCCGCGCGACGTACCGGATCTGGTCCGGGCTGAGGGTGGCGTACGCGGTGCAGGGGATCGCGGACAGGTGCGTCGCGGCGAGGTCGGCGACGATGTGGTCCGGGCAGCCGGGCGCCATGATCAGCATGCGGTCGCGCGGGGTGAGCCCGAGCGCGGCCAGCCCGCGGGAGACCTCGGCGATCGCGGTACGGAACTCCAGCCAGGTCAGCGTCGGCTGTCCTTCGATGTCGAGCGAGGTGATCGCCGGCCGGTCCGGGTATTCGACCGCGTTGCGGTGCAGCAGCCGCGGGATCGTCTGGCCTTCGGTTTGCTCGGCGACGGACGGGGTGGTCAACGCTGGCCTCCTCGAAAGGTCCGGTTGGCCACACTGTAGGGGCTCCCGGCGCGGGTGGATAGAGAATCGCGGCCAGGTCAGCCGTCCCCGTTCCGCGGCCGGACGCGGTCAGGTCCCCACCACTGTCCACTGTGTACCCGGGCGCGGTCGCGCGAACCGCGCTTGAATGGAGGGGTCACGTCCGGTGGACCACAGGGGGAACCGATGACCCGGTCGGCACGCAAGCTGCTGGAAGAGATCCAAGCCGGACTCGCGCCACGGGACGGCGACAACCGGCTCGTGCCGCTGATCGCCGCGGGCCGGGCACCGCGCGCAGTGTTCGCCGCGCTCGCCGCGGAAGAAAAGCTGATCACGCTGAGCGACTGGCGGAGCTTCCACACGCTGGCGGCCCGGGCCGACGAGCCGAACGCGCGCACCTTCTTCGGCGGGCTCGCGCCAGGCGAGCAGCAGGCGAACGGGATGCTGGACGCGTTGCTCGCGGCGACTGGTCCGGACCACGGGAAGGAACGCCCGCGCGCGGGCTGCCAGGCCTACCCGGCCTACGTCGCCTGGCTCGCGCTGAACGGCGAGCAGGCGGCGACCGCGGCGGGGATCTTCGCGAACTTCGCCGCCTTCGGCCGGTACTGCCGGGAGGTTGCCGCCGGCATGCGCGAGCACTACGGGTTCACCGACGTGCAGTGCGCGTTCTTCGACTTCTTCGCTGCGGACGTCCCGGAAATTGAAGAACAAGCGCTGGCCGCGGTCCAGGCCGGCCTCGACGCGCGCCGGCTGGACGAGCGCGAGGCGCACCGCTGCGCGCGGCTGTTCCAGAGCTACGAGCTGCTGTTCTGGAACACCCTGGCCGACGAGTTCCCGGGCTGACGGAACCCGCCCGTCGCCGGAACCGGTACCGGCGCCCCCGGCCTGCTCGGACGAGCGCGGTTGCGGATTGGCGGGAATTCCGGCGCGCTCTCCGGTGATTCCGTGGCCACGTCGGCGAATCCCGCGTATTCCGCTTTCGGAACGCCATCCGGCCCGGATGAAGGGGGTGCGCGGAGACGCGGGGGCACGTCCGTGATGTTTCTCACCGAACTGTTCGGTGCTGTCGTACGTAGCGGGGCCGGCCCGGGGGTGCGGCCGGACCGTCACCGGTTCCAGCCTGCACTTGCTGTGGTGGAACGGAAGTCGTGCTGGGACGAACGTCACGACTTTCGGTGGTGGACTTTCCAAGCGCAGGCAGCGAGTGTGGACGGGTCACCGTTCCAAGATCACGTTATCGCCACGGACTTGACGCGCCCTGGAGCGCTGCCTAACGTCGTCGCGGGCGAAGCAGACCACGGTGATGTTGATCCGGCTGGTCGGAATCCGGGTGCAGACCACCTCGGGCGACCCGAAACCATGTACTGCCGGAAGGAAAACGGACCCAGGTGAAGCAGATTTCTCTTCGACGCAACCGGGGATCCTCGATTCGGAAGCGCGTCCTCACGATCGCGCTCGTCCCCAGTGTCGCGCTGTTGCTCGTCGGCGTGGCTCTCGCGGGCTACCTCATCTACGACGCCGTCACGGGGCGGGACTACACGAACCGCATCCGCGGCTCGGAGGCACCGTCGATCCCGTTCCTCGCCTCGCTGCAGCAGGAGCGCCAGGCGACCCTGAGCTTGCTCGCGGGCCAGAGCAGCCAGCGCGCCGCGCTCGCGGCCGTCCGGCCGAAGACCGACGAGAACGCCGCGAAGACGATCCAGTACCTCAGGGACAACTTCGCGGACTACGACGACACCCCGCCGAGCGTTCTGAAGAACATCACCACGTTCTTCGGTCTGTACCAGCAGCTGGCCCCGAACCGTCAGGCGATCGACGGCGGCCAGATGCAGATCAACCAGGCCTTCGCCTACTACAACAAGATGATCGACCAGTTCACCGACGGCGTGGCCGGGCTCGCGCAGAACGCGCGCGGCGCCCAGAACGCGTTCGACCGGCTGACCGCCATCCCGCTGTTCACCGCGGCCGACGCGATGCAGCGCAGTGACGCGCTCGCCGCCGCCGGGCTGGCCGCGGGCGGGCTGACCAACGACGACTTCCGCGCCTACGTGGGCCAGGTCGGCGCCTACCACGCCCAGCTCGACGCGTCGGCGCCGAAGCTGATCCCCGAGGTCAAGGCCAAGTACGACGAGTTGCTCGCCAGCCAGCCGTGGCAGGTGGTGACCCAGGTCGAGACCGCGTTCCTGCGCGGCGACCTGTCGAAGCTGCCGGTACCGCAGGACCAGTGGCGCACCGCCGCCCGCCAGGTCGGTTCCGCGCTGATGGGCATCTTCATCCTGCAGAGCTCGAACGCGAGCCAGGCCGCGATCAACGACGCCGACTCGACGTTCACCGAGTCGCTGATCGCCGGTGTGATCGCCGTCCTGTTCGCGGTCTTCGTGGTGTTCGTCGCCGTCCGGCTGTCGAACCGGCTCATCGGCCGCCTGCACCGGCTGCGCGAGGACACCCTCGACGCGGCCGAGGTCCGGCTGCCCGAGCTGGTCGCGCGCGTCCAGGCGGGTGAGCCCGTCGACCTCGAAGAGGGCGGTCACTTCCTCGACCACGGCACCGACGAGATCGGCCAGGTCGCCGACGCGTTCAACAAGGCGCAGCAGACGGCCATCGCGGCCGCCATCGAAGAGGCGAAGATCAAGGAGGGCACCAAGACGGTGTTCCTCAACATCGCCCACCGCAGCCAGGTCATCGTGCACCGCCAGCTCAAGGTGCTCGACCAGGCCGAGCGCAAGCAGGAGGACCCGGAGCAGCTGGACACGCTGTTCCAGCTCGACCACCTCTCCACCCGCGCCCGCCGGAACGCGGAGAACCTGATCATCCTCGGCGGCGGGCAGCCGGGCCGCCAGTGGCGCAACCCGGTCGGGCTGGCCGAGCTGGTCCGCGGCGCGTCGGCCGAGACCGAGGACTTCGCCAGGGTCAAGACGGCCGTGCTGCCGCAAATCGCCGTCCGCGGCCCGGTCGTCGGCGACCTCGTGCACCTGCTCGCCGAGCTGATCGACAACGCGACGGCGTTCTCGCCGCCGCAGTCGCGGGTCGAGATCCGCGGCAACGTGGTCGGCAAGGGCGTCGTGATCGAGGTCGAGGACCAGGGCCTCGGGCTCGAGCCGGACCAGACCGAAGAGATCAACACGATGCTGGCCGGCCCGCCGGACTTCGGGATCATGGCGCTGTCGGACGAGCCGCGCCTCGGCCTGTTCGTGGTCGCGCGGCTGGCCGCGCGGCACGGCATCCAGGTGCACCTGCGGGAGTCGGCCTACGGCGGCACCCGGGCCATCGTGCTGGTGCGCACCGACCTGCTCGCCCCGCTCGCCGAAACCGAGCCGGAGCAGCCGATCACCCCGCCGAAGCCGGAGCTCGTCCCGAACCTGGCCGAGCCGGAAGCGGGCAACGACGAGGTCGCGCCGCTCAAGCGGCCGCAGCGCCGCCCGGCCCGGCACCGCACCGAGCCGCCCGCCCCGCCGGCGCCCGCGACGGCTCCCGCCGTTGTGACACCGCCGCCCCCGGTGGCCGTCCCGCCGCCGGCCCCGGCGCAGCCGCCGTCCGTGCCGACGCCGGTCCCCGTCGGGTCCGTGTCGGAGCCGGTGAGCCAGCCGACCCAGGCCCAGCCGGTGGCCCCGGTCCGGCCGCCCGCACCGCCCGCCCGGACCTCGCGCCCGGCGCGCCCGGCCGCGCAGCAGCCGGTGTGGCCGCCGCAGGAGCCGCGGGCCGCGACGACGCCCGAAGGCCGTCCGCAGCAGCCCCGCCGCCCGGAGGCACCCGGACGCCCGCCGCTGCCGCAACGGCGACGTCAGCAGAGCCTCGTTCCCCAGTTGCGGGAAGATAAGCCCGCACAGGAACGGGAAGAGGTCCAGCTGGAATCGCCGGAGGTCGCCCGCAGCAGGCTGTCCGCCTTCCAGCAGGGCACCCGCCGGGCCCGTGACGAAGAGTTTTCCGAGAACGACGACAGGTACGGAGAGCGCGAGTAATGGTCAACTCAGGCGCCCACGAGCTCGACTGGCTGCTGGACGACCTCGTCAAGCGGGTCGCCGGGGCGGACCGGGCGGTGGTGCTGTCCTCGGACGGCCTGCTCATCGGCAGGTCGGGCAACCTTTCCGAGGAGGACGCCGAACACCTGTCCGCGGTGGCTTCGGCGTTCCAGAGCCTGGCCCGCGGCACCGGGCGGCACTTCGGCGGCGGCAATGTCCGCCAGACGATGGTCGAGATGGATCACGCGTTCCTGTTCGTGACGGCGGCCGGGCGAGGCGCCTGCCTCGCCCTGCTGGCCCGCGAAGACGCGGACATGGGGCTGGTCGCGTACGAGATGAACCTGATGGTGAAGCGGGTCGGCCAAGTGCTCACCTCGGCCCCGCGGACCGGCGCCGGCGTCCTGCCCACTTCGCCATGAGCGCACGGCACGAAGCCTGGTTCGACGACGAGGCCGGCCCGCTGGTCCGGTCCTACGCGGTCACGGGCGGCCGCACCCGGTCGGACACGCTCGGGCTCGACCTCATCACGCTCGTCGTTGCGCTGCGCACCGCACACGAAGCAGGCATGCTCGAACCGGAGTACGCGCGCATCATCGCCTTGTGCCAGCGGCCGGTCTCGGTGGCCGAGGTGGCCGCGCGGGTCGATCTCCCGCTGCCCGTGGTGAAGGTGATGCTGAGCGACCTCATCGAGCAGAACCTGGTGCTGTTCCGTACCGCGGCACCGGCCCAGGAATCCCCCAACCGACACGTATTGCAGGCGGTCCTTGATGGCATCCGGAAACTCTGACCCCCGGCGGAACCTGACCGCGACCGCGGTCAAGGTACTCATCGCCGGCGGGTTCGGGGTCGGCAAGACCACGATGGTCGGCTCGGTGAGCGAAGTGCCGCCGCTGCGGACCGAAGAGGTCATCACGACCGCGTCCGAGGGAGTCGACGACCTGTCCGGCGTCGAGCAGAAGACCACCACGACGGTCGCGCTCGACTTCGGCCGCATCACGATCAACCCCGACCTGATCCTGTACCTCTTCGGCACGCCGGGGCAGGACCGGTTCTGGTTCATGTGGGACGAGCTGGCGGAGGGCGCGCTCGGCGCCGTCGTGCTGGCCGACACGCGGCGGCTCGACAGCTGCTTCGCCGCGGTGGACTTCTTCGAGCGCCGCAACCTGCCGTTCGTCGTCGGCGTGAACTGCTTCGACGGCGCGTACCGCTACGGCACCGAGGAGGTCCGGCAGGCGCTCGACGTCGGCATGGACGTCCCGCTGCTGTTGTGCGACGCCCGCGAGCGCGAGTCGACGAAGCAGGTGCTGACCAGCCTGATGGAACACGTGATGGCGCGGTCCGACCTCGCAGCCGCCCAGGGTGGCTACTGATCGGACCGCGCTCGGTCTCTTCTTTCAGCGACGGCGCTTGATCAGCGCGTCGACGGCGAAGCGGCCCGGGCCGACCGCCGCGAACAGCAGGAAGATCCACGAGTAGACCGCGGCGGGCTCGCCCATGTTCTGCAGCGGCAGCAGGCCCATCGGGGCGTGCACGGTGAAGTAGGCGTAGGCCATCACGCCCGACAGCAGGATCGCGGCGGGCCGGCTGGCGAGCCCGATCAGCAGCAGCACGGCGCCGGCGAGCTCGAGGACGCTGCCCCACCAGCCGGGGAACGAGCCGAACGGCACGCCGCCGCCCTGGCCGTCGATCCCGCCGAAGAAGCCGAATCCCTGCAGGCCGTGGAAGCCGAACAGGAACGAGATCGCGATCCGTGAGGCGCCGACGACCAGGCCGGTGACCGGCGTGGTCTTGGTGGTGGCGGTCTGGGTCTTGGGGGCGATCGTGGTGGTCATCTCGGGGTTCCTTCCCTGGGGTTTCGCTTGCTTCTGCCCCTGCGTCGATCGGGCCCCCGCCGGATTCGACACCCTCGCGGAAAATCTTGGAAGTCTTTCGGCAGACTGAACCGATGGCGGGCAAACGCAGTGCCGGGCTCCTGCTCCACCGCGGGCGGGGCGGGGACGTCGAAGTGCTGCTCGGGCACATGGGCGGGCCGTTCTGGGCGAAGAAGGACGCGGCGGCGTGGTCGCTGCCCAAGGGCGAGCTGGACCCGGACGAGCCACCGGAGCACGCGGCGCGGCGCGAGTTCGAGGAGGAACTGGGCCTGCCCGCGCCGGCCGGTGAGTACGTCCCGCTGGGCGAGGTGAAGCAGTCGGGCGGCAAGGTCGTCACGGCGTGGGCCGTCGAGGCCGACCTCGACCCGACCGCGGTGGTGCCCGGCACCTTCACGCTGGAGTGGCCGCCGCGATCGGGCAAGCAGCAGGAGTTCCCGGAGGTGGACCGGGTCGAGTGGTTCCCGGTGGCGGTCGCCCGGGAGAAGCTGGTGAAGGGCCAGCTGCCGTTCCTGGACCGGCTGCTGGCGCTGGTCAGCGGCTGAGCAGGGCTTCCAGCGGCTTGGCGGTGAACGACGGCAGCACGATGTCCGCCTGCCCGAAGTCGAGGCTCTCGGTGATCGCGTTCGGCACGGCGACGCAGGTCAGCCCGGCGGCCTTGGCGGAGGTGACGCCGTGCGGGGTGTCCTCGAAGGCGATGGTCTCGCCGGCGTCGGCCCCCAGTGCGTCCAGGGCGGCGAGGTAGAGGTCGGGATCGGGCTTGGCCCGGTGCCGGTCCCCGGTGAGGACGGCGTCGAAGTAGCCGGCGATGCCGAGCCGCTCGAGGTGCGGGAGCACCCAGCCCCCGGACGAGCTGGAGGCGACGGCCAGCTTGAGGTGGCGATCGCGGGCGGCGTCGAGGTACTCGCGGACGCCTTCGCGCGGGCCCAGGCTCTCGAGGAGCTCGTACACGCGGGCCTTGGTGACCGGCCGCAGTGCCTCCGGGTCGATGTCCGGTGCGTGCTCGGCGAGCAGAGCGAACATCGCGGGCGTGGTGTGCTGGGTGCCGATGACGGCGTACCAGGCGGCCAAGGGCAGCTCGGCACCGTGTTCGCGGAACACCTCCTGCCACGACTGCAGAACGGCGGACTCGGTGTCGGCGAGCGTGCCGTCGAAGTCGAAGACCAGGGCGCGGGTGGGCACGCCTGCACCTTGCCCGGTCGGTGATCGTTCAGGCAAGGGAGTTGTGACGAGACCGGAAGGCCCCATGGCCAGCGCGGCGGAAAGCGTCGCTCAGGCGAGGAAGAACTCCGTCAGCACCGGAGCCAGCGCCGGTGCCTTCACGATGTGCGTCTGGTCCGGCAGCGTCCGGTACTCCGCCGACGGCAGCACCTTCGCCAGCGACGCCACGCCGTTGCGCATCCAGTCCGGGCTGCGGCCTCCGTCGATCGTCAGCGCCGGGACCTTGACCTCCGGCCAGGCCGCCGGCAGGGGCCGGCCCGACTGGTGCTCGATCACCATCGCCGTGTCGTACGGGATCGTGTGGGCGACCCTCTTGAGCTTCGCCCAGAACGGCATGATCCGCATCATCGCCACCGTAGCGCCGCTCAGGCCGACGCCTTCGGTCATGAACATCTTGACGGCCTTGCCGCGCTTTCCTTCTTCCAACGCCTCGTCGAGCCGGGCCGCGTAATCGGCCGGGACGCGGGGGCGGGTGTCGTCGACGACGAACGGCGGCTCGTACACCGCCAGCTTCGGCACGGGCAGGCCCTGGTTCACCGCTTCGAGCGCCAGCGCGGCACCGGAGGAAATGCCGAACAGGAACGCTTCGCCGCCCGCCTCCTTGACGAGCGCGGCGAGGTCCTCGACCTCACGCCCGACCGCGTACGGCCCGGTGTCGGCGCTTTCGCCCCGGCCACGGCGGTCGTAGGTGTACACGGTGAAGTGCGGGGCCAGCTCCTTCGCCAGCGCGTCGTTGGGGGACGAGCCGCGGTAGCACATCGCGCCGTCGACGAGGACGAGCGCGGGACCGGACCCGGCGCGGGTGTAGGCGATCTTCGTGCCGTCGGCGGAGGTGGTAGTCGTCATGGGGACAGCCTGAACCCGACACATCGGTCTGTCAAGACAAAAAAAATTGTCGGTGGTGCCAAGGTGGCCTTCGATGCGTCTGACGCACCCAAGGCCACCTTGGGCGTTCGGGTCAGGCCGACCGCAGGGTGAGGAGCGTGATCTCGCTGGGCGCGAAGATCCGGAACGGCGGGCCCCAGAACCCCGTGCCCCGGCTGTTGTACAGCTGGGTCTTCCCGTGCCGGGTCAGGCCGGACACCGTCGGCTGGTCGAACCGCACCAGGAGGTGGAACGGCCAGATCTGCCCGCCGTGCGTGTGCCCGGAAATCTGCAGGTCGACGCCGGCCTCGCGGGCCTGCTTCACCTGCTTCGGCTGGTGCGCCAGCAGCACCACCGGGACGTCGGCGGGGGCGCCGGCCAGCGCGAGCTCCAAGTCGGGGCCGTGGCCGGGCAGGCCGGACGCGGCGCCGGTCGGGTCGTCGATGCCGGCGAACAGGATCCGGTCGCCGCCGCGCTCGAGGAGCGTCGAGCGGTTGTGCAGGGTGTCCCAGCCGAGGCCCGCCATGTGGTCGAGCCAGGCCTGGGCCTCGCCGAAGTACTCGTGGTTGCCGGTGATGTAGAACCGCCCGAGCCCGGCCTGGACGCCGCCGAGCGGGTCGACCTGCTTGCGGCGCTTGGCCACCGCGCCGTCGGCGAGGTCGCCGGCGTGGCAGACGACGTCCGCCTCGAGCGCGTTGACCGCCGCGACGACCCGCTCCGACCACCTCGTCCGGTCGATCGGCCCGAAGTGGGTGTCGGTCAGCACGGCGACGCGCAGGCCGTCGAGCCCCGGCCCGAGCCGCGGGATGAGCACGTCGACCGCCTTGACCGGCGGTACGCGCATGGCCACGCGGTGGCCGTGCACCAGCAGCCCGGCAGCGATCAGCGCGGTCGCACCCGCGACGATCCGTGACCGCGCCGGGTCGTCGACGCCGAGCAGCGCGACCCGCAGCACCAGGCTCAGCACCGACCAGCTGAACAGCACCCAGATCACGGCGAGCAGCGAGTCGCCGAGGCGGGCGGCGCCGTCGCGCTGGCGCCGCCCGTGGCCGCGGACCATGGCGACCGGCATGGCCACCAGGCCGAGCGTGAACAGCGCGGTGCCGGCGATCGTGCCCGCGGTGCCCCAGTCCGGCGCGAGCACCAGCGTCCACCACGGGACGGCGAACAGCAGGAGCAGCGCCAGGAGCGGCACGACGAGTAGTTGGCCTCTCATCGAACCAGGTTACAGCCCATCGGGCTGTTACCTCGGAGCACCGCGGGTCCCGATTCCGCTACCCTGAGATCTCGGAGGAAGGGGGACGGCCGCCGTGAACACGCTGCTCGAGCTGGCGTTCCCCGTGCTGGCCAGCCCGGCCGCGCTGGTCGCCTTCGCCTCCCTCGCCGCCGCGAGCCTCTTGGTCGTCCTGCTGGTCAGCAGCACGCACCGCGCCGAGCTCGCGCTGTGGTCGGCGCCGGTGCGCAGCCGCGCCACGGCCCTGCGCCGCCGGGCCCGGCGCGCCGAGTCGATCCGGCTCCGCGACCCGGGCCGACCGGGCCGGAGCCGCCCACGAGCACCCGGTTCCCGCAGCACGGCTGCGTAGGAACCTCTTCGACGCAGCCATTCCGCTCACCCCCATCCCTTCCACTCGTGCGGAGTGCTGCCCGTGTTCGGTTTCCTCGACGTGCCCGTCGAAGGCGCGTACCACCTGATCCACGCCCTCACCGGCCCGCTCTCGACGGCGCCGGCCATCGTCGTCTTCACCCTCTTTGTGCGGCTGCTGCTGCACCCGCTCGCCCGGTCGGCGGCCCGCAGCGAGCGAGCCCGGGCCGCTCTGCTGCCGGAGATCCGCGCGCTGCAGGAGAAGCACGGCCGCGACCGCGAGCGGCTGGCCGCGGAAATGACGAAGCTGCAGCAGGAGTCCGGGACCTCGCTGTTCGTCGGCTGCCTGCCGATGCTGTTGCAGCTGCCGTTCTTCACGGTCATGTACCGGCTGTTCACCACGGCCACGATCGGCGGCGAACCCAACTCGCTGCTCGGCGCGACCCTGCTCGGGACGCCGCTGGGCGCGCACGGCCTGGCCGGCAGCCCGCTCGTGTTCGTCATCGCGGCCGGGCTCGCCGTCGTCGCGTGGTTTTCGGTGCGCCAGCAGCCCGCCACCGCCGAGGTAGCAGGCGGGAAGCTGCTGCGGCTGTTGCCTTTCGGCACCGTGCTCGCGATGCTCGTCGTGCCGCAGGCCGCCGGGATCTACCTGCTCACCACCACCGCGTGGAGCGCGGCGGAGCGGGCGTTGCTACGACGCGGCTCGTGAGCGCCGCCAGCCTTCGACCGCCTCTTCGACGTCCACCGGCGCCACCGTGAGCGGCGGGCCGGAGAGGTGGTTGAGGTAGGCCTGGCGGATCCGCTCGTTGAGGTCCTCGACGATCTCCCGCACCCGCCGTTCGGTCCGCTCGGCGGCGAGCTGCCCCGGCAGGTCCTGGACTTCGCGCTTGAGCGCGAGCGACGGCGGCAGCAACGCCTTCGTGTCGTGCCCGCCTCTCCTGACTTCGCGAAGCACCCAGTCGGTCGCCGCGTCGTGGCCGGTGGGTTTCGGCAGCGGCTTGCCGGTGCCGGGCAGGCCGTCGAACTCGCCGCGTTCCCGGGCCTGCTCGATCTGCCGGTCGACCCACCAGCGGAAGGACACCTTGGGCGGCTTGCGCCGGGTCATCTCCTCACCCCCTTCGTCCACTTCCCAGGGTAATCTCCGAGCGAGGAGCGAGGGGACCGCATGACCGCCGAACGCAGTGGCGCCGGGGACGTCGACCGGACGCTCGCGCTGCTCTGGCGCGCCCGCGGTGGCGCCGCCGAACCGACCAGGGGCCGCCGCCCGACGCTGACGATCGAGCGGATCGTCGCCGCGGCGATCGGGGTCGCGGACGCCGACGGGCTCGCCGCGGCGTCGATGCACCGCGTCGCCAAGGAGCTCGGGGCCGGCACGATGACGCTTTACACGTACGTGCCCGGCAAGGCCGAGCTGGTGGACCTGATGGTCGACGACGTGCTCGTCGAACGGCGGCTGCCCGGGCCGGGCGAGCCGCGCCGCGGGGACTGGCGCGAGCAGGTGGCGCTCTACGCCGAGCGGACCCGGCAGGCCTACCGCGATCACCCGTGGCTGTGCGAGGTTTCGCGCGTCCGGCCGCCGCTGGGACCCGGCCAGCTGGCGGGCCAGGAGTACCTGCTGTCGATCATGGACGCGCTCGGGCTGCCACCGCGGCAGGCGGTCGCGGCGGCCAACGGCATCGGGACGTACGTCGACGCGAACGCCGCGCTCGACGCGGAGAACACCCGGCTGGAGCGCAGCACCGGCCAGTCGACCGAGGCGTGGTGGCACCAGCGGTCTTCGTTCTGGGAGAACTACTTCGTCGTCGACGCGCACCCGGCGATGAACCGGATCTGGCTCGGCGGCGGGTTCGACCGGAGCGCCAAGGCGCAGGGCGACACGGCGTACGAGTTCGGCCTCGACCGGATGCTCGACGGCATCCAAGCCCTGGTGGACTAGCGCCTGCTCCGCCACCGCGACCGGCGCCGCTCCTGCCGGGGCACCGAGGGCGTTGCGTCCCCGCGCAGGACTTCGCGGCACGCCGGGTCGAACCGGCCGGGCTCCTCGATCATCGGCGCCGCCAGCACCACGTGCCCGCACACCGCCCGGAACCGCCCGTCGTGCCGTCCCGTCGCGAATTCGTCCTCGGTGACGGCATGGGTGTAGCCGTCGGTGTCGCAGCGGATGTGCACCAGGAACGGCTCCGACGGGCTCATCCGGCCGCGCTGGTCGAGGTGGTTTCGGTGGGGGCGTCGGTCGAGTCGGCCGGGGTCGCGGCCGCCGTCGACGACGGGGGCGGGGTGGTGCTGGTCGTCGGCGGCGTGGTGGGCGTCGACGGCGGCGTGCTCGGGTCCGTGGTCGGGGTCGGCTTCGTCGACGGCGGCGTGGGCGAGGGCGGCGTGGTGGGTGGCGTCGAGGTCACCGGCAGCGAGCCCGGCGGCTGGGCGACCACCGGCGGCGCCGACGGTGCCGGCGGGGCGGGCGGGGCCGGGACGCCGACCGGGGCACCGGCCGCGGCGGCGTCCGGGGCGTCGGGCGCGCCGATCGGCACCTCGCTGTCGGGCAGCTGGGCCACCCCGCCGCGGTAGGCCGAGGCCCACGCCAGCACGGTGTCCACATAGGACTGAGAGTTGTTGTAGCGGCGCACGGCGATGCGCTGACCCGCGTCCGTCGACAGGTCGAGGCCGCCCGAGCACAGGTAGCGCGCGGTGGCCAGTGCCTCGTCGTAGATGTTGTTCGGGTTCGACACGCCGTCGCCGTTGCCGTCGGAGGCGTAGCCGCGCCACGTCGACGGGATGAACTGCGTCGGGCCGACCGCTCGGTCCCACTGGGTGTTGCCGTCGTACTTGCCGCCGTCGGTGTCCGGGATCGCGGCGAACGCGCCGGCGCCGTTGAGCACCGGGCCGAGGATCGGCTCGAGCGTGTCGCCGGCCGCGTTGACGTACCCGCCGCGCGCGTGGTTCGACTCGATCCGGCCGATGCTGGCGATCAGCGCCCAGTCGAGGTGGCAGTTCGGCTGTTCCTTGGCGAGGATCTCGGCGGCGTTCTTGTACGCCCTGAGCATGCTCGCCGGGATGCCGAGCGGCCCGGAGATGCCCGCGGAGCCGGCGCGTCCGCCCGGCACGACCAGCGGCTCCGGCAGCGGCGGCTGGGGCAGGCTGCCGTCGACCGCGATCGGCGGCATGACGATGTTCGGCTGCTGCAGCGGACCGGCGGAGGCCTGGTCGGATCGGGCATCGCCGGTGTTGGCGAGCACGACCGGCGCGGGCAGGCCCGTGGTCAGCGTGGGCAGCACGACGAGCGCCCCACCCGCGAGCGCGGCCGCGGTCCGGCGGACCGAACGCGCGTTCCTGCGACGTGGCCGGTGTTTGGGCATGGTCGTCCCCGCTTCCCTCGATCCGACGCTGATCGCCTCACCCGATCGGCCTCACCCACCGGTACTGACCGGTAGGAGCAAGCTATCCGATGGAACCGAACTTTGGCGAATGGCACAGCGAAATCCGGCCGTGGCGGAAAAGTTCGTCCGGATAGCACAAAACTTTCGTAGGAAATCTGTCAGATTCACCAGGACTTGACGGGGTGCTGCGGAGAGTTTCGTCCGGCAGGACACCGGGCCCGGTGCGGTGGCCGGGGCCAGTGCCCCGCCCAGCCCCCGGGGCGCTGCGGCCGGCTCGCCGGAAACCCTGGGTGAGCGAGCCTTTACACGGCCTTGAACCGTTCCTATGATCGGCCGTCCGGACGCGTTGCCGCCCGTCCGGACGGCCCAGGTGGAGGGTTTGATGGCACGTAGGGCGCCGCGCCGAGCGCAGGTCACCGTCGCCGAGTTGCTGGTCCGGTCCGACGCACCGCGCGACCGCTACCGCGACGAGGACACCCTCGTGCTCCCGCGGGCGCGCCACCGGGAGAAACCGCAGGTCTGGAGTTCGCTGACGCGGTTGCGGATGGTGTCCGTGGTCGCCGGGGCGCTGGCGCTGACGGGCGGGGTGAGCGCGGCGGTGTCGATGCCGGGCGAGCAGCGCGCGGGCGCGGCCTGGCCGCCGGCCGGCCTGGAACCCCCGGCGGTGGCGTTGATCCCGCTGCCGGCGGACGTCGTCGTGCCCCCGGCGAAACCGGCGAAAGCAGCGGAACCGGCTCCGAAATCCGTGACGCCGCCCGCGGAATCGGGCGGGATTCCTCCGGCGGTCGTCGAGCCGGAACCGGATTCCGGACGTCGGGCGGCCGGTCGTCGCGGAACGCTCGCGCGGGCGGTGAAGATCGTCGACAAGGTGAAGGCGCCGGTCAAGGCGCCGCTGAAGGGGAAACCGCAGCAGGTGGCTCCGGTGCGGCACGAGATCCCGGACGTCCCGCTCTGGTCGCGCGGCCGCCCCGGGACCCCGGACTGGCCGTCGATGTGGACCGGCCGCCGCCCCGCGGGCTTTCCCGACGGCGGCCACCACGGGTGCGGCGGCGGCCGTCACCGCCGCTGACGTCAGCCGTCGAGCGGGATCTGGTACTGCATGAACCCCTTGTCGAGCGCGACCTGTTCGTAGAGCCGCCGGGCGGTCGTGTTCGACGTCTGGGTGTGCCAGTAGACGCGAACGCACCCATGCGCCCGCGCCCAGGCGGCCACGGCCTCGATGAGGGCCCGGCCGACCCCGCGCCCGCGGGCTTTGCTGTCGGTGAAGAGGTCCTGCAGGTAGCAGACGTCGGCGGAAGTGGTGCTGACGTGCGTGAAGAAGTGGACGATGCCGACGAGTTCACCGTCGACGCGCGCACCGAGGGCGTGCATCCGCTCGCCGCTCGCGAACTCGCGCCAAGCCCGGTCCACCAAGTCCGGCGCTAGGGTCCTGCCGTAGAACGTGTTGTAGCCGGCGAACAGGTTCTCCCAGGCCACGCGGTCTTCTTCGGTGAGGCCGCCGATGGTGATCATGGACCGAGGCTAACGCGCGGGGGACAAGCACCGGACACAACTCGTGAGTAAGGTGACGAACCCGAAACGAATTCATAGAATCGGGGCCCGGTTGGCGAAAAGCAGCGGAGGTTCCTGATGGCGCGCACGGCGCACCGTGCCAGTGGCAGACCCGTCACGGTGGGGGAGCTGATGCTGCGGCCGGACGTCCGTGGCCGGCGCCGCCCCGAAGACCTCGAAGTGCTCGAACTCGCGTACCGGATGCGCCGCCGGACCGGTCAGGAGGTCGCGGTGCAGGTCCCGTCGCCGGGCGCCCGCGCACTGGCCGTCGTGACCGGGCTTTGGCGGCGCAGGTCGCGATAGCTCAGTGCGCAGCCACGGCGAGCGCCGTGGCCAGTACCCGGTGCCCGGCCGCGGTCGGATGGACGTCACAACCCCCGCCGGGCAGCGCGATCAACAGCCCGGCGGCGCACGGATCACCACCGGACCGCAGTGAGGCCCACCGGAACGCGGTGAAGCCGTCGGCGATCGCGCCGTGGTAGCGCCGCGCAACTCGACCCAACACGGAATCAAGCGCCTTCACCTGCGAAACCTGCACGGGATCCCGATAGTCGAGCGAGTAGTAGGAAACGAGGACCAGCGGACCCCGGTACTGCGCACGCAAGGCGCCGAGCACACCGGCGAGGTTCCGCTCCAGCTGCTGAAGGGCGGCCGGGAACGAACTGGTGCAGTGGTCCGGAGTGGTGTTCTGACAGAGGAACAGGTCATTGGCGCCGACGGTCAGCGATACGAGCCGGGTATCCGGATGGGCACGCAGGTACGCCACGGCGTAGTCGAGCTGAGTGCCGGAGTAGCGGACGTGCAGTGGGAACGACGTCCGATAGCCGACCGGAGAGCCGAGTGAATTCTCGCAGCCGTTGCTCTGTGCGCCGGCCGTGAGCATGCTGGCCGTCGTCTCGCCGGGACAGGACGCGTTCGCGAGCCGGAGCCCGCGCAGGGAGGCGTACTTCTCGGCGTAGCCGCGGAAATTGGCCGCGTTCAGGTAGTCGGAGCGCGGCGTGACGGCGCCGGGCCGGTAACCGAACGCCACGGAATCACCGAGGGCGAGGTACCGGCCGTGCTGGCCGGCCGCTTCGGCGGGCGCCGTCGTCAGCGACGTCAACGCGAGGACGACCGCCGCTGCGGCGGGGATCCGGCGGAAAGTCCTGCTCCTGAACCCCATGACCGGCTCCTTCCCCGCTCCTTCCCCGCACCGTTGCGTGGCAGAACTGATTCTGCCACGCAACGGGAGCGTCAGAAGCCGATCGTCGACGGCGGTTTCGGTCCGGCGACCCGGGCCTGCGCCGTGCCCGGCTCGACCGCGGCGCAGTGCGTGCCCCCGGCCGGGAGCTTGCCGGTGATCAGGTAGTCGTCGGTCGCCTTGGTCACGCACTGGCTGTTCTTGAAGTACGCGCCGTGGCCCCAGCCGTCGTAGGTGAGCAGCGTGCTGCCGCTCTGCCGGGCCGCGGCCTGCGACCACGCGTACGGCGTCGCGGGGTCGTGGCGGCTGCTCAGCATCAGCAGCGGCGGCGCGCCGTGCACCCGCAACGGGTGCTGCGGGTTGCTCGTCCGGTTCGGCCAGCCGATGCAGCCGGTGACCGCCGTCCAGCCCAGTGCGTTGACCTTGACGTCCGGCGCGAAAGCCGCGGCTGCCCGGCGGTAGGTCTCGAGTTCGGCGAAGGTGTGCACGGGCATGCGCCAGTCGTCGCAGAACACGCTCTGGAAGACGTAGCTGATCGGGATGTCTTCGCGCAGCCGCACCGACGCGGCCGGCGCGGTGCCGTCCGCGAGGGATGCGAGTACGGTCGCGAGCCGGTCCCAGCTGGGACCGTAGAAGTTGCCGTGGAAGATCGACGCGAGGTTCAGGGGCGTGATCGCGTCGCCGCTCTGCGGGTCCTTCAGCGCGCCGCGCGCGGCCTTGTCCTGGAGGTCGCGCGTCAGTTCGGAGACGTTCCGGCCGTGCAGTGCGCAGCTCGGGGTCCGGTCGCACCAGGCGGCGAACTCGCCGAACTCCGCCTGCACCGACTGCGTTTCACTGTGGAGGAATTCCCACGCGGTGACCTGCGAGTGGTCCATGTTGCTGTCCAGCACCAGCGCGCGGACCTTGTCCGGGAACTGCTCCGCGTACTGCTGGCCCATCAACGTGCCGTAGGAAACGCCGTAGTAGGTCAGCTTCGCCTCGCCGAGCGCGGCGCGGATGGCGTCCATGTCCCGCGCGACGCTCTTCGTGTCGCCGAACTGCGCCAGCGGGCCGGTGATCCGGTTGCAGCTCTCGCCGAGCTTCCGGTTGTACTGCGCGAGCTGTTCGAACTCGGCCTGGTTGCGCGGCACCTGCGGGTGGTCGGCGATCAGCTCGTCGAGCCCGCAATTGATCCGGGTGCTGTCGCCGACGCCGCGCGGGTCGAACCCCACGGTGTCGAAGCGTTCGGTGATCCCGGCCGAGAGCGTCCAGCCGGCTTTGACCTCACCGGCGCCCGCCCCGCCGGGGCCGCCCGGGTCCATCAGGATCGAGCCGATCCGGGCCTGGGGATGGGTGGCCTTGCGCCGGGCGAGCGCGATGGTCGTGGTGCCCCGGTCCGGGTGGGCCCAGTCGATCGGCACGGTCACCGTGCCGCAGTCGACGCCGGGCGCGTCGGCGCAGGGCTGCCAGTCGACGGATTCCGCGGCCGAAGCCGGTGCCGCCGCCAGCAGGCTTCCCGCTACCGCTGTCACGGCCGCGGCCGTCAGAAGCCGCTTGGTTACCCCCGACATTGCCAGCCCTTCCCCTCACCGACAGTGCATGACCGGTTCCAATAAATCACCGATCCGGTGATCGCGCCACCTTCCCAGGTGAATCACGCCTTGCTGTCCACTGTGGACGCACGTTCGGCCCGCCGGAGCCAGGCCGTGGCCACCGCGCCCAGGGTGCACAGGGCCGTCAGCACGCCGAAAGCCCAGCCGAACCCGGTCGCCGGATCGACGGTCAAGCCCTGGGACAACACGATCACGCACAACGCGCCGCCGAGTGCGCCGCCCACGCGCATCACGATGTTCACCAGCGCGGTGGCGTGGCCGAGTTCGGCGGCGTCGACCGACGCGTACGCCGCCGTCGACGCGGGCATGATCGAGAGCCCGAGTCCGGCGCCGCGGACCAGGAGCAGGGCCTGGATCAGCCACATCGGTGAGTCCGGGCCGAGCCACGGCAGCGGCACCGTGCTCGCCAGCACCACCAGTGACCCGGTGAGCGAGACGGTGCCGCCGCCGTAGCGGTCGGTCAACCGCCCGGCCACGAACACGAACACCGTCGTGGCCAGCCCCATCGGTGCGAGCAGGACCCCGGCTTCGGCGGGCCCGGCGCCGAGCCGGCCCTGGAACCACAGCGGCAGCAGCAGGACGGCCCCGAACATCCCGGCCCCACCGAGCAGCACGGACGCGAGCGCGGAGCCCATCACCGGCCGCGCGGCCAGCCGCAGTTGCAGCACCGGGTGCGGCGCGCGCAGCGACCACCACGTGAACAGCCCCATGGCGGCGGCGCCGGCGGTCGCGAGCACGATGTCGATCGGGCCTGGCGTGCCGAGTTCGGTGAGCGCGTACACCAGCAGGGGCAGGCCGAGCGACACCATCGCCAGGCCGCGCCAGTCCATCGGCGGCGGCTGCTGCCGGTCGCCGCGCGGCACGTACCGCAGCGCCAGGCCGAACGCGAGCAGTCCGATCGGGACGTTCAGCCAGAACAGCACCGGCCACGAAAAGTGCGCGAGCAGGAACCCGCCGACGCTCGGCCCGACGACCGGCGCGAGCCCGACCACGAGCGCCAGCGTGCCCATGGTGCGGCCCAGCCGTTCCGGGCCGACGGCCAGCCCGATCACGGTCTGCCCGGCGGCGACCATGACCCCGGCGGCCATGCCCTGCACGGCCCGGACGCCGATCAGCGTGCCGGCGTCCGGGGCGAGCGCGCACGCCACCGACGTGAGCAGGAAGGCGGCCAATGCGGCGAGCCACAGCCGTCCGGCGCCGTACTTGCGCCCGAGCCACGGCGTGAGCGGCAGCGCGGCCGACAGGCCCAGCAGGTACGCCGTCGCGACCCACTGGATTTCGACGAGGGCGGCACCGAGGCTGTCCCGCATCGACTCGAGCCCGATGGCGACGATCGAAGCGTCCATGTTGCCGAGGAAGCCGCCGAGCGCCATCACGCCGGAGGCGATCCAGACGGTGCGCGGAATCGGGGGCGGTGCAGTGCGGAGATCAGTCATGCCGCCGACGGTAAAAGCTCGAGCAAGGTTGAAGTCAATCTTGTTCGCGACCGGCGGCTGTGTTATGCATGAGTAATGCATGAAATGCGGCTGGCGAACCTGCTCGGCGCGGCGGTGCTGAACCTGTCCGACCGGATGACGGGCGCCGCCGCGGCCGCCGCCGGGGTCAGCCTGAGCGGGACGGCCGCGCTGGTCGTCCTCGCCGAGTTCCCCGGGCTCGGCGGTACCGAGCTGGGGCAGCGGATCGGGCTCAGCCAGCCCGCTTGCGCCCGGATGCTCGACCAGCTGGAGGCCCGTGGGCTCGTGCGGCGGCAGGCGAAGACCGGCCGCGCGGTCGGGGTCGTGCTCACCCGTGCGGGCCGGACCGCCGCGAACCGCGCGCTCGAAGCCCGGCAGGAGGTACTGGTCAGCGCCTTGCGTGCGGTGCCGGGCCGGGACGCTCTGGAGCCCCTGCTGGAGCAGCTCCTGCGGGGGCTGCACGCCGAAGTCCGCTCGGGTGACCTGATGTGCCGGCTCTGCGACCGTCCCGGCTGCGTTGCGCAGGACCGGATCTGCCCGGTCGGCGAGGCGCAGCGCGAACTCGGGAGGCCGTGATGGGAAACGTCCTCGCGCTCGTCTCGGCCTTGTGCTTCGGGGTCACGCACTTCGTCAGCGGGTTGGTGTCGCGCCGCGCGCCGGGGATGACCGTGTCGCTGTATGCGCAGGTGGCAGGCACGGTGGTGACCGTTCCCTTCGCCGCGTTCGCCGGTCCGGGCACGCCCACCGCGGCAGCGCTCGGCTGGGGCGCGCTCTCCGGCGTGGGCACCGGGGTCGGCGTCGCCTTCCTCTACCGCGCGATGGGCAAGGGGGCGATGAGCCTCGTCGTGCCCGCGAGCGACGTCGCCGCCGTGGTCCTGCCGGTCCTCTTCGGCCTGCTCCTGCTGGGCCAGCGGCTTTCGTTCGCCGCGCTCGCCGGGGTCTGTTGCGCGGTTCCGGCGCTGTGGCTGGTCTCCCGGTCACGTGGCGAGCGCGCCGGCCGGACGGCGGCGGGGATCCCGGACGCCTTCGTCGCCGGGCTCGGCTTCGCCGTGCAGTTCGTCGCGCTCTCGAGGATCCCGGCCGAGGCGGGGTTCTGGCCGGTGGTGCTCAGCCGCGCGGTGTCGGTGGTGGCCATCGCCGGCCTGGTCACGGCGACCCGCGTGCCGTGGCGGCTGCCGCTTCGGCTCTTCGCGCCCGCAGCGTTCGCCGGCGCGTGCGGCAGTGCGGCGATCGTGTTCTACCTGCTTGCGGCCCAGCAGCAACTGCTCGCCGTCGCGACCGTGCTCGCCGCGCTCTACCCCGCGGTGCCGGTGCTGCTGGCGCTGGTCTTCCTGCGCGAACGGCTGAGCCGGGCGCAGATCGCCGGGCTGCTCGGCGCGGGCGCGGCGATCGCGCTCGTGTCACTGGGCTGACCAGCGCGCGACGGCCGCCGGGTCGTCCGCGGTCAGGTCCCGGTAGTGCTCGAGCGCCGCCACGGACTCGGTGACCTGCTCGAAGCTGGGCAGCGCGCGCACGTTCGCCACCAGCGTCATGTCCTTGCGCGGGATCTCGACGAAGCACACCTCGACGCCGGCCCGCTCGGCGTGGGTGGCCACCTCGACCTGCCAGCCGGGGAGGTCGAGGTCGTCGCCGAGCCATTCGTGCAGGTAGACGCACCACTTGCCGCGCAACAGCTCACCCGCGATGGCTTCCAGGCCGACCAGGTACGGCTCGGTCACCCGGTCGGCCATGACCGTTCCACGGAACACCAAGGCACTGCTTCCCTCCTGCACCCGGCGGTGACCCCTACCGCCGGAAAGCGCTCTCTGGGCGGTGGCCTCCCCGCTTCCGCCGAGCAGCGCGAACCCCGGTGACCGATGGATGAGCACCGGGGTTCGCCAACTTACCGCTGGAATTGGTTGACAGCAACCATTTCCTGAAGATCACCGAAAAGCGCGTGCACAATCGCCGTGCGGATGCACGTTCATCCCAGCCGGGTGCGCAGCAGGTTGGGTGACCCGCCGAAGTACGCGCTGTCGGCGACGTACAGCGTGTCACCGCGAACGGCCACCGAAGTCGGATTGGCGAGCCCGTCCGAAGTGGACATGATGGTCCGGATACCGCCCCGGCTGAGGGTGATCACCCGGTTCTCCTGGTTGACGGCCGCGACGACGGTCCCGCCGTGGAAGGCGAAGTCGTCGACCGGCCCGAGCCCCGCGGCGACGACCCGGCCGGGTGCGCCGGTGAGCGGGAACCGGACCAGGGTGCCCCGGTCCAGGTTGGACACCCACACCGCGCCGTCGTGGACCTTGACGCCGTTCGCGCCGAACCCGCTCACCGGGGCGAGCAGGTCGCCGGTGGCCCAGTCGGTGACCTGCCCGGTGCGCGGCGAGACGCGGCGGACGACCGAGCCGAACGAGTCGGCGACGAAGAGGTCGCCGCCGACCGGATCGCGCGCGACGCCGTTCTGGAAGCCGGACGGCGGCAGGGCGGCCACCTGCACCGGGGCGGTTCCGGGCCGCACGCGGTAGAGGCCGGTCGCCGTGGTGCCGGTCGAAACGGCCACGTACAGGTCGCCGCCGGGGGCCCGGACGATCCCGCCGAGGAACAGTTTCCGGTGGACCACCGGGACATCGCCGTCGGCGGGCACCGGGATCCGGGCGATGACGGTGACCCGCCCGCCGGGTGTGACCCGGCCGATTTCGCCGGTGTAGGCGAAGGTGAGGTCGGCCGAGCCGTCGGGCTCCAGGGCGATGTTCTCCGGCTGCTGTCCGGCGGCGAGGTCGAGCGGGACGATCCTCGACGTCGCCTGCGCGGGTGTGGCCGGCACGGCGAACACGGCGGCCGCGGCCAGTGCGACGCCGATCTGCTTGATGCGCAAAGGAAACTCCGGTTCGTGAGGGAGCGGCGAAAAGAACCCCGGGATCGCCGTGCCTTCGACGGTAGGCCCGGTGCGCGTGCCGCCGCCAATAGACCGGCTTGGTGGCGGCATCGGAAATCCGATGGCAGCGGTGACCTGCTGCCCGAAGGGGCAGCGATGGGTGCCGTCGAATGTGCCCGCCCCACATCTCGACCTGAGTGCGACGAGCCTGTCACGCTGAGTGCATGCGAAAGTGGAAGCGCCCGAGCCGGCTGGAACCCGAGGCGGTGCCTGCACCGTGTACGCCGATCGCCGCGATGCCTGCCGCCGTGCTGCGGTTGCAGCGCGCCGCGGGCAACCGGGCGGTCACCGCCGCCCTCCCGATCCAGCGCTACCGCTCGCAGAACGTGCCCGCCGACGACGTGGCCGAAGGGGCGCGGCATGGCGGTGCCGAACCGTTGTCGGAGAAGAACCTGGCCGTCGCCTACGTGGCGGAGCAGGGGTCGGAGGAGGCCAAACCGGAGACGCCGGTGTGGAGCAGCGGAACCCAGGACCCGGACGTCCACGCCGAGCGCACCGCCGTCCGGCAGGCGCGGACCGGCGGTGCCCGGCTGGATTACCACCCCCGGGAAACCGGGGCGAAGCGCGTCGTCCGGGTCTACACCGAACTGGCGCCGTGCGACCCCTGCTCCAGGTGGCTGGCCGAACAGCTGCACCCCGACGCCGTCGTGCAGTGGACCGCTCCTCCGCAGAACCCGGCCCGATGGCAGGCGCAAGTGCCCAACGCGCTGTGGCGCACCAGGGTCGCCTTGCTCACCGAGCTCCACGGGTTGCGAGACCAGGCGACTTCACCGGAGGCACTGGCCGCCCTGGAGCGTGCGCGCAACGTGATCGTGAGCGTTGTGCTGACACCCGTCGAGTGGGAGCGCAGCCACCCCTCGGAGCGGGAGGCCGTCGCGGCCGCGGAGCACATCGATGCCGGCTGGAAGGGTGAGGTCGCCGCCGCGCGGAATGCCGTGCACCGGCCGGTGCCGGTGCACGTCCCGCCGGTCCTCGCCGGCCCGGCTCCGCACCCGGTCCTCCCCGCGGCACCGGTCCGAGCGGGCACGCTGGACCAGTGGCTCGCCGGGACCAGCTCACCCGCGGTACTCGCGAAGAAGCCGGCGGCACCGGTCCTCAAGGGTGGTGGCCCCGCGCCGCACATCAAGAAGGCGCCGAAGTCCGAGGCGACGTGCCTGGACTGCGGCAAGAAGGTGACGGTCAACAAGACCGGCAAGCTCCGGGCGCACAAGAACCGGCAGGATGCGCCGTGTCGAGGCAGTCGTTACCGGCTCTTGTGACGCCGGTTCAAAGATTGCGGGCGAAGCAACGCGAGAGGGGTTCGCTGCGGTAGGGCCCGTACGCCTCGATCGGTTCGTAGCCTTCGCGCTGGTAGAAGCGGATCGCGTCCGGCTGGCCGGTGCCGGTCTCCAGCAACAGCCGGGTGATGCCGAGGTGCCGCGCGTGGTTTTCGAGCGCGCGCAGCAGGGCGGCCGCCACGCCGGTGCCGCGGGCCGCCGGCTCGACGTACATGCGTTTGACCTCGCCCGAACCGGGTTCGAGCAGCCGCAGCCCGCCGCACCCCACGGCGGTGCCGCCGTCGTCGCGCGCGACGAGGAACACGGCGACGGTTTCGGCGGTCGGGACCGCGCCGGGTTCGTGGTCATCGGTGCCGTAGCGGGCGTCGAGCTCGGTCCGCTGGGCCTCGCGTAGGCGGACGGCGTCGGGATCGTCCCAGGTCACCGGGGTGATCGTCAGCGTGCAGTCGATCATCAGGGCGCAGCCCCCTTTCCGTAACAGTTGTTACCGTAGCAGCTGTTACGCTTCCCGGGAAGGAGGCTCGATGCCGAAGCAGCGTGACGTGCAAGCGCAGCGGGACCTGCTGTCGAACGCGACCTGGCAGGTGCTCGCCGAAGACGGCCTGCCGGGGTTGACGCTGCGCGCGGTCGCCGAGCGCGCCGGGTGCACGACCGGCTTGGTGATGCACGCGTTCCCGACGAAGAAGGCGTTGCTGCTGCACGCACGCGACCTGCTGTACGAACGCACGGCGGTCCGCGCGGACGCGGCCGAAGCGGCGTGCACCGACGCGTTCGGCGCGCTCGCGGCGGTGCTCGGCCAAGCGGTCGACCTCCCACACGGCCACCACGACGAGTCCCGGGTGTGGGTGGGCTTCCTGGCGGCGGCCCTGGCCGACGACGACCTGGCCGAACGCCACCGCGCGGCGAACCGTTCGTTCCTGGCCCGGATCCGTCGGTTGGTGGCGGCCTGCCGTCCGAAGTGGACGGACGAGCGGCTCGAGCGCACGACGAAGAGCCTGGTGGCGCTGGTGGAGGGCCTGAACGTCCTGGCCGCGGCCGACCCGAAGACCTACCCGCCGCGGTTGCAGCAGGACGCGCTGGCCGAGGCGCTGGCCTCGCTGTCCGTCATCACCGAATGTGGTTCGGCCGCGCGGTGAACCGCTAGGATGCCGGTCCGGCGGGAGGAGCGTTCGTGACGGAGGAACCACCGCCGGGAGCGGCCAACCGCATCGCCGGGGACGTGGTGGGATCGGCGGTGCAGGTCGGCGCGATCCACGGCGACATGTACGTCGGCTTCGTGCAAGCGGCCGAGCCGGTTCCCGTCGAGCCACCGACGGACTGGGCTGACCTTCCCGAGCTGCCGCCGAGGATCGGTTCCCTGCTGCGGGCGCAGATCCAGAACGCGGAGAAGCTGCCTTACCGGCTGCCGGGGGCTCGCCGCCCGTCGCTGGCGACCGTCTACGTCCGCCAGGACGTGACGACCGGGACCGAGCTGCAGCCGTCCGACCAGGCACGGCCGCTCCCGGTGCTCGACAGCAAGGGCCGGCTCATCGACGTCCCGGGCCCGCCGCCCGCGCGGCTCACGGTGCGTCCGCCGTCGCGAAGCATGCGGGAAGCGCTGGACGCCGGTGAGCACATGCTGGTGACCGGCGGCCCGGGGCAGGGGAAGTCGACCCTGTCGCTGCGGTTGGCCGCCGAGGCCGCCCGCTGCTGGCAGGGAGCAGGCGATTGCCCGCCGTTGAGCGAGCCCGTCCTCCCGCTGCGGCTGACCGCGCGCGAGCTCGCGACGCGGCTCGAGCTGCCCTTCTACGAAGCGCTGGCCGAAACCGTCCGCGGTGAGTACGGCGCGATGCTCGCCCAGCCGCTGCGGCCGGACGACCTGACCGGGCGCGTCGCCGGCTGCCGGTGGTTGCTGCTCGTGGACGGGCTCGACGAGGTCGCCGACACCGCTCTCCGGGACCGGTTGGTCACGGTGCTCGCGGCGTGGGCGTCGGACGCGGCCTACCGCGTCGTCCTCACCACCCGGCCGATCGAGGGGGCGACGCTGGCGCCGTTCCAGCGCATCGGTGCGGCGCGCTACGAACTGCTGCCGTTCGACGAGGAAGCGTTTCGCCTGTTCGCCGAGCACTGGTTCACGGACAGTCCCGGTGCCGCGCGGAGGTTCGTGCGCCAGATCCGGGACGCGCACCTGGACGAGCTGGTCCGGGTCCCGTTGCTGGCCACGATCGCGGCGATCGTCTTCGAGAAGTACGCCGACCGGCCGTTGCCGGACAACCAGTACGAGCTCTACGAGACGTACCTGGGGTACCTGCGATCGGCCCATTCCGTGGCGCCGGGGCCGTTCGACGAGTGCTGCGGGACGCTGCTGGAATACCTCGGCCGGGTCCGGCTCGAGGAAGACACGTCACTGAGCACCGCGGCTTGCCGCTGGGTCGGCGAGCGGCTGCCAGAGCCGGCCGCCGGGACCGGCTGGCGCGAGCAGCTCATCGGTCACCTGGCCGCGGTGGGGCCGTTCCTCTTCCGCGCCGATGATCTCGGCTTCCTCCACCACAGTTTCGCCGAGCACCTCGCGGCCACGGCGAAGGCCCGGCTGCTTCCGGAGTCCTTCGACCCGTTGCACCACGGCTTTGCCGAGCTGCTGCACGCGGCCGAGCCCGAAGAGCGCGGCCGCTACGCCCGGCGCGTCTTGGTGCACTACACGCGGTTGTGCCCCGCGGAGGCGGACCGGTTGATCCGGCACCTCCATCACGGCGGGCCACAGCAGCACCTGCTCGCTGCGCGCCTGCTGGCCTGGCACGTGCCGGCGGGGGTGGAGATCGTCGACGCGTTCCTGGAGACGGCACGCGCGTGGGCGGCTACCACTCAGTACCCGGGCGGGAAGATTCTCGCCGAAGTCAGCCGGGCCGCGCACCACCCCGGTCTGGTGGGCTGGCTGCGGGAACTCATGCGGGACGGTGGCGTGCCGTGGCCCTCACGGGTCGAAGCCGGCGTGGCGCTGGGGACGCGGCTCGGCAACGATGCCCGCGCGGAGGCGGTGGAAACGCTCCGGGCGGTCGTCAAGAGCACGGGCATCGACGTGCAGGCCCGTCTCGACGCCGCTGAGGCGCTTTCCCAGTGCGGTGCCGACGAACGCGAGGCGGCGGTGCTCGGCCTGGCGTCCGTGCTGGAAAGCCCGGCCGTCACGGCGACGCAGCACGGCGACGCCGCGGTCGTTCTCGCCGGACTGGGGCCCGAGCCGCGGACGCGGGCGATCGGCGCGCTGACCGCGGTACTGGACGACCCCAGCGCGACCGACCAGGACCTCGTCGCCGCCGCGGTCAGTCTGCTGGAAATCGACATCGAGTTCCACGAACGCTGTGCGACGGTGTTCCGGGCGGTGCTCCACCGACGTTCGTGGTCGACTATCGGCGTCGAGGACGCTGCGGTCGGCCTGGCGTCGCTGGGGCCGGAGTACTTGGTGGAGGCGGCCGACGCGCTCGAACACCGGGCCACGGACCGCCGGCTGCACTACATCGACCGGCTCAGCAGCGGTCGGGTTCTGGCGCGGCTAGGCCCCCAGTACCGCGTCCGGGCGGGTGAGCTGCTCCTCGATCTGGCGACCGGCCCGGCCGGCAGAACATTCGACCGGGCGTACATCGCGTCCGTGCTCGCCGACTCCGGGCCCGAATTCCACCAGCCGGCGGTCGCTCTCATCCGTTCGGTGCTGGACGACCCCACCGCGGCGGCGGGCTTTCTGCTCACGGCCGGGACCAAACTGGCCGATCTGGGGCCCGACCACTGGCCGGATGCCGCCCGGGCGCTCACTCGTGCCGCTGAGCACCCGCTGGGCTACGACGAGCTGACCATGAACGCTCTCGGGCACCTCGCCGCGCTGGGTGCACCGCACAAAGCGCAGGCACTGGCCGGGCTCCGCAACGCGATGAACCGGCCGGAATCGACGGTCGAGACGCGGTACCAGGCGGCGTCGGAACTTTCCTTGCTCGGTCCGGAATTCCACCCCGAAGCGATCGACCAGCTGGTTCGCCTCACGGCTGCGCCGCTTCCGCTGAAGCTCCGATTGCAGATCTGGCGGCAGCTCATGCGGCTCGCGCCGGAGCTGGACCAGCGGTCTTCCGCCGGGATGATCGGAGTGCAGCTCGGGCAGGGCGGCAGCGAAACCTGGGGCGAGGGCCTCCCGCACTACCGCTGGGACGTGCCTGACCCGGACGAGCTGGGCCGGATCCTGGAACGGGTGATCGACGACCGGGAACGCAGTGGTCGTCAGCGATTCGACGCCGCGGTCAACCTGGTGTTGTTGCACCGCCGCTACCACGCTGCCGCCGCACGGGGAATCGTCAAGCTGCTCCATGAGGATGTCATCGGGGACGGTGAGATCGCCTCCATGGGCCGCCAGATGAGCCGGGCCGCCGCCGAAACGCGCCGGCCCCTGGCCGCCGTGTTGCGGGGCATGGTGCTTTCGCCGGCCAGCCGGCCAGGCAGGGTGTGCAATGCCGCGGCCGCGATGGATGCCCTGGCCGCGCTGGACGACGATCGCGTACTTTCCGTGCTGAGCGAGGTGGCCGCCGACTTCACAGCCGACGCCACATCGCGGTGCGATGCCGCGCTTCTCCTGCTGAGAAACAACATTCTGTCGCCTGTGGATGCGGTCGGCGTCCTGCTCGGACTTCGCACGAAAATGGAGAACTTCACCTGGCGGCGCTATGTGCGCAACGCGGTCGAGTTCGGTGCCGATGTGGTGGACGAGGTACGCGCGGTAGCGCTCGATCGCGATGCGGACTGCGACCAGCGGCAGGAATCAGCCGTTCTCGTCACGGAAATGGTGCCGGTTCCGGCGGCGGAGGAGATCGCCGAACTGAGGTCGCAGGCCGAGGACCCGTTCATCGACGTCGGCTGCCGGACCGCGGCCATGACGAGGCTGGCCGCGCTGAACCCCGGCACCACCGCGGCGACCACTGCCGCGCTCCAGGCGGCGGTGGGGGACGAGCGGAAGCCGATCAGGCACCGCTGCGATGCCGCCTACGAACTCGCGGCCATCGATCGATCGGCGGCGGAGCAGGCCCGCCGGACGTTGCTCGGCTTCGCCGGGGCGCCGGAGCTGACGCCGGCAGAACGGCGTGAAGCGCTGCGGTTCCTCGCATTCTTCCGCCCCGATGGCCCGGCGAACCGGTGCCGGCCGGCCTTGGCCCACGACCCGGCGGTCACCTCCGGCGAGGTCCGTGCGGCCGTGCTGCGCGACCTCACCGGCCACGAACGCCGGTCCGTCGGACGCGCGCTGGTGACGGACCGGCTCGTCTCGCCGGAGACGTGGTCGGGGTGCGTGACCAGGTGGAACGACGGTTCTTTCGCGTGGGAAGCCGAGCGAGTCCTCCTCGATCGGCTGGCGGGCCCCGAATCGGCGCCGGCCGCGCGGATCAAGGCCGTCGTGGCGTTGAGCAAGATCGCCCCCGCGCTCGAACCGAAAGCCGTCGAAGAACTCGAGAAACTGAGCCGCGGCAACACCGCCGTCCGTCACGCGCGACGGGAGCTCGCGTTGCTGGATCCGCGCTGGCGGGCGCGTGTCATCGCCGACGCGCGAGCCGTGCTGGCGGACGCCGAGCGGTCCGGGCGCGACCGCGCCGGAGCAGGGCTCGTCCTGCTCGACGTCACCTCCGAACTCCCCGCGTCATGCCGGCAGCACCTGGCAGACCTGCTGGACGACGGCCGGATCGCCGCTCGCGTCCGGCTTCGCCTCCTGTTCGACCTGCGGCGGTTGGACGACGTCCGGGCGATCCGCGACGACCAGCGCCTTCCGCTCGCGCTGCGGCGGGACGCAGCCGGCAAGCTGTCCGACTACGACCGCGAAGACCGCGTTGCGGCTGCCGAGCTCTTCCAGGCGATCGCCGCCGACCCGGACTGTCATCCGAGACTGCGCTGGTCGGCGGCCGACGACCTCGCCGGGCTGGGAACCCGGGGACACGAACTCGGGACGGCGGCGCTGGAGTCGCTGATGAAGGACGAAACGCTCCCCAGCTCCGCGCGCAGGGACGCCGCCGGTCGGCTGGGGATGCACCGACCTGACTTGCGTGGCGAGGTGCTCCACGTGTTGCGCGGCTTCCGAGGCGAAGGGAACGTGCAGGTCTGGACGACGATCGGCGACTTCCGGCCGGACGAAGGGGCGCTTGGCCTGCTCGACATGGCCCAGGATCGAACCCTCGGCCCGGTCGTCCGGTGCCGCAGTGCCTGGGCCGCCGCGCGCCTGCACCGTGACCACCGCGAAGCCGCGGCCATCGTCGCGCGCGAGATCGCGCACGACGACCAAGTTCCGCCCCACATCCGCGTTTCCGCCGCCCGGTTGCTGGCGATGACGAGCGACCTCTGCCGCCCGGAAGCCCGCGAGCTGCTCACGCGCCTCAAGCCGCCGGGCCGAAGCGGCGGCGGTAAGCGCTCGGGCTGAGCCCGGTGTGACGCCGCAGTTGCAGCCGCAGGTTTGCCGCGGTCCCGAAACCGCTCGCCGAAGCCACCCGGTCCAACCGCAGCTCACCCCGCTCGATCAAGCGGCACGCCAGCGTCACCCGCTCCGTCGTCAGCCACGCCAACGGTGTCGTTCCGAGCTCCGCCCGGAACTTCCGGTGCAGCGTCGCCGGGCTCGTGGCCGCGCGGCTCGCCAGGTCCGCGACCGTCAGGGGCGTGTCCAGCCGCTCGAGGGCCCACGCCAGGACCGGGGCCAGCGATGTCTCCGGTACTGCCGGCACCGGGCGGGCGATGAACTGCTGCTGGCCGCCGTCGCGGTGGGCCGTGAACACCAGGCGGCGGCTGACCGCGTTGACGACCTCGGCGCCGTGGTCGCGGTGGATGATGTGCAGGCCCAGGTCGAGTGACGCCGCGCTGCCCGCCGCCGTCAGGACGTTGCCCTCGTCGATGAACAGCACGTCGGGTTCCCAGTGCACGCGGGGGAACCGCGAGGCCAGCGACGCGGCCCACTGCCAGTGGGTGGTCGCCCGCTTGCCGTCGAGCACGCCCGCCTCGGCGAGGGCGAACGCTCCCGTGCAGAAGCTGACCAGGCGGGCTCCGCGGCCGGCCGCCCGGCGGATCGCCGCGATGATCGCCGGGGCCGTCGGGACGTGGGTGTCCGGGCGAGCGGGCACGATCAGGGTGTCCGCCGTGTCGGCGGCCTCGAGCCCGGCGACGCCGGACAGCGTGAACATGCCGAGGTTCATCCGCACCTCCGGCGTCGCGGCGCAGAGCGTGAAGTCGTACCAGGGCCGGTCGAGTTCGGGGCGCCGGAGCCCGAACAGCTCGGTCGCCACGCCCATCTCGAAGGGGTTCGACTGCTCAGTGACGATCGCGACGACCCGGTGCGAGAATTCTTGCGGCATGTGCGATTCCTAACACTCGTCCGCGGCGGAAGCCAGGTCGAGGATGGCCGGTATGAACCCGATCGACCTCAACGAAGTCCTGGCGAGCTTCGACGCCGCCTGGAGCCCGCGCATCGTCACCCGCGTCAACGACTACGACATCCGCCTCGCCCGGTTCGACGGCGAGCACGTCTGGCACGTCCACGAGCACACGGACGAGTTCTTCCTCGTCTTGGACGGCGAGATCGAGATCGGCCTGCGCGATCCGGCGGAGCGGGTGGTCACGCTCGGCCGCGGGCAGGTGTTCGTGGTGCCGAAGGGCACGTTCCACAAGCCGTCGTCGAAGGCGGGCGCGAGCGTGCTCCTGGTGGAACCCGCGGGCACGCTCACGGTCGGCGACGTGCACGACGAAGTGCCGGACCACGTCGACGTGACCACCGGCCACCTGGTCTAACGTCGAAAACATGCTGACTGTCGTACCGGTCGATCAGGCGTCCTGGGCGGACCTGGAGGCCATCTTCGGTGACCGCGGTGATCCGGCCCGCTGCCGGTGCCAGTACTTCAAGGACACGCCCGCGCAGTGGCGGGCGGGCACCGCGGAGGAACGGGCCGAGCGGTTCCGCGCGCAGACCGCCGAGCAGGCGACCGGGCTCGTCGCCTACCTCGACGGCGAGCCCGCCGGCTGGTGCGCGGTCGAACCCCGCCCCGCCTACCGGCGGCTTCTGGGCAGCCGCCTGGTCTGGGCCGGTCGCGACGAGGACCCGGCGGACGACGGCGTCTGGGCCATCACCTGCTTCGTCACGCGGAAGGGCTTCCGGCGCCAAGGGGTGAGCGCGGCCCTGGCGAAAGCCGCCGTCGGGTTCGCCCGCGAGCGGGGCGCCCGAGCGGTCGAGGGCTACCCGATGGTCGTCGAGGCGGGGCAGAAGCTCGCCTGGCCCGCGGAGCTGTTCGTCGGCAGCCGCAAGATCTTCGCCGACGCGGGGTTCGCCGAGGTCAGCCGGCCGACCGCGCGGCGGGTGGTCATGCGCCTGACCTGCTGAGTCTTTCTCGGGAACGGCGTACGCTCGGCCGCATGAAACGGACATCGTTCGCGCAGTGGCCGTGCTCGATCGCGCGCACCATGGATCTGCTGGGGGACTGGTGGACCCCGCTGGTGCTGCGGGACGCCTTCTACGGCGTGCGCCGCTTCGACGAGTTCCAGCAGGCGCTCGGCATCGCGCGCAACACCCTCGCCGACCGGCTGAAGCGGCTGGTCGACGAGGGGCTGCTGGAGAAGGTGCCCTACCAGACCGAGCCGGTGCGCCACGACTACGTGCTCACCGAGAAGGGCCGCGACTTCTACCCGGTGCTGCTCGCCATGACCCGGTGGGGTGACAAGTGGCTCGCGAGCGAGGCCGGGCCGCCGATCACCGTGCACCACCTTCCCTGCGGGCACGACACGCACGCCGAAATCGTCTGCGCGGAGTGCGCCGAACCGATGACGCCGGACGACACCCGGATGCGCCGCGGGCCCGGCTTTCCGGCCCGGCTGGCGCAGCGCCCGGACGTCGAGGAGCGGTTCGCGCGTCAGGAGTGACGTTGACAGTCTAGGTCTATCTACGCAACTATCGTGGTCAGAAGGTTCTCCGAGGGGAGTGGGACCACGATGGAGTGGACAGGTGCGCGGTACGCCGACCTGCCGACGGCCGAGGTTTCGACGTGGATCGACGCCGCGCCCGAGGACGTCTGGCCGGTCGTCTCGGACATCTCGCTGATGCCCCAGATGAGCGCGGAACTCCAGTCCGTCGAGTGGTGCGAAGAAGGCCGCAAGTTCGTCGGCCGCAACAAGCACGACGCGTTCGGTGAGTGGGAAACCACCTCCTACGTCGTGGAATGCGAAGCGCCGCGGGTCTTCGCGTGGGCCGTGCAGGACCCCGGCGAGCCCAGCGCCGTCTGGAAGTTCACCCTCGAGCCCGACAACGGCGGCACCCGGCTGAGCCAGTGGATGCGGATGGGCCCCGGCCGGTCCGGGTTGTCGTTCGCCATCGACCGGATGCCGGAAAAGGAACAGAAGATCGTCTTCGTTCGCATGCGGGAGTTCGAGTCGGCGATGGCCGGCACGGTCGCCGCGATCAAGGTGCGGATCGAAAAGCGGTGAAAACCGCGACCACCGTCGAGTTCTCGAAGGACACCCGCACGACGCTGGACTTCGTGGTCGAGGCGGAGAAGCTGGGCCTCGACGTCTGCTGGGTGGCCGAAGCCTGGGGCTCGGACGCGCCGTCCGCACTCGGCTACCTCGCCGCCCGCACCGACCGGATCCGGCTCGGCTCCGGCATCATCCAGCTGGGCACGCGCACGCCGGTCGCGATCGCGCAGGCCGCGCTCACCCTCGCCGACCTGTCCGGCGGGCGGTTCGCGCTCGGGCTCGGCCCGTCCGGGCCGCAGGTGATCGAAGGGCTGCACGGCGTCCCGTTCGCCAAGCCGCTGACGCGGATGCGGGAGACGGTCGAGATCATCCGCCAGGCCTTCGCGGGGGAGAAGATCGCGTTCTCGGGCCGGGCCTTCGAGATCCCGCTGCCCGGCGAGGCCCGCCCGATGCGGCTGTCCACCGCGCCGAACCCGGACATCCCGATCTACCTCGCGACGCTGTCGCCGAAGCTCCTGGAGCTGACCGGCGAAGTCGCGGACGGCTGGCTCGGCACCAGCTTCGTGCCCGAGGGTGCCGACGCGTACTTCACCCACCTCGACGCCGGCCTCGCGAAGGCCGGAAGGCAGCGTACGGACATCGACGTCTGCCAAGGCGCCGAAGTCGCGTTCGCGGACAACGAGGACGAGCTGCGCGTCCTGGTCGGCAGCCGCAAGAAGGAGCTCGCGTTCAGCCTCGGCGGGATGGGTTCGGCCGGCACGAACTTCTACAACAACGCCTACAGCCGGCAAGGCTGGGCCGACGTCGCGGCCGAGGTCCGCGAGCGCTGGCAGGCCGGTGACCGCGACGGCGCCGCCGCGCTCGTCACCGACGAGATGGTGCTGGGCACGACGCTGATCGGCACCGAAGAGATGGTGCGGACGAGGTTGGGCGTCTGGCGCGACGCCGGGATCGACACGGTCCGGCTCTACCCGGCCGGCGAAACGCTCGAAGCGCGTCTGACGACTCTGGGTCGCGCACTGGACCTGCTGTGAAGGGAACGCCATGGGCGAGTGGCAGCGCACCGCGTGCAGCCTCTGCTACCTCAACTGCGGGCTGGAGGTGCAGCTCGACGGCCGGAAGATCACCCGCGTCCGCGGCGACAAAGCGCACCCGCGCTCGGGCGGGTACCTCTGCCAGAAGGCGCAGCGCCTGACCTGGTACGGCGACCACGAAGACCGCCTGACGACGCCGCTGCGCCGGCGTCCCGACGGCACGCACGAGCCGATCGGCTGGGACACCGCGCTGACCGAAATCGCGGCCGGGCTGCACGCGATCCGCGACGGCGACACCGCGGCCGGGCGGCCCGGCTCGTTCGCCTACGTCGGTGGCGGTGGCCAGGGCAACCACTCCGGCGGCGCGTACGGCGCCTCGCTGCTGAAGTGGATGAACTCGACGCGCCACTTCAACGCGCTGTCGCAGGAGAAGACCGGCGACTTCTGGGTCAACGGGCAGCTGTTCGGCTCCACGACCGTGCACACCGCCGAGGACGTCGAGCACTGTGACCTGCTGGTCGTGCTCGGCTGCAACCCTTGGCAGGCCCACGGGTTCACCAACGCCCGGCACGCGCTCAACACGCTCAAGAACGATCCCGCGCGCCGGATGATCGTGATCGATCCGCGGCGCACCGAGACCGCGGAGCTGGCGGATCTGCACCTCCCGCTGCGCCCGGGTACCGACGCCTACCTGCTGGGCGCGATCCTGGCGCTGCTCCTGGAGCGCGGCGGGGAGGACGCGGAGTTCCTGGCCGCGCGCACCGAAGGCTTCGACGAGGTCGCCGCCGTGCTGGCGAAAGTACCGGTGGACGCGTGGATCGCGCACACCGGAGTGTCCCGTGTGGACGTCGAGCGCGCGGTCGACCTGATCTCGGCGGCGACGGCGATGACCGTGCGCGTCGAACTGGGCATCCAGCAGGGCCGGCACTCGACGCTCAACAGCTACCTCGAAAAGCTGCTGTACCTGCTCACCGGGCACTTCGGCCGTCGCGGCACCAACAACCTGCACTCGTGGCTGCTGCCGCTGTGGGGAGCGACGACCGGGCAGCGCTCCGAGATCACCGGGTTCGAGTACATCGGCGGGCTGCTCCCGGCGAACACGTTGGCCGAGGAGATCCTCGCCGACCACCCGAACCGCGTCCGCGCGGTGTGGGTGGAGTCGTCGAACCCGGCGAACACCTTCGCGGGGACACGCGACGTCGAACGCGCGATCCGGGCGGCCGAGCTGTCCGTGGTCGTCGACGTCGCCTACACCGAGACGGCCGCGCTGGCGGACTACGTGCTGCCTGCGGCGTCCCAGCACGAGAAGTGGGAGTTCACGCTCTTCACCTTCGAGTGGCCGACGAACTACTTCCAGCTGCGGCGGCCGTTGCTGGACCCGCTGCCGGGCACGCTGGTCGAAGCCGAGATCTACGCGCGGCTGTTCGACGCGCTCGGCGTGCTGCCACCGTCCGACGTCCTCGCCGAACTGGCCGCCGGGCCGCGTCCGGAGCTGCAGGCGAGCCTCGGCGCCCTGGTCCGGGCGATGCCGGAGCGCGCGGCGATCCTGCCGGTGCTGCTCTACCGCACCTTGGGCGCGTCGCTGCCCGAAGGCGCGGCGTCGATCGCACCCCTGTGGGCGGGCTGCCACCGCGCGGCGAAGGCGATGACCGTGCCGGTGCAGCGCGCGCTGGGCAGTTCCGCCACCGGCTCCCAGCTGGGTGAGGAGCTCTTCTCGCGCGTGCTGGCCGGACCGACGCCGTTCTCGGCCCACGAGCAGGACGAGGTGTGGAGCCTGATGCGCCGCGAGCGTGTTCGGCTGGCCGTGCCCGAACTGCTGGACTGGCTGGCCGCGTTGGACCCGGCCGCCGAACAGCCTGACCCGGCGTACCCGTTTTCGCTGCTCAACGGGCAGCGGCGGGCGCACAACGCGAACCAGATCCTGCGTGACCCGCGCTGGCGCCGCACCGACCCGGACGGCGCCCTGCGCGCGCGTCCCGAAGAACTGGCCTCGATCGGTGCGGCCCCGGGCGACTGGGTCGCCGTCGTGACGTCGGCGGGGCGGGTGGTCGTCCGCGCCGAGGCCGATCCCGCGCTGCGGCCGGGCCAGCTCTCGCTGCCGCACGGCTACGGCATGGCCCACCCGGACGCCCACGGCCGCCGGGTGGTCAGCGGCCCGCGGATCAACCTCCTGACGGATGCGCTGGATCGCGACCCGATCGCGGGCACGCCGCACCACAAGGACGTTCCGGCGCGCCTGGAACCCGCGATGGACGAAGAACGGGCGCGGGCGGAGGCGGACAGCGCGCGCGTGCGCGAGACCGTCGCGAGTGGACGGTCCTAGCGTTTCGCCGGGTTTATAGTGGGACCCCGAACCGGAGGGGCCCATGCGCAAGATCGTTTCGAACCTGTTCATCTCGCTCGACGGTGTGGTCGAGGCGCCGGACAAGTGGTCGTTGCGGTACTGGAGCGACGAAATCGGCCAGGCCGTCGGCCGCGGGATGGCCGCCGCCGACGCGATGCTGCTCGGGCGCGTCACCTACCAGGGGTTCGCCGAGGCGTGGCCCGGCCGGACCGTCGAGGAAGACGAAGGCGCCGAGTTCATGAACAACGTCCGCAAATACGTGCTTTCGTCGACGTTGTCCGAAGTCGGCTGGAACAATTCGACGTTGCTGATCGGCGACCCGGCCGAGGCGGTCCGGGCGCTGAAGGCCGGGCCCGGCGGGGACATCATGACCAGCGGCAGCACCACGGCGGTGCGGTGGCTGCTGGCCGAAGGCCTGGTCGACGAGCTGAACCTGCTGCTGTACCCGATCGTCGTGGGCCACGGAAAACGGCTGTTCCCCGAAGAGGGATCGTCGTTCCCGCTGGTGCTCGGGAAGTCGGCGACGTTCGGCAACGGCGTCGTCCAGCTGACCTACGCGCCAGCGTGATCACGCCGTTCCGGATCGAGGTCCCGGACGCCGACCTCGACGACCTGCGCGCGCGGCTGCGCCGGACGCGCTGGCCCGAGGGTGAGTCCGTGGACGACTGGAGCCAGGGCACGCCGCTGGGGTACCTGCGTCCGCTGTGCGAGTACTGGGCTTCGGAGTACGACTGGCGGCGCACGGAAGCGCGGCTGAACCGGTTTCCGCAGTACCGCACCGAAATCGACGGGCTGGGTATCCACTTCCTGCACGTGCGCTCGCCTGACCCCGCCGCGTTGCCGCTGATCCTCACCCACGGCTGGCCCGGCTCGTTCGTCGAGTTCACGAAGGTGATCGAGCCGCTGTCGGACGAGTTCCACCTGGTGATCCCGTCGCTGCCGGGCTACGGCTTCAGCGACAAGCCCGCTGCGGCGGGCTGGGGCATCGAGCGGATCGCGGCGGCGTGGGCGGAGCTGATGGCCCGCCTGGGCTACTCGCGGTACGGCGCGCAGGGCGGCGACTGGGGGACGTCGATCACGACGTCGCTGGCCCAGCAGGACGCGGCGCACCTGGCGGGCATCCACCTGAACCCGCCGATCGCGGCACCGGACCCGTCGACGTTCGACGACCTGACGGCGTCCGAGCAGGCCGCACTGGCGGCGCTGGAGCACGCGCAGCGCTGGGAAGACGGCTATTCGGTGCTGCAGTCGACGCGTCCGCAGACGCTGGGTTACGGCCTGCTCGACTCCCCGGCGGGGCTGTGCGGCTGGCTGGTCGAGAAGTTCCACGCCTGGTCCGACGGCTTCCCGTTCACGCGCGACGAGCTGCTGGACGACATCACGCTGTACTGGCTCACGGGCACGGCGGCGTCCTCGGCCCGGCTGTACTGGGAAAGCATCCGCAAGGTCCAGAAGTGGTTTTCGGAGGCGACGGACGACACGGTCGACGTCCCGGCGGGTTGTTCGATCTTCCCCGCGGAGATGCCCCGGCCGTCGCGCCGGTGGGCGGCCCGGAGGTACACCGACATCCGGCATTGGAACGAGCTGGAGCGAGGTGGGCACTTCGCGGCTTACGAGCAGCCGGAGCTGTTCGCCGAGGAGGTGCGGACGTTCTTCCGGCTGGTCCGCTAGTTGACCTGCCTCGACCGGCCCTGCCAGAACGGCTCCCGGAGCTTGAACTTCTGGATCTTCCCGGTCGCCGTCCGCGGCAGTTCGGAAAGGAACTCCACCCGCTTCGGGCACTTGTACCCCGCCAGGTACTCCCGGCAGTGCCGGATCAGCTCGTCGGCCGTGACGTCGCCGTCCACCACGACCAGCGCCGTGACCAGCTCGCCCCACTTCTCGTCCGGGATGCCGATCACCGCGGCCTCGCGGACCGACGGGTGCGAGCTCAGCGCGTCCTCCACCTCGATCGACGACACGTTCTCGCCGCCCGAAATGATCACGTCCTTCTTGCGGTCCGCGATCGTCAGGTAGCCCTCCGAGAAGGACCCGCCGTCGCCGGTGTGGAACCAGCCGCCCTCCTGGACCCGGGCCGTCTCGGCGGGGTTCTCCCAGTAACCGTCGAGGTTGTGGTTGGACTGCGCGAGCACCTCACCGTCGGCGTCGACCGCGATCCGGACGCCCAGCGCCGGCGTCCCCGCGCGGCCCAGCAGGCGCGCCTGCTCGTGGGGGTCCAGGTCGGCCCACTCGCTGCGCATCCGGTTGACCGTCAGCAGCGGCGCGGTCTCGGTGAGCCCGTAGATCTGGATGAACTCCCAGCCCAGCTCCGCCCGGACCCGCTCGATCGTGCGCGTCGGCGGCGGCGCGCCGGCCACCACGATCCGGACGCGGTCGCGGCCGGGGATCTCGCCCTCCCAGGTGGCGGCGCCGTCCAGCGCCGCCGTGACCACCGCGGGCGCCGCGCACAGGATGGTGACGCCGTGTTCGTCGATGCGTCGCAGGATCTCCGTGCCGTCGACCTTCCGCAGCACGATGTGCTGCCCGCCGAGGCCGGTCACCGCGTACGGCATCCCCCAGCCGTTGCAGTGGAACATCGGCAGGGTGTGCAGCAGGACGTCGTGGTCGCTCAACGTCGTGTGCAGGCCGAAGACGACGGCGTTCAGCCAGATGTTGCGGTGGGTGAGCTGCACACCCTTGGGCCGGGCGGTCGTCCCCGACGTGTAGTTGATGGTGGCGGTGGCCGACTCGTCGCCGTCCCACGGCCGGGGCGTTCCGCCACCGCCCCAGATGGCCTCGTCGTCGCGGCCGAGGACGAACACGTGCTTCGCCGTCACCGTGTCCAGCAGGTGCGCCAGCTCCGGGTCGACGATCAGCACCTCCGCCCCGGAGTGCTCCACTATGTACTTGACCTCGGCGGCGGCCAGCCGGAAGTTCACCGGCACCAGGATCCGGCCCCAGCCGGACACGCCGAAGAACGACACGAGCAGGCGGGCGGCGTTGTGCGACACCAGCGCGACGCGCCCGCCGGCCGGCACGCCCAGCGCGTCGAGGTTGGCGGCCTGCGCGCGGGCCCGGCGCGCCACCTCGCGGTAGGTGAGCGAACCCCAGCTCGGCGCGGGCTGGTTCGGCTCGTCGACCACCGCGACGCGGTCCGGGTACACCGTTTCCGCGCGGTCGAGGAAGTCCCGGACACCCAGATCGAAGAACATCCCCCGATGATGACTCTTCCCAGGTGCTCGCACCAGTCCGATGTGGTTCGCTGGACCACGATGGACTTCGACACGGTGGCCGGCGAGCTCTACGGGGGTGACCTCGCGGAGTTCGTCAGCGCGCGCAACGCGGCCGCGAAGGCGGCGAAGGCCGAAGGGGACGCCGAGCTCGCGAAGCGGATCCAGGAGCTGCGGAAGCCGACCACGGCCGCGGCGATCGTCAACGGCCTGGCCCGGGACGACTCCGCTCACCTGCGCGAACTGGCCGAGATCGGCGACGAACTGCGGGACGCGCACACCCGCCTGGCCGGCGACGAGCTGCGGGCGCTGACCCGGCGCCGGGGCGAGCTGGTGCGGCGGATCATGCACGAGCTGCCGTCGATGAGCGACCCGGTGTCCCGCGAGGTCGAGGCGACCCTGGAGGCGGTCGCGGCCGACCCGGACACGGCCGCGCTCGCGCTCGCCGGGCGGCTGACTTCGGTGGCACACCAGGACACCGACCAGTGGTTCAGCCTCGCCGCGAGCGTTCCGCCCGCCACCGGGAAACGCCCGAAGAAGCTGGTGGACAAGGCCGAACCGGCCAAGCCGAAGCGGGATCACCAGCGCGAGGAAGAAGAGCGGGCGCGGGCCCGCGCGGAACGCGAGCGCCTGCGCAAGGAGGCCGCCGAGCGGGCCAAGGAACGCGCGGTGGCCGAGCGTGACCTGGTCCGCACCGAGCGCGCGGCCGAGCAGGCCACGGCCCGCGTCGACGACCTGCGCGAGCGCCTGGCGGAAGCCGAGGAACGCGCCGGGCGCGCGACAGCGGAGTTCGAGACGGCGAAAGCGGCTTTCGACGAAGCCGACGCGGCGGCCGCCGCCGCGCAGAAAGCCGCTGACGCCACCCGCTGAGCCGTGCTTACCGCGCTACGCGGATTAAGGATGGCCGACGGCCGGCCCGGTTGGTAACGTGCGCTTGTGCCCCGGATGGGCCGACACACGGAGGTAGTGGCTACCAAGCCCCCTTGAGATCGACACGTTCCGCCTTTCCCTGGCGGAGCTGTGCCCTTCGTGTCGGCCTCTCGGCCTCCGGTGAATTTCGTCATCGGAAAGGACCACCCAGCTTGATCATGCTCACCACGACCGGTGCCCGGACGGGCCGGAAGCACCGGGTTACCTTGAGCGCCTTGGACATCGGCGGCCGGCTGGTCGTCGTCGCCTCGGCGATGGGCTCACCGAAGCACCCGGCCTGGTACCACAACATCCGGCGCAACCCGCTCGTCATGGTGGAAACGGACACCGAAACGTACGAGGCGATGGCGGCCCTCCCGCCGGACCGCGACCGGCTGTTCGCCGAGGTGATCGAGCGGGAGCCGGGGTTCGCGGACTACCAAAAGCGAACGACCCGGATCCTGCCCGTCGTCGAGCTGCACCGGTTCGACACCGCGCGCCGCATGGGCGACTGGCTCGTCGAGATGCACGACTGGCTGCGCGGCGAGCTGAAGGAAATGCGCGCCGAGCTGGACTGCGGCGTCCCGCGGCAGCTGCGCACGCGGTGCGCCGGCTTCTGCACGGCCCTCTCGCGGCACCACACCGGCGAAGCCAGGAACATCTTCCCGCTGCTGGCCGAGCGGTTCCCCGCCCTCAAGCCCACGTTGGCGAAGCTCGACGAAGAGCACGTCGTCGTGGCCCGGCTGCAGGAGGAGATCGAGCAGCTCGTCGAGCAGGAAGCCGATCCGGTCCGGCTCCGCGCGGAGTTCGACCGGCTTCGGTCCGCATTGGACAAGCACTTCGCCTACGAGGAAGAAACGCTGGTCACCGCGCTGAACGTCCTGCTGCCCGCGCCCGGCTGATCAGAGCAGCACCTCGGCCAGCCGCCGCTGGTTCTCCAGTTCCGCTTCGGGTGACGGGCCGAGCACCTGGACGGCGACGTGGTCGGCGCCGGCGTCCACATGGGACCGCAACCCCTTGGCGACGGTTTCGGGCGTGCCGTGCAGGACGAGGTCGTCGATCAGGCGGTCGCTGCCGCCGCCGGCGACGTCGGCCTCGGTGTACCCGTGGCGCAGCAGGTTGTTGACGTAGTTGCTCAGCCCGAGGTACGGGGTCTGGACGTACGGCCGCCCGATGGCACGTGCGGCCGCCGGATCGTCGTCCAGGACCACCTTCTGCTCCGGAGCCAGCAGCTTGCCCGCGCCCAGGATCGAGCGCGCGTGCCGCGTGTGCGTGGCCGGCACGAGGTACGGGTGCGCGCCGGCCGTGCGCTCGGCGGCCAGCTTCAGCACGCGGTCGCCGAGCGCGGCGAGGACCCGGGCTTCGGCCGGGACGCCGGCCGCGTCGAGCCGGTCGAGGTAGTCGACGATCTTGGCGTACGGGCTGCGGTATTCGGTGACCGACTCCGGGTGCCCGACGCCGATGCCGAGCAGCAAGCGCTTTCCGTACCGCTGCGCGAGCCGGTGGTACGACCCGGCGAGGGTTTCCGGCTCGTCGACCCACATGTTGACGATCGCCGTCGCCACGGTGATCCGCTCGGTGGCGGCGAGGACGTCCTCGACGAACGCGAGGTCGCCGACCGAGTTGCGGCCGGTGCCCAGCCACACCGCGCCGTAGCCGAGCCGGTCCGCCGCGACGGCGTGCGCTTTGCGCGTCACGTCGTCGCGGTGCGGGGCGAGGAACAGGCCGAACTGCTTCACTACATTTGTCATAGCGATCAATGTAGCAAATGTAGCGACGGCTGTCAGGTGGCGAGGCGGTGCAGCCACTCCCGCAGCAGCTGGCGCTCGGTGGTGGTCAGCACGCGGGTGTCGTCCTCCAGTGCGGTCGACAAAGCGACAGCGAGCGCGCTCACGGACGAACCTTCAGCCGGACGGTCGGCCAGCAGCCCGGCCAGGACCGACTCCCTGACCTGCGTGGACATGGCCAGGTCCCGCCGGTCTTCGGGCTGGGCGATCAGGCTGAGCGTCACGCCGCTGTTGGCCGCCGCGAACTGCCGGGCGGCCTCGGCCGCCTCGACGCGCAGGCGGCCGTCGCGCGCCAAAGGCGTGAACAGGTCCAGCAGCATCGCCTCGGCGCTCGACGTGAGGTTGCACGGCACACCCGGCTCGATCTGGCCGTAGAGCAGCACGTAGAACGCGGGGTGCGCCAGGCCGTATTCGACGTGCCGGTCCCAGCCCGTCCGGATCCGGTCCACCGGGTCGCCGTCCGGCGCCGGGGCCTGGACGTACTGGGTGAAGCCGTAGTTGACGACGGCGTCGAGCAGCCCCTGCTTGCTGCCGAAGTGGTGGTACAGCGTGGGGGCCTGGACGCCGGCGCGCTCGCAGATCGCCCGCGTCGACACCGGGCCGTCGCCGGCTTCGTGCAGGAGCTGGCCGGCGGCCAGCAGCAGACGGTCGCGGGTACTGGTGGCGTTGCTCGATCGTCCGACCATGTAGCAATTGTAACGCCGACCTGTAACGCCGGCTTGTGATGTCTCAGTGCAGCCGCAGCTGGACCCGCCGGAGCCCGGCGAAGGCGGCCAGCACCGCGTGGTCGGTCGTGGCCGCGTCCGGGCGCACCGACCGGTAGCCGTCCAGCAGCGCCTCGCGCAGCTCTTCGCGCTGAGGCAGGTGCGCGAGCGCGGTGACGGCGACGGCGAGGTCGTAGGCGTAGTGCCCGTACCCGCAGTCGTCGAAGTCGATCGCCCGCACCCGGCCGCGGTGGAACAGGTAGTTCTCCTGGTGCAGGTCGCCGTGCACCAGGCCGAAGGCGTCGGCGCCGTACCCGAGTTCGGCCCGCACCGCGCGGACGCGTGCCACCGCTTCGCGGATCCGCTGGTCGCCCCCGGCCGCCGTGACGGCCCGGTCGACGACCGCCGCGGAGAAGCCGTCCACCTGGGTGCGGCCGAACTCGGTCAGGTCGTCGACGCGGCCGCGGTCGAGGCCGTTCATCCGGCCGCCGTGCAGGTGCAGCCGCGCGGTGAACCGGCCCACCTCGTACAGCTGCGGCGCGGTGAGCCGCTCGTCGGCGAACCGGCCGTCGACCCAGTGGCAGAGCACGCAGGTGCGCGGTTCGGGCACCGCGGGGTCGGCGACCACGGTGATCAGGTCCCGCGCGCGCGTCGGCACCGGCTGCGGGACGACCAGGTCGGTTTCGCGGCGCAGCGTGGCGAGCCAGGCCATCTCGGCCCGGACTTGCGCGGCGCCCGGGCCGTCGGGCCGCTGCACCCGCAGCACGTACCGGTGGCCGTCCGCGCCGTCGACGCGGAACATCGTGTTGAGCCCGTGGGCCAGCGGGGTCAGGCGGGCCACCGGCACGGCGTAGGCGGTCAAGGCCGCTTCGGCGAGCCGGCGCAGGCGTCGCGTGCGGCCGGCGCGGTCGAGTTCGGCGAACGGCCGGGTGTTCGCCTGGAAGTCGGCCATCGCCCAGGTGCTCAGCTGATCGACCGTTCCGGCTCGCGGGAGTGCGAGACCAGCTCGATGGTCGGCGTCGTGTGCCGCCCGCCGCCGAGCCGCTCCACGCCGCGCAGTCCCTCGACCAGCCGCTCGACCTCGGTGTCCGGCCGCACCCCGAAGCGCATGAACTGGCTGGTCATGCCGATCTTGTTGCCGCACTGGCGCACCAGCAGGTGGTGCTCGGCGAGCAGGTAGTCGCACAGCTCGGCGCCGTCGACCGACGCGGGCAGCTTGACGAGCAGGAAGTTCGCCTGCGAGGGGAAGACCGTCAGCTCCTGGAACTGCCCGAGCTGCGACTGCATCATGAACCGGTCGAGCGCGAGCTTCTTCAGGCTGTCCTCGTACTCCGCGCGGCGCTCGGCGAGCATGAAGATGACGGTCTCGGCGAGCGAGTTCAGGTTCCACTTCGGCAGCGCGGCCGACAGCTTGCGGGTCAGCGCGGGGTTCGAGACCTGGTAGCCGAACCGGATCCCGTGCAGCCCGAAGTTCTTGCCGAGGCTCTTCAGCACGATCACGTTCGGCCGGACGACGGCTTCGGCGGCCACCGACGGGTTCCGCTCGACCTCGACGAAGTCGATGAACGACTCGTCGATCACCACCAGGTCGAGGTCCTCGAGGGCGTCCATGAACCGGATCACCTCGCGGCGCGGCAGGTACCCGCCGTCGGGGTTGTTCGGGTTGCACAGCACCGCGACCCGGGAGCCGCGCCGCTTGATGAACTCGATGTACTCGTCCACCCGCAGCTCGAAGTTGTCGGCCTCCTTGAGGAGGAACATGTCGACGCGCTTGCCGGTCTCCATCGGCTGGTCGGTCCAGCGGCCGAACGTCGGGATCGGCACGGCGACGCTGGAATCGACCAGCAGGTGGTCGATCCAGGTGATCAGCTCGGTCGAGCCGTTGGCCAGCGAGATCGTCGACGGGTTGAGCCGCAGCACGCTCGCCAGCTGCGCGGTGATCGCGGCGGAGTCGCTCGGGTAGAACTTGAGGATCGTGCGGAGGTTCCGTTCGAGCTCGCCGAACATCTCGTCGGTCGGGAAGTACGGGTTGCAGGGGATGCAGAAGTCCGCGAGGTCGTCCGCGTGCTGCCCCATCGCCCTGGCCACGGAGAAGAACGACGGGCTGTGGGCCTTGTTCTGCTGGAAAAGGCCGTGGGTGGTCATACCGTGCCGCACGCGTGTTCTCCGTCCGCCGCTTTACCGGCCCCTTGCCTTCCCGCTGAGGACACGTACGAATCGGACGGCCGGTTCAATGCCGGACAGGGCGTGGATCCCGGTGCCCGCCAGCACGGCGGCGGCCAGCGCGGACAGCGCCAGGAGCGGCAGCGGCGCGGCCGTCGGGTCGATGCCGGTGAAGGACTCGACGCCGATCACGGCGGTGAGCACCGCGTCGGCGGCGACGGCTGTTTTCACGATGCGCATCCGGTGGGTTTCGGGGTGGGGGGTGAAGCGCAGCAGCCACGCGAGCGCGGGCAGCACGAGGATCGCGTGCATGGCGACCGCGTGCAGCGGCTTGAGCGAGCCGGCGGTCGTGTAGGCCGGCTGCGGGTCGCCGCCGCGGGCCGCGACGACCCCGCGCCCGATCATCACCGCGCCCGTGGCCAGCGCGACCAGCAGCACGACCAGGCCGGCGCGGACGGCCAGGCGCAGGCTCGGCGCGTCCGGGCCCGGTTCGACGAGCGCGGTGGCCGTGAAGCCGACGACGGTCAGGATGATCACCCCGCCGCCCGCGGCGAGCGTCATCGAGACGACGTTGTCGAACGGCGTCTCGAAGTTGAAGTGCGACGGCACACCGCGCCACGTCTGCATGCTGACCAGCACGACTTCGATGACGCTCGCCGCGGCGAACGCGCCGAGCAGTGCCGTCCGCAGCCGGGGGCGCATGGTGAGGAACGACGTCGCCCAGGCGACCGACGCCAGCGTCAGCCCGAAGGACAGGCCGAACGTGACGGCCTTGCGCATCGACAGCGGGCCCAGCCACGAGCCGCCGGTGACGATGAGCACGAGCGCGTGCGCGGTGCCGCTCAGGAACAGCGCCGCGGCGACGGCGTAGGCGATCCGCTCGGCTCGCCTGCCGTCAGACCAGATCCGGGTCAGTGCGTTCATGCCCCGAAGTTTCGCCCCGCGGCCGGGGTCGCCGCGTCGGCCCGGCGGCGGCACCACGACGTACGACGACGGGCGTACGGCAATCGTCGAGCATGTCGATACTGACGCGCCCGCTCGCCCGCTGGTCCGCGTCGCGCTCGCTTATGATCGCGACGCACGGACGTGACGCACGGACGTCCAGCAGGGAGAGTGCGATGAAGACCCCCGACCTCGTTTTCCGGGGCCGCCGGTTGAGCAGTGACCGCGCGCTGGTGCTGGCCGCGGTCGAGGTGCTCCCGGAGCCCCCGGCGGCTCGGGACGCCGTTCGTGCCGCCGTCGCCGACGGCGCCGATCTCGTGAGTCTCGCCGGAACCGGCGCCGAGTCACTGGTCGAATGGGCGCGCGAGACTTTTCCGGACCTCGTCATCGGGGCCGACACCGCGGACCCATCGGTCGCTGCTGCCTGCTGCGAAGCGGGCGCCGACTTGATCGTCGCGCGCGCCGACCTGGCCGGCATCGCGGCCCGCTTCGGCGCCGGTTATGCCGCTTCTTCGGTGCCCGACGCGGCCGGGCTGCCCGCCGGCGGCGTCGTCCGGGACGTCGGGGTGCTGCGGACGGTGGCGCCGTTCGGAGACTTCCCCGTGCTGGCCGAGGTGGCCGGGGACGGGACGCCCGGCGGGTTGGCGCGGGCGGCGCTCGCGGCGTCGGCCGGGGTCGCGATCATCCGCACGAGGCACGTGCGCCCGGTGCGGCACGTGGCGGAGATGGCGGCGAGCATCGCGGGCACCCGCCCGCCGGCGAAGGCGATCCGATGGGAGTGATCCGGCAGGTCTGGCCGGTCGGGCGCGACCTCGCCGACCGCGACCTCGAGCAGCTGTACCGGTACCCGGCCGAGCCGCGGTGGCTGGCGGTGAACTTCGTGTCGAGCACGGACGGCGCGATCACGGTGGCGGGCCGGTCGGGAGGCCTGTCGACCCCGGCCGACCGGATCGTCTACCGGCTCGGCAACGACCTGGCCGACGTCGTGCTGGTCGGTGCGGGAACGGCGATGGCGGAGGGGTTCGAAGGCCTGCGCCCCGACGAGCGCACGGCCGACCGCCGCCGCCGGTTCGGCCTGGCCCCGATCGCCCCGGTCGCGGTGGTGACGACGGGCCGTTCGCTGCCCCCGGACGCGCCGGTGATCACCAAGGCGGCGGTCCCGACGATGGTCTTCACGAGCGCGGCGGCCCCCTCGGCGCTGCGCGAGGCGTGGGCGTCGAACGGCGCCCGGGTGTTCGTCGTGGGCGAGGCGGAGGTGCCGGCCGAGCGGGTGGTGTCGACGTTGGTGGCGGAAGGGCTGGGCCGCATCGATTGCGAAGGCGGGCCGAGGCTGTTCGGCTCGCTGATCGAGGCGGGAGTGGTCGACGAGTTCCGGTTGACGGTGGCCCCGTTCCTGGTGGCCGGAACGTCGAGCCGTGCGGCCGTGGGGCCGGCGGTCGATCCGGCTGGACTGGAACTGGCTTCCGTGCTCACCGATGGCGCCAGTGTCCTGCTGCGGTACCTGGCGCTCCGCTAGTTTTGTCGGTCCCTTCCGGTAGTGTGGAAATCGGGGGCTCCCTCGCGCGACTTGCGTTGCAGGGCAAGGGAAATCGCTGCTCGGATCGGACCCGGAGTTCACCCGGTCCAGCGATGCTGTTCGCACGTTTGTTCGGGTACCGTCGGAGACATGACCACGACCCGAAGACCTCCGCAGCGCCGCGAACTGGTGCTGCGCCAAGGAAAACGCCTACCGATCGAGCAGCCGCCGGAAGTGGTCCGGCAGTGGCAGTTCCCGGGCCTGAGCCCGCGTCAGCCAGGCGAAGTCGTCGTGCTCCTCAGGGTTGAGCACGACCTCGCCGGCTCCCTCTTCTTCCACCGTGTAAACGAAAGCGTGGATGCGCATGGCGCGTCCCGCGACGTCCGGCCACGCGTCGCGCGCCAGTTCACCCGCCACGCGGACCGTCAAGCCCGTCTCCTCCGCCGCTTCGCGGACCGCGGTGTCCTCGAAGGGTTCGCCCGGCTCGACCGTCCCGCCGGGCAGTTCCCACCGGCCCGCGAGGAACACCCCGGGCCCGCGGCGGAGGAACAGCACCCGGTCGCCGCGAGCGATCCAGCAGTAGGCCAGGTGCTTGTGCGCGATCTCCGTCATGCGCGCGATTCTCGCTCAGTTGGTCTTCGACGTCGGCAGGTGGGCGCCGAGGTACCCGACGTACACCGTGCCCGTGCCGTCGGTGTCGTCGAGGAAGTGCAGGCGCGGTGCCGGCGACTTGAAGCGTTCCAGGGCGATGTGGGCGCCGAAGTAGTCGCGGCCCGCCGGGTTCGTCTCGGGATCGACGCGGAACGTGCGGGCTTGGCGGAGCCGCTCGTTCGTGGTCACGGTGTCCGACTCGGCCAGGGCGATGATGTTGGCGCTGATCAGCGAACCGGGCTGGCCGGTGCGGGCGAACGCGAGCACGTCCGACAGCTCCGGGCCCGGGTCCTGGCCGGCTGCGAGCAACGACATCCGGGCGCCGGCGTAGGCGTCGAGGGTGCGGAGCGCGTCCCACGCCTTGCGGCGCCAGGCGGCGGCTTTGGGGTGGTGGTCGAGGATCGCGGCCGGGGCCGGTTCGGCCGTGATCGCGAGGTGCTTGAGCGAGGCCGCTGCGGCGCCGATCAACTCGGCGAAACTGGGGAACTCCTCCGGCGGGCGCTCGGCGGCGGCGACCTCGTCGTCGGCGTCGTGGTGGCGGGCGAGCCTGCCCGCCAGCAGCCCGTTGACGCGCCTGAGCTCGTCGCGCTCGGCCTCCGTCTCCTCGAAGGCCCGCGCGTAGTCGTCCACCTCCGCCTGCAGTTGCGCGAGCTGCTCGCGCAGGCAAGCGACGTCGGTCGCGCACGCGTCCTCGAGGCGGCGGCGGAGCGTCTTCACCTCACAGGCGTGCCGGTCCCGTTCCTCGGCGTGGGCCTTGGCCTTCTTCCGCAGGATCGTGATCACGCCCCGCGCCTCGGCCAGCTCCCGCTCGGCGCGGTCGAGTTTGTCGATCAGCCCGGCGTCGGGTTCGTGTTCGGGCGAAGCGAACGGGTCGGCCTCGTACCAGGCCCGCACGCTCGGCACGTCCGCCCACTCCTCGGGCAGGGGCGTCCGGCTGCGCGCCTGGATGAGCCGCGTGATCGCGCCCTGGAGCGCCTCGCCGGACACCGGGCTGGCGGTTTCGACGAAATCCGGGAGCTGGTCGCACGGCGGCACGTACAGCCGCGCGCCCTGCGGCACCGCGCAGCCGAGCGGGAGGTGCCGGTTGAGGGTGTGGCGGAAGCGGTCGTCGACGTCGAAGACGTTGACCAGCCCGGGCCAGCCCTCGACCGGCACCGTCGGCGGCTCGGTGAGCACCAGCACGGCCGAAGACCGCCACGGCGCCACCAGCGCCTCGCCCAGCAGGTCGGCGAGGTGGTCGCACTCCTTGCGCGACCAGCCGCGCATCGCCAGCACCGGCGTTTCGATCGGGATTTCGTCGCTGCCGCTGGCGCCCAGCTCCTCCAGCCCGATCCGCTGGGCCGGCGCTTCGTGGCAGCTGCGCCACGGCCGCGTGCACGCCGCGGCCAGCAGCCACGTCACCCGGTCTTCGCCGGCGCGGTAGCACAGCGAAAGCAATACCTGAACGGAGTAGCGGCCCTCGCCGTCCGCGTACGCGAACTTCAGGTCGCACCGGCGCGAACCGCCGTCGTCGGACGAGCCGAGATCGGCGACCGTGTAGTCGTCGTGCTGCCGCTGACGGCTGATCAGCCTGCTGCGCAACGCGTCCAGGGGGCGTTTTCCCTCGGTGGGGACCAGTCCGTGGTGCCAGATCCGGTGCACCCCCACAGGACTCAACTCCGTTCGCCGGGAACAGGACTTCCGCCGAACATAGCGGATCCTGTGACCGTTCGAACGCGGGGCGTCACCCCGTCCGGGTCCAGAGGCAGAACGGGTGCCCGGCCGGGTCGAGGCAGACGCGGACGTCGTCCTGAGGCTGGAAGTCGGCCACCACCGCGCCCGCCGCGGTCGCCACCGCCGTCGCTTCCTGGAGGTCGTCGACCTCGATGTCGAGGTGCAGCTGCATCTGCTGGGCACCATCGGCCGGCGGCCACACCGGCGGGACGTGCCCGGTCTCCAGCTGGAACGACAGTCCCGCGCTGCCGTCGTCCGGGCGCAGCGTCACCCACTCCGGTTCGTCGGTGCGGATGGGCCAGCCGAGCAGTTTCGAGTAGAACTCGGCGAGCGCACGGGGTTCGGGCGTGCCGAGCACGGTGGAGGTCAGCTTCATGATCGACTGGTACCCCGGCGGCGGGATTCCTACCGGGGTGCGCGGGTTTTCGTGTCGAAATAGGCGCCCGGTGGGCCGACCTGCCGCCACGACGTCGTCGCGAACACCGCGGCACCCGACAACGCGAGCAGTGCGGTGATGACGGCCAGCGTCGTGCCGATCCGGCCGAAACCCGGCTGGGTGCGCGCGCCCGCGCAGACGCCGAAGACCAGTGCCAGCACGCTGATCGGCAGCAACGCGAACCACAGCGCACCGAGCACCAGCACGAACGCCTGCACGACCCAGGAGAAAACCCATGCGGACAAGAGCGCCGGCCGGATGATCAGCCAGGCCGCCCAGGTCGCGAGCGCCAGCGTGAGGCCGGACGCGCCGATCGCGAGCGACGCGATCGCCAGGCCGCGACCGGGCCGGGTGGTTTCCCTTCCTTCGGATGCCGGTTCCCCCAAGCCGGGAACATCCCCTCCGAGCGGCCGCGCGTTACCGGAACGCCTCGGCAGTGCGGAGGTTGCACCCTGGCGCAGGCGTCGCGATCACCGAGCGAGCTGCCACGTCGTCCGAGCACGTCCAGGGGACCGTTGCCGACGGGTGGGAGTCCGTCCGGGAGAACCCGGCTTCGGTGGGGTGGCGTCGCGTCGGCGCGGGGGCTGGCCGGCATGTACGCGGCGGTGATCAGCGGCGCGGCAGGGCCCCAGGCCTTCGCCGACCCGCGCAGCGGCCTCGCTGACGGCTACAACCGCCGCCGGTTCGCCTTCCCGGGCGGAGTCGCCCCGGCGAACGTCCGCGCGGTCCATGCGGTGGCGACCGCTTGACCGTCCACAAGGGACCCACTGGTCCGGACCGCCGGGCCTCGCGGTCACGTTCCGTGCCCGGAGCGACACGTGCCCGCAGGTGGTCCGGCGAACGTTCCCCCGCTGCGTGAATGCACGTCCGGAGTGGACGTCGTTACAGACTTCACTCGTTAGGACGTTCCGGCGAGGACATCAAGCCTGCTCACGCGGTGCGGACTGACTTTCCGTAGCTAAAACTCTCCCGATCACTGCTCCGATGTGAAACTATTGGGCCGTTCGCGGGGAGAGGGCCTCGCGACGGGGGGACTCACCGTCACGGCTGCGTTCCCATGAAGATCCCCAGGGGAGAGGAGATCGACCATGTCGACGCCTACGGACACCAAGCCCGAGGAAGCTCCGGAGCCGATCGAGGAGCCGGGTCAGACGACGGTCCAGTGGATCGACTCGGACGGCAAGCTCCACACCGAGCACCCGGTGCAGACCGAGTGCGTGGGGGGCTGCTACCAGAAGGTCACGGCCTGAGAGCAACCCGCGTGTACGGCGCCCGCCTGCTGATCTTTGACCGGTAGGCGGGCTTCTTTCTGTCATCGGCTGTGTTGTCATTAGAGGGTGCCTGTGACGAACCTGGACCCCCCGGAAGTCATCGAGTCGGTCCGCGCCCTGCAGCAAGCCGCCGCTGATGCGTCGTGTCTGGGGCGTTTCCACCAGGGGGTCAAGCACCTGCGGCGGGGCATGAGCCTGCTGGATTCGATCCACCCGGTGGCCGACGAGCACCGCACCGACTGGCTGGTCACGCGGATCAAGGTGGCCAGCACCCTGGCCGGGATGTCGTCGGAGATCACCGGAGACGTCGCCGCCGGGCTGGCCGGCCTGGACGACGTGCGGCTGCTCATCAGCGCCGTTGCCGACCCGGCTCTGCGGGCCGAGCTCAACGGCAGCCTGAACCACAACTACGCGATGCGCCTCATGACGGTCGGGCGCAACGAGGAAAGCCTCGTCTCCTTCGACGCCTCTCTCGAGCACAAGGAGTTCCTGCTCGCCCAGAGCAGCGATCCCACACCGCAGATGCGCGCGTTCGTCATCACGCTCTACTCGCGCGGCTGGGTGCACACCAAGCTCGGCAACGTGGGCCAGGCCCGCGCGGACCTGAACCGGGCTTTGGAGCTCTCCGAAAAGTACGAACTGCGGGGCGAAGCCGCCGATGTCCGGCGCATTCTGGGGACGTTGTCGCTGCGGACCGGGGACGTGCCGGAGGCCCTGCGGCTGTACCAGGAGAGCGAGCGGGCGTATCGCGCGCTCGATCTCGAGGCACCGGCCCTGCTGTCGATGGAACAGGCGCAGGCCCTGCTGACCGCCGGGCTGGCCGACGAGGCGGGGAGTCACCTCGACGACCTGATCGCCCGGATGACCGCTGAACCCAGCATCGCCAGTCACCTCGGCGCCGCGGAACTGCTGCGCGCTTCGGCGGCCCTGCTGAACGACGACATCGAATTCGCCCGGCAGACGGCCGCCTCCGCCCGGCGGCTCCTGCTGCGGGTGGGCTGCCGGACCTGCGTGGCCAATGCGACCGTCCTGGGTCTGCAGGCCGACGTGCGCGAGGCGGTGGCGGGCGGGACGCCGCCCTCGGCACTGCCCGTGCGGGCCTTGCGAGCGGCCGAGAAGATGCAGCTTCCCCGCCTGACCGAGCAGGCCGCCACCGCGCGGATGCTCGCCGTGCGGCTGGACATCCGGCGGGGGAACCTCAAGCGGGCCGTCGAGACCCTCGACCAGGTTCCCCGCCCCGGCCAGCTCACCCCCATCGACTACCGGATGCTCCGCCGGCTCTGCCGGGCCGAACTGGCCGTGGCCCAAGGGGACCGGGCCAAGGCGCTCGCCGAGATCCGGTCCGGGCTCACCGAACTGGACGCCGTCCGGGACCGGATGGGTGGGCTCGATCTCGTGTCCGGGACCGCTCTGCACGGTCAGGAGCTCGCCGACCTCGCCGTCAAGCTCGTGCTCGACCGCAACGACGCGCGGCGCCTCTTCGTCTGGCTCGAACGGACCCGCGCCCAGACCTACCGCTACGAACCCCTCTCCGCCGGGACCGATCCGGAACTCGCCGCGCGCGTGGCCGAGGTGCGGGGTCTCGGCCAGGCCATCAAGGAGGCCCAGCACGACGGGCACCCCATCGCCGGCCTGCGGGCGAAGTACAACGAACGCCTCCGTGAAGCCCAGCGGCTCGGCTGGCACACCGGGCGGTGGGGCCGGCCGCGGCCCGTCGCCGGGCTCAGCGAGGTCGTTGCGCGGCTCGGTGAGCGCGCCATGGTCAGCTTCGCCGCTTCCGGGGACGAGCTCGTCGCCGTCGTCGTCGCCGGGGGTGAGTGCCGGCTCGTGCGGCTCGGGTCCGCCGGCGCCGCGGCCGAGTCGGCGCGCGTGCTGAACGTCGACCTCGACGCCCTGGCGCCGGACAACCTGCCCGAGCGGCTCGTCGAGGTCGTCATGACTTCGGCGCGCAAGCAGGCCGACAAACTCGACACCCAGCTGATCCGCCCGCTGGCCGAGCTGCTCGGCGACCGCGAGCTGGTCGTCGTCCCGACGGGCCCGCTCTACGCCGTGCCGTGGGGCGTGCTGCCGGGTCTGCGGGGCCGGCCGACCGTCGTCGCGCCGTCGGCGACCGCCTGGCTCGCCGCCGAGCTGACGAAGTCGTCGCGCGGACGCAGGATCTTGCTGGTCCGCGGGCCCGGGCTGGCCGGCGCCCGCGGTGAGCTCGAGAAGCTGACCACGCACTACCGCTCCGCGACGACGATGACCGGCGCCAAGGCCACCGTGAAATCCGTGCTGCGGGCGATGGACGGTGCCAAGCTCGCGCACTTCGCCGCGCACGGCGCACACGAGCCGGAGAACGCGCTGTTCTCCCGGCTGGAACTCGCCGACGGCGCCCTGTTCGGCCACGAGATGGCCGGGCTGCGGCAGCCGCCGCGGCAGGTGGTGTTCGCCGCGTGCGAGCTCGCGATGAACCGGATCCGGCCGGGCGACGAGGCCCTCGGCTTCGCCAGCGCGCTGCTGGCCAGCGGCTCGCGGACGGTGATCGCCCCGCTGTCGCGCGTCGGCGATCTCGCCTCGGCGGCCGCGATGGACGACTACTACCGCGCGCTGGCCGTCCGGGACAGCCCGGCGCTGGCGCTGGCCGACGCGATCGCCGTCGACCCGTTCCGCCGCCCGTTCGTCTGCCTCGGCGCCGGCTAGGACGTCCTCGCCGGCGGTGACCACACCAGCCGCGGGTCGGTCTGCACGAAACTGCCGAGCAGCTGGTCGATCCGGGTCAGCACGTCGAAGTCGAGCCGGACGCCGGCGGCCTTGGCGTTTTCGGTGACCTGCTCCGGCGTGCTCGCGCCGACCACGGCCGAGGCGACCGTTTCGTGCTGCAACGTCCAGGCCAGCGCGAGCTGGGCCATCGTCAGGCCGGCGTCGTCCGCGACGCCGCGCAGCAGCTCCACCCGCTCCAGCAGTTCCGGCATCAGCAACGGCCGGGCGTAGGACGGCCCGGCCGCGCGCGACCCCGCCTGGATCCGCCCGTCCCGGTACTTGCCGGTCAGCACGCCCTGGGCGAGCGGCACCGAAGCGAACTGCCCGACGCCGATGCGCGCGCCCACCGGCATCACCTGGGCCTCGGGGACCCGCCACAGCATCGAGTAGTGCGGCTGGTTGGCGATCAGCGGCACGTCGTACCGCGAAGCGGCCTCGTGGGCCTGCAGCAGCTGCTCGGCCGTCCACTCCGACGTACCGGCGTACCGGATCTTCCCCTGGCGCACCAGGTCCGAGAGCGCGAGGAACGTCTCCGCGACGGGCGTGCGGTAGTCGAAGCGCAGCAGCTGGTAGACGTCGACGTAGCCGGTGCGCAGCCGCCGCAGCGACCCTTCCAGGGACGCGATCAGGTGCTTGCGGCTCAAGCCCGCGTCGTTGGGGCCCGGGCCTTCCGGCCAGAAGACGCCGGTGCACAGGACCAGGTCGTCGCGGCGCACGCCGGCGAAAGCCGCGCCGAAGGCGGCCTCCGCGGCGCCGCCGTCCCAGGCGGCCGCGGTGTGGAACGTCGTGACGCCGGCCTCCAGCGCCGCGGCGACGCAGCCGGGCGAGCCGTGCGTCAGCCAGTTGCCGTAGGCGATCTCGCTGACGGCGAGCCCGCTCGTGCCGACCCTGCGGTACTCCACTTCAGCCTCCCTGGACAGCCATCTCGTCGATCCACGCGTCGACCGCCCCGGCCTTGCGGGCGAACGACTCCCGCACCGACTCGTGCGGCAGGATCAGGAATTCCTCTTCGCCGAGCCCGCGCACGACCGCTTCGGCGACGTCCTCGGGATCGAGCAGCGGTGCCGCCGCGGCGATGGCCAGCGCGGCCGGGTGACCGGCGGCGATGCCGGGTTCGAGCAGCGCCGTCCGGACGCCGAGCGGGCACAGTGCGCTGACCCGCACCCCGCGCGGCCGGTAGGTGATCGCCAGCCACTCGGCCAGGCCGACCGCCGCGTGCTTGGTGACCGAGTACGGCGCGTCGCCGGGGATGCCGAGCAGGCCGGCGCCCGACGCGGTGATCAGCAGGTAGCCATCGCCGCGTGCGAGCATCGCGGGCAGCACGACCTGCGCGGCGTGAACGTGCTGCATCACGTTGATCTCCCACGACTTCTGCCACTGCTCGTCGGCCGCGTGCACGCCGGTGCCGAACGCCGCGCCCGCGTTGGCGCAGAACACGTCGACCGGGCCGAACTCGGCGCGGGCCGTCGCGACCAGGGCTTTGAGGTCCATTTTGGACGTCGCGTCGGCGGTGACCGCGACGGCCCGGCCGCCCGCGGCCGCGATCTCGTCCGCCACCCGGCCGGCGCCCGCGGCGTCCACGTCGGACACGACCACCCCGGCCGCCCCTTCCGCGGCGAAGCGGCGGGCCATGGCGGCCCCGATTCCGTGTGCCGCGCCGGTCAGCACGACCACCCGTCCAGTCAGTTCCACGCGGGCTCCAGGTATTTCAGAGTCGAATTGTCACGTGCGTGCGGGAAATATATTTCCCGGTTGCGACGTGGATGACAAAAGTGCTGGTAAGAGCCATGATCTTGCCTTGTTTCACAGTTTTGCACGTTAGCACGAGTATTGCGTTTCCCATGCCTGGTGCGTTATTCCTGAAGATCGCCACACCCCGCGCACAGGAGGTCCGCCGATGGCCGAGCTCGTCCCGCCGTCGCACGTTCGACGGCTGCGGTGCCTGGGGATCGGTGATCCGGACGCGGTCGCCGCGGTCGCGCGTGCCGGCGGACTCGGCGTGCTCGACGGCGCCGGCGCGGAGGACCTGCGGCTGGTCGCGGCCCGGGTGCGGGTGCCGTACGGCGTGCGCACCGACGGCCCGTTGCCCGAAGGGGCGGCCTTCGCCGTCCGCACGAAAGCGCCGTGGGCCGGGTCACTCGCCGAGGTCTCGGACGTCGCCGCGGCCGCCGAGGCCGTGCGCGGTGGCGCGCTGGGCCTCATCGCCCGCGCGGGTGAATTGAGTGACTTCGTTCTGCTGCAACAGCTTCTGGACACCTTTGCCGTCCCGGTCTGGGGCAGCGTGGCCGGGCCGCGGACGGCGGTGGGTGCGCTCGCCGGAGGTGCGGCGGGTGTCGTCGTCAAGTCCACAGAGGACGTGCCACGGATCATCGGGGCGGAGGTTCCCGCGGCCGTGCTCGGCACGCGGCTCTGCCGGACGCTGGGCAGCGCGCTGCCGGTCGTCCAGGGCCCGATGACGCGGGTGAGCGACCAGCCGGGCTTCGCGGCCGCGGTCGCCGACGCGGGCGGGTTCCCGTTCGTCGCGGTCGCCACGGCGAACGGCGCGCGCACCACCGAGCTGCTCGCCCGGACCGCCGAGCGCCTCGGCGACCGGCCGTGGGGCGCGGGCATCCTCGGCTTCGTGCCGGACGATCTGCGCGTCGCCCAGCTCGCCGCGATCCGGGCCGCGCGACCGCGGTGCGTACTGATCGCGGGCGGGAAACCGGGGCAGGCCAGGGCGTTGGAGACCGCGGGGATCGCGACGTTCCTGCACGTGCCCTCCCCGGTCCTGCTCCGCCAGTACCTCGACGCCGGGGTCCGCCGGTTCGTCTTCGAGGGCGCCGAGTGCGGCGGGCACGTCGGGCCGCGGCCGAGTTTCCAGCTGTGGGAAGAGCAACTGGCCGTCCTCGGCGCGGCGAAGGACGTCGAAGTCCTCTTCGTGGGCGGGATCCACGACGCCCGCTCGGCCGCCATGGTCGCCGCGATGGCGAAGCCGCTCGAGGCCACCGGCGTCCTGATGGGCACCGCGTACCTCTTCACCGAAGAAGCCGTGGTGCACGGCGCGATCACCGGGCTGTTCCAGGAGCGCGCGCTCGCCGCGGACGCCACCGTGACCCTCGAGACCGCGCCGGGCCACCGCACGCGGTGCCTGCCCAGCCCGTACACCGCCGAATTCGAGCAGGTCAAAGCCGGTCTCGACGCGACGCCCGAAGCGTGGCAGCGGCTGGAAGAACTGAACACCGGACGGCTGCGCGTCGCGAGCAAGGGCGTCCGCCGTGACGGCGAGGCGCTCGACGCGGCCACCCAGCTGGCCGAGGGGATGTTCATGGCAGGCCAGGTCGCCGTCCTGCGGGACCACCGGACGACGATCGCCGAGCTGCACCGCGAGGTCACCGCCGGGAAGACGTTCGCCCGCGAGGCGGAACCGGCCGCGGCCGCGGACTCGGGCGACCTCGCGATCGTCGGCATGGCCTGCACGTTCCCCGGGGCGCGCGACCTCGACGCCTACTGGTCGAACATCCTCCGTAGCGAAGACGCCGTCACCGAAGTTCCCCGCGACCGCTGGGACCCGGACGTCTACTTCGGACAGTCGGCGTCGAAGTGGGGCGGGTTCCTGCCCGCACTGGAGGTCGATCCCCTGGAATTCGGCATCCCGCCGTCGGCGATGGGCAGCATCGACCCGGCGCAGCTGGTATCCCTGGAAACCGCGCGCCGCGCACTGGCCGACGCCGGGTACGCGAACCGGGACTTCGACCGCGAGCACACGAGCGTCGTGTTCGGCGCGGAGGCGGGCGGAGACCTGGCGAACGCGGGCACGCTGCGGTCCCTGCTCGACGGCTACCTCGACGAGGTGCCGCCCGAACTACTCGCCCAGCTGCCCGAACCGACCGAGGACACCTTCCCGGGCACCCTGGCCAACGTCATCTCCGGCCGGATCGCCAACCGGCTCGACCTCGGCGGCGCGAACTACACGGTGGACGCCGCCTGCGGCTCGTCGCTGGCCGCGCTCGACCTCGCGACGAAGGAACTGCGGGCCGGGACCAGCTCGCTGGTCCTGTGTGGCGCGGTCGACCTGCACAACGGCATCCACGACTACCTCATGTTCACCTCGGCGGGGGCACTGTCGCCGACCGGACGCTGTCGCCCGTTCGACGCGGCGGCCGACGGCATCGCGCTGGGCGAGGGCGTCGCTTGCCTGGTGCTCAAGCGCTTGTCCGACGCCGAACGCGACGGCGACCGGATCTACGCGGTGGTCAAGGGGGTCGGCGCGGCCAGCGACGGCAAAGCCCTCGGCCTGACCGCGCCCCGCCCGGAAGGCCAGCGCCGCGCGCTGGACCGGGCCTACCGCGACGCGGGTGTGTCCCCGGTGGACGTCGGGCTGATCGAGGCCCACGGAACGGGAACGGTGCTCGGCGACGCGACGGAGCTGCGCACGCTGACGAGGTTCTTCACCGAGGCCGGCGCCGGGCCGGGTTCGTGCGTGCTCGGTTCGGTGAAGAGCCAGATCGGCCACACGAAGTGCGCGGCGGGGCTGGCGGGGCTGATCAAGGCGGCCCTCGCGCTCTGGCACGAGGTGGTCCCGCCGACAGTGCAGTTGACCAGGCCGAACGACGCTTGGGACCCGCCGGCCAGCCCGTTCACGTTCACGACGACGGCGCGGCCGTGGGCCGCCCCGGCCCGGCTGGCGGGGGTGAGTGCGTTCGGCTTCGGGGGGACGAACTTCCACGCCGTGCTGGGCGCGGGCCCGGTGGCCCCGGACCGACGGCACGGCTTGCGCGACTGGGCTCCCGAGGCGGAGCAGGCGCTGGCCGAGCTCCGACGCGAGGTGGCGGAGCAGCCGGCGCGCAAAGCCGTGAATGCCACCTTCAGGGACTTGACGTCCCGCAAAGTGGCATTCACGGACGGCGCGAAGGGGGACGCCGGCGCCGGCGTGGCCTCGACCGCTCCGGGCGAGGTGGGGTGGCCCGCGGCCGGGCGGACCGGCAACGGCAAGCACCGCGCCGCCGGTGGCTCCGGCAAGCACCGCGCCGCCGGTGGGCCCGGCAAAGTTGCCTTCCTTTTTCCGGGCCAGGGCAGCCAGCGCACCGGCATGCTCGCCGAGCTCTTCGTGCACTTCCCCGAGCTCGCCGAGCTTCTCCGGCTCGCCCCCGACGTCGCCGCGAAAGTCTTTCCGCCGCGTGCTTTCGCCGCCGATGCCGTTGCCGCGCAGGAAAGCGCCCTCACCGATACCCGCGTCGCCCAGCCTGCGCTCGGGCTGGTCGAAATCGCCGTTGCGCGGCTTCTGGCCCAGGTCGGCGTTCGCCCGGACTTCCTCGCCGGGCACAGCTACGGCGAACTCGTCGCTCTCTCCGTCGCAGGCGCCTTCGACACCGAGACCCTGCTGCGGCTCAGCCGGGCCCGCGCGCAAGCCATCGCCGAGGTCGCCCGACCCGGGACGATGGCCGCCGTCAAGGCCTCGCGAGACCTGCTCACCCCCACCCTCATCGGCCCGGATGTCGTGGTGGCCAACCACAATGCTCCCGAGCAGGTCGTCCTCTCCGGACCGGTCGCCGCGATCGAACGCGCTATCCGGCGCCTCGAGGAAACCGGCATCGCCGCCCAGCGGATCGCCGTCGCCTGCGCCTTCCACAGCCCGCTGGTCGCCGCCGCGGGGGACGTCTTCGCGGCCGCACTAACCAGAGAGTTCATTGGGAGACCGCGCAAACCCGTGTGGGCGAACCGGACCGCGAAGCCGTACCAAGACGACGTCCGCGCCGAGCTGGCCGCGCAGATCGGTGCGCCGGTGCGGTTTCTCGACCAGATCGAAGCCATGTACGCGGCCGGGGCGCGGACCTTCGTCGAGGCCGGGCCCGGGCGGGTGCTGTCCCGGCTGGTCGCGGACATCCTCGGCGACCGGCCGCACACCGTCGTCGCCTGCGGGCCCGACCTCAACGGCTTCCTGACCGCGCTGCAACAGCTCGCGAAAGCCGGCGTCGACGTCCGCACCGAGCGGCTGACCCGGCCGAAGCCTGCCGAACCGTCCCCCACCGCCTGGGCCGTCGACGGGCGGTCCGTCCGCGCGCCCGGCTCCGGCGCGCCCGCCCTCCCCCCGGCCCGACGAATCCGGAGTACCGCCATGACCCAGCCCGCGCCCGGCCGTGACCAGGCGATCGTGGACTTCCTGCGCACCACCCGCGAGCTCGTCGCGGCGCAGCGGGAGGTGATGCTCGGCTACCTGGGCAGCGCGCCCGCCCCGATCCCGGTGGTGCTCGAAGAACCCGTCCCGGAAATGGAACAGGAACGGGAACGGGAACCGGCACCCGTGGCCGAAGCCGACGTCCTCGGCACGGTGATCGGGGTGATCAGCGAGCGCACCGGCTACCCGGCCGAGATGATCGCCGTCGACCTCGACCTCGAAGCCGACCTCTCGATCGACTCCATCAAACGGACCGAAATCGCGGGCACCCTGCTGTCCCGGCTCGGCCTGCCCGCCGACGACCGCACCGACCAGCTCAGCCGCGACCGCACGGCGAACGCTCTGGCCGCGCACCTGGAAAGCTGGCTGTCCCCGGCCGCCACGCCGCGCCGGTACCGCCTCGAACGGGTCCCCGTGCCACTCGACCCCGATCCCGCGCGGCTGCGCGGGAAGTCCGTGGCCATCCTGGGCGACGACGACGCCGTCCGGGCCGCCTTCACCGGCGCCGGTGCGGAGATCGTCGAAGCGGACGCGGACCTCACCGTCGTGCCGGCCACGGACGTCGCCGAGGTCTTCACGCTGCTCAAGACGCTGCGGGGCACCGTGCTGGTGTCGGCCGCGCCGGGTACGCCCGGGCTGCGTGGCCTCGTCCGCGCGGCGGCGCTCGAACGCGACGGCGTGACGCGGCTCGTCGAGGCCACACAAGACATCGCGAAGGTGCTGGTCGACGAAGCCCTCAGCGACGGCCCTTCGGTCGTCGGCCACGACCAAGGTGGGCGCTTCACGATCGAACCGCGGCCCGCCGACCTCCCGTCGATCGCCTACGCCGGTGCCGGGCCGGGCGGCGGTGAGCTCGCCGCGCTCGGCCTCGGCCCGGAGTCGGTGGTGCTGCTGCTCGGCGGGGCCCGGGGGATCACCGCCCGCGCGGCGATCGCGTTCGCCGCGGCCGGCGGCCGGATCGAACTCGCCGGGCGCACGCCGTGGCCCGGCGAACCGGACGACCTGCCCGCCGATCCCGCCGCGATGCGAGCGGTGCTGGCCGGCCGCGGCGGCACCGTGGCCGGCATCGAGCGCCGCGTGCGGACCGTGCTGGCCCAGCGCGAGATCGGCCGGACCCTCGACGAGATCCGCGCCGCCGGCGGCGACCCGGCGTACCGCGCGCTCGACGTGCGCGACGCGGACGCGGTGCACCAGCTGGTCAAGGACGTGCACACCCGCCACGGCCGCCTCGACGGTGTCGTCTTCGCCGCGGGTGTGCTCGACGACAGGCTGATGGCGGACAAGGACGAGCAGTCGTTCCGGACCGTCTTCGAAACCAAAGTGGACGGTGCGAGCGCCCTCCTCGCCGCCCTGCAGGACGTCGAGCCGCGGTTCGTCACGTTCTTCGGCAGCATCGCCGCGGTGCTGGGCAACCGCGGCCAGACCGACTACGCCGCGGCGAACGACGCACTGGAGGTGCTGGGGGCGCACTGGCCCGGCCGGGCCGTGACGGTCCACTGGGGACCGTGGGCGCCGTCCGGGGACCACGGCGGCATGGTGTCGGCGGAACTGGCGCGCGAGTACGAGCGCCGCGACGTCGCCCTGCTGGACCCGGCTGAGGCCACCGCGGCCCTGCTGCGCGAACTCGCCTACGGAACGGACCGCACGGTGCTGTACACGGCGTCGCTGTGGTGAGCCAGGAGCCGGTGGTGATCGTCGGGATGGGCGTGTTCCTGCCCGGCGCGTCCACAGTGGACCAATACTGGCGGAACCTGGTGGACGGCACCGACGCCGTCACCGAGATTCCCCCGCACCGCCGGGACCCGGGGTTCCACGGCCGGGACGGCTCCGCGCCGGACCGCACCCACGGCCGCCGCGGCGGCTTCACCCCGGACAGCCTGGACTTCGACCCGATCGCCCACGGTGTTCCGCCGACGTCCCTCGACGGCACGGAGCCCGACCAGCTGACGGCGCTGGCCGTCGCGGTGACCGCGGTCGACGACGCCGGTGGCCTCGGCCGGCTCGGCGACCCCGAGCGGATCGGGGTCGTGCTCGGGCGCGGCGGGTACCTCTCGCCGGGGTTGCGGGGCTTCGACCAGCGGGTTCGCACCGTCCGGCAGATCACGCGCACGGTCGGCGAGCTGATGCCGTCGGCCGGGCCGGACGTCCTCGAGCGGCTGCGGACCGCGTTGCTGGAACCGCTCGGCGAGTTCCGGCCCGAGACCGCCGCCGGGCTGGTGCCGAACCTCGCCGCCGCCCGCGTGGCGAACCGGCTCGACCTCGGCGGCCCGGCGTACACGGTGGACGCCGCCTGCGCGTCCTCGCTGGTCGCCGTCGACCAGGCGATCGGCGAGCTGACCCGCGGCCGCTGCGACGTCGTGCTCGCCGGTGGCGCGCACCAGACGCAGGACGACACGCTGTGGTCGCTGTTCACCCAGCTCGGCGCGCTGTCGCCGAGCCAGCGGATCAGCCCGCTCTCGCGCGTCGCCGACGGCATGCTCATCGGTGAGGGCACCGCGATCGTCGTGCTCAAGCGGCTGGCCGACGCCCGCCGCGACGGCGACCGGGTGTACGCCGTGATCCGCGGCACCGGCACGTCGAGTGACGGGCGGGGCGCGAGCCTGCTCAGCCCGTCCGTCGCGGGGCAGACCCTCGCTCTGCGGCGCGCCTGGGCGAGGCGGAATCCGGCGGAGATCGGCCTGCTGGAAGCGCACGGCACCGCCACGCCCGCCGGGGACGCGGCCGAGCTGACGACCGTCGCCGACGTCTTCGGCCCCGCTGACGGGCCGCGCGCGGTGATCGGCTCGGTCAAGTCGATGATCGGGCACACGCTGCCGACCGCCGGGGTCGCCGGGCTGGTCAAGGTGGCCCTGGCCCTGCACCACGGGATCCTGCCGCCGACGCTGCACTGCACCGACCCGAACCCGCTGCTCGACAAGACCCGGTTCCGGGTGCTGGCCGAGGCCGAGCCCTGGGGCGCGCTGCCGCGCGTGGCCGCGGTCAACGCGTTCGGCTTCGGCGGGGTGAACGCCCACGTCGTACTCGAAGCCGGCGACCCGGCACCGAGGCGGCGCGTGCGCGTCGACGAGCCGGAACGCGTGCTGCGCCTGGCCGCGCGCTCGCCGGAGGAGCTGCTGGAGCAGCTCGACCGGCCCGGTTCGGGTGACGGCCCGTGCCGCATCGGGATCGTCGGCCCGGACGAACGCAAGCTGGCCACGGCCCGCCGGGTGCTCGCCAAGGTGGCGGCCGACGGCCGGTCGTGGCACGGCGCCGGCGACGTCTGGTGCAGCGTCGACCCCTTGCTGCCGGGCGGGAAGACGGTGTTCGTCCACCCGGGACTGGAATCCGATGCCGAACCGCGCCTCGACGACGTCGCACGGCACTTCGGTCTCGACCGTCCACAGTGGTCGACGGCGGGAGTGCTCGACCGCGCGGCGAGCGTGTCGGTGACCGGGCTGCTGCTCGACGGCGTCCTGCGGGGGCTGGCGATCCGGCCGGACGCGCTCGCCGGGCACAGCGTCGGGGAGTGGACCGCGATGCAGGCCGCCGGGATGTACCGGGCGGAGCCGGACGCGTTGACGAGGTACTGGCCGGGCGGCTTCGAGTTGCCCGAGGCGGACTACCTCGTGCTCGGCTGCCCGGCGGCGCGCGTGGCCGGGCTGTTGCCCGATGAGCTCGTCGTCTCCCACGAAAACGCGGCCAAGCAGACGATCGTCTGCGGCCCGCCGGACGCCGTCGCGGACTTCGCCGTGACCTGCCTGACCCTGGGGATCGTGGCCAGGACACTGCCGTTCCGCTCCGGCTTCCACACCCCGCTGATGCGGCCGTACCTCGCGCCGTTCGCTCGCCTCGTCGCGGACCTGGACCTGCGCGAACCGACGCTGCCGGTGTGGTCGGCGACGACCGCGCGGCCGTACCCGGCGGCCCCGGACGACGTCCGCCGGCTGTACCTGGACCACCTGCTGCGCCCGGTCCGGTTCCGGGAGCTGACCGAGGCGCTGCACGACGCCGGGTTCCGGGTGTTCGTGCAGGTCGGCGCCGGTCAGCTCGGCTCGTTCGTCACCGACACCCTCGGCGAGCGGCGGCACCTGGTCGTCGCGGCCGCGTCCGGCACCCGGCGCGGGCTCGCGCAGCTGCGGCGCGCGGCCACCGCGCTGTGGGCCGAAGGCGGCGATCCGGATTTCGCGGCCCTGGAGCCGCGGCGAATTCGGCTCAGCACCGGCAACTCCCTGCTCTCGCTGGGCGAATCGGCCCGTGACCTGCTCGACGACCAGAGCTTGCCGAACGAGTACAGCCTGCCCGCCGGGGTGCCGGCCGCGATCGTCGCCGAGTTCACCGCGTTGCTCACCGAAACCCGCCGGACCGCGGCGGACGTCGTCGCGGCGGCGGCGCGGCGGCGCGTCGAGTCCACTGTGGAGGTCTCGGTGGCGGCGATGCCCCACCTGCGCGACCACCGGTTCTTCCGGCAGCGCGACGGCTGGCCCGACGAGTCCGACTTCCGGCCGGTGGTCCCCGCGACGACCTTGGCCGACCTCGCCTGCCGGGCGGCCGAGCGGACCTGGCCGGGCACGAGGGCGGTCGCGGTGCGGGACGCCGTGTTCTCGCGGTGGCTGATCGCTTCCCCGGCCCAGCGGGTTCCGCTGGTGATGAGCCGCGAAGGCGACCGCGTCACCGTCGAGATCGGACCGTACGCGCTGCTGAACGTCGAGCTGGGCGCTTTCCCGCCACCGCCGTCGCGGACCGGAGTGCCCGGGCCGGAGACGCCGCCCCCGCTGAGCGCGGCCGAGGTCTACGCGCGGCGGGAGATGTTCCACGGCCCGGCGTACCAGGGCCTGTCCCGGCTGACCGGCCTCGGCGAGCGGCACATCCGCGGCGAACTGGTCGTGCCGTCCGCACCCGGTGGGCTGCTCGACAACGTCGGCCAGCTGCTCGGCTGCTGGCTGATGGCCACCCGGTCCGACGGCCTGCTCGCGTTCCCGCGCTCGATCGGCCGGGTGCGCTGGTACGGCCCGGAACCGGCGCCCGGGACGCGGCTCGAGTGCCTGGTGCGGGTCCGGCTGCCGCGGCCGGACGTTCTCGAGATGGACGCCGAGCTGGTGCGGGACGGCCGGGTGCTGGCGAGCATCGAAGGTTGGCGGGACGTCCGGTTCCCCTGCGACCGCGCGGCCCACCGCGTCTACGCGTTCCCGGCGGAAAACCTGCTGGCCGAACGGCGGGACGACGGCTCGGTCGCCGTCACCGACCGCTGGCCGACGGTCGCAGCGCGGGACATCTACGCCGGGATCTACCTCAGCGCCGAAGAGCGGGCCGAGTTCGCCGCCGTGCCACCGCGAAGCCAGCGCGGCTGGCTGCTGAAACGGATCGCGGTGAAGGACGCCGTCCGCGCGCGGCTCGGCGAACCCGTCTACCCCGCCGAAATCCGCGTCCACGCCGACGGCACGGTGTCCGGCCGGCACCGGACCCTGCCGGACCTCGCCGTCACGGTCGAGCTGACCGGCGACACCGCCACCGCCCAACTCAGGAGCACGCCATGACCACCGACCACGCGTCCGCCGTCTTCGACGTCGTCGCCGAACTGCTCACCGAGCTCGTCGGCGACGCCGAGGTGCTCGGCATCGAGATCACCCCGGACACGACGTTCCACGAGGACCTGCAGCTGGAGAGCATCGACCTGGTGACCTTCGCGAGCATCCTCGCCGAGCACTTCGGCGCGGACGTCAACCTCGCCGAGTACCTGGCGGAGCAGGACCTCGACGACGTCATCGGGCTGACCGTCGGCGACATCGCCCGGTTCGTGGGGGAGCGCACGTGCCCACGATGACCGTCAACGGGCTGCGCACCAACGTGCAGCTCGTGCCCGCCGGCGGCACCGAGACCGTGGTGTTCCTGCACGGCATGGGCACCGACAGCCTGGCGAGCTTCTACCTGACGCTGGCGCCGCCGGTCGCGGCCGCCGGTATCGACGTGATCAGCTACGACCTGCGCGGGCACGGCAAGACCGAGCGGCCGGAACGCGGGTACACCCTGGGTGACTTCGTCGCGGACCTCGACGACCTGCTGCGGCAGCTCGGCGTCGACCGGCCGGTGCACCTGGTGGGCAACAGCTTCGGCGGCACGCTGGCCTACAGCTACGCCGTGGCCCAGCCCGCGCGCGTCCGCAGCATCGTGTGCATCGAGTCCGAGCCCGCGACCGAGGTGTGGGCGAAGAAGATGAGCGTGATCCTGGCGCACACCGTGCGGTTTCTGCAGGTGGAAGAGAGCTTCGCCTGGATCGAGGCGAACTTCGGTGCGCACCACCGGCGGCTCGCGCGGATGGCGGCCGAGCGGATCACGTCGACGAAGATGGCCGAGGAGGTGCCGCTCGGTCCGTTGCTGACCTGGGAGCAGGTGGCGGCGATCGGCTGCCCGGTGCTGTCCATTTTGGGCAGTCACGGCTACCAGGCCGACGACCTCGATGCGCTGACGTCGTTGCTGCCGCACGGTGAGCTGCACGTGTTCGAAGGGCAGGGGCATTCGGTGCTGGTGGAGCAGCACCGGGAGGTGCGCGAGCTGGTGCTGAAGTGGATCGGACGGCACGCGGCGTGAGGTTCCTGCTGGTCGTGCCGCCGCTGGCCGGGCACGTGACGCCGTTGCGCGGGGTGGCTTCGGCGTTGTCGCGGCGCGGCCACTCCGTGGCCTGGTGCGGGCCGGTCCCGGAACTGTCCACTTTGGTCTCGGGCCGGGTGTTCCCGGCCGGGGACTCGTCCCCGTTCTCGTTGGCGCTGCGGCCGCCGGGACTGCGCGGGTTCGCCGCGCTGAAGTACCTGTGGGAGTCGTACCTGGTGCCGCTGGCCGACGCGATGGTGCCGGGCGTGGCTTCCGCGGTCGCGGCTTTCTCCCCTGATGTGGTCGTCGCGGACCAGCAGGCGATGGCGGGCGCGCTGGTGGCCGCTCGCTGCGGGCTGCCGTGGGCGACGTCGGCGTCGACGTCCACCGAGCTGGCCGACCCGCTGGGGTCGTTGCCGAAGATCGCGTCCTGGGTTTCCGGCCTCCAGGCCGGCTTGCGCGCTCGCCACGGCGTGTTGCTCGGCGACCTGCGGTTTTCGCCGCACCTGGTGCTGGCGTTCACGACCCGCGCGCTGGCCGGGGAGTCCCGGCTGGCGGTTCCGGTGTCCTACGTCGGCCCGGCGCTGCCCGCCGCGTCCGGCGAGTGGTCCGGTGGGGACGGGCGGCCGCTGGTCGTGGTGACGTTGGGAACGTCGAACGCGTCGGCGGGCGCGCGGTTCCTCGCCGAGAGTGTGGACGCCTTGGCCGGAATGCCTTCCGTCCAGGGGCTGGTGGTGGACCCGACCGGTCACCTGATCAGCGAAAGCGTCGGGCTGGCCCGGTGGATCCCGCAGCCGGCGGTGTTCGCGCACGCGTCGGCGGTGGTCTGCCACGGCGGCCACAACACGGTGTGCGAAGCGCTGTCGTCCGGTGTGCCGCTGGTGGTCGCGCCGATCCGCGACGACCAGTCGATGCTGGCCCAGCAGGTGGTCGCGGCTTCGGCGGGCGTCCGGCTCCGCTTCGACCACGCGAAGGCGACCGACATCCGCAAGGCCATCGAGTCGGCCGAGCAATACCGCCCGGGCGCGTCCCGCATCCGCGAGTCCTTCGAAGCGGCCGGCGGCGCCGAAGAAGCGGCCACCCACCTGGAATCGCTCGCGTAACTCGCGTGATCGGGGCCGTAACTCGCGTGATGGGAGCCGGAACTCGCGAGTTACGGCCCCAATCACGCCGGTTACGGGTCTGATCACGTTGGTTACGGGTTTGGTCAGGTGAGTTACGGGGTTGCTCGGAAGGTGCGGGCCGACGTCACCGAGCCCGCCACTGCCGCTACCGCGGCGATGAGGAGGGCTACGAGGAGGGACCAGCCGAGCGGGCGGGCCAGGGCCAGCGCGCGGGTCGCGTCGATCGCGTACGTCAGCGGGTTGACCGCCGAGACCGCGCGGACCCACGCCGGCATCGTGTCCAGTGGCATGTAGGCGCTCGACGAAAACATCAGCGGGAACATCACCACGAACGACGCCGCCTGGAGCGTTTCCGCCTTGCGCAGCCACGTCGTGATCGCCACGAACACCCAGCTCAGGCACCACCCGACGACCAACGTCAAGACCAGCGCCGAGCCGAGGCCCAGCACCCCGCCCGCGGGGCGGAAACCCAGGAACACCACGCTCGCCAGCGCCGTCACCACCAGCTGGACGGCGAGGCGGGCGGAGTCGGCCAGCGTGCGGGCCACCAGGACCGCGAACAGCGAGATCGGCAGGCACCGCAGCCGCCCGGTGAAGCCGCCGTAGATCTCCGCCAGCAGGCCCGCGCCCGAGCTCATCGCCGTCGTCATGGCGATGTTGACCAGCGTCGCGGGCACCAGGAAGTTCACGTACCCCTGGTACGCCGCGACCCCCGGCAGCGCGCCGACGCCGCTGAAGACCTGGCTGAACAACAACAGCAGCACCACCGGCTGCAGCAGCCCGAAGAAGACCAGCCGCCGGTCGCCGAACGCCGTCCGCAGCGAGCGCGCCGTCAGCACCCGGACCTGCGTCCAGAACCCGGATTCCGGCCAGGCCGCGGGATCGCCGAGCGCGGCGATGGCCGCGCGGTGCCGGGCCTGCGTCATGACGCTTCCGTCCGGTGCAGCGAAAGGTAGACGTCGTCGAGCGTCGGCTCGGTCACCGTCAAGTCCCGCAGGGGCGCGCCCGCCGCGTCGAGCACGCGCACCACCACCGGGATGTCACCCGGGCCGGACAACGGGACGGTGAGCACCAGTCCGGCACGGCCGGTCGCGAGACCGAGGCGCGCCAAGGCGGATGCCGCGCGCCGCAACGCCAGTTCGGTGCCGAACGTGCACGTCGCGGTCCGGGTGCCGAGCCGGGCCTTGAGCTGCGCCGGTGTCCCCGACACGGTGATGTGCCCGAAGCCGAGGACGACGACGTGGTCGGCCAGCCGATCCGCTTCCTCGAGGTACTGGGTGGTGAGCACGACGGTGGTGCCGCGCGCCGCGAGCCCCTGGACGAGCGTCCACAACCCGGCCCGGCTCACCGGGTCGAGCCCGGTGGTCGGCTCGTCGAGGAACAGCACCTGCGGTGCGCCGACGAGGCCCGCGGCCAGGTCCAGCCGCCGTCGCATCCCGCCGGAGTACGTCCCGGCCGGCCGGTCGGCGGCGCCTTCGAGACCGAAGGCCGCGATCAGTTCGGTGGCCCGCGCGAGTGCTTGACGCCGTTTCGCGCCCAGCAGCCGGGCGATCAGCACGAGGTTCCCGCGGCCGGACAGGGCGTCGTCGACCGCGGCGAACTGCCCGGTCACCCCGATCCGGCGCCGGACCGCGCATCCCCGCTGCACGACGTCGTACCCGCAGACCCGGGCGGTGCCCGCGCTCGGCCGGACGCGCGTGCTGAGGATGTCGATCAGCGTCGTCTTCCCGGCGCCGTTGTGGCCGAGGACCGCCAGCACCGCGCCGCGGGCGACGGTGAGGCTGATCCCGGCGAGCGCGGTGACTTCGCCGTACTGTTTCGCGAGGTCCGTCACGGCGATGACCGGCTGGTGCATGGCCGCTCCTTTCCTGCTCGGGAAAAAGGTAACTTGATCAAGGCGTGCCAGGCAAGAAGGTCGTCACCATTCGCCGTACGCGTGACAATTTTCGCGTAATCGGATCGCACCGGCGTGACAAGGGCTGACCTGCGTGACTCTTTCGATGTCAGTCGATCCCCTGCGCGTGACAAAGAATCGGAAGCCGCTTGTTCGCCCGGAAACGCGGAGGTAGCTTTGCCGAAATTCCCCCATTTCCCGAGGTGACGAGCCGTGAAGTTTTCCTGGAAGCCGAGAAATCCCGCCTACGGTTTGGCCGCCGTGACCGCCGCGGGTGTGGCGGCGACCGTCGCGCTCGTCGGGGCCGGCCCGACCCAGGCCGCGCCGGTGAGCCTGACGCTGAACTACAACTGCCCGTTCCCGCTGATCGGCGACCAGGTGCTGGCGGTGAAGATCGACACCAACCTGCCCGACAACGCCGTCGCGGGCGCAGCGTCGACGCCGATCACCTTCGACGTCGACGTCACGGTGCCGGAGACCGTCACCGAGGGCCTCGCCCTGGTCGGCGCCACTTCGCTGGACGGCTCGGCGAAGGCCGCGGCCGTGCTCAAGTACCCGGTCGACAAGACGCTGAACCTGAACCTGCCGCTGACGATCGCGTCGACGCCGGTGCCGCCGTCGGGCGCGTTCCACGTCAAGAGCAGCGGCAAGGCACCCGCGGTGACGTTCCCCAGCCCCGGTACCGCTTCGGTGACGGTCGGGAACTTCAGCACCACGATGACCCCGCGCACCGCGGACGGCCGCCCGACCGACCTCGGCACGTTCACTTCGGACTGCGTCGCCGTCCCGGGTCAGAACCAGCAACTGGGCACGTTCGAGGTCAAGCCGGCGGGCGGCACCACGACCCCGACGACGCCCACCACCCCGACCACCGCGCCCACGACTCCGACGACGGAACCGACAACGCCCACAACGCCGACGACCACGCCGACCACCGAGCCCACAACGCCGACGACGGAACCGACGACGGAACCGACGACGCCGACCGCGGAACCCACGACGCCGACGAATCCCACGACTGAGCCGACGACTCCGACCACCGAGCCGACGACTCCCACGACCCCGACGACCGAGCCCACGACTCCGACGACCGAGCCGACCACGCCGACGACCCAGCCGACGACCCCGCCCGGCGGCGTCGAGGTCAAGTACGCCGTGCAGGGCAAGTCGGTCCTCAAACAGCTGCACGCCACGCTGCCCCTCGGCCCCGGCACCCTGGACGCCGAGCTCGACACGGTGTCCGGGAAGTTCGGTGCCCGGCTCGCGCTGCCGAAGTCGGACGTCCACTTCCGCGTGCTCGGCTTCATCCCCGCGTCCGCGACGGTGAAGCTCGACCAGGTCGGTGCGATCACCGGCACGCTGACCGCCGGTGCGGTCAAGGCGAACGCCCGGGTCGACGTCCACCTCACCAAGGTCCGTCTGTTCGGCTTCCCGATCCTGGCGTCGAACTCCTGCCACACGGTCAAGCCGGCCGACGTGCCGCTCGCCTCGGCGCCCGGCTTCGACCCGCTCAAGGGCGGGAAGCTGACCTCGACGTACGGCCTCCCGCGGTTCACCGGCTGCGGTTTCCTGACCGGCCTGATCACCGGCCTCACGTCCGGCCCCGGCAACAAGCTGGACGTCACCCTCACCAGGAAGTGAAGGAACAGGGATTTCCGATGCTGCTCCGGTTCCCGCTGCCACTCGTGCTGATCCTGGCCGCGTTCTCGCTCGGCGCCGCGCAAGCCGCGCCAGGCGAGAACGCGCCGGCCGCGGCCACGCAAATCCCCTTCGGGTTCACCCTCGGTGACGCCCAGCAGCCGACCACGAGCCACGTGGCCAAGCTCGGTTCCGACATCGTCTTCCCGCCGGGCACCTTCGACGGCTACCTGGGCGGCCTGACCAGCACCGTGCCGATCAGCGGGAAGCTGAACATCCCGCCCGCCGCCGGCTACTTCGTCGCGTTCCGGTTCATGGCCACCACCGGCCGGGTCGAAATCATCCCGGACGGCGACGCCACCGGTACGGCCACCGTGCACACGGGGAAAGACAAGGACTGCAAGGCCACGCAAACGAACATCTGCGCCGACACGGACGTGACCGCGAAGGTGTTCATCAAGCTCTCGGACGCCAAAGTGGACGGCAGAGCCCTCGATGTCGGGCCGGACTGCCGGACGGCTCGGCCGGCGGCGGTGAACATCAAGGCGCTGGTGCCGATTTCGCTGCCGGCCCCGCCGGTGAAGGTGACTTCCACCTTCACCACGCCCCCGTTCGCCGGGTGCGTCGGGCACGAGGACGTGAGCCGGTTGCTCACCGGCCTGGTCTCCGGGCCCGGCAACACGTTCGTCTCGAACCTCACGTTGCGCTGCTTCAGCACGGGGTGCAAGCCGGCATGACGACCTTGCTGAGCCAAGCCCCCCGGCGCGCCGCGAACGGCCTGCGCGAGTTCGGCCGGATGTGCGCGCTGGGCCTCGACGTCCTCCTCGCGATGCTCCGCCGCCCGTACCAGGTGCGGGAGTTCGTCCTGCAGTTCTGGTTCATCGCCAGCGTGTCCATCGCGCCGGCGATCCTCGTCTCCATCCCGTTCGGCGCGGTCATCTCGCTGCAGCTCGGCTCGCTCACCAGCCAGATCGGCGCCCAGCAGTTCAACGGCGCGGCGAGCGTGCTGGCCGTCGTGCAGCAGGCGAGCCCGATCGTGACGACGCTGATCATCGCCGGCGCGGGCGGCAGCGCGATCTGCGCCGATCTCGGCGCGCGCAGCATCCGCGAGGAGATCGCCGCGATGGAGGTGCTCGGCGTCTCGCCGATCCACCGGCTGGTCGTGCCGCGCGTGCAGGCGGCGGTCTGCGCGTCCGTGCTGCTGAACGGCCTGGTCAGCGTGGTCGGCGTGCTCGGCGGCTACTTCTTCAACGTGATCGTCCAGGGCGGCACGCCCGGGGCGTACCTGGCCAGCTTCAACGCGCTCGCGCAGCTGCCCGACCTCGTCGTCAGCTCGGTGAAGGCGGTGATCTTCGGCTATCTCGCCGGGGTCGTCGCGGCCTACCGCGGCCTGAACCCGAAGGGCGGTCCCAAGGGCGTCGGCGACGTCGTCAACCAGTCCGTCGTCATCACGTTCCTGCTGCTGTTCTTCGTCAACACCGTGCTCACCGCGCTGTACCTGCAGCTCGTCCCGGCGAAGGGAACCTGAGTGGCGATCCTCGGCAAACCCGGCGACCGGCTGTTCGACCTCGGCGACCAGCTGCTGTTCTACGTCCGCGCGCTCGCGGCCATCCCGCTCGCGGTGACCCGCTACTCCCGCGAAGTGGTGCGGCTGCTGGCTGAGGTGACGTTCGGCAGCGGCGCGCTCGCGGTGATCGGCGGCACGATCGGCGTGATGGTCGGGCTGTGCGTGTTCACCGGCGTCACCGTGGGCCTGCAGGGGTTCAGCGCGCTGAACCAGATCAACATCTCGGCGATGACGGGCTTCCTGACCGCGTACTTCAACACCCGCGAGATCGCGCCGCTGGTCGCCGGGCTCGCGCTTTCGTCCACTGTGGGCAGTGGGTTCACCGCGCAGCTCGGCGCGATGCGGATCTCCGAAGAGATCGACGCGCTCGAGGTGATGGCCGTGCGGAGCATGCCGTACCTGGTCACCACGCGGATCGTGGCCGGGTTCATCGCGATCATCCCGCTGTACGTCATCGGGCTGCTGATCTCCTACCTCGGCTCCCGGCTCACCACGGTTGTCTTCTTCGGACAGTCCGGTGGCACCTACGACCACTACTTCACGCTGTTCCTGCCGCCCGGCGACGTGCTCTGGTCGTTCGGCAAGGTGCTCGTCTTCAGCGTCGGCGTGATCCTGACGCACTGCTTCTACGGCTACCGCGCTTCCGGGGGCCCGGCCGGTGTCGGCGTCGCGGTCGGCCGGGCCGTGCGGACGTCGATCGTGCTGATCAGCGTGCTCGACCTGTTCCTGTCCCTGGCCATCTGGGGCGCGACGACCACGGTGAAGGTGTCCGGATGAGCCGGTTGTCCACGCAGCTCGCCGGGGTCGCGTTCCTCGGCGTGCTCGTCCTGCTCGGCCGGCTCGCGGTGGCGATCTACGACAAGGACTTCGACGACTCCGAGATCGTGACGCTCCAGGCCGATCGCGTCGGCAACCAGCTCGCACCGACCGCGGAGGTCAAGGTCAAGGGGGTCCCGTTCGGCGAAGTGCGGGCGGTGCGCAGCACGCGCACGGGCGCCGAGATCGACCTCGCCCTCGACCCGGCGAAGATCGGACGGCTGCCCGGCAACGTCTCCGCGCGGCTGCTGCCGAAGACGGTGTTCGGCGAGCGGTACGTCAACCTCGTGCTGCCCGGCAGTCCACGAGGGACGTTGCGGGGCGGAGCCGTGATCACCCAGGACCACTCCACCAACGCCATCGAGCTGGAACGCGTCCTCGGCGACCTGCTGCCGCTGCTGCGCGCGGTCCAGCCGCAGAACCTGAACAGCTCCCTCGGCGCGATCTCCCAGGCCCTCGACAACCGCGGCAAGCCGCTGGGCGACAGCATCGTCCGGCTGCAGGACCTCCTGGCCCAGGTGAACCCGCTGATGCCGCAGTTCAAGGCCGACGTCACCGGGCTGGCGAACGCCGCCGACGTCTACACCGGCGCCGCGCCGGACATCCTGCAGGCGCTGACCGACCTGTCGACCACCGCGAAGACCGTTGTGGACACCCGCGCCGACCTCGACCAGCTCTACACCAGCGTCACCGGCGCGACCGGGCACCTGAACGAGTTCCTGCGGACGAACAAGGACAACATCATCGGCGTCGCCGCCGCGAGCCGCTCCTCGCTGGAACTGCTGTCGCGGTACTCGCCGGAGTTCCCGTGCCTGTTCGACGCGGTCACCCGCCTCAAGCCGCTGATGGAGAAGGCCCTCGGCCAGGGCACGAACGAGCCGGGTCTGCACGTGACGCTCACCGTGCAGGATCCGCGCGAGAAGTACGCCCCCGGCCGGGACACCCCGCGGTTCGACGCCACCGGCGGGCCGAAGTGCTACGGCGGCGGCGCGGCGGCCCCGGGAGCGACCGACGGCGACCTCGGCCCGGCGAACTCGCCCGGCGAGCGGCAGCTCGTCGCCGAGCTCCTGAAGCCGGCGCTGGGTGCCGTGCCGGACTGGAGCAGCGTCCTCGTCGGACCGGCGCTGCGCGGGACGGAGGTGACCGTCCGATGAGGAGCGTCGCAGGACCCGCCGTCAAGGGCCTGGTCTTCTTCCTGGTCACCGCGGCCGCGACGGCCGTGCTCGCGGTCACGATCGCCAACTCCGGGGTGGGGGCGACGATCGGGTACACGGCCCGGTTCACCGACGCGACCTCGGTCAACCCCGGCGACGAAGTCCGCATGGCCGGGGTCCGGATCGGCCAGGTCGACTCGGTGCGGGTCGTCGAACACCGCCTCGCCGACGTCGGGTTCTCCGTCGGCCGCACGCACCGGCTCACCGCGTCGGCCTCGGTCACCATCCGCTACCGGAACCTGGTCGGGCAGCGGTACCTCTCGGTCGACCCCGGCGCCACCGACACGGCACCGACGCTGGCCGAAGGCGCCGAAATCCCGCTCGACCGGACCAAACCGGCGCTCGACCTCACCGCGTTGTTCAACGGCTTCAAGCCGCTCTTCCAGGCGCTGTCGCCGAACGACGTCAACCAGCTGTCGTTCGAAATCATCCAGGTCCTGCAGGGGGAGGGCAGCACGATCGACAGCCTGCTGCGGCACACCGCGTCGCTGACCTCGACGCTGGCCGGGAAGGACGCCCTGATCGGCCAGGTGATCGGCAACCTCAACACCGTGCTCGACACGCTGAACGCCCAGGGCGACCAGTTCGACACGCTCGTCGACACGACCGCCCAGCTGGTCAGTGGCCTCGCCGCGGACGCGAAACCGATCGGGCAGGCCATCGGCGGCCTCGGCGAGCTGACCACCGCGACCGCCGGCCTGCTCGAACAGGGCCGCCGTCCGCTCAAGGACAGCATCACCGCGCTCGGCGACCTCTCGAAGAACCTGGCCGACAACACGCCGGTGTTCCGGCAGTTCATCGACAACCTGCCGAAGAAGCTCGACCGGATCGGCACGCTGTTCTCCTACGGCTCGTGGGCGAACTTCTACCTGTGCGCGGTGGAGACCGACGCGAGACCGGCACCGGGCGGCCCGCCACCGGGCATTCCCGTCACGGCTGCGAGGTGCCGGTGAAACCCCCACGCATCAAGCCGTTCCGCAGCCGCAACCCGATCGCCGTCGGCGCGGTGACGGCCCTGGTCATGACGCTGATCGGCAGCGCCACCTTCTTCTCCGACGACCTGCCGTTCCTCGGCGGCGGCACCACCTACAAGGCCGAGTTCCACGAGGCCGCCGGGCTCAAGCCGAACGACGAGGTCCGCGTGGCCGGGGTGAAGGTCGGCGAGGTCACCGACGTGCGGCTGGCCGGCGACCACGTCGAGGTGCTGTTCCGGGTCCGCGACACCTGGGTGGGCAACCGGACCACGGCGGCGATCAAGATCAAGACGCTGCTGGGCCAGAAGAACCTCGTGCTGGACCCGGTCGGCAACGGCGAACTGGACCCGGCCCAGCCGATCCCGGCCGAGCGCACGAGCTCGCCCTACGACGTCACCGCCGTCTTCAACGACCTGGCGAGCACGGTCGGGGCGATCGACACCGACCAGCTCGCGCAGGCGTTCCGGGTGCTGTCCGACACGCTCGGCGCGTCGGCACCGCAGGACGTCAAGACCGCGTTCACCGGCGTGGCCGCGCTGTCGCAAACGCTTGCTTCGCGCGACGAAGAGCTGGTCAAGCTGTTCCGGAACACCAACCGGATCACGAAGACGCTCGGCGAGCGCAGCGGCCAGATCGAGGCGCTCATCCGCGACGGCAACACGCTGCTCACCGAGCTCAACGCCCGCAAGGACGCGATCGCGCAGCTGTTCGGCGGCATCAAGAACCTCTCGATCCAGCTGCGCGGGCTGGTCGCGGAGAACCAGAAGACCCTCGGCCCGGCGCTCGACCAGCTCGACCGCGTGGCCACTGTCCTGCAGCAGAACCAGGGCAAGCTCGAGGACAGCCTGCGCCTGGCCGGGCCGTTCTACCGGCTGCTCGGCAACGCCGTCGGCAACGGCCGGTGGATCGACACCTACATCTGCGGGCTGATCCCCACCGGCGGCACGCCGGGCAGCTGCTCACCGCCGAAGAACGGGGGACGCTGATGGCGCACCAGCTCATCGACCTGGGAACGCGCGCGAAACGCCGCTCGCGGCTGCGGGCTCTGGCGTGGGGAGTGGTGCTCGCCTTGCTGGTCACGACCGCCTGGCCGGTGCTGGCCCGGCCCGGCGAGCGCACGCTGATCGCGTACTTCACCGCCACCGTCGGCATCTACCCGAACTCCGACGTCCGCGTCCTCGGCGTCGCCATCGGGTCGGTGTCCGCAGTGGAGCCGAACGGCACCGACGTCAAGGTGACCATGACGCTGAAGCCGGACGTCCAGCTGCCCGCGGACCCCGGCGCCGTCGTCATCACGCCGAGCCTGGTCGCCGACCGGTACGTCCAGCTCACGCCCGTCTACCACGGCGGGCCACAGCTGGCGGACGGCGCTTCGATCCCCCGGGAGCGCACCGCGACCCCGGTCGAGGTCGACGACCTGCTGCACAGCCTCAACCAGCTGATGGCGGCGCTCGGGCCGCAGGGCGCCAACAAGGACGGCGCGGTGAGCGACGTCCTGACCCGGTCCGCGGACTACCTGAACGGCACCGGGCAGACCATCGGCCAGGCGATCAAGAACCTCGGCGAGTTCGCCCGCACCGCGAGCGACTCGAAGGACGACTTGTTCACCTCCGTCGACAACATCAGCAAGTTCACCGCGATGCTTGCGGCCAACGACGGCCAGGTCAAGCAGGCCATCTCGCAGATCGCGTCGCTGAGCGAGGTGCTGGCCGACCAGCGCGACCAGTTCTCCGGCGCGCTGACCGAGCTGACCCAGGCGCTGAGCGTCGTGCAGGGGTTCCTCAAGGACAACCGCGGCAAAGTCCAGTCCGATGTGGACAAGCTGGCCGACGTGACGAAGGTGCTCGTGAACCAGAAGAACTCCCTCGCCGAGGCGCTCGACGCGGCCCCGAACGCCCTGACGAACCTGCTCCAGGCCTACGACCAGGCGAACGGGACCATCGACGGCCGCGGCAACCTCCTCGAGTTCGCGGAGCCGAAATGAAGTCCCCGGTCAAGCTGGCCGCGGTGGTGGCCATCGCACTGGTCACGACCGGCTGCGGAGGCGGGGTGAGCGTCTACGACATCCCGCTGCCCGGGGGCGCCGCGCTCGGCGACCACCCGATCCACGTGACCGCGAGCTTCACGAACGTGCTGGACCTGGTGCCGCAGTCGGGGGTCAAGGTCAACGACGTCCCGGTCGGCCAGGTCGTCAAGGTCGAGCTGGCCCCGGACGGGCACAGCGCCTTCGTCGACCTGCTGCTCAACGGCGACGTCGACCTGCCGGGCAACGCCGTGGCGCGGCTGCGGCAGGCGAGCATCCTCGGCGAGAAGTTCGTCGAGCTCGCGCCCCCGGACGACGCGACGCCGTCGGGCAAGCTCCTCGACGGCGCCGCCATCCCCCTGGATCGCTCGACCCTGACGCCGGAGATCGAGGAAGTCTTCGGAGCGCTGTCGCTGCTGCTCAACGGCGGCGGCGTGGCCCAGGTCCAGAACATCAGCCACCAGCTCAACGACGCACTCGGCGGCAAGGAGACCGCGGCCCGCGAGCTCCTGTCCAACCTGGACACCTTCGTGCAGGGCCTCGACGAGCACAAGAACGAGATCACGCGGGCCATCGAGAGCGTCGACAAGCTGGCGGCGACGCTGAACGCGCACACCGACCAGATCACCACGACGCTCAACGGCCTGACCCCCGGCATCGGCGTCCTCAACCAGCAGCGGGAGGCACTGGTCGGGATGCTCAAGTCCCTGGACGGCCTGACTTCGGTCGCCGTCGACACGGTGAACCGGAGCAAGGACGACCTGGTCGCCGACCTGAAAGCCCTCGAACCGCTGCTGCGGCGGCTGGCCGACTCCGGGGACAAGCTCCCGAAGGTGATGGAGATGATCTTCACCTTCCCGTTCCCGGACGCGGCCCTGGACACCATCCGCGGCGACTACCTCAACGGCTTCCTCAAGGCGGGCCACTGATGCTGACCCGGTTCGTGCGCGCCCAGGTGACGATCTTCGTGGTCATCGCCGTCCTCGGTGTCGCCTACGTCGGGGCCACTTACGCGGGACTCGACAAGGTCTTCTTCGACCGCGGCTACACGGTCAGGGCGCAGTTCCCGACCGGCGGCGGCATCTTCACCAACGCCGAAGTCACCTACCGCGGCGTGCCGATCGGCCGCGTCGGCGAACTGAGGCTCACGCCGGCCGGGATGGAAGCCGACCTCGAGATCGACGCCGGCACCGCACCGGTCCCGGCCGACACCGAAGCCGTCGTCGCGGATCGGTCGGCCGTCGGCGAACAGTACGTCGACCTGCGGCCGCGCACCGACGGCGGCCCGAAGCTGCAGGACGGCTCGATGATCAGCCAGGCCGACACGAAGATCCCGCTGCCGGTGGACGTCGTCTTGTCGACAGTGGACTCCTTCGCCGCATCGGTGCCGAAGCCCGCGCTGCGCACGGTCGTCGACGAGCTGTACAACGCAACGTCCGACGCCGGCCCGGCCCTGGACCAGCTGATCGGCCGGGGCATCGAATTCGTGCAGGCGGCGAGCGCGCACGTCGCACCGCTGACCCGGTTCGTCACCGACGCGCACACGGTGCTCGACACGCAGGTGCAGCAGGCCGCCGCGATCCGCAGCTTCGGTGCGAACGCGAAGCTGCTGGCGTCGACCTTGAAGCAGTCGGACGGCGATCTGCGCACGCTGATCCCGGCGGTGCCCGCCGCTGCGAACGAGGTCAGCGCGCTGCTCCGCGACGCCGGCCCGAACCTGGGCGTGCTGCTGGCCAACCTGCTGACCACCGCGGACGTCCTGGAAACCCGCCAGGACGGGATCCGCCAGCTGCTGATCACCGCGCCGCAGGCGGTCGCCGCGGGCCGCGCGATCGTGCGGCCGGACGGCGTCCACATCGGGCTGTCACTGACGTTTTTCGACCCACCGCCGTGCACCACCGGGTACACGACGCCGTACCGCAATGGCCTCGACACCTCGGTCCGCCCGTTGAACACGGCCGCGCGCTGTGCGCTGCCGAAGGGCGACCCGACGAGCGTCCGGGGCTCGCAGAACGCACCGGGAGGACGGCCGTGAGGATCTTGGCGTCGCTGGCCCCGGCGGTCGCGGTGTGCGCGACCGCGGTGGCCGGGTGGTCCGGTTTCACCTGGTGGCAGGCGTCGCACGACGACGGCGTCGCGCGCGCGGTCGTCCGGGAAGAGGCGCTGCGGGCGGGCCGGACGGCGGTCGCCGGACTGACCACTTCGGACTACCGGCAGGCCGCACCGGGGTACCAGCACTGGCTCGACCTCTCCGGCGGCGCGCTGCACGACGAACTGGCGCAGGACCGGCCGGGCAGCCTCGACCGGATCGCCCAGGCCAAGACCGTCACCACCGGGAAGGTGACCGACGCCGCGGTGACCGAAGTGGACACCGGCGCGGGGACGGCGAAGCTGATCGCGTCCGTCGAGCTGGTCGTCACGCCGGACGGCGGGGACACGGTGACCAAGCGCAACCGGTTCCAGGCCGACCTGACCCGCGGGCCGGACGGCTGGCGCGTCACCGGGCTCGGCCAGGTTCCCGTGGGGGAGGCACCATGACGGTTCCGACGAAGAAGCGAGCGGTGAAGGTCGCGGGACGGCACCACGAGCCGGAACCGGCGCCTCCCACGCCGGTGCCGGTTGCCGGGCCGCGTCGCCGCCGGATTTGGCCGGTGTTCGTCGCCGTCGCCGTCGTGATGTCCGGGCTCGCCGGGTGGTTCACCCTCGAAGGGCGGAGCACGAACGCCGTCGCCGCGCACAACAGCGCGCTTTCCGATGTCGCCGGCACCGCGGACGCGGCCAAGCAGATCAGCGCCGCGCTCGGCACGGTCTTCTCCTACCGCTACGACGACCCGGCCAAGAGCGAACGGGCGGCCAAGGACGTCCTCACGGGACCCGCCCTATCGCAGTACGAACAGCTCTTCGGGCAGGTCCGCCAGCTGGCCGCCGACCAGCGGCTCGTGGTCACCTCCACCGCCGTCGCGTCCGGGGTGAAGCTCCTGGACGGCGACCGCGCGGCGTTGCTGGTGTTCCTCGACCAGACCGGCACCAGAGGCGACGGGCAGCGCAGCACCGGCGCCGCCCAGCTGAGCGTCACGGCCGAGCGCGTCGCCGGGAAGTGGCGCGTCACCGGGATGTCCGCCGCCTGAGAATGCGCGAGGAACCCATGTTCACGATCCTTTCGACAATCCTGGCCCGCCGCGCCGCGGTGGCGAGTCAGGCGGCGGCGCCGACCTGGCCTGGCACTCGGGCGGAGAGCTTGACCGGGGCCGACCCGGCCCGCCGGGCCGTTGCCGTCGCCGTCGCGCGCCGGGAGCAGTACCTCGCCGGGGACGGCCCGTGGTGACCGGGCCGGCGGAGCGGGCGCTGTCGCCGGGCGTCCCGTTCGCCACCTCGTCGTTCGAGGTGACCTGGCCCGAGGTGCCGCTGCCGCCGGTTCCGCCGGGGCGGCCGGGCGCGTGGCTGCTGCTCACCGACGAGCACCCGGCCGCGCTCGGCCGGGCCGTCGCGCTGGCCCTGGGGCTGGCCGCGGCGGGGGGCGACGCGCTTTCGCTGCCGCGCGACGACCTCGACGAGCTGCCGGGGTTCCTGGCCGAACGGCCGGTGCGCGGCGTCGTCTTCCTCACCGGGTCGCCGTACGCCTACCACGACCCGGAGGCCGCGCAGGAGCTGTTGCTCTCGGTGCTCTCGGTGGTCGGCCGCCTCGGTCCCGGCGTCCGGTTCCACCTGCTCACGCAGTCGGGCGGCGAACCGGGGCTGGCGTTCCTGCGCGGGCTGGTGCGGGTGCTGGCCGTCGAACGCCCGCAGCTGCGCGCGAGCGTGGTCGACTTCGACGCCCGGTCCGATGTGGACGTCCTGGTCCGCGAGCTGCGGTCGGCCGCGCCGGACGACGAAGTGCGCTGGCGCCACGACGTCCGGTACGCGGCCCGGCTGGCCCGCGTGCCGTTCGACGGCGCGGTGCCGGGCGGGCCCGGCGCGTACGTGCTCACGGGCGACCTCGGGCCGGCGACCGCGCGGTGGCTGGCGGACACGGGAGCCACGAGGATCGTTCTTTGCGGACGTCACGACGTCGGACGGCCCGGTGCGGACGTCGTGGTGGTCCCCGGGGACATCGCCGAGCCCGGCGTCGCGGAGCGGCTGGTCGCGGCCGCCACGGCCGATGGCCTGCCGCTGCGGGGAATGGTGCACGCGGCGGGCGTGCTCTCGTCCGGCTGGCGGCGCGGGGTCCTGGGCGCGCGACGGCTGCACGAGGCCACCGCGGACACCTCGCCGGACTGGTGGCTGCTGTGTTCGTCGCCCACGGCGTTGTTCGGCGCACCGGGCGGGACGGCCCGCGCCACGGCGGACGCCTGGCTGGAGGCGTTCGCCGCCTGGCGCCGCTCCCGCGGACTCCCCGCAACCATCATCCGGGTCGGCCCGGCCCACCTCCCCAAGCTCCCCCGCCCCTACTTCTCGGCCCTCTGACACGGCTGGGGGAGGGTGGCACGGAGGGCGAGGATCATCTCGAAGCGGTCGTCCGGGGTGCGGAGGTGGTCCGCGAACAGGGTCTCCAGTTCCTGGGCCCGGGCGCGGACCGTCTGCGGGTGGATCGCGAGGCGGTCGGCGACCTCGCGGACGTTGCCGCACGTCTCCAGCCACGCGAGCAGCGTGGGGGCCAGGCGGTTGTACTGCTTCGGGGTCAACGCCGTCAGCGGCGCCAGCCGGCGCCGGGACACCTCCGTGACCAGGAACGGCTCCTTGCGCAGCCACAGCGTCGCGAGGTGGTCTTCGCACCAGGTCAGCGGTTCGTCCGGGAGGGCTTCCGCCGTCACCAGCCGCAGCGCCTCCTGGGCCGTCGTCAGTGACCCGCCCGCCTGGCGCGGCGGCACCGGTGGGCCGACCGCCGCCCGGTGCCCGGCCAGGGCCGCGGCCAGCGCGGACCGGTCCGCGGGTGCGGGCAGCAGCAGCCGCGGGGTCCCGTCTTCGAGGTCCGCCAGCGCGTCCGGCCAGGCCACGTCGGCGGGCCCGTCGAGGGCCACCGCGACGAGCCGGTGCGGCAACGGCCACTCCGCCGCCGTCGCGGCTTCCTGCACCATCCGGGACGGTGACGGCGGATCCGCCAGCAGCAGGTCCAGCAGCCGGCGTCGCCGCCGTTCCAGCGCGCCCGCCGCCCGAGCCTGTGCCGCCGCGTGCCCTTCGATCGACAGCGCGGACAGCTCGTCGATGTAGGCGAAGATCGCCTCGGCCAGCAGGCACAGCGTCGCCGACGGCACGCCGGCCCGCGTCCCGGCCTCCGCCATCCGCCGCCAGGTCACCCGCGCGCCGACCCGGTAGGCGGCCTGCAGGACGTCGAGGTTGCGGCCCTGCGCGAGCTCGTGCACGCCGAGCCCGACGAACACCTTCCGGCGCTCGTCCGGCAGCGGGCCGGACGCGGCGATCCGGTCGACGAACTGCAGGATCGCCGCCTGGACGCCGGTCCGCAGCGCCTTGCCGAACGGACCGTCGAGGGGCCGCGCGTAGTCCGGGATGGTCCGCTGGATCTCGCGCAGCACTTCGTCGGCGACGTCCAGCAGCCGCGGCCGGAACACGGCGGCCAGCTCGCGGGGGAGCATGGCCCACAGCTGTCCCGGCCGGCCGTCACCGCCGAGCATCGGCCCGAAGTTCGTTTCGACGGGCGGTCCCGTCATCGCCCACCCCATCGTGGAAAGAGGGATCAGGAACCGAGGAGAGCCTCCGCGCGCAGCGCGATCTCCATGTCGAGCCGGTCGTCGGCGTTGTCGAGCCGGTCACCGAACAGATCGATCAGCTGGTGCATGCGGTACCGCACGGTCTGTGGGTGCACCTTCAGCTTCTTCGCGATCTCGGGCGCGCTGCCGCGGGACTGCAGCCAGATCAGCAGCGTCTCGCCGAGCCGCGCCCGCTGCTTCGGCGTGAGCTCCTTGAACGGCTCCAGGCTGCGCGCGCACAGTTCGCGGACCAGGAACTCGTCGGCGAGCAGCCACAGCGTGGACAGGTGGTCGATGCAGCGCGTCACCGGTGTGTCCGGCAGCACGCCACGCTGAAGGAGCTTCAACGTGCGTCGCGCCCAGAGCAGTGACCGCGGCGCGTCGGTGAGCCGCACGGTCGGGCCGATCACCGCCCGCCAGCCCGGCAGCCGCTCGGCGAGGTTCTTCAGGTGCTTCTCCGGGTTGCCGGTGACCAGGCACGGCTCGCCGCCCTCGAGGTCGACGAGGACGTCGGAGTGCAGGTCCGGCGCGGCAAGACTGTGCTGATCGGCGCGCGGTTCGAGCGCGACGACCGTGACCTCGGCCGGCAGCGGCCACTGCGCCGTGGCGGCCTGCGCGGTGATGGTTTGCGGTGCGGACGGCGGGTCGGCGAGCAGCAGTTCCAGCAGTCGCCTCCGGCGGCGGGCGCGGGTGCCTGCCGCGCGCGTCTGCGCCGCCGTGTACCCCTCGATCGACAGCGCGGAGATCTCGTCGACGTAGGCGAAGATGGCCTCGGCGCTCGTACACAACGTGTCCGCCGCGACGCCGGCGCCCTGCCCGAACTCGCTGATGTGCCGCCACGCGACCCGCCCGCCGACCCGGTAGGCGGTCTGCAGGCAGTCCAGGCTGCGGCCCTCGTTGAACTCGATCTTGCCGAGGTTGCGGAACACGGTCGTCCACGTTTCGAGCGGCTCGGCACCGGGGGTGCCGATGCTGTCGATGCACTGGATGATCGACTGCCGGACACCCTGCGTGATGATGTGCCCGAACGCGCCTTCCAGCGGCCGGCGGTACTCGGGCACCGCCCGCTGGACCTCCTGCAGGATGGCGCGGGCGAGCGGGTCGACCCGCGGCTTGAAGCGGATCGCCAGCTCGCGGGGCAGCGACGCCCACAGCCCGATCGCGCCGGAAGCGCGTCCGTGCCGGGGATCCGCCGGGGTGCGCGGGGCGGGTGGGTAGGCGGTCCGGGGCCGGTCGGCCGACACGGACTGCTGCCGGTAGGCCGGTCCGGGAGTGCGCTCGCCGGGGTTCGACCGGCCGGCCCGAAGGGCGGCGGCGGCGAATCCGGTGTCCACGTCGGTCATGTTTTATCCTTGCTGGCAACAAAATCGGCCTCGTCGGCGGAGGCGCCGATCCGGTTTTTGTGGCTCAGGCAACATAATTTCGCACGAACGGCACTGTCAACGGATTCTCCGCTGACTTTGCGGTAACCCGTCCGGACTACACCCGATCGGGTGGAACGCAGCGAGGGAGCGTGACACTTCCCGCACGCAGGAATGGTGCGCGCATGACAACTTTTCGACGGACCGATTCTGGCGGTGTCACAGCTGCGGTGTCGCGGCGTCGGTCAGCCGCGTGACGACGTCGTCGAGCGTCAGCCGCGCGGGCGCGGTCCCCGTGACGAACTCGTTCAGCAGTGCGCAGAACCGATCCGGGGCGGCCACGTGCGGAAAGTGTTTCACGTTTTCCAGCACCGTCAAGCGGCTGTCCGGCAGCAGTGCGGCCGTCCGGTGGCCGTGCGCCACCGGGATGAGCGGGTCGCGCGCGCCCCAGACGAGCAGCATCGGCACCGCTTCGGCCAGGTAGAGCTTGTCCACGGCGCTCGCGCGCTGGCCCCGCAGGTCGATCAGGCTGCGCGCGATGAACAGGAACGCGCGCCGCCGCGCGGGGTCGGCCAGCGAGCCGAAATGCCGGACCAGTTCCCGGGTTTCGGGCTTGAGCGAGCCGCCGAGCCGCCGTCCGAGACGCGCTGTGGCCCGGGTGAGCGTGAGCGTCACCCGGTTGACGGCCAAGGCCATTGTGGCCGGTGCACCCGGCAGGGCCGCGGCGCGCAGCACCGGGCTCACCTCCCGCCCGAGGCCGGCGCTGCCCACCAGCACCAGCCGGTCGCACATTTCCGGGAACTGGTAGGCGAACTGCAGCGCGATGCCCCCGCCGAGCGAGTGGCCGACGACGGTCGCGTGCCGCACACCGGACACCGCCGGCACGTCCCGCACGGTGCTCGCCATCGCGCCGAGGCCGTAATCCGCGCGGGGTGCTTCGGATGCACCGTGGCCGGGCAGATCGGGCGCCGGCACGCGGCGGCCGAGCGCGGCGCACCGTTCCAGCACCGGTGCCCAGGTTTCGGCGCTGCCCGCGATCCCGTGCAGCAGCACGATCGCTTCGTCGCCGGCACCCGCGGGCGGCACGTGCTCGTGCAGCCGGATTCGCCGGCCGTGGAGAGTGAGGGTCTTGACGGTCATCGGCGGCCTTTCTCGCGGGGATCCGAAAATAGGGCATCCGGGCGCTCCGGGCGGCTGCGGTGAACGCCACCACGGCGGAATCCACGACGCCCGTGACAAGAACGGCGGGAGAAAGACGGCCCTTCATGCGGGTTTTCCGGCGTCGCCGGAAATGCGTATCGACATTCCGGCGGTGCGCGGTAATCCTCGAAGGCATGGTCGCAATGATGCACCGGACGCGCTGATGTCCTGCCGCGCAAGTTTCCATTTCGTGCACCAGGGGCCGCCCCGCCGCCGGCCGGGGCGCCGACCGTGGCGGCGCCTGCTGCCGATGCCGATGAGCAGGCTGACCCGCTGTCCCCGACCGTGCTGTGACCGAGCGCCCCGAGGTGGCCTCGGTTGCGGCTGACGCACCGAAGGCCACCTTGGGCGCTCGGGGGCGTGCGGGTCGGTCAGGCCTCCGGCGGCCGGTGCGCACGCATCAGCCGCTGCGCTCGCAAGGCCAGCTGCATGCCCAGGCGGTCGTCGGCGTCCTTGAGGCGGTCGCCGAACAGCTCCTCCAGCTGGCGCAAGCGATTGCGGACCGTCTGGGGGTGGACGCCCAGGCGCTGCGCGATCTCCGGCGCGCCACCCCGCGTTTCCAGCCAGGCCAGCAGGGTTTCGCTCAGCCGTTCGCGCTGCTTCTCGCTGAGCGAAGCGAACGGGTCGAGGCTCTGCCGGGCCAGCTCGGCCGCCAGGAAGTCCTCGGCGAGCAGCCAGAGCGTGGCCAGGTGGTCGCGGCACCAGATGATCGGGCCGGGGACGTCCGGCCCGGACAGCAGCAGGGCCCGGCGCGCGGTGCGCAGCGCTGCCGGGGCGTCGGCCAGTGGCACCGTCGGGGACACCGCCGCCCGCCAGCCGTCGAGCTTGGGCGCCAGCGGGGCCAGGTCGGCGTCCGGGTCGCCGGTCAGCAGGTACGGCTCCGGGCCGTCGAGGTCGGCCAGGACGCCGTCGCCGAGCAGGTCGGCCGGGAAGTCCGCGGCGTCGGGGGCGCGTTCGAGGGCGACCATCGCGGCGGTTTCCGGTAACGGCCACCCCGCGCCGCCGGCCAGTTCGGCGATGCTGCTCGGGGTGCCCTCCGGGGCTCCGGCGATCAGCTCCAGGAGACGCCGCCGCCGGACCGGGACGGCGCCCTCGGCCTCGGCCTGCGCCTGCTGGTAGCCCTCGATCGCCGTTGCGCACAGCTCGTCGACGTAGGCGAAGATGGCCTCCGCGGCGACCGAGATGACGGCCGGATCGACCCCGGCGGCGACCACCGCGGGGTGCATCGCCCGCCAGGCGACCCGGGCCCCGGTCGTGGCCGTGTCCTGCAGCGCGTCGAGGTTGCGGTCCTCGGTGAACTCCATCCGGCCGCGCTCGCGGTAGAACTCGATCCAGCGCTCGTGCGACAGCCCCGGCTCGCCCATCGAATCGATGCAGTGCCGCACCGCGTACTCGACGCTCCTCACCAGCACCTTGCCGAACACGCCCTTGAGCGGCCGGCCGTAGGCCGGGACCGTGCGCTGCACCTCCTGGATCATCGAGGCCGCCGCGTGCCCGATGTGCGGGCGCAGGCCCGCGCCCAGTGCGCGCGGCAGCGAGGCCAGCAGGCGGAAGCTGCGGTACTCGACCACCGATCCCCCTTCGAGTGCAGTGTGCGCCGAGCGTATCCGACACACGTGTCACTGAAGAATCAACGACCGGAACCCGGAAAGGGTGACGCGCATACGTCCTTTTGACACGGACGGGTGCGCGTTCTACGCTCCGTGTCAGATGGCGGGGTGCAATTCTGAGCCCCCAATTCCCCAGTGGAGGACCGAATTCCCCATGCGCGGTTCCCCGGCTCCGGACGGTTCCGTGTGGTCCCGGCTGCCGCACGAGCTGGGGGACGCGGTGCGCCCGCGGATCCCGGAGATCGCCCGCGCCTGCATCGACGCGATCGCCGCCGAAATTCCGGATTATTCCGGGAAGTTCGGGCACGGCCCCGGGCGCGCCACCGCGATCGAGCAGGCGCGGCGCGGGATCGAGCGGGACGTCGACCGCGTCGGCACGCCCGCGATGTGGCAGGCCGACCGGCTGGCCGAGTTCCGCGGCCACGGGCGCGACGCGTTCCACAATGGCCTCAGCCGCGAAGCCGTGCAGGCGGCCGTGCGCGTGTCGAGCCGGGTCACCTGGCGGTGGATCGCCGACATCGCGCGGGAAGCGGGCCTGTCCGGTGACGTCCTCTACGGCGCCGCCGAGGGGATGTTCGCCGACGTCGAGACGTCGATGGCGGCCGTCGCGGAGGGCTACAGCGCCGCGGAGGCTGCGGTGTCCGGCACCGGCGAACGGCACCGCCGCCTGCTGCGGGCCCTGCTCGGCAGGCGGACTGGAACATTCAAAACTGAACCATCGAAAGATGTGGAAGGTCTGGCCGCCGCGTCCGGGCTGCCGGTGCCCGAGCGGGTCGCGGCGGTGGCGTTCCGCGCGCTGCCCGGTGCGCCGGAGTTCCCGCCCGGGCTGCTGCCGGAGCACGTCCCGGCCGACCCGGCCGGCGACCCGCCGGCGGCGCTCACCGCGGCCCCGGACGTCGACCTCGCCGGCCTCGCCGGGCTGCCGCCGGGGTGGACGGCCGCCGTCGGGCCGCTGGTGCCGCCGGCCGAGGCACCCGAGTCGTTCCGGATCGCCCGCCGCGCCGCCGACCTGGCCGCGCGTGGCCTCCTCGACGCGCCGGGCCCGGTGATCTGGTGCCGCGACCACGTGACGATGCTCCTGCTGCTCGCGGACGAGTTCCTGGTCGCGCAGCTGGCGTCGACGACGCTGGAGCCGCTGGCCGGACTGTCCGGGCGCCGCCGCGAGCAGCTGGCCGAGACGCTGCTGGCGCTGGTCCGGACCCGCGGGAGCGCCCCCGAGCTGGGCCGCCTGCTCGACCTGCACCCGCAGACGGTCCGGGCCCGCCTCAAGAAGCTGGCCGAGTTGTTCGGGGAGCGCTTGGACGACCCTGGCGAACGGCTGCGGCTGGAGCTGGCGCTGCTGGCCGAGCGGGCCCTTCCGGACCGCGGCTGACCGGACTGGTTCGCACCTGGAGCCGGCGCCGGAGCCGCCCCTAAGCTGCCCGGCATGACCGGACTACTCACCGAGCGGCTGTGGCAGGCCTGCGGCAACGCCGTCGCGATGTGGACCACCTTGGCCCGCGCCCGTGGCGACGACGTGCTCGAACACCCGGCCTTCACCGTGATCGACGGGCGCCGCTACCGGATAATGCTGCGGACCGGCGACCCGGGCGAGAGCGCCACGCGAGAGCTGACCGAACTCGCCCGCGCGAAAAAGGCCGAAGGCCGGACCGTCGTTGTCGAAGACCCCTTCCGGGTGCTCGACCTCCGGGCCATCGGGATGACCGCGGGGCAGCTCCCGGTCATGGTCCGCGAACCGGCTCCCGCGCCGGACCCGCAGGGCGTCGAGCGCGTCCGGGGACCCGAAATGCTGGCCGTCGCCGAAGACCGGATCGTGCACGGCTTCCCGCTGGAGGAATACCAGCCCCTCGAACCCGCGAAACTCTTCCCGCCGTCGTGGCCGGCCGAACCGGGGCCGGCGTTCTTCCTGCACGGCGAAGGCGGGGCCTGTCTCACCATGGACCACAGCGGCGTCGGCGGCGTCTACTGGGTCACCACCCTGCCGGAACACCGCTCGAAGGGCGTCGGGCGCGAGCTGATGCACGCCGTCCTACGGCACTTCGAGGACCGCCCCGTCACGCTGACCGCCTCCCGCTCCGGCCGTCGGCTCTACGACAAACTGGGGTTCACCAGCCTGGGTGATGCGAACTGGTGGCGTTGACGGGAACACCCACCGCCCGCGACAGCAGGTACGCGACCGCCGTCGAGACGATCGTGGCGATCGCGAGGGCCGTCACCGGCTTCTCACGGCACACGGTGAGCTTCAGGCTGTAGTCGCCCAGTAGGGTGACCCCGTACGCCGCCGAGCCGACGACGGCGAAGCGGAGCAGCTCTCGCGGCTCGGGCATGGTTCCTCCAGGTGACGCCGACAGGTGGAGGTTTTCGATGGCACGCACGGGCGGTGAGGGCGAACTCCCCTCGGTCGCCGAATTGGTGAACCTTTCGCAGACGAAGCCGCTGATCATCCGCGGCGAACTCGACGCGAAGCTCGCCGAAGAGCCGGCCACCGGACCCGAGCCCGCCCTCGACCCCCTGGCCGTGCTCGATGCCGCGCTGGCGGCGGGCGAGCCCGCCGGAGACGGACGCCCGCAGGAGGCCCCGCCCGCCGACCGGTCCCGCCGCGCGAAGCCGTACATCCTCGCCGCCGGCGCGGCCGTGGGGCTCGGGCTGGCCGCCGTCGTGCTGCTCCAGCCGCAGCAGGTGGGTGGGACGGCTGTCCCGCCGCCCGGGGCGCCCGCCCCGGTCGCGCCGCCGCCGACCTCGAGCGAAGCGGTGGAGACCATGAGCGCCTCCGCAGCCGCCCCGCCGCTCACCGCCGAAGTGCGGCACTCCCCGGTCGAGACCACCAGCGCGCCGGCCGCCGCGGGACGCAAACCCGCGCACTCGGAGCCGACGGCCGGGTCGACGCCACCGGAGGACCAGTGGCGCGAGTACGTCAGCTCGGTGATCAGCTCGTGGCAGCAGCACCCCCGCGACGGCCGTAACCGCTGATCAGCAGGTCGACGTCGCCGGTTTTCCGGCGATCCGGTCCGTCACGAAGGCCAGGACGTCGGCGTTGCCCGTGTAGACCAGCGTGATGTGGTCGGTGTCGTAGGTCTTCCACGTCTCCTGGACCCCGGCCGCGCAGTACGCCTGGTGCAGGCTGTCGGCCTGCGCGAACTGCACCAGCTGGTCGCCGGTCGCGTGGTAGAGGAACACCGGCACCCGGGGCGCGGTCCCACCGAGCTTGTTCTCGTTCAGCCGGGCCACCCACGCCGGCTTGAGGTAGCCCGGGCCGGTCGTGTAGTCCGCGATCTTCTGGTTCGCGTACGTGGTGAGCAGCTCGAACGTGCACGCGCTCTGCTGCATCTCGGCCAGCTTCGCGCGGCCGTTGCCGTTGAGGAACGAGTCCAGCTGCAGTTCGGGGTAGGCCTGGTCGAGGCCGAGCAGCGCGTAGGCGAACACGCCGAAGCCGAACTTGCCGTCGAGCTGCAGCGTCACCTGGACGAGGTCGGCCGGCACCCCGCCGGCCGCGATGCCGACGAGGTTCAGCTCCGGCGCGTACGCCGGCTGCAGCTCGCCCGCCCACGCCGCGGCGCCACCGCCCTGGGAATACCCGCGGAAGACGACCTTCGCCGTCGAGGACAGGCCGGCCGCGCCGAGCCGCTGGGCCGCGCGGACCGAGTCGATCACCGCGGGGCCTTCGGAGCGGCCCACGACGTAGGTCGTCTTCGGCGTCGTCCGGTAGCCCTCGTAATCCGGGACGGCGACGGCGTACCCCGCGTCGAGCAGGTCGTCGAGGCCCGGCTGCTCGTAGAAGGCGCCGATGTCGATCATCGCCGACGGCGTGCAGGTGAACGCCGGGCCGTGCGTGCCCGGGGCGAACGCGACGATCGGCGCCGTCGCGCGGTCGGCGTTCTTCGGCACCAGCACGGTGCCGGTGACCGCGTCCGGTTGCCCGAGCGCGTTCGTGGACAGGTACATCACCTGCCACGCGTCGACCGACGCCCGGCGCGGGCCGGCGTTCGACGGCCGCCACCGGAGCACGTCACCCGGCCGGCCCGCGGGCAGCGGCGACGGCGGGGTGTAGAACGAGTCGTCGAAGGGCCCGGTCCCGCCGGGCGGGGGCGCGGCGGCGGCCGCGGGGGCGACCGCCGTGGTGAGGACCACCGCCACCAGCGCGGCGAGCACGCGGCGGGCGGTCACGAGCCGGTCCCGTAGACGCGCTTGCAGGTCGCGGACTCGCTGAAGGCCAGGTTCAGCTCCGGGTTGGCCTTGAGGTCCTTGATCGGGCCCTCCGGGTCGGCCAGCTTGCCCATCGTCGCGTCGGCTTCGGCGATGACCTGGCGCAGGCTGGCCTGGTCGGTCACCTTCGCCTGCTCCATCCGGGTCTTCGTCTCGGCCAGCCGGGACCTGGTCTCGGCGAGGTTGGCGGTAGCTTTGTCCACAACGGACTGTCCATCCGGAACGGGTGGGACGCCGGCCGCGCGGATCCCGCTCGCCATGTCCTCGAGTGCGGCACCGAGGCGGCCCAGGAAGCCGACCATCGCGTCCCGGGTCTTCGCCGGGTCGGCGTCGTCGACGGCGGGCGGCTGGGCGAGCTTCGCCGAGCCCGCGGCCACGCCGGTGCACACCTTGTCGACCCAGGCGAGCGCCGCGGGGTCGGCGTGGCGGCCCGGGTCGGGTGGGGTGTCCGAAGCGCACGCGGCGCACGAGAGAAGCGCGGCCGCCGACATCGCCAGCACCGCGCTGTGCATTCTTTTCATGGGTTTCGAAGCTACGCGTCGCGATCGCGCACGAGCAAGGATAGAATAGTCGGTTGGCACGCGCGTCTACATTTAGGAGCGCGGTTTTGTTACGCGTGTCAGCGGTTCGGTGATGCTGCTGTGCTGGGGAAACCTCCCGGTCCTGCTAGGAATCCGGCACGGCTGGCGTCCCGGGGTGACAATTTGCCGGGCACGTGTGACCTTTTTTCGTGAAGTCCTTGATCCGTGCCGGTTCCGCTCGTTAGCTTACCGTTCGGTAGCGATTTCCGGGCGGTGTCATTCCCAGGGAACGCGCCGCCGTTTCGTATCACTGTTGATACACGGAAGGACCATCGTGAGTCACCCAAGAGGCAAGAAGAAGACGGTTGCGGCCACCGCGGCCGCGGGTGCGGTGGGGCTCGTCGCCACCGCTCTCCTCGTCGGGGCGCAGACCAGCGCCGCCGGCCCGATCTCGCTGACGCTGAACTACCACTGCACCCTTCCGCTGGTGGGGTCGCAGTCGTTGAAGGTGGTGATCAACACCGACCTGCCGACCACGGTGAACACCGGGCAGCCGACCGGCGCCTTCGACATCAAGGCCGTGTCCACCATCAACGCGGACACCGTCGCCGGCCTCAGCCTGATCGGGGCCACGACGATCGAGGGCACCGCGACCGCCGCCGCGACCGTCGCGGCGCCGAGCCTCAACCTGCCGGTCAACGTCCCGATCACGCTGGACAAGACGAACATCCCGGCGTCGGGTGAGCTGGCCATCAACGCGTCCGGCAAGACGCCGTCGCTGACGTTCACCCAAGCCGGCCAGGCGAAAATCACCGTGGGCGACCTCAACCTCAAGGTCACCCCGCGCAAGGCCGACGGCTCGGTCACCGGCATCACGCCGGACGGCACGATCGACGCGCCCTGCACCCAGGACGCGGGCCAGAACAACACCTTGGCCACGATCACCATCAACGGCGGTGGCGGGACGACGACCCCGCCGGTCACCACGCCGCCGGTCACGACGCCGCCGACGACCACCCCGCCGGTGACGACCCCGCCCACGACCACGCCGCCGGGCGGGGGCATCAAGTACTCCTTCGGCATCACCGGGCAGACCACGCTGAAGTCGCTCGGCAGCACCGCGCCGATCACCGGCTCGTTCGACGCCGACGTCAACCTGTCGGCCAAGACGTTCACCGGGAACCTGCAGCTGAACCCGACGCACACCGACTTCAAGCTGCTCGGCTTCCTGCAGGGCAGCTCGGACGTCAAGGTCGTGCAGAACGGCCCGCAGACCGGTGAGCTGGTGGGCACCGGCTTCAAGGCGCACATCAAGTTCGACACGTTCCTCACCACGGTCAACCTGTTCGGCATCCCGATCAGCACCGACCCGAAGTGCGGCACGGTCAGCCCCTCGACCAGCGAAATGACCACCGGCCCCGGCTTCGACCTGCTCAAGGGCGGCACGCTGTCGGGTACCTACTCGCTGTCCGCGCTGCAGAACTGCGGTCCGCTCAACGACATCGTCAGCGCCTTCGCCAAGAGCGACGGCAACTCGCTGGAACTGACCCTCGCCAAGAAGTGACTCGAACTGCCGGCCCCCGTCGCGCCGCGGCGGGGGCCGGTGCCATGCCCCACCGGAAGGGAGAGCCCGTGCCGAACGCCCGGTCGTTGCTCGCGGCGGGCCTCGCCTGCCTCACCGCGCTCGCCGTCGCCGCGCCCGCGCCCGCGGCGGCGTCGACGCCGATCGACGAGAAGCTCAGCTTCACCTGCCCGTTCCCACTGATCGGCAAGCAGCGGCTGGACGTGGAGATCAAGGCGTCGTTCGAGGTCCCGGCGGCACCGGGCGGCACGTTCACCACGTCGGACCTCGCGGTCTCGGTGACCGTGCCGGACAAGTCCACCCGCGGCCTGGCCCTGGTCGGCGCGGCGAGCATCGAAGGGACGGCGTCCGCAGGGGTGACGCTGGCCAACGGCTCGCTGACGTTGCCGCTGAGCCTGCCGCTGAAGGTGGCGAAGACGGCGGTACCGGCTTCGGGGCCGTTCACCACGCCCGCGTCCGGCTCGGTGCCGCCGGTCCGGCTGCCGAACGCCGGCCGGACGACGCTGACGATCGGCGGCTTCAGCACCCGGCTCACGCCGAAGAAGGCCGACGGCTCGTTCACCGGCCTGGGCTCGTTCACCTCGGACTGCACGCTCGACCCGGGCCAGGACCCGGTGCTGCTGAGCTTCGACCTCGGCGGCACGCCGAACCAGTACCGCTACGCCGTGACGGGGTCGACGGCGCTGCGGGCGCTGGGAGCGTCCGCGCCGATCACGGGCTCGTTCGCGGCCGGCCCGGAATTCGCCCCGGCGTTCGACCGGACGAGCGCGGAGTTCAAGGTGCTCGGCTTCGTGCCCGGCCGCGCGGACCTGCAGTTCACCCCGGATGGCCCGCAGACCGGCGAACTCGGCGGCGGTGGTTTCGCCGCGCACTCGACCCTCGCGCTGACCCTGCCGCAGGTGACGCTCTTCGGGCTGCCGGTCGCCGAGGCGGGCTGCCGGGCGAGCGCGCCCATCCCGGTCGACCTGCGGACCGGCAGCGGTTTCGCACTCGCTTCGGGCGGGCCGGTCACCGGGGCGTACGCGATCCCGCCGCTGACCGGCTGCGGCGCGTTCACCGCTTACCTGAGTTCGCTGGTCCAGAGCGAGGGGAACGGCTTCGCGCTGATGTTGACCGCGCGCTGACGCAGGCGCCCGGCACCGCTGAGCGGACCGTCCACCGTGGACGGTCCGCTCAGCGGTGCCGGAACAGCAGCGTGAACCCGGCGCCCGAAAGGACCAGCGCGGCCAGGAAGAACCCGCCGTGCACCGCGTCGCGTGCCACGACGTCCCCGAAGAGCTGCACCACCAGGTCCACGATGCCGAGCGCGCCGATGACCGCCAGCGCCGGACGAGCGCCTCTGACCCCGCGGTACACCCCGTGCACGAGCAGCGCCCAGAGCCCGGCGCAGCCGGCGAACACGAGCACCGCGACCGGCAGCGGGACCGCGCCGGCGATCGCCGGGTGACTGCCCGCCAGGCGGCCGGCCAGCGTCCCGAGGAACCAGCACGCCGTCGCACCCCACCAGGCGAAGGCGGCGGACGGCGCCGGAGACGCGGCCATCCGCGCAGCGTATGCCGGGGGTGCCCGGCTCCGGCACGGTCGTGACCCGAACCGTTACCGACCCGGTGTCACACCGGGGTGCTATAAAGCGCTACCCCAGTGGGACCGGTTCCACGGCCGTAGGCGGCCGTGGAACCGGTGCCGCTAGGGTTGATCGTCTGGATGTGCTGGCTCGAGGGCAGCCGAACGGGAGACGCCGGTGACCGCCGCGCACGACTCATCGTGGGATCCCCGCACCCGCTTGCGGGTGCTGCTGATCGAGGACGACGACGGCGACGCGCTGCTGGTCGAAGAGATGCTGGTGGACACGGCCGTGCCGTACACACTCGAACGCGTCGAAACGCTCACCGCCGCGCTGAGCGGCCCGCTCACCGCCGACTGCGTCGTGCTCGACCTGCAGCTGCCCGACGCCATGGGGCTCAGCGGGCTGACCAAGCTCGGGCAGCACGCCCCCGGCGTCGCCGTGGTCGTCCTGACCGGGCAGCACGACCAGGCCACCGGGGTCGCCGCGGTCGCCGCCGGCGCGCAGGACTACCTCGTCAAGGACCAGGTCGACGGCCCGCTGCTGGTGAAAGCGCTGCGCTTTGCCCGCGAACGCAAGCGGGCCGAGCAGGTCGAGCAGCAGTTCCTCCAGCAGCAGCTGCTCGCGCGGGAGAACGCGCGGCTCGAACGCGGCCTGCTGCCCAGCCCGCTGCTGCGCGACCCCCACCTCGAGCTGGCCGCCCGCTACCGGCCCGGTCGCAACGGTTCCCTGCTGGGCGGCGACTTCTACGACGCGATCGAGCTCGCCGACGGCACGGTGCACATGATGATCGGCGACGTCTGCGGCCACGGCCCGGACGAGGCCGCGCTCGGCGTCGCGCTGCGGATCGCGTGGCGCTCGCTCGTGATGGCCGGTCTGCCGATGCCCGACGTGCTGAGCATGGTCGAGCGGGTCCTGGTGCACGAGCGGATCGAGCCGCTGTTCGCCACGGTCTGCATGGTCGTCGTCGCGCCGGACCGAAGATCCCTGCGCCTGTCGCTGGCCGGGCACCTGCCGCCGCTGCTGCTCACCCCGGGCGATGGGCACCTGCTGTCCGGGAAGTGCCTCGGCGTCCCGCTCGGCGTCGTCGAGGGCGCCAAGTGGGAGTCGCTGGAGGTCCCGCTGGAACCGGGGTGGTCGCTGCTGCTGTACACGGACGGCGTGTTCGAGGGCCGTGTGGGGGCCGGATCCGAACGGCTGGGCCACGAGCGGATGGCCGCCCTCGTGCTCGACATCAAGCGGGAGACCGGGATCCACGGCCGGGCCCTGCTCGACGAGCTGATCGCCCGCGCCGAACGGCTCAACTCCGGCCCGCTCGACGACGACGTCGCCCTCGCCCTGCTCAGTCACGACCCGGGAGACGCGGCCGATGAGCGTTGACGTACCCGGCCGGCCCATCCGCGGCTGGCTGGCCCTGCTCGCCGTCGCCGAGGCCGTGCTGCTGCTCGGCGCGCTGGTCGCCGGCGGGATCGCGCTGAACAACCTCACCGAGGCCCGGACGCGCCTGCTCGACGTGATCGCGCCGCAGCGCCTGGCCGCGATCCAGCTGTCCACCGCGCTGCTGAACCAGGAAAGCGGGGTCCGCGGCTACCAGCTCGGCCGCCAGCCGGCGTTCCTGGTCCCCTACACCGACGGGGTCCGCGCGCAGTCCGACGCGGCCACGCAGCTGCGGCAGCTCGGCGCGGTCCCGGGCACCCGGATCGGCGACGACCTGGAGGCCGTGCTGCGGGCGGCCGCCGCCTGGCAGGCCGCGGCCGCGCCCACCATCGCCCCGGCCGCACCGCCGGTCACCCCGGCCCAGGTCGAGCGCGGCCGGGCGCAGTTCGTCGAGGTCCGGCGGGCGATCGACACCCAGCTGGACCACCTCGCCGCGATCCGCGACGCCGGCCGGGCCGAACTGGACGCGGCGGCGAGCTTCCTGAACGCGATGCTGGTGGCCGTTGCCGTGCTGGTCCTGCTGCTGTTCGGGATGCTGTTCCTGGGCCTGCGGCAGGTCATCACCCGGCCGATCCTGCGGCTGGCCGGCGAGGTCCGCCGGGTCGCCGACGCCGACGTCCACCACCCGGTGCGCGGGAGCGGGCCGCGGGAAATCGCCCAGCTCGGCGCCGACGTCGAGGCGATGCGGCAGCGCATCCTCGACGAGGTGGCCGAGCTCGAGCAGGCGCACGCGATGCTGGACCGCCGGACGCGCGAGGCGGAGCGGTCCAACGCCATGCTGGAGCAATCCAACACCATGTTGGAGCGGTCCAACGCCATGCTGGACCGGCGCACGCGCGAGCTGGAGCGGTCCAACGCCGACCTGGAGCAGTTCGCCTACGTCGCTTCGCACGACCTGCAGGAGCCGCTGCGGAAGGTGGCCAGCTTCTGCCAGCTGCTCCAGCGCCGCTACCAGGGCCTGCTCGACGAGCGCGGCGAGCAGTACATCGAGTACGCCGTGGACGGCGCGAAGCGGATGCAGGTCCTGATCAACGACCTGCTGGCGTTCTCGCGGGTCGGCCGGAACCCGGGCGAGCACGTCGTGGCCGACGCGGGCGCGCTGGTCGACGACGCGGTCGCGAACCTCGAGGTCGCGTTGTCGCTCAGCGGCGGCAAGGTCACTCGCGGCGACCTGCCCGAGGTGCGTGTCGAGCCGGCGCTGATGACGGCGGTGTTCCAGAACCTCATCGGCAACGCGCTGAAGTTCAAGGGCGAGGCGCCGCCGGAAGTGCGGATCACCGCCGAGCGCGACGGCGGCGACTGGGTCTTCTCGGTGTCGGACAACGGGATCGGCATCGACGCGGAGTACGCCGAGCGGGTGTTCGCGCTGTTCCAGCGCCTGCACACCCGCTCCGCGTACCCGGGTACCGGCATCGGCCTGGCCCTGTGCCGCCGGATCCTCGAGCACCACGGCGGCCGGATCTGGCTCGACACCGAGGCCGCGGACACGACGTTCCGCTTCACCCTGCCGGCCCACGAGGATGAGGGGGACGCATGACGCAGGCACCCGTTCCGATCGACATCCTGCTCGTCGAGGACGACCCCGGCGACGTGCTGATGACCCGGGAAGCGTTCGCGCACCACAAGATCCGCAACCCGCTGCACGTCGCGGAGGACGGCGTCGAAGCGCTCCGGTTCCTCAACCGCGAAGGCCGCTTCCGGGACGCGCCGCGGCCGGGCCTGATCCTGCTGGACCTCAACCTGCCCCGCAAGGACGGCCGGGAGCTGCTCGGCGAGATCAAGCAGAACCCCGAGCTGCGCACGATCCCCGTGGTCGTGCTGACCACGTCGGAGGCGGAGGAGGACATCCTGCGCAGCTACGAACTGCACGCCAACGCCTACGTCACCAAGCCGGTCGACTTCGAGAAGTTCGTCGAGGTGGTCCGGAAGATCGACGACTTCTGGGTCACGGTCGTGCAGCTCCCGCACCGGTAGCCGTTTGGCGGAGAGTGCGGCACGATGGGGGGCCGTGACCCCTTCAACGCCGGACCTCCCCGCCGCCGAGCTGGCGGTCACGCTCGACTGGCGGGGCCGGATCGCGGTGCTGGGCGTGGCGGGGGAGATCGACCTGGTCAGCGCCCCGGAGTTCGGGGAAGCCGTCGACGCGGTGCTGGCCGGCGGGCCGGAGAAGCTGGTGGTCGACCTGCGTGAGGTGACGTTCTTCTGTTCGGCGGGACTGCAGGTGCTTGCGGCGGCCCACCGCAGGCTGGCCGAGCGCGCGCTGCGGGTGGTGAGCGATTCCCCGGTGACGTCGGGACCACTGAAGACGACCGGGCTCGACACGTGGATCGGCATCCACCCGACGGTCGACGAAGCACTCCGATGAGGCGGGCGCGAATGCCGGAACCGTTCCACAGCCACGGCGTGCCCGCGGCACCGGGCGCCCTCCGCCGCCTGCGTCACGAGCTGATGGCGTGGGTGCTGGGGGCCGGCGTCGACGAAGGCCGGGCCGCCGACATCGTGCTGGCCAGTTACGAAGCGCTGGCGAACGTGGCCGACCACGCCTACGACGCTTCGGGCGGCGGGGTCGTGGACCTCGACGCCGCGGTGTACCCGGACCGGATCGAAGTGGTGATCACCGACCACGGGCAGTGGCGCACGCCGGTGCCGGACCCCCGGCCGGTTTCCCTGCGCGGCCGGGGGTTGCTGCTGGTACGGGCCAGTGCCGACCGGGCCGAGATCGCGTCCGGCGAGCAGGGCACCGTGGTGACGCTCGCCTGGGACCTGGACCCGGTCCGGCCCTGACCGCCCGGCCGCGCTACCGCTGGACCACGGCTCCCGTCTTCGGGTCGAGCGTGACCTTCCGCGCCTGAGGCCACCAGAAGTCGAACATGCCGTTGAGCGACCCGGCCCGGGAGTCGAACGACGAGTCGCCGATCCGGCCGGTGCGCCAGTTGTCCTCGACGAACTTCAGCACCGAGGTCTGGTCCGTCAGCGTGTGGTCGACGTGGTTCACCTTGCTGTACGGCGAAACCACCAGCAGCGGCAGCCGCGGGCCGTAGCCGCAGCGGTCCGCGTAACCGCCCACCGTCGCCGGCTTGGCCGTGCAGATCGCCTGGTCCTGCGAAGCGTCGTGAGAACCGTTGACGATCGGCGACTTCTGGTGGTCGTACCAGCCGTCCGAGTCGTCGTACGCCAGCACGATCGCCGTCGACCGCCACTCCGGGGACTGCTGGATCTTGGTGATCTCGCCGACCACGAACTGCTGTTCGTCCAGCGGGTCGGAGTAGCCCGCGTGGCCGTCCTGGTACTGCGGCGCCTTCAGGAAGCTCACCGCGGGCATCGAGCCGGCCTGCAGCGCGGCGTCGAAGTCGGAGATGTCGTACTGGTGGTTCGCGCGGTCGGTCTGGCCGATCGCCTGCACCGACGACGGCGGGAGGTGCTTCGGGTTCGCCGTCGACGGGTAGTACTGGAACGGCTCGTGGTGCGGGCTGTAGTCGACGACCGCGTTGCCGCCCACGTTCGTGTGCGTCCGGCCGCAGACCGCGTAGCCTCCTGCCGAGCCCGTCGGGCGGAAGCCGCCCTGGAACCAGCCCCACGTGACGTGGCGCTGGTTGAGCAGGTCACCGATGTTGCGGCCCTGCATCGTGGCCAGGTTGTCCTTGCTCGTGTGGTTCTTGCCCGAGCAGTCGTCCCACGCGGGGTCCGGGTCGTTGATCATCGTGCCGACGCCGTGCGCGTCCGGTGACTGCACGGCGTAGGCGTCGCTGACCGGCTCGTGCGTCACGGGGTCGACCGCCTGGACGCCGTGGGTGTTGCCCGAGATCAGGTCGATCGCGCCGGGGCTGGACGGGCCGAACACCGTGTTGAACGAGTTGTCGTTCAGCGCGTAGTGCTGGGCGTAGTTCCACATGCCCGTGACCGTGTTGCCGTCGTAGTAGTCCATGACCAGGCCCGGCTCACCGAACAGGACCGGCTGCCCGGTGCACTTGTCGGTCTCGGTCTTCTCGACGAACTTGTCCATTTTGCCGCCGTTGAAGGCGGCCTGCTCCGCGCCGTAGTTGTGGTTCTGGTCGCAGGTCATCGCCTGCTGGGGCGAGAGCCGCTTCGGGTTGTACGCGTTGGGGTTGTCGCTCAGCAGCTGGTGGTCCAGGCCGTTGACCTTCGGGGTGTTGCGCGCGGCGGTGAACGGGGTGCCGTCGGTGTTGGCCGCGTTCGGGTAGGTGCCGAAGTAGTGGTCGAACGAGATGTTCTCGCCGAAGATGACCACGACGTGCTTGATCGGCGTCGTCGTGGGGATCCACTGCGCCGGGAACGGGTGCAGCGGCCGGGCGTCCGCGGTGTTCGCCGCGGACCCGGTGGCGACGGCCAGGACGGCGACCGAGGCGAGGGCCCCGGCACCGAGCAGGCCGCGCCGTCGCCGGCGGGGTCTGGTGTCCACTGTGGATTCCTTTCGTGGTGGGGACTAGCCGAGCAGGGAACGTCCGAAGTGGTCGTCCGGGCCGGTGACGCCCGGCAGCGCGAAGAAGTAGCCGCCGCCGAACGGGGAGATGTAGTCGGTCAGGGGTTCGTCGGCCAAGCGCGTCTGGATCGCCTCGAACTGGCGCTCCAGGTCCTGCTGGTAGCAGACGAACAGCAGGCCCATGTCCAGGTTGCCGTTGCTGTCGATGCCGCGGTCGTAGTTCACCGCGCGGCGCAGGATCCGGCCGGCATCGGTCTCCGGCGTCCGCGGGTTCGCCTTTCGGATGTGGCTGGTCAGGGGGATGACCGTGCCGACGGGGTCGTCGGCGTAGCGGGGGACGTCGGTCTCCTCGGTGCCGTCCAGCGGGGCGCCGGTGTCGCGGCGGCGGCCGAACATGTTCTCCTGTTCGGCCAGCGAGACCCGGTCCCAGAACTCCACCAGCATCCGGATCAGCCGGATCACCTGGTAGCTGCCGCCCGCGGTCCACGCGGGTTCTCCGGCGTCTTTCGTCCACACCAGACTGTCCACATCGGAGCCGGTCGGATTCGCGGTGCCGTCCTTGAAACCCATCAGGTTCCGCGGCGTGCCGTCCGGTCGTGGCGGAGAGCTGAAGCCGCTGAGCTTCCAGCGCGGCTGCATGCCACCGCGGGTCGCGCGGGCGATGTCGCGCAGGGCGTGGAGCACGGTGTCGGTGGAGTTCGCGGACAGGACCAGGCTGAGGTCTCCGTGGCACTGGGCGGGATCGAGGGCGTCGTTCGGGAACGTCGCCATCGGCTTCAGCTTGGCGGGCTTGAGTTTCGCGAGCCCGTACCGGTCGTCGAACAAGCTTGCCCCGACACCGAGGATGACGCCGAGATCGCCGCCGGGCACGACGGGCCCGAGGACACCGGAGTCCGCGGGCGGCGCGGTGATCCCGAGCGCGGCGGGCGCCCCGCCGGCGGTGAGGAACCGGGCCCGGTCGGTGATGGCGCGGAAGAGATCGGTCAGCTCGGCCTTGGACTCGGCGACGGTGTCGAAGGAGGCGACGATGGTTTGCGTCGGCGGTTTGCGGAGGATGGCGGCCTGGTGGGGGCCGTGGAAGGGAACGGGCGAGGTGCTGTCGGTGACGGCGGAGGAGGCACCGAGCCCAGCCCCGGCGGCGACGGTGAGACCGGCGCCCACGGCGGCACGGCGGAGGAAGGAACGGCGAGGCAGATCGGTCACGAGACCCTCCTCGGTTCGGCGATCGCCGCGATGGGGGCCAGCAGCTCCGTCAGCTCGCTGACATCGGCGTTGAGCTTCTGCCGCTGCCTCTGCTCCAGCTGCGCCGGCGGGGTCCAAGTTCCGTCCGGGTGGTGGGCCGCGTCCAAAGCGGACTGTGTCCGGGTCAGCCACGCGTCCACCTTGGACAGGTCCGGGTACCGCGGCGCCAGCAGCGGCCGCAGGACGTCCAGTACCGCGCGGGTGCCGTCGAGGTTGGCGCGGGCCGTGGCCAGGTTGGTGCCGCTGCCGTAGTCGGTGCGGCCGGTGAGTTCGAACTGCAGCGTGTTCTCCACAATCTCGTGCGCGCGCAGCCCGAGGTCGTTCCCGTCGACCTGGCTGTCGCCGAAGGACGTCTGCAGCGCGTGGGCGTCGGTGTCGAGCTGGTCGGCGACGGCGGCGAGCGCACCCATGTCCTCGCCGTGCCAGAGTCCCTGCTCCAGCCGGTGGAAGCCGGTGAAACCCGGGTCGGCCGCGCCGCCGGCGAGGTCGTCGGCCGTGCCGTTGAGCGCGCCGTCGGAGTCGCCGAACGCGTCGTAGGCCGCGCCCAGCCGCTCGTACGTCAGGTGGGCGGTCAGCCAGGCGGTCTCGCTCGCCGCGCGGTCGCCGCCGTGGACGGTGTTCTTCAGCGCGCCGGTGTTCGCGACCAGCTCGCCGAGACCCGTCCGCACGTGCTGCTGGTAGGCCTTGAGCGGGCCGAGCAGGTCGTCGTGCGTCACCGGCGCGACGCCCGGCCCGGTCCGCTCGGCCCCGCCGGTGATCCGCACGGCGGGCCCGACGATCGCGCCCGCGTCCTCGGGCAGGCAGCGGAACGCGTAGCTGCCGTTGCCCAGGTCGACCCGCAACGGCCGGGTCGTCGCCGCGCCGAGGCCCTCGACCTCGCCGTAGATCACCCCGGTCGCCGGGTCGATCAGGTCGACCTCGGCGGTCACCGACCCGGTGTTGTGCAGGCGGAACGTCTGCGGCCCGGGCTTCGGGTCCGACCAGCCCGTGGCGCACGCCGAACGCGACACCGCGATTTCGGGGTCGCCGGCGGCCGCGCTGTCCGGCCAAAGCGCCACGACGACGGCCGCCGCGACCGCCGCAACCACGGCCGCCACGATCCAGCGGGTACGCACTGACCCCGGCACGCCCACTCTCCCGTCACTCGATCGGACCATCATTGATCACGGATTATGGGAGCCTAGCGCCCGGAAAACCGCATCGGATGACGTCCAGCGGACGAAATTCACCCCGACTTAAGCCGGGCGCCCACGAAACGGGGAGGTTTCAGACTTTTTCCTGTGCCAGATCTGCCGCGTTCGGGTAGAAGGACCGATTGGTCTGGATCACGGCAGAGGAGCGCCGGTCTCCAGCAGCGTCTTCAGGCTGGACAGCAGCGCGGGCCAGCCCTGGCTGCACATCTCCAGCGCCGTGCTGCCGGGGTCGAAACCGTCGTGGACGACGGTCAGCTTCACCATTTCCCCGTGCGGTTCGAGGGTGAACGTGACCCGGGAGCGGCTTTCGCGCTGCAGTTTCCCGAAGGTTTCCTCGTCGATGCCGTTGGATTTCGCCCAATCCGCCGTGAACGTGTGCCAGGTGTAGGACAGCCGCCGGAAAGGGTCCGATTCGAGGACGACCTGCCCCGGATCGCTGGTTTTCGCCCCCCTTTCGAACCACGTCATCGGCGCACCCGTTTTCCAGTCGGTTTCGAAGGAGACGCCCCAGTACCGGCTCGTGAAAGCCGGGTCGGTAAGCGCTTGCCAGAGTTTTTCCGGCGTCGTGGCGATGTAGGTGGTGTAGGCGAAATCGTTCATCGGTGCGGACTCCAGTGCTCGTTTCAGATCGGCCAGCGCGCCGGCCCGCCGCCGGTCGTAGCGGGTCATCCAGCGCTCGGCGATCGCGTTGATCGGCGCGGCGTCGAGGTGGTGCAGCTTTTCCCGGCCGCGCCGGGTGGTCGTGACCAGCCCGGCCGTCTCGAGCACGGCCAGGTGCTTGCTCACGGACTGGCGCGCCATGTCCAGCCCCGCGCACAGCTCGCGCAGGGTCTGGCCGTTGCGCTCGTTGAGCACGTCCAGCAGCTGACGGCGGCTGGGGTCGGCCAGCGCCTTGAAGACCTCGTCCATGGCGCCTTCCGCAAGTTATGCAGCCGTGCGGCTGCCTTTAACGATAGGCAGCCGCACGGCTGCATGTCAACCGCGGATCACCGGAAGCGGATCACCGTGATGCCGGCGAGGACGAAGAACACGAGGATGACCAGCGTGCCGGTCTGCCCGCCGGACGACCGGGTCACGACCTGGTCGACGGCGCCGGTCAGCCGCACCCCGCACTCGGCGACCACGGTGTGCCGCCCGGCCTCGATGCGGGTGAACTCGATGGGCGCGGTGAAGGCGCCGGAGCTGTCGGTGTAGGCGGTGCCGACCTCGGCGCCGTCCGACGTCAACGTCACCATCCGGCTCGGGCGGCAGCCCTTGCCGGACGCCGAGAGCGTCTCGCCGGGCTTGATGCTCGGCCGGTCGAGCACCAGTTCACCGGGCTTCGGCGCGGTGCCGGCCGTCGTGGGGGTGCCGGGCGTGGCCGGCGTGGCCGTCGTCGGCGAGGTGCTCGTGGTCGGCGGGGCGGTGGTCGGTGTGGCCGGGGTCGTGGTGGTGCCCGGCCGGGTCGGGCGCGTGGTCACCGGCGGTGGCGGCGTGGTGGCCGGCGGGGGCGGTGTGGTGGTGGGCGTGGCGGTCACGGTGAACCGGCTGCCCGCGCCGAGCGGCCCGCCGGTCCTGGCGTTGGTGCACGTGCCGGTGACCGGGTAGGTGCCCGGCTGGGCGCCGGCGGGCACGGTGGCCGCGACCGTGCCGCTGGTCTGCTGGAGCGTGGTGTTCGCCGACCACATCGGCGTGCCGTTCCAGGAAAAGGTGACCGGTCCTTTGCACGGGTAGAAATTCCAGGAAATGGTGAAGGAGCTCCCGGCCTGGCCACTCGACGGTTTCAAACCAACCGACGACGTGTATTGCGCGTCGGCCGTGCCCGCGGCCACGAGCAAAAGCAACGTTCCGGCCACGGCGCCGAAAAACAGCCGAACCACGAATCGCATTGGGACGTCCCTCCCCGGTGTGCTCGCTGTAGCATTCCGGACCAGTCGGATAACGCAAGTAGGGGATGCCCAATGGGACGTGTCATCGCGGCGGGGGTTGCGTTGGGTTTGTGCGCGGTGCTGCTGGGCGCGCCACCCGCCTCGGCCCGATCGGGGTCGGCCCAATCCGGCTCGCTCCAGCTGCAGGTGTCGATCGACCAGCGGCCGGTCGAGGACGCGACGGTCCCCATCGATCCGGCGAGCCAGCTCGAACTGCAGGTCGTGGCGACCAACTCCGGCACCGCGCCGGTGAAGGTCCGCAGCGTGCGGCTCTCCGGCGTCGCCCTCGCGCTCACCTTCTTCGCCTACGACACGACCGCGCCCTTCGAGGTGCCGGCCCGCGGCTCGGTCTCCCGGACGTTCGTCCTCGACCTCGGCGACCTGGCCGGACAGGCGACGGGGCTGCTGCCGTCGTCGGTCGAGCTGCTCGACGCCGGGCGCGCCACGCTCGGTGAGGCGACGACGGTCGCCGACGTCCGCGGCTCCTTCTGGTCGGTCTACGGCGTCTTCGGCCTGGCGATGCTCGTGCTGACGATCCTCGCCTGGGTGACCGCGCTGCTCGCACTGGCCCGGCACCGGCTGGCGCCGAACCGCTGGCGCCGCGGCGTGCGGTTCCTGCCCGCCGGGTTCGGCACCGGCCTGGTCGCGGTGATCAGCCTGTCGGTGCTGCGCCTGGTCCCGCCCGAACCGGCGATCGAGCTCCCGGTGGTGCTCGGCGCGGCGGCGATCGCGTTCCTGCTCGGTTACCTGACCCCGCACCCGGCGCCGCCGGCCGTCACCGGCAGTGACACCACCGTCCGGCTGCCGGTCCCGTCCACCCAGGAATTCACCCGATGAGCGCACCGGCCGAGCTGGTCGCCGCGCTGCCGCAGTACGACATCGGGGCGTCGATCGGCGAGGGCGGCATGGGCGTCGTGTTCGCCGGCGTGCACCGGACGCTGGGCCGCAGTGTCGCGATCAAGCAGCTGCCGTGGGACGTGCTGAACCACGCCACGAGCAGCGAGCTCTTCGACCGCGAGGCGCGGGTGCTCGCCAGCCTGGACCACCCGCACATCGTGCCGGTGTACGACTACGTCCGCACCGGCCGCGAGCACCTGCTGGTGATGGAACGGCTCGACGGCGGAACCGTGCACAGCCGGTTCCACGGCGGCGGCGTCAGCGGCGAGCAGGCGTGCGCGATCGGGCTGGCGATGCTGGCCGGGCTGCACGCGGCGCACCGGGCGGGGGTGCTGCACCTCGACGTCAAGCCGCGGAACCTGCTGTTCAACCTGCAGGGCGTCGTGAAGGTGGCCGACTTCGGCATCGCGCGGGTGATCAGCGAGGGCGCCACGCTCGTCACGCACGGTGGCGAGATCCTGGGTACCCCGGCGTACATCGCCCCGGAGCAGGCGATGGGCAACGCGCTCAGCCCGGCGGCCGACGTGTATGCGGCGGGCACGGTGTTGTACGAGCTGCTGTCCGGCCAGTTGCCGTTCGACAACACCCGCGGCGCGATCAGCATGATGCGCCAGCACATGTTCACCGACCCGCGGCCGATCGCGGGCGTGCCGATGCCGATCGCCGGCGTGGTGATGCGCAGCCTCGCGCGCGAGCCGGACGCCCGGTACCGGGAGGCGGAGTCCTTCGCGGCCGACCTGGCCGCGGCGGCCACGGTGGTTTACGGGCCGGGGTGGTTGGAGCGTGCCGGGGTACCGGTGCTGCACCTGACGCCGAGGGTGATCGCCGGCCTCAATTCGGCGACGGTGTCATCCCCGCCGGGGGAGGCCCGGACGCGGCCGGTGGCGCGGCCGGGAGCTCCGGACCCGACGCTGGTGGGAGCGCCGGGTGGCCCGCTGGATCCGCGTCTCGGTCCGCCGACGGCGCCGGACTCGGCCGCCGGTCCTGCTCCGTCGTCAGCCGCCGTCCTGTGGTTGCGGCTGGCCGCCGGGGCTGCCGCGATCGTGCTGGTCGTGCTCGCCCTGCTCAACCCCGCGCGGTTGCCGCACCAGGCGTCGTCCACGCTGAACCTCGGCGGTGCGCCCGTGTCGGCGCCGGTCGAGGTGGATCTCAGCAAGCCGTTGACCCTGACCGGGCCCGGCAATCCCGGGCGGGTGGCCCTCGACATGTCCGCGGCCGGGGTTCCGCTCGGCTCGGCGTCGACCGAGGCGAAGCCCGACGGCAACGGCTTCACCGCCCAGCTCACCCTGCCGGGGATCGCCCGGTGGATCGTCGGCGGCGCCGTCACCGCCGATGTGCGCACCGGACCGGCCACGCAGACGTTCACGCTGCTCACCAGCCAGCACCCGCTGGCCAGCGCCATGGGCGCGGGCAGTCTCATCCTCGCGTTGTTCGCCCTCGCCTACCTCGAATCCGGGCTGCGGACGATCCGCAACGGCCACCGCTGGCGGGGCGCAGCGGTCGGCGGGCCGGTGCTGGGCATCCTGTTCGGCGCCGCGGTGTGGCTGTGCGTGTCGGTGCTGCGCGTCCACGAGCCGTCGCCGGGGTTCGGGGCCGGGTGCGCGGTGGCGGGCGCCCTCGCGGCCGGGCTGATCGTGGCGGCGGCGCGGCGCCGGGCGTCCACAGTGGTCAGTCGACCATCCGGACGGTGACGGACGGGCTGTAGCTCTTGCTCCGCTTCCACCCGTGTTCGGCGCACAGGCTCAGCTGGATGGCGCGGTCGGCGGGCGCCCAGTAGCCGGTGCGGACGAAGTAGCCCTCCATCGTGTTCAGCGCGCCGAGGCTCTTGCGGGCCGAGCACATCTCCCAGCCCCACTGGCGTCCGGTCTTCTCGACCCCGTTGCGGCGCACGGAGATCCGGGGGTTGCCGATCGCGCGGATGGCCGCGTCGCCCTCGGCGACGTAGACGACCCCGTCGATCTTGTAGAACCGGCTGTCGTCGAGCAGGGACACCTGCCCGGACAGGGTGATCCCGACCCGGGCGCCTTCGTCGCCCGTGAGTGTCCAATCGAGACAGAATTCCTGGACCGGGAGTTCCAGCGACTGGGTCATGACGAATTTTCCCCTGTTCTAGGCGAGCCGTCCCTATCAGGAAGATAAAGGCTTGCCGGGCGCAGGGAAGGGGTACGCGTGATCTTCACCCGAAGCGGTTCCGGACGCCGGATGCCTTGCCGCGCATGGTTTTTCAGGCGACCGGGTGATGTGCGGCACGGGTTGTGACCACCGCGTCTCCGGCTGGGTGGTCTTCGCTGCACGGGTAGGTGGGCGCGGTCGGCCGTCACGTTCCGTGAGTTGAAGGTAAAGGAACCATTACCTTGGCTCGGACGTTGGCGGGGCATGAGCGAGCCCACTGTCATCGAGCTCGGCCCGCGCGACCTGCTCGTCGTGGCGGGGCTGCCCGGAGCGGGCAAGACGACCATGCTCCGCCACGCCGCCGCCGGGCTGCCGGTGCTGGACTCCGACCAGGTCCGCGAGCGGCTCGGGGCGGTGGTCCCGCCGTCGGTGCCGTACCGGTGCTACCGGCCGGTGGTGCACACGTGGCACCGGCTGCGGATCATCGGCCGCGCGATCGGCGCGGAGGGGCCGATCGTGGTCCACGAGCCGTCGACGCGGGCCTCGACCCGCGCCCTGCTCGCGCTGGTCGGGGCCCTGAGCGGCCGATCGGTGCGGTTGTTGTTCCTCGACGTACCCGCGGAACAGGCGCTGGCGGGCCAGCGCAGCCGCGGGCGGCTGGTGCGGCACCGGTCGTTCGCACGGCACGTCCGGCGGGTGGGGAAGTGGCGGGAGGAGCTGCTCGCGGACCGGGTTCCGGCGGGGTGGCGGAGCGTCCAGGTGATCGACCGGCCCCAGGCAGCGCACACGCGGCTGGTGGCCAAGCTGCTGGTGGGTTGCTGAGGGGCCGGACATCTGTGGTCTGGACAATTTACACATTGGTCCAGACAATAGGGTTCTCCCCGACTGGAGGACCCGATGAGGCGTTCCCGACTGTCCGCAACCCTCGCCGCGTTCGTACTGGCGCTCTCCGCACTGGCCGTCGGTCCCGCCGGCGCGGCCAACCTCCTCGCCAATCCCGGCTTCGAAGCCGGCTCGCTTTCCGGCTGGACCTGTGCCAACGCGACCACCGTGAGCACGCCCGTGCACGGAGGTGGCTACGCCCTCGCCGCCACCCCCGTCGGCGCCGATTACGCCCAGTGCGCGCAGACCGTCTCCGTTCAGCCCAACACCACCTACACCGTCTCCGCGTGGGTGCGCGGAAACCCCGTCTACCTCGGCATCACCGGCGGCCCCTCGACGTGGTCCGGCAACGGAGGTGCCTACAACCAGCTCCAGCTCACCTTCACCACCGGCAACCAGACCTCCGCCCAGCTCTACCTCCACGGCTGGTACGGCGCCGGCACCTACTACGCCGACGACGTCGTCCTCGACGGCCCGGGTGGCAACACCCCCGGCACGCCCAGCGCGCCCGCCGCCCCGCAACTGGGCACCGTCACCACGAACTCCATCGCCCTGAGCTGGGGCGCGAGCGCCGGCACCGTCACCGGGTACCGCGTCTACGAAGGCAACACCGCCGTCGCCACCGTCAGCGGAACGAGTGCCACCATCGGCGGGTTGGCCGCCTGCTCGACCCACAGTTACTCGGTGGCCGCCTACAACCCGGCGGGCGAGTCGGCGAAGAGCCCGGCCGCCACCGCGAGCACCACCGGCTGCGTCGACACCGGTCTGCCGAAGCACGCCCTCATCGGCTACCTGCACGCCAGTTTCGCCAACGGCTCCGGGTACGTCCGGATGGCCGACGTCCCCGCCGCTTGGGACATCATCGATCTCGCCTTCGGGGAGCCGACCTCCGTCACCTCCGGGGACATCCGCTTCACCCGGTGCCCCGCGGCCGAATGCCCCAACGTCGAGAGCGACGCGGACTTCATCGCCGCCATCAAGGCGAAGCAGGCGCAGGGCAAGAAGGTGCTGATCTCCATCGGCGGGCAGAACGGCCAGGTCCAGCTGACGACCACCGCCGCCCGCGACAAGTTCGTCAGCTCCGTCTCGGCGATCATCGACAAGTACGGCCTCGACGGCCTCGACGTCGACTTCGAGGGCCATTCGCTCTCCCTGAACGCCGGAGACACCGACTTCCGCAACCCGACCACGCCCGTCGTCGTCAACCTGATCTCCGCACTGAAGACGCTCAAGGCCAAGTACGGCTCGGCCTTCGTGCTCACCATGGCGCCGGAGACGTTCTTCGTACAGGTCGGCTACCAGTTCTACGGCGGCTCGGGCGCCGGTGACGCGCGGACCGGCGCGTACCTGCCGGTGATCCACGCGCTGCGGGACGCGCTCACCGTGCTGCACGTCCAGGACTACAACTCCGGCCCGGTCATGGGGCTCGACAACCAGTACCACAACATGGGCGGCGCCGAGTTCCACATCGCGATGACCGACATGCTCAAGGCCGGCTTCAGCGTGGCGAACACCGGCCGGTTCTTCCCCGGCCTGCGCCCCGACCAGATCGCGATCGGCCTGCCCGCCGCGGTCAGCGCCGGCAACGGCCACACCTCGCCCGCGGACGTCCAGACGGCGGTGAACTGCCTGGTCAAGGGCAGTGGCTGCGGCTCGTACACCCTGCGCGGGGGCACCTCGCCCAGCCTGCGCGGGCTGATGACGTGGTCGATCAACTGGGACAAGTACTACGGCTGGGCGTTCCAGAACAGCCACGAGCCGTTCCTGAACGCGCTGCCGTGAGCGCGGCGGTGTGCCCCGCCGGTTCGGTGGGGCACACTGCCTGACGTGGGAAAACCTGCAGAAGGCGAGTCCGTGCTCTCGCGGGTCGTCCGCATCTTCGAGACCTTCGGGCCGGACGCGCCCGCGTTGCGCGTCACCGACATCGCGCGGCGGGCGGACCTGCACGTCGCCACGGCGTCGCGGCTGGTCGAAGAGCTGGTCGGGCACGGCTGGCTGCGGCGCGACCCCGACCGGCGGATCCGCGTGGGCGTCCGGCTCTGGGAACTCGCGTCCCGCGCGTCGCCGACGCTCGGGCTGCGCGAAGCGGCGATGCCCTTCATGGAGGACCTGCACGCCGTCGTCGGGCACCACACCCAGCTCGCGGTGCTGGAGGACCGCGAAGTGCTGTTCGTCGAGCGGCTCTCGGCGCCCGGCGCGGTCGTCAACGTGACGCGCGTGGCCGGACGGCTGCCCCTGCACGCGTCGTCGTCCGGGCTGGTGCTGCTCGCCCACGCGCCCGCCGACCTGCAGGAACGCGTGCTGGCCGGTCCGCTCGGCGCCTTCCGGCGCACGACGCTGACCGAACCGGCGCGGCTGCGCCGGTTCCTCGCCGACGTCCGGCGCACCGGCTACGCGTTCTGCGCGGGCTTCATCGACGAAGAGACCACGGGCATCGCCGTCCCGCTGCGGGGGCCGGGCGGCGACGTCGTCGCGGCGCTGTCGGTGATCGTGCCCAACGACCGGGCCGCGCGGGCGCAGATCCCGGCGCTGCAGGCCGCGGCGCGCGGGATTTCGCGGGCGATGGGGAATTCCTCTCACTGAATGAGAATGTCGTAGTGGTGGGCGGCGCGGCCGTTCCATGCTCGGACCCTCCGTGTGAAAGGACGTTCCCGTGCGCACCCAGGTCGTCATCGTCGGCGCCGGCCCGGCCGGGCTGCTGCTGTCCCACCTGCTCGGTCTCGAAGGCATCGACTCGGTGCTGCTCGAACGGCAGACCGCGGAGTACGTCCAAGCCCGCATCCGCGCCGGCATCCTCGAAGCGGGGACCGTGGAACTTCTGCGGGACGTCGGCCTCGGCGCCCGGCTCGACGTCGAGGGCATGGAACACCGCGGAATCCACCTGCAGTGGCCGGACAACCGGCACCACGTCGACTTCACCGATCTCATCGGCCGGTCGGTGACGGTCTACGGGCAGACCGAGGTGACCAAGGACCTGATGGCGGCGCGGGAAAAGGCGGGCCGTCCGGCGTACTACTCGGCCGCCGACGTCACGCTGCACGACGTCACCGGAAAGCCGTCCGTGACCTTTGTGGACGATTCCGGGACGGCGCGGCGGATCGATGCGGACGTCGTCGTCGGCTGCGACGGCTTCCACGGCCCGAGCCGGGCGTCGGTCCCCGATCCGCAGGTCTGGGAACGGGCCTACCCGTTCGCGTGGCTGGGCGTGCTGGCCGACGTCGCGCCGTCGACGGACGAGCTGATCTACGCCTGGCACCCGGACGGGTTCGCGATGCACAGCATGCGCTCGCCCCGGGTGAGCCGGTTCTACCTGCAGGTGGCGCCGGACGAGGACCTCGCGCAGTGGAGCGACGACCGGATCTGGACGGCGTTGTCCGAACGGCTCGGCGTCCCGGGGTGGACACTGGAGACCGGGCCGATCACGGAGAAGAGCGTGCTCCCGATGCGGAGCTTCGTGACGACCCCGATGCGGTACGGGAACCTCTACCTGGCCGGGGACGCGGCGCACATCGTGCCGCCGACGGGCGCGAAGGGGCTGAATCTGGCGGTGGCGGACGTTTCGCTGCTGGCGCGGGCGCTCACGGCGTCGTTCCATGGCGACGACCGGCTCGTGGACGCGTATTCGGAGACGGCGTTGCGGCGGGTCTGGCGGTGCACGCACTTCTCGTGGTGGATGACGTCGATGCTGCACCGCCACGGCGACGGCTTCGACGCCCAGCTCCAGCTCGCCCAGCTGCACCGCACGGTGACTTCGGCCGCGGCGATGACCGAGCTGGCCGAGAACTACGCGGGCTTGCCGTTGTAGTGCACGGGAAGCCGGACGGTGAAGGTCGATCCGATGTCCACTTCGGATTCAGCGGCCACCGTCCCGCCGTGGGCCTGCACGAGGTGGCGCACGATGGCGAGGCCGAGCCCGCTGCCGCCGGTCTGGCGGCTGCGGGACTTCTCGGCCCGCCAGAACCGGTCGAACACGTGCGGCAGGTCCTCGGCGGCGATGCCGGTGCCGGTGTCCGCCACGGCGAGCGTCACCGCGTCCACAGTGGACGAGACGTGGATGGTCACCCGGCCGCCGGGCGGGGTGTGCCGGATCGCGTTCGTCACCAGGTTGCCGACGACCTGGCGCAGCCGCACCGGGTCGGCCGCCAGCGCGCAGTCGCCGGTGGTCTCGACGGCGAGCGTGACCCCGGCCGCGGCGGCACGGTCGGCCTGCGCCGCGGCGACGTGGCCGGCCAGCTCGGCCGCGTCGAGCGGCTCGGGGTGCAGGCGCAGCTGCCCCGCATCGGCCGCGGCGAGGTCCTGCAGGTCGTCGACGATGTGCTGCAGCAGCGCGGTCTCCTCGAGCAGCGACGCGCTCAGGGCCCGGTCGAACGGCAGGTGCCCGTCTTCGGCGGCCTCCAGCCGGCCGCGGATGACGTTGAGCGGGTTGCGCAGCTCGTGGGCGATGTCGCTGACCATCGCCTTGCGCTGCTCCTCGATGCGTTCCCGCCGCGCCGTGAGGTCGTTGAACGCGGTGGCGAGGTAGCCGACCTCGTCGCGCGACTTCACCGGCGCCGGCCGGTCCTGCTGCGCGGCTTCGGTCAGGGCCCGCAGCGGGCGGGACAGCCGCCGCGCGACCAGCGCGGTGAGCGTGACGGCCAGCACCAGCACGCCGCCGGTCACCGCGAGGATCCGGGTGAGGTTCTCCTGGGACAGCGTGAACGTCGGCAGCGGCGAGCCGCCCGGGCCGAGCGTGAACAGCAACGCGGGCGGCGCGACGTACGGCGTCAGCTGCTCGCGGCGGGCCGCGTCGAGGCAGCCCTGGGTCGGCCGCTGATCGCCGACGTCGAGAACTTGCAGGTCAAGGTTCACTTTCACCTGCTCACCGCCCTGGCTCTGCAGGCAGCGGTTGACGGCTTCGGTCAGACCGGTGAGTGCGGCCTGCTCGGTCGGCGTCGGGATGGCCAGTTCGAAGAGCCCGCACTTGCTCGCGTAGTAGCGGGCGGAAAGCGGCTCGAGGCCGGTGAGCAGCGGTCGCCCGCTCGGCGAGTCGCGCACCTGGCTGGGCAGGCCCAGCGAGGCGAGGCAGGCGGCGGCCTTCCCGGCCAGGGCGGTGAGCTCCTCGCGTTCGGGCGGCGGCAGCTTGAACGGGCCGGTCGCGCGCGGGTCGATGCCGCTCGTGCCGGCCTCGGGCAGCAGCACCGGGTCGACGTGCAGCGGGTCGACCGACGCCGTCGCCTTGACCGGCAGGGTGACCGGTGCGCCGCCGGAGTCGCCGAGGACGCGGCGGTCGAGGGTGGTCAGCACCACCCGGCGGCCGGTCTGCTCCGACAGCGCCCGCAGCCGGGGGCCGACCTGGTCCCACGTGTGGTTCGCCGCGGCGAAGCCGAGCAGCTCGGTGTAGATCGTCGCGTCGCCGGAGAGCGCCTGGCCCTGCTCCTGCTGGATCGCGCGGGTGGTGGTCTGCACGGCGAGCCACGCGGTCGCCGCGATGGAGGCGAGCGCGATGAGCAGCGAGACGGCGGTGAGCCGCACGACCAGGCTGCGCCGGCGAGGGAAGCTACGCGTCATTTTCCGCCGTCAGCTTGTACCCGACGCCGAACACCGTCCGCAGGTAGACGGGGTGCTGCGGGTCCGGCTCGAGCTTCTTGCGCAGGTTGAGCACGTGGACGTCGATGATCCGGGTGCTGACGAACCGGTCGTCGCCGCGGGTCAGCTCGAGCAGCTGCCGGCGGGTGAACACCCGGCCGGGCTGCCGGATCAGCGTCTCGAGCAGCTGGAACTCGCCCGGGGTCGTCTCCACCGGGCGGTCGCCGACCGACACCTCGTGCCGCACGGGGTCGAGCCGCAGCTCGCCCGCGCGCAACGCCGTGTCGGGCGGTTCACGCCGGGCGGCCGTGCGCCGCAGCAGCGTCCGGACCCGGGCCATCAGCTCGCGCGGGCTGTACGGCTTGGTCAGGTAGTCGTCCGCGCCGAGGTCGAGGCCGAGCAGCAGGTCGTCCTCGGTGGCGCGGGCGGTGAGCATCAGCACCGCGACGTCGGACTCCTGCCGCAGGACCCGGCAGACGTCGAAGCCGTCCACCTTCGGCATCATCACGTCGAGGACCAGCAGGTCGGGCCGGTCGCGCCGGGCCTCGTCGAGCGCTGCCCGGCCGTCCGGGGCCAGCACCACGGTGTGGCCTTCGCTTTCGAGGTAGAGCCGGAGGACCTCGGCCTGCTTCTCGTCGTCCTCGGCGACCAGTACACGTGCGCACACGGCGTCGAGAGTAGGCGCCCTGACACCGTTGCCACCGCATCCTGACCGGATCTTCACACCTTGGCGCCCCCGCCGCGGCCGGGCACCGTGGCGGGGGCGGAGTCCGCAGGTCAGGCGTTTTGCTGGTTGTTGTAGACGTTGATGGCCGCGTCCCCGAAGTGCGGGCTGCGTTCCTCGTCGGAGTTGTCGTCGGGGTGGTAGCTCACGTTGCCCACGAGGTAACCCCAGCCCCGGCCGAGCTGCAGGTCGTCGAGCCACGGACCGCCGCTGGCCCCGTGGCCCTGGTCGCAGTGGATCCCCTGCTGGTCGGGCTGGAACGGCCAGACCCCCGGGCGCCAAGTGGTCCCGGTGCAGTAGCGCAGCTGCTGACCGGTGATGCCGGTACGGGCCGGGTGCGTGTCGTACGGGTAGCCGAACTCGTACACGTTCCAGTCGTACCCCTGGCCGAACTTGTAGCCCTGGGACCCGGTCACGTCGGCGACGTTGGTGCCGTTGCGGGGCCACAGCGAGATGGCCGCGAGGTCGTAGTCGTGGTCCCCGTCGTTGAGGTAGCCGTTCGGGGCCGACACCGACTTCCAGCTCCACCGGCCCAGCGGCTCGCCGCTGCCGGCGTAGTCCGGGACGAAGATCCAGTTGTCGAACCAGTGGCCGTCGCCGTCGGACACGCAGTGCCCGGCGGTCCAGACGAGGCTGTGGTTGGCCGAACTGACCACGCTCGCGGTGCACTCGTAGGGACCGTCGGGCTTGTCGTAGTAGAGCTTGCCGACGGTCGTCGCCGGCATCTGGCCGTGGGCGCTCCACACCTGCGACTGGCTGACCGCGGCGAGCCCGGCCGCGGCCGCGCCCGGCTTCCCGGCGGCCGGTCCCGCGGCGCCCGGTGCGGATTGGGCCGGCAACGCATGGGTTTGCGGCCCCGCCGACCGGCTCTTCGCCGGCCCGTCCGCCGGTTTGGCCGCGCGCATCCGCTCGGGCGTCCAATGGCCGAGGACGTCCTGCTCGGGTGCGGCCGACCGGTGGACGGCGGCGCCGGACGCCCCGCCCGGCGCTGCCCCGCCCGGCGCTGCGGCGCCCGGCGCTGCCCCGCCCGGCGCCGCCGCGGCCTGCGCCGTGCCGGGGGCCAGCAAACCCCCGAGCACCACGACGGCGGCGATTCCCCCTGCCCATCGGATACTTCTCACTGGGCACCTCCTGCATCGATTTCCCCCGCAGGGCGGTAATCCCGCCCGGCTGCCAGCCTTCCGCCGCGGTGCGGTGCGGCGACACTGGACCTTGGAGTTGCGCCGTTCAGGCGACGCCGGGCGGCTCCGGCCGGGCGATGAGCAGGGAGGCGATCGAGCCGGCCTGCAGCCGGGATTCCACGCGCAGTTTGGTCAGGACGTTGCTGACGTGGAACTTCACCGTGCGCTCGCTGATACCGAGCCGGCGGGCGATCCCGCGGTTGGACAGGCCGTGGCCGAGGAGCACGAGGATCTCGCGCTCCCGGTGGCTCAACCGCTCGATCCGTGCCACCACCTGGTCCCGCCGGCGTTCGAGCGTCGCGAAATCGTCGTCCGGGCGCTCGCCGTTCATCTCGTCCCCCCGACCGGAATGGCGGTGAAATTCGCTCACCGAGAGGAGGACGGGTGTGTGGGTGCAGATACGCCTAATCCGACGGGCCGGTTTGGTGGCGCATGTTTTCCTCCGCCTGCCGGAAGCGGTCGGGGGTCCAATGGCGGTCGACCACGGCCGGCCCCTGGGTGTTGCGGTGTTCCACCGCGGTTTCCGGCTCGCCCGGCCGAGCCGGGTCACCGGCCGGGCCGGTCTGCCGGGCCGCGCCGGCACTCAACCCGGCGGCCGCCAGCCCCGCGATCACGGCGAGCACGAGAATCGTCGTCTTCCGCTTGCGGATCATGAGAACCACCCTCTCCGCCTTTTCCAGGGTACCAGCACGGAATCGGGGAATGGTGACCATGAATCGCGGCCTGCGGCGTGCTGCGTCGATCGGCCCACGCCCGGACGACGTCGCCCAGCCCCTGCCCGGCTCGGCGAGCCTGGTAACGCTTGCGCCGCGGTTCGCGGGAACCGGTGCGGAATCCGCCCGGCGGCCGACTTCAGGGAACGGACACGGAAGAAGGTGATGGCCGTGAAGGCGACCGTAATCGCCGTCGCCGCCCTGATTCTGGTGGGCGCGGCGGCATGTGGCACCCCGGTGGCCGGGGTGCCGGTCCCGGTGACGCCACAGGCGCCGGTCACGAGCACGGCGACGATCGCGGTGCCCGCGCCGCAGACGGTGTACGTCCAGCCACCGGTTTTCGTCGTGCCTTCGGAAACCGCGGAAGCCCGCACGGTCATCGCGTACTACGACGCGATCAACCGCCGTGACTTCGCCACGGCGTGGGCCCTCGGCGGCCGCAGCCTCGCGGGTGGTGGCGGATACCTCCGGTACGTCAACGGTTTCGCGACGACCTCGTGGGACACCCTGACCGTCACGGACGTCCGCGGCAGCACGGTGCGGGTGGTGCTGGCGGCGCTTCAGATCGATGGCAGCACCCGGACGTTTTCCGGCACCTACACCGTCTCGGGTGGCGCCATCGTCGGCAGCCACATGACCCGGACGAAATGAGGATCGTCATGCGTACACTTCGGACAACCGCCGCCGTTTCGGCCGCGCTCGTCCTTGCCGGGTGCGGGTTGCCGCAGACTTTTTCGCGCGGCCAGGCTCCGGCTCCGGCGTCGACCGCAACCGTCACCGCGCCGGTTCCGCAAACCGTCGTCGTGCCTCCGCCGCAGACCGTTTACGTCGCGCCGAAAGGGGTTGCCGCGTCGAGTCAGTGGTACGCGGAGCCGGGCTGGGTCGGCTCACAACCGTGGATCACCCTCACTCCCGCCCCCGGTCAGACGCCGTGCCAGTGGCTGCGCGCCCGCGGCTACACCTACCCGCAGGCGTACGCGGCCTGGGCGCAGAACGGTTACCCGGCGAGCTGGTCGGCCACCGGCGACGGCTATCCGTGCCAGAAGTCCTACGGCGTGCAGCATTGACCGGCCCACGCCTGGACGACCTCGCGTGCAGGCCGAAAAACGAACCGGGCCGGGAGCGAAGTGCGCTCCCGGCCCGGTTCGCCGTCAGGTCAAGCTCGAACAGGTTCTCGCGTCAGGATCCTTCGCCCCCTTCGGCACCCACCGCACGTTCGCGAACGAAGCCGAGAACGGGCCGTCGGTGTAGACGAGGAACGGGGTGTTGATGTGCTCGAAGTCCAGCCCGTTGTCGAAGCAGGACACCGGGATCTTCACCGTCGTCTTCACGCCGCCCGCCAGATCGGTGAACAGCTTCGTCGCGTTCACCTCGGAGAAGCACGGGTAGACGCAGTGCATGCTGAGCACCGTCCGGTTGGCCGGTGCCTGGTGCACGATCGTGTCGAACTCCAGCGCCGCGTCCGCGTTGAGGTAGCCGCGCAGGTCGTTCGTGCCCGCCGTGTTCTGCATGTAGAGCTGAGCCGGGCCGGTGCCCGTCCAGGTCGTCTTCAGACCGTCGGCCTGCACGTTGACGTCCGCCGGCACCACGTTGATCTCGCTGTGCGCCGCCGTGGCGTCCGGGCCGATCACGGTGCCGCCCCAGTTCTCCGCCGAGCCGATCTGGCTGGTGTACGGCGGCACGTCGGTGCGGTCGAACAGTGCGAGGTCCTCGGTCGCGGTCCCACCGCCGCCGGTGGCGGTGCAGGACGCCGGGCCGGCCGTCTCGTCGAGCGGCCCGACCGTGGCGCGCTGCCCGGACTTGAGGCCGTAGCCGAGCTTGAACAGCGGGTCGTAGTTCGGCGACCACGGGTTGAGCGGCGTCTGGCACGCGCTCTTCGGCCACGAGTAGGACAGCGTGCCCCGGTAGCCGGTCCCGTCCTTGCCCTTGACCAGCATGTCCGCGACGCCGCCGCCCTCGGTGCCGGGCAGCCAGGCCGCGACGAACGCGTCGGAGCGGTTGATCTCCTTGTTCATGTACAGCGGGCGGCCGCCGACGTACACGGTGACGACCGGGGTGCCCTTGCCGCTGACCTTGTCCAGCACGGCCAGGTCCTCGGGGTAGAGCTTCGCCGCCTCGAGCGTCTTGCGGGTCAGGTCGCCGACGCCCTCGGCGTACGGCGTCTCACCGATGACGGCGATGACCGCGTCGTAACCCTTGGGGTCGACGGTCCCGGTGGCGTCGAACGTGACGTTGGCGTCGCCCAGGTTCTGCTTGATGCCGGTCAGGATCGACGTGGCGTTCGGGAAGTCGGCGTTGGTGTTGCCGGTGCCCTGCCAGCTGAGCGTCCAGCCGCCGGTCTGGTTCTGGATGTTGTCGGCGCTCTTGCCGACGACCAGTACCTTCGACGCAGGCTTGAGCGGCAGCACGTTGCCGTTGTTCTTCAGCAGCGTCTGCGACTCGCGGACGGCGTCGCGGGCCAGCCAGTTGTCCTTCAGCGCCTCGTCGGAGTTGGCGTAGGAGCGGTCGGACGGCTTCTGCGACTCGAACAGGCCGTCGCGCAGCTTGACGCGCAGGATGCGGGTGACCGCGTCGTCGATGCGGGCCATCGGGATCTGGCCGCTCTGCACCTGGGCGACGGTGTTGGTGATGAACGCCTTCCAGTCGTTCGGCACCATCACGATGTCGATGCCGGCGTTGATCGCCTGCGGGCACGAGGAGTTCGTGCAGCCGGTGACCTGGCCGATGCCGTTCCAGTCGGACACGACCAGGCCGTCGAAGCCGATCTTGCCCTTGAGGATCTGGTTCAGCGCCTTGTCACTGCCGTGCAGCTTGCCCTCGTTGATGCCGAGGTCGGCGTTGGTCCAGCTGTTGAACGACACCATCACGGTCTGGGAGCCGGCGGCGAGTGCGCCGTAGTAGCCCTGGCCGTGGATGTTGATCATGTCCGCTTCGGACGAGGGGTTGACGCCCTGGTCCTGGCCGTTGAGGGTGCCGCCGTCGCCGATGAAGTGCTTGGCGGTGGCGATCACGCCGTTGTAGCCGATGCGCTTGGTGGCGCCGTCCTGGAGGCCGTTGATGGCCTCGAAGCCGTAGGCGCGGGTGATGCGCGGGTCCTCGGAGAAGCCTTCGTAGGTGCGGCCCCAGCGGTCGTCCTGGACGACGGCCAGCGTCGGGGAGAAGGCCCAGTCCTGGCCGGTGGCGCGGATTTGCCGGGCGGTGGCGCCGGCGACGTCGCGGACCAGGCACGGGTCGTGCGCGGCGCCGAGGCCGATGTTGTGCGGGAAGACGGTGGCGCCGTAGACGTTGTTGTTGCCGTGCACGGCGTCGATGCCCCAGATGACGGGGACCTTTGTGCGGCTCGTCTTGGAGGCGTTCCAGTAGGCGTCGGCCAGGTTCAGCCAGTCCTGCTGGGTGGCGTGCTTGTTCGCGCCGGGCCACGAGCCGCCGCCGTTGAGGACCGAGCCGATGGCGTACTGGCGGACCTCGTCGGGGGTGATGGCGGCGATCTCGGGCTGCGTCATCTGCCCGACTTTTTCCTCGAGCGTCATGCCCTTGAGGATTTCGGCGACCCGCTGCTCGTCGCCGGCCTTCCCCTTGAGCCGGCTGTCGACCTTCGGCCAGTCCGCGAGGGTGGGCAGGCTCTTCTCGATCTTGGCGCAGCCGTCCTTGTCCTTGGCGGGCTGGCCGATGACGGGCTGCGGCGGCTCGGCGGCCTGGGCCGGTGTCGCCTGCGCGACCCCGCCCAGCAAGCTGAGGCTCATCAGCGTGACGAGCGAACTTCGGCGCGCACGGGTCCACGCGCGGGATCTTCTGGCCATGGGTCTGGTCCATTCTGCGATGAACGGCGGACCGGCCGATCCTCACCGGCGGCGGGGACTGCGTCAATAGGTTGCGGGGTAGTTATTTCTCGACATAAAATAAGAGTCGTCCGGCGACCTGCCACGCGCCGTCCTGTCTAGCGGGTGGGGTGGTAACGGGCAAGGGCGCTCGCGGGCAACGGTTTTGCCCGGTCGACCACCGGTCGTTCGCCCGGTGGTCCGGCGGCGCGTTCCGGCGGCGTCCTGAGCGCGGGGTCAGCCGAGCACCGAGCCCGGTAGCTCCTCGAAGATCAGCCACGTCCGGGTCGACCGCACCCCTTCCAGTGCCTGCAGCCGCTCCAGTACCACGTCGCGCAACGTCGTGTTGTCCGGCGTCCGGACCAGCAGGAGGATGTCGAAATCGCCGCCGACCAGGGCCACGTGGTCGACGTACGGGATTTCGTGGAGGTCCGTCGCCATCGTGCGCCAGGACGTCTGCTCCACCGTCACCATGATGTACGCCGAAGTGCCCAGGCCTGCGCGGCGCGGGTCGATCCGCGCGCCGAAGCCCGTGATCACGCCCTCCGTCATCAGGCGCTCCAGGCGCGCGTACGCGTTCGTGCGCGAGATGTGCAGGCGTTCCGCCAGTGCGCGCACCGCCAAGCGGCCGTCCGCGGACAGTTCCGCCAGCATCGCCCGGTCGACGTCGTCCAACGCCGGGACCGTTCGTCCCGTCAGACCGCCGTGAGCCAGGACACCTTTGGACGTTTGGTCGCCAGAGGACCTTGGGAGAGACCCTTTGTCGCTCATTTCCGCCAACCCTTGAACACAACACCGCGGCGAACCACCATTTCAGCATCATATGTCTGGGAGAGGTGGTGTGCGTCATGGCTGTGGTGCCTTCGGAGACCCTGCTGCCGTCCGCAGCCCCGGTGCGGTTCGTCGCCGAGGACGGGAGCCGCGCGCAAGAGCCCGGTGGGTACGCCGCACCCGCGGACGGCCTGCTCAAGGAGGCCTACCGGCTGATGGTCCTGGGCCGGCGGTTCGACGTCCAGGCGACCGCGCTCACCAAGCAGGGCCGCCTCGCCGTCTACCCCTCCAGCGCGGGCCAGGAGGCCTGCCAGGTCGCCGCCGCGCTCGTCCTGGCCCGACAGGACTGGCTCTTCCCGACCTACCGTGACTCGGTCGCCCTCGTCGCCCGCGGCCTGAAGCCCGGCGAAGTGCTGACGCTGCTTCGCGGCGACGCGCACTGCGGCTACAACCCGGTTGAGACGCGCGTAGCACCTCAGTGCACTCCGCTCGCGACGCAGACCCTGCACGCCGCCGGGCTGGCGCACGCGATGCAGCGACGCGGCGAAGACGCCGTCGCGCTCGCGCTCATCGGGGACGGCGCCACCAGCGAAGGCGACTTCCACGAAGCGCTCAACTTCGCGGCCGTCTTCAAAGCGCCGGTGGTGTTCTTCGTGCAGAACAACCGCTTCGCCATCTCGGTGCCGTTCGAGAAGCAGAGCGCCGCGGCCGCGCTGGCGTACAAGGGAATCGGCTACGGCATGCGCTCGGAGCAGGTCGACGGCAACGACGCCGTCGCCGTGCTCGCCGTCCTCGGCGACGCCGTCCGGCACGCCCGCGAAGGCCACGGGCCGGTGCTCGTCGAGGCCCACACCTACCGCATCGACGCCCACACCAACGCCGACGACGCCACCCGCTACCGCGACGCCGAAGAAGTCGCGAAATGGCGCGAAGCGGACCCGCTCAAGCGGCTCGAAACCTACCTCAAGGCCGAGAACCTCCTGCAGGACAACGAAATCGGGCAGTTCGCGGCCGATGCCGAGGTGTTCGCGCAGTCCGTCCGCGACACCCTGAACGCCGAGCCCGAGCTCGACCCGCTGTCGCTGTTCGACCACGTCTACGCCGAACCGACCCGCCAGCTCCACGCCCAGCGGGCCGCCCTCGCAGCCGAACTGGAGGCCTGATGACGACCACCATGGCGCAGGCGCTCAACGCGGCCCTGCGGGACGCCCTCAAGGACGACGACCGGGTGCTCGTGTTCGGCGAGGACGTCGGCACGCTCGGCGGCGTCTTCCGCGTCACCGACGGCATCACCGCCGACTTCGGCGAGGACCGCTGCTTCGACACCCCGCTGGCGGAGTCCGGCATCGTCGGGTTCGCCGTCGGGATGGCGATGGGCGGCTTCCGCCCGGTCGTCGAAATGCAGTTCGACGCCTTCGCGTACCCGGCGTTCGAGCAGATCACCTCGCACGTGGCGAAGCTGCGCAACCGCACCCGCGGCGCGCTCTCGCTGCCGATGGTCATCCGCGTGCCCTACGCCGGCGGCATCGGCGGCGTCGAGCACCACTGCGACTCCAGCGAGGCCTACTACACCCACACGCCGGGTCTGCGCGTCGTCACGCCGGGCACCGCGCAGGACGCCTACGACCTGCTTCGCGACGCCATCGAGTCCCCGGACCCGGTGATCTTCCTCGAACCGAAGTGCCGCTACTGGTCGAGCGAAGAGGTCACCTTCACCCGCACCGGCCCCGCCATGGACCAGGCCGTGGTCCGGCGCGACGGCAAGGACGTCACCCTCATCGCCTACGGCCCGATGGTCGCCACGGCGCTGGAGACCGCCGAAGCGGCGACGGCCGAGGGCTGGGACGTCGAGGTCGTCGACCTCCGCTCGCTTTCGCCGTTCGACGACGAGACGGTGACGGCTTCCGTGCGCCGCACCGGGCGGGCGGTCGTCGTGCACGAGGCCGCGGGCTTCGGCGGCTACGGCGCCGAGGTCGTCGCGCGTGTCACCGAGCAGTGCTTCCACCAGCTGCACGCGCCCGTCCTGCGGGTGACCGGGCTCGACATCCCGTACCCGGCGCCGAAGCTCGAGCGCCACCAGCTGCCGGACGTCGACCGGATCCTCGACACGATCGCGCGCCTGCAGTGGGACGACACCCCGGTGGTGGCCGGTGCCTGACTTCCTGCTGCCGGACCTCGGCGAAGGCCTGACCGAGGCGGCGATCGTGGACTGGCGCGTCAAGGTCGGCGACACCGTCGAGGTCGACCAGGTCGTCGTCGAGGTCGAGACGGCGAAGGCGGCGGTCGAGGTGCCGGTGCCGTTCGCCGGCGTGGTGTCCGCCCTGCACGGCGAGCCGGGCCAGCTGTTGCCGGTCGGGGCGCCGCTGCTGAGCGTCGGCGGGTTCGCCGAACCCGGGGTCACGACATCTTCGGGCAGCGGCAACGTCCTCATCGGTTACGGCACCGCGCCCACGACCCGGCGCAAGCGCTCGCGGCGTCCGGTGAGCACCACCGCGCCCGCGCCCACCCGGCCGAAGCAGGCGCCCGGCGTGATTTCGCCGTTCGTCCGGAAGCTGGCCGCCGACAACGGGATCGACCTCGCGAAGGTCACCGCCACCGGCGCGGACGGCATCATCCGCCGTGCGGACGTCGAGGCGGCGATGAAGAAGCCCGTCTCGAACGGCAAACGGATCCCGCTCACCGGCGTGCGCAAGGCCGTCGCCGACAAGCTGACGACGTCGCGGCGCGAAATTCCCGAGGCCACGGTGTGGGTGGACGTCGACGCGACCGAGCTGGTCGCCGCTCGCGCGGCCTTGAACGCCAAGCCGGACCGGCCGGTCAGCCTGCTCGGGTTGATCGCGCGCTTCGTCGTCGCGGGCCTTCGCCGGTATCCCGAGCTGAACTCGCGCGTCGAGGGCGACGAGATCGTGCTGCTGGACAAGATCCACCTCGGCTTCGCCGCGCAGACCGACCGCGGCCTGGTCGTGCCGGTCGTGCGGGACGCGGGCGAACTGTCCACCCGGGACCTGTCGGCGGCGATCGGCGAGCGCGCCCGGACCGCCCGGGACGGCAAGCTCGCGCCCGCGGACCTCACCGGTGGCACCTTCACGGTGAACAACTACGGCGTCTTCGGCGTCGACGGCTCGGCCGCGATCATCAACCACCCGGAGGCGGCCATCCTCGGTATCGGCCGGATCATCGACCGGCCGTGGGTCGTCGACGGTGCCCTGGTGGTCAGGAAGGTCTGCGAGCTGACGCTGGCGTTCGACCACCGCGTGTGCGACGGCGGCACGGCCGGCGGGTTCCTGCGCTTCGTCGCCGACTGCGTGGAGTCACCGGTCACCGCCCTCGGCGACCTGTGACGACTCACCGGCCGCATTGGCCGGGTGGTGCCGGTGGTGGCACTTAAAGTGGTTTTGTGACGACTCCGGCCCAGCACGACCGCGACCTCGCGGAGGGGCGCGTCGCCCGGCTCAAGCAGGACCTGCGGGACGGGCTGGCGCCGCCGCCGGGTGACGTCGAAGCGATGGACGAGCTCGTGGCGACGGCCCACCGGCTGCTCGACGCCGAGCTGGCGTACGACCAGGCCGCGCACCGGCTCGCCGACGCCGAGCTCGAAGCCCGGCACGCGACGACGCAGCGCGCGGTCGTCTGGTTCGCCGCCGCGCCCGTGCTGGTGCCGCTGGCCGCCGGGGCGCTGGTGCTGTTCGAAGTGCTTTCGCCGGTGTGGCTGCTCGTGCTGGTGCCGCTGTTCGCCGCGGGGCTGTGGATCGGCTTCGGCCCGGTGCGCCGGGCCGGGAACGTGATCCGCGAGCGGACGCGGGCGGCGTGGGCGGGCGCCGGCACGGCCGCGGTGCTGGCCGGAGCGCTGCTCCCGTGGTCCGCGGCCGTCGTCTGCACGATCCTGGCGGCGCTGGGGGTCGCGGGCACGGTCGCGCTGTTGTGGCGGGAAAGCCGGATCCCGTGAGCCACGGCTACGCGACCTACGGCGACGATCCGGAGTTCTCCCAGGAGTACGCGGACGCCGTCGACCCGGCGCGGCGTGACCTCGACGAGCTGTTCGCGGCGGTCGACGGGCTCCGCACCGCCGTCGAGGAGACCGACGACCGCTTGCGGCAGGACGTCGCCAATCTGACCGAGCGGCTCGAAAGCGGCGGCGCGCACCGGCAAGAGGACCGGCTCGACTTGCTCGGCCGGCAGCTGGAACGGCTGCAGCAGCAGGTCCGGGCGTTGGAGCGCGCGGTGCGCGTGGCCGACGGGGTGCCGCGGGCGGACCTCGACGACGTCGGCGCGGAGACCCGGGCGCTCGCGGCGGAGGCGGCGCGCTGGGACGACCTGCACAAAGAACTGGTCACGAAGGAGCAGCGCGCCCGGCACGAGCAGGAGATCGCGCACCTGGACGCGGTGCGGTCGGCGCTTTCCCGCTGCGATGCCGACCTGCTGGCCGTCATCGGCGTCTTGGCGTCGACGGACCGGGCGTCCCGGGCCCGCGGGGACGCGGAGTCGCGGCTGCGCGCACTGGCGACGCGGCGCCGCACGCTGCTGGACGAGGAGATCCCGGCGGCTTCGGCGGCGGCGGAGACGGCGCGGCTGGCGTTGCGCGAGGCGGACGCGGTCCAGGCGCGGGTGGTGCCGCAGCTGGAGCGCGCCGAACGTGCGTGGCACGACCTGCAGGTGCGGCTGCGGACCCGGATCACCGACGCGCTCGGCTCGGACGCGCTGCTGCCGATGTGGTTCGGCCACGCGCTGGGCGTCGCCCCGCCGTCCGGCACGTCGGGCGACGCGTGGATCCGGACGGCGGCGTCGGTGCTGGCGTACCGGGTGACGTTCGGCGTCACCGACCAGGCACTCCCGCTGGGCCCGCCGGCGGCCGAGGGGACCGACACGACCGAGCGCCGGTGGACCTGGCGAGCCCGCCTGGAGTCCGACCTGGACGAACTCGCCCTCTAGCCCGTGACCAGCCGGGCTTCACCGGTGCCCTCTCAAGCGCGGGTGATGCCTTCTCCGTCACGGGTCGTGTCGGCGCGGAGGGCTGCTTCTAATTGGCGGTGGAGGTCGCCGAGACGGGTTTTGCCCGGTTTGCCCGGTGGGAAGCGACGCAGGAGGGTGCTCACCTCGGGTGGGGCCTGCGAGAGCGCCCACTCGATCTCCGCCTCCGCGGAACCGCCCGCCAGTTCGCGCGCCAACGCTGCCTGCTGGGCCGGGCCGACGATGTGCTTCACCTGGTGTGGCGACGCCAGGGGATGCAGGTAGGCGGCACCCGCTGCCCCGACTGCCGCGCGCGCCGCCGCCGAAGCTGCCGGATCGGTAGCCGCGCCTGCCGCCGCCAATGCGTCCCACGCCGCCGTGCGCAGGGCCTGGGTGCGTGGAGCGCCCGAAGCGAATTCCCGCGCTGCCGAGATCGCCGCGGCCGGGCGTGGGTCGTCCGGAACCAGCGGCAGGACCCGGGCCGCGCAGGCCGCGGCCCAGCCCGTCAAGGCCCGGAGTTCGTCAAGACTCAGTTCCATGTGGGTGAAGCGTATCTTTGAAAGTCCGGTTGAGACTTTCAGACGGTGGCCGGGCGGCGCAGGGCTTGCCGGCGCACGCGGTTGAACAGCTTCGCGTTGTTCAGGGCGAAGACCCCGACCGTCGCGCCGTCCCGCGAGAACGTCGCCACGAACGAAGCCGACGAAGGGTCGCCGTCCACGAACGAAAGCGTGTCGTCCGGACGCGGGTGCCCGGCCAGCTGCAAGGTCCCCGAATACTGGTCCGACCAGACGTATCCACTGGGCAGATAAGACTGCCCGCTGTGCCCGGCCAGCAGGTTGGCCACCGCGACCGGCGCCTGCTCCGACGCGTTCGTCCAGTGCTCGTGCCGCCGCCCCCCGTACCGGGCCACGTCGCCCACCGCGACGACCTGGGGCAGCTCCGTCACCAGCCCGGCGTCGGTGTGGACGCCGTTGCCGACCTTCAAACCCGAGCCCGCCAGCCACTCGGTCGCCGGAGTCATCCCGACGCCGACCACGACCACGTCGGCGGGGACGAGCGAACCGTCGGCCAGGCGGACGCCCGCCGCGTCCATGCCCGTCGCCGACACGCCGCAACGCAGGTCCGTGCCGTGGTCGGCGTGCAGCCGGGCACAGACGGCCGCCAGGCGAGAGCCCAGCACCGGCGCCAACGGTGCGGCCAAAGCTTCCAGGACCACCACGTCCAGACCCAGCGAACGGCAGGTCGAGGCCACCTCGGCCCCGATGAACCCCGCTCCGACGATCACCACCCGCGCCCCGGGCACCAAAGCCGCGCGCAACGCTAGGGCGTCGTCGACGGTTCGCAGCGTGTGGGCGCCTTCGAAGCCCGGCAGCGTGCGCGCGCGGCCGCCGGTGGCGATCACGACGCCGTCCGCGTGCACCGAGGTGCCGTCCGAAAGGAGTACGCGCCGGTCGGCCGGCTCCAGCGCCGTCGCCCGGACGCCGAGCCGGAAGTCCAGCGCCAGGGACGCCAGGTCACCGGCGTCGAGCAGGTCCAGCGACTCGCGCGAAGCCGTTCCGGCCAGGAAGGCCTTCGACAGCGGCGGCCGGTCGTAGGGCAGGTGCGGCTCGTCGCCGATCAGCACGACACCGCCGTCGTACCCCTGTGCGCGCAGCTCCTGGGCCGCGCGGACCCCGGCGAGCGAGGCGCCGACGACCGCGACGCGCTTCACGCAGCATCCTCGTTCGCCGCGTTCCGGACGTAGACGACACCCTCGTCGACGACCACGGCGTACGTGCGCACCGGGTCCTTCGCCGGCAGGCAGGTCGGCAGGCCGGTGCGCAGGTCGAACAGCGCCGCGTGCAGCGGGCACTCGACGAAGCAGCCTTCGAGCCAGCCGTCGGCCAGGGAGGCGTCCTGGTGGGTGCACGTGTCGTCGATGGCGTACAGCTCCCCGTCGGCGTTGAACACCGCGATGGCGGGCGGCCCCGGGATGCGGACGGACTCACCGGGTGGCAGCTCGTCCACCGTGCACGCGCGAATCATGCCGCCTCCGAGTCCTGTTGCGCATTGGGGAACATCAACTGTGATCCGCAACAAAGTCTGAATCCCGTGAAGGGCGTCGTCAAGGGGGTACGCCCGGGTAGTTTCCGTTACCCGGTAACGAGTATCCGGGCACGCCGAAGGCCCGTACCGAGGATGGCGGTACGGGCGCTGCGACGTCCGGGCTAGTTCTCCCCGTGCCGGTAGAACGGCAGCTTGATCGGGGCGAGCGGGGTGTTGCCGAGGATCAGGTCGGCGGCCTTCTCGGCGGTCATCATCACCGGCGCGTAGATGTTGCCGTTGGTGATGTAGGGCATCACCGACGCGTCGACCACGCGCAGGCCCTCGGTGCCGTGCACCCGCATGCTCTGCGGGTCGACGACGGACCTGTCGTCCACGCCCATCTTCGTCGTGCAGGACGGGTGCAGCGCGGTTTCTGCGTCCTTCGCGACCCAGTCGAGGATCTCCTCGTCGGTTTCCACCGACGGCCCCGGCGAGATCTCCCCGCCGTTGTACGGCTCCAGCGCGGGCTGGTTGAGGATCTTCCGCGCCACCCGCACGGCCTCGACCCATTCGCGGCGGTCGTTCTCGGTCGACAGGTAGTTGAACTTGATCGCCGGGTGCTGCCGCGGGTCGGTCGAGGTGATCTTCACCGAGCCGCGGGTGTCGGCGTACATCGGACCGACGTGCACCTGGTAGCCGTGCCCTTCCGTGGGCGCCGAACCGTCGTAGCGGATCGCCACCGGCAGGAAGTGGAACATCAGGTTCGGGTACTTCACCTCGTCGTTAGACCGGACGAACCCGCCGCCCTCGAAGTGGTTGGTGGCGGCCGGCCCGGACCGCAGGAACAGCCACTGCGCGCCGATGTAGGGCCGCTTCCACTTCGCCAGCGACGGCTGCATCGACACCGGCTGCTTGCAGGCGTACTGGATGTACACCTCCAGGTGGTCCTGCAGGTTCTCGCCGACACCCGGCAGGTCCTTCACGACGTCGATGCCGAGTTTCTCCAGCTCCGCGGCGTTCCCGACGCCCGACAGCTGCAGCAGCTGCGGGGTGTTGATCGCGCCGCCGCAGAGGATGATCTCCTTGCCGTACACCTCACCCGGCACGCCCCGGCCCTGCGAGTACTCGACGCCGACCGCGCGGGTGCCGTCGAAGAGGACCTGTGACACGAACGCGCGGGTCTTCACCGTGAGGTTGGGCCGGTCCAGCACCGGGTGCAGGTAGGCGCCGGCCGCCGACAGCCGCCGTCCTTTCCGGACGTTCCGGTCGAAGGCCGCGAAGCCCTCCTGCCGGTAGCCGTTGACGTCGTCGGTGCGCGGGTAACCCGCTTCCTCGGCGGCGTCGAAGAAGGCGGTGAACAACGGGTTCGACGCCGGGCCGCGCTCCAGCTCGAGCGGCCCGTCGTGGCCGCGCCACTGCCCCTCCGGCCGATCGGCGAGGCAGTTCTCCATGCGGTTGAAGTACGGCAGGCAGTGCGCGTAGTCCCAAGTGGACATCCCGGGGTCGCTCGCCCAGCGTTCGTAGTCCATCGGGTTGCCGCGCTGGAAGATCATCCCGTTGATGCTGGACGACCCGCCGAGCACCTTGCCGCGCGCGTGGTAGATGCGACGCCGGTTCATGTGCGGCTCGGGTTCGCTGCGGTAGCACCAGTCGTAGAACTTCGACCCGATCGGGAACGTCAGCGCGGCCGGCATGTGGATGAAGACGTCCCACTTGTAGTCCGACCGGCCGGCCTCCAGGACGAGGACCTTGTTCGCCGGGTCGGCGGACAGCCGGTTCGCCAGCGCGCAGCCCGCCGAACCACCGCCGACGATGACGAAGTCGTAGGTTTCGGTGCTCATGGGGCCTCCTCAGCCGGGCAGGGAATCCGGGGTCGCGTCGGGCATGTGCTCGGGGCTGGTGTGGGCCGAGCCCCAGGTGCGCCGCCGGACGTACAGCATTATCGCGCCGATGAGCACGATCAGCCCGGTGACGATCACTGCGCCCCACTGGAAGTACCAGTGGTCGGAGCCGTAGACCTCGGCCCGCGGCCAGATCAGGTTGATCGTCATGGCTCCGCCGTAGACGACCGCGACCAGGTTCACCAGCGTGCCCCAGCGGCCCAGCTTGAAGTACGGGCCGTGGCCCGGCCGCGGCCACTGCCCGCGCAGCCGGCGCAGCAGCATCGGGCCGGTGACCATCAGGTAGGGGATGTAGAACAGGATGATCGCGGTCGAGGTCAGGATGAAGAACGCCCGCTGGTTGCCGAGGTTGATCAGCAGCACCACGACGGTGAGGCCACCGGTGAGCAGCGCGGGCAGCACCGGCGTCTTCGACCGCGGCGACACCTTCGCCATCGCCTTGCTGAACGGCAGCCGCCCGTCGCGGGCCATCGCCCAGGCCATCCGGATCGCCGCCGTCTGCACGGCGAGGCAGCACACCGTGATCGCGATCGCCGAGCAGATGAGGAAGGCGTTGCCCAGCCCGGTGCCGAGCGTGCTCTTCAGCAGGTACGGCATGCCGGACGTGCTCAGCTCTTCGGCGCCCAGGTCGCCGACGGCCATCATGCCGACCAGCATCACCAGGCCGCCGACGATGAACGACGCCGTGATCGCCCGCAGGATCGCGCGCGGCGCGTGCTTGCGCGGCTGGGTGGTTTCTTCGGCGAGCGAGCCCGCGGTGTCGAAGCCGTAGAACACGTACGCGCTCATCAGCGACGCCACCAGGAACGCCCCGAGGTACCCGAGTGAGTGACCCTCACCCGTGCCGTGCGTCTCCAGGACGACCTGCGGGCCGCGTTTGACGTGGATCGCCAGCGCGATGATCAGCAGGATGACCGCGGACAGTTCCACCGCGACGCCGAAGTTGTTGATCTTCGCCATCAGCTTCACCCCGATGACGTTCACGATCGTGGCGAACACGACCAGCACCAGGGCCAGCAGGATGGCGTTCTGCGCGCCGCCGGGCGTCGAGGTCAGGCCGGCGTCGGAGTCGCTGCCGACGATCTGGAACGCGGTCGAGACCTGCGGCAGGATGATCTGGTAGGCGACCGCGACGGCGCCGGCCGTGACGATGGCACCGATGATCATGATCCAGCCGGCCAGCCACGACGTCGCGGGTTTCGCGATCTGCTTGGCCCACTGGTACACCGAGCCGGCGAGCGGGAACTGGCCGGCGAGCTCGGCGAAACAGAGCGCGACGGCGAGCTGGCCCAGGAAGACCAGCGGCCAGGTCCAGATGAACGCCGGTCCGCCCGAGGCGAAGCCGAAGAAGAACAACTGGAACACGCCGGTCATGATCGAGATGTAGGAGAACCCGGCGGCGAAGCTGGAGAAGGAGCCGAGGGAACGTTCGAGCTCCTGGCGGTAGCCGAACTTCTCGAGGTCGGAACGGTCGTCCGGGGCAGGCCCCCCGCCCGCCGGCTTTTCTTGCGTGGTCATGGCAACGTCCTCACGTGGTGGGGGAGGGATCCTGGGTGGGGTGGGATGTCAGCCCTTGAACCAGTGCTGCGGAACCGGATCGATGTTCTGGTAGATGTGCTTGCTCTCCTGGTATTCCGCCAGCCCGGACGGTCCGAGCTCGCGGCCGATGCCGGATCGGCCGAAACCGCCCCATTCCGCCTGCGGCAGGTAGGGGTGGTAGTCGTTGATCCACACGGTGCCGTGGCGCAGGGCCCCGGCGACCCGCTGGGCGCGGGACGCGTCCGACGTCCACACGGCTCCGGCGAGCCCGTACTCGGTGTCGTTGGCCAGCGCGATCGCGTCGGCCTCGTCGGTGAAGCGTTCCACCGTGACGACCGGGCCGAAGACCTCTTCCCGGACGATCGCCATGTCCCCGGTGCAGCCGGAAAACACCGTCGGCCGCAGGAAGAAGCCGCTTTCGTACTCCGGTCCTTCGGGCCGCTTGCCGCCCGCCCGGAGCGTGGCGCCCGCTTCGATCGCGCCCTGGATGTAGCCCTCGACCTTGGCGCGGTGCTGCGCGGAGACGAGCGGTCCGGTTTCGGTGGCGGGGTCGAGCCCGTCGCCGACCCGGATCCGATCGGCGCGCTCGGCGAGGTCCGCGACGAACCGGTCATGGATTCCATCTTGGACGATCAGCCGCGCGCCCGCTGAACAAACCTGTCCGGAATGGACGAACGCCGCCATCAGGGCGTAGTCGAGGGCCGTGTCGTAGCCCGCGTCGGCGAAGACCACGTTCGGGTTCTTGCCGCCGAGTTCGAGGGCGACCCGGCGGACGCCCTTGGCGGCGGCGGTCATGATCTTCTCGCCGGTCGCGTAGCCGCCGGTGAACGAGACGAGGTCCACACCCGGGTGCTCGACCATCGCGGCGCCGACGTGGCCCGGGCCGAGCAGGAGGTTGACGACGCCGGGCGGGGCACCGGCCTCTTCGAGGAGCGCGACCAGCTTGATCGTGGTCAGGGGGGTGACTTCGCTGGGTTTGAGCACGACGGTGTTGCCCGCGGCGAGGGCGGGCGCCACCTTCCACGACATCTGCAGCAGCGGGTAGTTCCACGGCGCGATCAGCGCGCACACGCCGACCGGTTCGTGCACGATCCGGCTGACCACGGTCGGGCTGCCGGCGTCGACCACGCGTCCGGCGTCCTTGTCGGCGAGGTCGGCGTAGTAGCGGAAGACGCCTCTTACGTCGTCGATGTCGATGCGGCCTTCGCCGAGGGTCTTGCCGGTGTCGAGGCTCTCGGTGCGGGCCAGCTCCTCGCGGTCGCGGACCAGGAGGTCGGCCGTCCGGCGCAGCAACGCGCTGCGTTCACCGGCGGTGGTGCGGCGCCAGGGACCCTCGTCGAAGGCTTTCCGCGCGGCTCCGACCGCGGCGTCGACCTCCTCGCGGCCCGCTTCGGCGACGGTCCCGATGACCTGCCCGGTGGCGGGGTTCAGCACGTCGGAGCTCGTTCCGGCGGTCGCGTCCGCCCAGCTCCCGTCGATGTAGAGGTCCTTCACGGGCGCCCCTTCCCGGATCGGTAGTGGCTGCTCGGTGCCGTGAGTGCGTACATTTGTACGCGAAGCGTGTACAGATGTCCACAAGGGGGCTCGACGACGATGTCGAACACGGAACCCGCCGCGGCCCGGCGTCGCGGTCCGAACGACCCGGAACGGCGGGCGCGGATCGCCAAGGCAGCGGTCGAGGTCGTCGCCCGGCGGGGGATCGACGGGGTCACCCACCGGGCGGTCGCGGCGGCGGCCGGCGTCCCGCTCGGCTCGACGACCTACCACTTCGCGACCCTGGACGACCTGCTCGAGGTCGCGTTGGTCGAGGCGGCCGAGAAGAACGTCCACGCGCTGAAGGAGTGGGAGTCCGCGCTCCCGCCGGACGCCGACTTCGCCGCGGCGCTGGCCGACCTGGTCATGGGGTACCTCAACGAGCAGTACCGGGACACGGTCGTCGAATACGACCTCTACGTGGCCGCCCTGCACCGGCCGAGGCTGCGCAAGGCGAGCGCGGCCTGGGACGACGCCCTGATCGCGTTCTTCGGCTCCCGCACGGACCCGCTCACCGGCCGCCTCCTGGCCGGCCTGTTCTGCGGCCTGCTGATGCAGGCGGCCCTGGCCGACCCCCGCCCGGCCCGCGACGAGATCGAAACCCTCTTCCGCCGCGCCATCCACGGCCCGGCCAACCCGTAACTCGCGTGATCGAACACGGAACTCGCGTGATCGGGGCCGTAACTCGCCAGTTACGGCCCCGATCACGCGAGTTACGGGTCCAGTCACGCGAGTTACGGGTCCCGTCACGCCGTGTGGGTGAAACGTGCCGGAAATCTTTGGCGGGCATTGAAAAACCTGTCTTGACAGCGGTCCTTCGCGGCAGTCACTCTGTTTCGGAGTGAGCAACTAGACGCGCCTTGCGCAACTACTCCCGTCCTGATCCGCGGAGAGGACCACGCCGGTGACCACAACCGATCTGCCGCCGAGCCTGCTCGCCACGTTGCCCGGCAGTTCCTACACCGATCCGGCGATCTTCGCGCTGGAGCAGGCGAAGATCTTCGAGGCGGACTGGTTCTGCGCCGTGCGCGGCGCCGACCTGCCGAACCCCGGCTCGTTCGAGACCGTGCAGATCGGCAAGGAAAGCGTGCTCGTCGCGCGGGGCCGGGACGGGAAGCTGAACGCGTTCCTCAACGTCTGCCGCCACCGCGGCGCGCGGCTCTGCACGTCCGAAAGCGGCACGGTCAGGCGTGCCTTCCAGTGCCCGTACCACGCCTGGACCTACGGCCTCGACGGCAAGCTCATCGCCGCGCCGAACCTCACCGGGATGCCCGACGTCGACCGCACCGAGTTCGGCCTGACGAAGCTCCACCTGCGCGAGTGGCTCGGCTACGCCTGGGTCTGCCTGGCCGACGAGCCGCCGTCGTTCGAAGAGACCGTGGTCGGCGCGGTCACCGAACGCCTGGGCAGTGCCGAAGTGATCGACGCCTACGGCATCGACGGCCTCGCCCTCGGCAAGCGCATCGAGTACGACGTGAAGGCGAACTGGAAGCAGATCATCGAGAACTTCATGGAGTGCTACCACTGCGCGACGATCCACCCGGAGCTCACCGAGGTGCTGCCGGAGTTCGCCGACGGCTACGCCGCGCAGTACTACGTCGGCCACGGCGCCGAATTCGGCGGCGGGATCCAGGGCTTCACCGTCGACGGCGGCGAAGGCGTCGACCGGCTCCCCGGGGTCACCGAGGCCCAGGACCGCAAGTACTACGCCATCACCATCCGGCCGCAGGTCTTCGTCAACCTCGTCCCCGACCACGTGATCCTGCACCGGATGTTCCCGCTGGCCCCGGACCGGACGCTGGTGCGCTGCGACTGGCTCTACCTGCCCGAAGTCGTCGAATCCGGCAAAGACCTGACGCGGTCGGTGGAGCTGTTCCACCGCGTCAACCTGCAGGACTTCGAGGCCTGCGAACGCTGCCAGCTGGCGATGGACTCGCGGTCCTACGCGCGCGGCGGCGTGCTCGTGCCCAGCGAGCACCACATCGGCGCGTTCCACGACTGGGTCCGCGCCCGGTTGGCACCCTAGAGCAACGCCCGGATGGCGGCCTCGAACCCGGTGACGTGCTCGAGCGTGAGCGCGGCGGCCTTCTCGGCGTCACCTTCGATGATCGCGGTGAGGAGCGGGACGTGTTCGTCGACGTGGCCGGCCATCCCGGACAGCCGGGGCACGAACACGCACCAGATCCGGGTCGCGAGGTTGTCGTACCGGATCAGCGTGTCCTCGAGGAACGGGTTGTGCACGCACCGGTAGATCGCCCGGTGCAGGGCGAGGTCGGTGCGCAGCAGCTCGGCGTTGTCCCCGTCCGGGACGCCCGCGTCGAGCTGCGCGCGCAGCTCGGTCAGCGTCGCGCGGTCGGCCGCGGTCGCCCGCCCGGCCGCGGCGGCCGTCGCCATCGGCTCCAGCGTGCGCCGGACCTCGGAGATGTGCGCGAGGTCGGAGATGTTGACGTCGGTGGCGAACGTCCCGCGCCTCGGGTAGGCGACGACCAGGCGTTCGGACTCCAGCCGTTTCAGCGCTTCGCGGATCGGCGTCCGGCCCATGCCGAGCGTGGTGCCGAGTTCCTCTTCGGTGAGGGGGGAGCCCGGTGGGATGTCCAGCATGACCAGGCGATCGCGGATGAAGAGGTACGCCTGTTCCGCCAGCGAGGGGGGATTGACCTGGGGATGCACGCCGCTTAGTCTACATCGACGATTGATATATCAGAAGTCGACCAGGAGGTCGCCGCATGCCCCGCACCCCCGGCGACGACTTGCCGGAGCACCCGGACTTCCTCTGGGCCGACCCGGAGCCGAAGAAGGCCTACGACGTGATCGTCGTGGGTGGCGGCGGGCACGGCCTCGCCACCGCGTACTACCTGGCCAAGGTGCACGGCATCACGAACGTCGCCGTGCTCGAAAAGGGCTGGCTCGCGGGCGGCAACATGGCCCGCAACACCACGATCATCCGCTCGAACTACCTGTGGGACGAAAGTTCCGGCATCTACGAGCACTCCCTCAAGCTGTGGGAAGGCCTCGAAGAGGACCTCGGCTACCCGATCCTCTTCAGTCAGCGCGGGGTGCTGAACCTGGCGCACAGCCTGCAGGACGTCCGCGACAGCGTCCGCCGCGTCGAGGCCAACAAGCTCAACGGCATCGACGCCGAATGGGTGGACGCCGACGGCGTCAAGGAGCTGTGCCCGATCGTCAACACCTCGCCGGACGTCCGCTACCCGGTGCTCGGCGCCACCTTCCAGCCGCGCGCGGGCATCGCGAAGCACGACTACGTGGCTTGGGGCTTCGCCCGTGCCGCGCACGAGCTGGGCGTCGACCTCATCCAGAACTGCGAGGTCACTGGGATCTCCACGGCGGGTGGCCGGGTGACGGGCGTCGAGACGTCGAGGGGGCGGATCGCCGCGGGCAAGGTCGCGCTGTGCGCCGCCGGCCACACGTCCGTGCTCGCGAAGATGGTGGGCCTGGACCTGCCGCTCGTGTCCCATCCCTTGCAGGCACTGGTGTCCGAGCTGCTGGAGCCGGCCCACCCGACGGTCGTCATGTCGAACGCCGTGCACGTCTACGTTTCCCAGGCGCACAAGGGCGAACTCGTGATGGGCGCCGGCATCGACAGCTACAACGGCTACGGTCAGCGTGGCTCGTTCCACATCATCGAACAGCAGATGTCCGCCGCGCTCGAGCTGTTCCCGGTGTTCGCGCGGGCGCACCTGCTGCGGACGTGGGCGGGCATCGTCGACGTCAGCCCGGACGCCTCGCCGATCATCGGCCTGACCCCGGTCGAGCACCTGTTCCTCAACTGCGGCTGGGGCACCGGTGGTTTCAAGGCGACCCCCGGGGTCGGGAACGTCTTCGCGGCCACCATCGCGCGGGGCAAGCCCCACGAGTACGCCGAGCCCTTCACCCTCGACCGGTTCACCACCGGCGCCCTCGTCGACGAGCACGGCGCCGCCGCCGTCGCGCATTAGGAGTCCCTGTGCAACTCATTCCCTGCCCGTGGTGCGGGCCGCGCGAAGAGGCCGAGTTCCACTACGGCGGCCAAGCGCACGTCGCCTACCCAGCAGACCCTTCGGCGTTGTCGGACGAGGAGTGGGCGAAGTTCGTCTTCTTCCGCGAGAACCCGAGCGGGCCGCTCGCCGAGCGCTGGAGCCACTCCGCGGGCTGCCGCCGGTGGTTCAACGCCGTCCGCGACACGCGCACCCACGATCTGCTGGCGGTCTACCGCCTCGACGAACCCCGGCCGGTGATCCCGTGACCCGACTGTCCGGCGTCCCGCTCAAGTTCACCTTCGACGGCCGCGAGCTGACCGGCTACCTCGGCGACACCCTGGCTTCCGCGTTGCTGGCCAACGGCATCCACCAGGTCGCGACCAGCATCAAGTACGGACGGCCGCGCGGCATCGTAGCCGCCGGCGTCGAGGACTCGAACGCCCTGGTGCAAATCGACGCGCCATTCCCGGAACCGATGCTGTCGGCCACCACCGTGGAGCTGTACGACGGCCTGGAGGCCCGTGGCCTGCGCGGTCGGGGACGGCTCGCCACCGAACCGGACCCGGCGCGGTACGACGCCAAGCACGCCCACTGTGACGTCCTGGTCATCGGCGCCGGTCCCGCCGGGCTCGCCGCCGCCCGTGCCGCCTCCGGCCGGGTCCTGCTCGTGGACGACCAGCCCGACGGCGAAGCTCCGGAGGGTGTCCGGTTCCTCTCGCGCACCACGGCGTTCGGCATCTACGACGACGGGTTCGTGCTCGCCCTGGAGCGCCGGGGTGAACCCGTGGCCCCGGAACGCCTCTCGCGGCAGCGGATCCGGCGCATCCGGGCGAAGCGGATCGTCATCGCGACCGGCGCCCACGAGCGGCCGATCGTGTTCCCGGACAACGACCGCCCGGGCATCATGCTCGCCGGTGCCGCGCGGACGTACCTGAACCGCTACGGCGTCCTCGCCGGAAGCCGCGTGGTCGTGTTCACCACCAACGACTCCGCGCTCGACGCCGCCTCCGAACTGGCCGGCGCCGGGGCCGAGATCGTGCGGATCGTCGACGCCCGCGAGGGCTACGGCGTGATCGGCACCGATGGCGGCGCCGACGGGCACATCACCGCCGCGCACATCGCGAGACTCGGCGAGATGCAGGGCGAGCGGGTCGAGTGCGACCTGCTGCTCGTGTCCGGCGGCTGGAACCCGGCGGTGCACCTGTTCAGCCAGGCCCGCGGCAAGCTCCGGTACGCCCCCGAGCTCGGCGCCTATGTCCCGGACGGCGACCTGCCGACGGTGAGCGTCGTCGGCGCCGCCGCGGGCGAAGGCCTGCCGGAGACGAAGGTGCTCTGGCAGGTGCCCGCGCCGAAGTCCGAAGTGGACACCCGGTTCGTCGACCAGCAGCGGGACGCGACCGTCTCGGACGTCCTGCGTGCCACCGGTGCCGGGCTGCGCTCGCTGGAGCACATCAAGCGCTACACCACCATCGGCACCGCGCACGACCAGGGCAAGACGTCCGGCATGCTCGCCGCGGGCATCACCGCCGAAGCTCTCGGTGCCGACTTGGCAACGCAGCGGCCGACGACGTTCCGGCCGCCGTACACGCCGGTGGCGTTCGCGGCGCTGGCCGGCCGGCACCGCGGTGACCTGCACGATCCCGTGCGCGTCACGACGATCCACCCGTGGCACGTCGAGCACGGTGCCGAGTTCGAGAACGTCGGCCAGTGGAAGCGGCCGCGGTACTACCCGCGGCCCGGCGAGACGATGCACGACGCCGTCCTGCGCGAGTGCCGCGCCGCGCGCAACGGCGTGGCCCTCATGGACGGGTCCACGCTCGGCAAGATCGACGTGCAGGGGCCGGACGCCGGCTGGTTCCTCGACATGCTCTACACGAACATGATGAGCAACCTGAAGGTCGGCCGGATCCGCTACGGCGTGATGTGCGGCGTCGACGGCATGGTGCTCGACGACGGCACGGTCATCCGCGTCGCCGAAGACCGGTTCCTGGTCACCACGACCACCGGCAACGCGGCGAAGGTCCTCGACTGGATGGAGGAGTGGCTGCAGACGGAGTGGCCGCACCTCAGCGTCTTCGCGACTTCGGTCACCGAGCACTGGGCCACGATCCCCCTGGTGGGACCGAAATCGCGAGAGGTCCTCGGCCGCTTGGCGCCGGGACTCGACGTCTCCAACGACGCTTTCGGGTTCATGACCTGGCAGGACGCCGAGGTCGCCGGAATTCCGGCGAGGGTGTGCCGGATCAGCTTCTCCGGCGAGCTGGCCTACGAAATCAACGTCCGGTCGTGGCACGGGATCGCGCTCTGGCAGTCCATCGTGGCCGAGGGTGCCACGCCGTACGGCACCGAAACCATGCACGTCCTGCGCGCGGAAAAGGGCTACCCGATCATCGGCCAGGACACCGACGGCACAGTCACCCCGCAGGACCTCGGCATGTCCTGGGTGGTGTCGAAGAAGAAGGCCGACTTCCTCGGCAAACGCTCCTTCGCCCGCGCCGAGAACAACCGGCCCGACCGCAAGCAGCTCGTCGGCCTGCTGCCGGTGGATCCGTCGGTGCTGCTGCCGGAGGGCTCGCAGCTCATCGAGTCGGAAGTCGTGCCGGAACCGCCGGTGCGGATGCTCGGCCACGTCACGTCCAGCTACCACAGCGCCGCGCTCGGCCGCACCTTCGCACTGGCGTTGGTGCGGTCCGGGCGCGAGCGGATCGGCGAGACGCTGTACGTCCCGGCCGGCGACCGGGTCGTGCCGGTGACCGTGACCGGATCCGTGCTCTTCGACGAGGAAGGAGCCCGTCGTGACGGTTGACGCGGTCGAAGAACCGTTCCGCACCCAGCTCACCGTGCGCCTCCGGGACGGGCACGCCCTGCTCGGTGCCGACCTGCCGGAGCCGTGCACGTTCACCAGCCGCAACGGCGTCGACGTGCTGTGGATGGGGCCCGACGAGTACCTCGTGCTCGCCGAACCGGGACGTCAGGCCGAACTGGAAACCGCGCTCCGGGAGGCGGGCGCGGCGGCCGTCGTCGACGTTTCGGCGCAGCGCGTGACCGTGCGGCTCACCGGGGCGCACGCGCGGGACGTGCTGGCCCACGGCTGCTCGATCGACCTGGACCCGGCGGTGTCGCCGCCCGGCACGTGCGTGCAGACGCTGCTCGTCCGCACCGGGATCATCCTGATGGTCCGGGAAGAGGGCTTCACCATCCTCGTGCGCCAGTCGTTCGCCGGCTACTTCACGACCTGGCTGGCCGACGCGAGCCTCGAGTACCAGGAGGTTCCGTGGCCTTCACGCTGACGCTCAAGTGCCCCGAGCGTTCGGGCATCGTGCACGCCGTCACGACGTTCCTGGTCGGGCAGGGCTGCGACATCGTCGAGCACCAGCAGTTCGACGACGACATCCGCGGCTCGCTGTTCCTGCGGACGTCGTTCACCTGCACCGAAGAGACCACTGTGGACGATGTGACCCGCGCGTTCGCCCCGGTGGCCGGCGACTTCGCCATGGAGTTCGGCTTCTCCGACGGCACCCCGCCGCGGATCCTGGTCATGGTCTCGAAATTCGGGCACTGCCTCAACGACCTCCTGTTCCGCTGGCGCGCGAACGGGCTCGGCGCACACGTCGCAGCGGTCATCTCGAACCACGAGGACCTGCGGTCGATGGCCGAGGCGGCCGGGGTGCCGTTCGTGCACGTCCCGGTGACGCCGGAGACCAAGCCGGAGGCCGAGCAGCGGCTGCTCGACCTGATCGGGGAGTACCAGGCCGACCTCGTGGTGCTCGCCCGGTACATGCAGGTGCTGTCCAACGAGCTGTGCCAGAAGCTCGAAGGCCGCGCGATCAACATCCACCACTCGTTCCTGCCCGGTTTCAAGGGCGCCAAGCCCTACCACCAGGCCTACGACCGGGGCGTCAAGTACGTCGGGGCGACCGCGCACTACGTCACCCCCGACCTCGACGAGGGCCCGATCATCGAGCAGGAGGTCCAGCGCGTCGACCACACGTACTCGCCGCGCGAACTGGTGACCGTCGGCCGCGACGCCGAGGCACTGGCCCTGTCGCGGGCGGTGCGCTGGCACTGCGAACGCCGCGTCCTGCTCAACGGCAACAGCACGGTTGTGTTCAGGTAAGCCGTCTTCCGGGAGAAGGAGTTCCGCCATGACCGCACCGCGAGTCGTGATCATCGGCGCCGGCATCGTCGGCGCGAACCTGGCCGACGAGCTGACCGCCCGCGGCTGGACCGACGTCACCGTGCTCGACCGGGGCCCGCTGCCGCGCACCGGCGGGTCGACGTCCCACGCGCCCGGGCTGGTCTTCCAGACCAACGCTTCCAAGGCGATGACGGACTTCGCCCGCTACACCGTCGAGAAGTTCCGGAGCCTGGATTGCTTCCACCAGGTCGGCGGCATGGAGGTCGCGACCACCCCGGCCCGCTGGGCGGACCTCGGGCGCAAGCACGGCTGGGCGACGTCGTGGGGCGTCGAAGGATCGCTGATCGACGCCGACGAATGCGTCCGGCGCTGGCCGCTCCTGGACGGTTCCCGGATCTTCGGCGCCCTGCACGTCCCGACCGACGGGCTGGCGCAGGCCGCGAAAGCCGTCGAGGTGCTGGCCGCGCGGGCCACTTCACGCGGCGCCCGGTTCCTCGGGTCCACGAAGGTGACCGACGTCCTCCAGGAAGGCGGGCGCGTCACCGGCGTCCGGACCGACCAGGGCGACTTCCCGGCGGACGTCGTCGTTTCGTGCGCCGGGTTCTGGGGGCGCGAGATCGGCGCGATGGCGGGCATGGACGTCCCGCTGCTGCCGCTGGCGCACCAGTACGCGAAAACCGGGCAGGTCGCGGACCTGGTCGGGCGCAACTCCGAAGAGGTCGAGGCGAGCCTGCCGATCCTGCGCCACCAGGACCAGGACCTGTACTTCCGCGAGCACGTCGACCGGCTCGGCATCGGCTCCTACGCGCACCGGCCGATGCCGGTCGACGAGTCCACGTTGGACCCCACGGTGACCGGGACGGCCATGCCGTCGATGCTGCCGTTCACCGAGGACGACTTCGCGCCGTCGTGGGAACAGAGCAAGCTGCTGCTGCCGGCGCTGCGGCAGACCAAGGTCGAAGAAGGCTTCAACGGGATCTTCTCGTTCACCCCGGACGGCCAGTCGCTGGTCGGCGAATCGGCCGACGTCCGCGGGTTCTGGCTCGCCGAGGCGATCTGGGTGACGCACTCCGCGGGCATCGCGAAGGCCGTCGCGCAGCTGCTCGTCGACGGGCACTCGGAAGTCGACGTGCACGAGGTCGACGTCCACCGGTTCGAGGAGGTCCAGCTCGCGCCGTCGTACGTGCACGAGACGGCGCAGCAGAACTTCGTGGAGGTCTACGACATCCTGCACCCGTTGCAGCCCAAGCTTTCCCCGCGCGACCTGCGGGTGACGCCGTTCCACGCGCGGCAGCGCGAGCTGGGCGCGGTGTTCCTGGAGGCGGGCGGCTGGGAGCGGCCGCACTGGTTCGAGGCCAACGCACCGCTGCTGAAGGAGCTGCCGCACGACTGGCTGCCGCCCGCGCGGGATCCGTGGTCGGCGCAGTTCCATTCGCCGATCGCAGCGGCGGAGGCGTGGCACACGCGCAACGGTGTCGCGCTGTACGACATGACGCCGTTGAAGCGCGTGGAGATCAGCGGGCCGGGGGCACTGGCGTTCCTGCAGTCGCTGACCACCAACCAGCTCGACAAGCCGGTGGGCTCGGTGACGTACACGCTGATGCTCGATTCCGCGGGCGGCGTGCGCAGTGACATCACGGTCGCGCGGCTCGAGCCCGAGGTGTTCCAGGCCGGCATCAACGGCAACATCGACGTCGACCACTTCGTGAAGCACGCGCCTCCCGGAGTCCGGGTCCGGGACACCACCGGCGGGACGTGCTGCGTCGGCGTGTGGGGGCCGCTGGCGCGAGAGCTCGTCCAGCCGTTGAGCCGCGAAGACTTCTCGCACACCGGGTTGAAGTACTTCCGGGCGCGCCGGGCGCGGATCGCCGGGGTGCCGGTGGTCGCCATGCGACTGTCCTACGTGGGCGAACTCGGCTGGGAAATCTACACCAGCGCGGACAACGGCCTGCGGCTGTGGGACGCGCTGTGGGCGGCCGGGCAGCCGCTGGGGGTCGTCGCGGCCGGGCGGGCAGCGTTCAACAGCCTGCGGCTGGAGAAGGGCTACCGGCTGTGGGGCACGGACATGACCACCGAGCACGACCCGTACGAGGCCGGGCTGGCGTTCGCCGTGCGTCCGGCGAAGGGCCCGTTCACCGGGCGAGACGCCATCGAAGGCCGGAGCGAAGAGACGGCGTCGCGGCGGTTGCGGTGCCTGACGATCGACGACGGCCGCACGGTCGTGCTGGGCAAGGAACCGGTGTTCGTCGACGGGGTCGCTTCGGGATACGTCACGAGCGCCGCTTACGGGTACACCGTCGGCCGCCCGATCGCCTACGCGTGGCTGCCGGCGTCGGCGGAGATCGGCCGCAGCGTGGAGATCGAGTACTTCGGCCGCCGGGTACCGGCCACGGTGGCTGCCGAGCCGCTGGTCGACCCCGGCATGGACCGGATCCGGCGGTGAATCCCGGGTAACGTCGGCTCGTCCCGGCCGCGGTCGCGGGTACATCCACAGCAAGTCCATGGAATCGGGCAAGGAAATTCTCAGGAACGGGGGGTTTGCTGGTACGAGCCGGAGGCTGGTCGAGAGCTGGAGCTGGGCATGAGCGAGTACGACCGAGGACCGCAGGGCGGCGGCGAGTACCCGTACGGCTACGGCCAGGGCGGGTACCCGCAGGACCACTACGGCCAGGGCTACTACCAGCAGCCCTACGACCAGCGGCCTTACGACCAGCAGCCCTACGACCAGCGGCCCTACGACCAGCGGCCCTACGACCAGCAGCCCTACGACCAGCCCCGTGACCAGTGGGGCCGGCCGTACCCGCCGCAGCAGCCCCACACCCAGCCGATCTACGCCTACCCGCAGCCCGCCTACCGGCCACCGCCGCGCAAGCGGCACCCGCTTCGCGCGCTGACCGTCGCGGTCGTCGCGATCGCCTTGGCCGTGGTCGCCGGGCTCGGGGTCGGGCACCTGATCTCCGGGGCGACCGGCTCCACCGCGGGCGGCAACCAGAACTTCGGCTTCTCCGGGCCGCCGAGCGCGGCCAAGACGGTGCTCGACGTCGACGCCGTGTCGGCCAAGGTCAACCCGGCCATCGTGAACATCAACACCGAACTCGGGTTGCAGGGCGCGGCCGCGGCGGGCACCGGCATCGTGCTCACCCCCGACGGCGAGGTGCTGACCAACAACCACGTCGTCGCCGGCGCGACCAGCATCAAGGTCACCAGCATCGGTACCGGCGACACCTACCAGGCGGACGTGGTCGGCTACGACCGCTCCGAGGACGTCGCGGTCCTGCAGCTGAAGGGCGCGTCCGGGCTGCCGGCCGCGACCATCGGCGACTCGGCCAAGGTCAAGGTCGGCGACCAGATCCTCGGGCTCGGCAACGCCGGCGGCCGCGGCGGCGACCCGGTGCCCGCGCCGGGCACGGTGACGGCCCTGGACCAGTCGATCACCGCCTCGGACGAGTCCAGCGGGGCGTCCGAGCAGCTCACCGGGCTCATCCAGGTCCGGGCGAACATCGAGTCGGGTGACTCCGGCGGGCCGCTCGTCAACGCGGACGCCCAGGTCATCGGCGTCGACACCGCCGCGTCCACCGGGTACCAGCTGAACGGGCGCCGCAGCGGCGGCGCCGGCCAGGGCTTCGCCATCCCGATCAACCAGGCCGTCGACATCGCGCACCGGATCGTCGCGGGGCAGGCGTCCGACAAGATCCACATCGGGAAGACGGCGTTCATCGGCGTTTCGGTCTCGGACGGCCAGGGCGGCGCGAAGATCCGCGAGGTGGTCCAGCGCGGGCCGGCGCAGAAGGCGGGCCTCGCGGCCGGGGACGTGATCACGGCCATCGACGGCAAGCCGGTCGACTCCGCGACGACGTTGACGAACGTGATGGACACCCACCACCCGGGCGATCAGCTGACGCTGTCGGTGACCGACGCCGCCGGGGCGCAGCAGCAGATCCCGGTCAAGGCGATCGAAGGGCCCGTCGGCTGAGGCGTCAGCGCAGGGTTTCCGCCAGCACCTCGCGGTGCGTCCGCTTCGCCGCGAGGTAGCGCTCACGGCCGGCGTCGGTGAGCGTGACGAAGATGCCGCGCCGGTCCAGCTCGCACAGGGCGCGCTCGACCAGGCCCTCCTTCTCCAGGCGGGCGACCAGCCGGGACGTGGCGCTCTGGCTGAGGTGGATCGCGTCGGTGAGGTCGGCCGAGCGGCACTTGAAGTCGCAGGTCGCGAGCCGCTCCAGGGCTTCGAACTCGTTCGCGCCGATGCCGTGGCGCTCCTGCAGCCGGCACTCGAGCGCGCTGAACACGGCCGAGTAGCGGGCCAGCAGCTCGTGCCACTCCTGCACCAGGCCGTGCTCGTTCAAAGCCTGCTCGGCGACGTCGCTCACAGCGACCAACATAGCATGCACGGGCATCTGATGCAAACACATTAAATGCTTAGACATTAGATGCGTGTGCATGTAGTGTCGTCGCCATGAGTTCTTCCGTGTCCTTGTCCACCACCTCGACCCGGTGGGACGCACGTCTCTGGGGTGTCCTGCTCACCGTTTCGATCGTCATCGGTCTCGACGCGCTCGACGTGTCGATGGTCGGGGTCGCGCTCCCCGCCATCCAGGCCGACCTCGGCCTGTCCACCAACGCACTGCAATGGGTCGTCAGCGGCTACGTGCTCGGCTACGGCGGACTGCTGCTGCTCGGCGGCCGCACCGCCGACCTGCTCGGCCGCCGTCGCGTGTTCCTCGTCGCCGTCGCCGTGTTCGCGCTGGCTTCGCTGCTCGGCGGTCTCGTCGACGACGGCGCGCTGCTCATCGCGAGCCGGTTCATCAAGGGCCTGGCGGCCGCGTTCACGGCGCCGGCCGCGTTGTCCATCGTCACCACGACGTTCCAAGAGGGCCCGGCCCGCAACAAGGCGATCGGCATCTTCGCCGTGTTCGGCGCGAGCGGCTACTCGGCCGGCTTGGTGTTCTCCGGCCTGCTGACCGAGGTCGGCTGGCGCTGGACGTTCCTGCTGCCCGCCCCGATCGCGCTGGTCGCGCTGGTCGCGGCGTGGAAGCTGATCCCGTCCTACCGGCGCGAAGAGGGCCGCGGCTACGACTTCCCGGGCGCCGTCACCGGCGCCGCCGGCTCCCTGCTGCTGGTGTACGGCGTGGTCGAGGCGCCCGAGATCGGCTGGGCCGCACCGCGCACGCTGATCACGTTCGTCGTCGCTCTCGCCTTGCTGGTGACGTTCGTGGTCATCGAAAAGCGCAGCAGCCACCCGCTGCTGCGGCTGGGCATCCTCAAGTCCGGGCCGCTGGCCAGGGCCAACCTCGGCGGCGCGCTGTTCTTCGGCGCGTACATCGGGTTCCAGTTCGTCGTGATGCTGTACCTGCAGCGGGTGCTGGGCTGGTCCGCGCTGGAGACGGCCCTCGGCTTCCTGCCGGCGGCGCTGATCGTGGCGTTCGGTTCGCCGCGCATCGAGCCGCTGATCGACCGGGTGGGCACGCCCCGCACGATCTTCGCGGGCGTGGTCGCGCACGTCCTCGGGTACGCGCTGTTCCTGCGGATCGACGAGCACTCGGGCTACGCGGGCGCGGTCCTGCCCAGCATGATCCTGCTCGGCATCGGCTTCACGCTGGCGTTCTCGTCGCTCAACATCCAGGCCACGGCGGGCATCGCGGACGACGAGCAGGGCCTGGCCGGTGGTTTGCTGAACACGTCACTGCAGGTGGGCGGCGCGATCGGGCTGGCGGTGGTGACGGCGGTGCTGACCGCCAACGGCGGCGGTGAGGCCTCGCCGGCCGCGCTGCTGACCGGGTTGACGCCGGCGTTGACCGTGGTCACCGGGATCGCGGTGCTGGGCCTGCTGATCGCGATCAGCGGCCTGGTCGCCCGGAAGCGGGAAGCCGAGGAGCCGGTCGTCGAGGAGGACCTGCTCGCTCTCGCGGACTGATCCGGAACGCGGAAGAACCACCATCGCTGGGGATGGTGGTTCTTCCGCGTTCAGGCGGGGACGGCCGGGGGCTGCCGGGGGGCTGGTGAACCGCAGTGCCGCCAGCGCCGTAGCCCCGCACGCCCTGGAAGTACCCGGTCAGGATCAGCTGCGCGAACGCCGGCACGCGCCTGGACGGCGGGTCACCGGGCCACCCGCTCGTCCGTGCCCGGCACCTTCGCCGTCGTGATGGCGATGCGGTTCCAGGCGTTGATGGTGAAGATCAGCGCGAGCAGCTGGGCCAGTTCCCCTTCGCCGAACTGGCCGGCGGCGCGGGCGTAGACGTCGTCGGGGACGCCCCCCGGAATCAGCGTGACGGCTTCGGTCAGGGCCAGCGCGGCCTGCTCCTTCTCGCTGAAGAAGCGCGTGGCCTCGTGCCACACCGCGACCATGTGCAGCCGCTCCTCGCTTTCCCCGGCCTTGCGGGCGTCCGAGGTGTGCATGTGCAGGCAGTAGGCGCAGCGGTTGAGCTGGGACGCGCGGATCTGGACCAGCTCGACCAGCGCGGGGTCGAGCCCGGCGCGGGCTGCGGCGTCGAAGCCGATCAGGGCCTTGAAGGCCTTCGGGGCGGCTTTGGCGAAGTTCACTCGGTTCGTCATGTCCCAAAATCTAGGGCGCGGTTGACCCATGGGTAGGGTGCATTTCCGTGCCGGAATCTTGGGTCAATTCGGGGGAGCGGCTCGGGGCCGACCTGCACCTGGAGCTGTCGGGCCCAGGGGGCAAACGGGCCGCGCTCATCACCGCGCTGCGGGACGCCGTCCGCGCCGGACGGCTCGCGCCGGGCACCCGGCTGCCGCCCTACCGGTCGCTGGCGGCCGACCTCGGGCTGGCCCGCAACACCGTCGCCGACGCCTACGCCGAGCTGGTCGCCGAGGGCTGGCTCACCGCCGTCCAGGGCTCCGGCACGCGGGTCGCCGAGCGCACCGAGCCCCTGAACCCGGTCCGGACGCCGAAGAAGGCCCCGGGCGCGCCGGAACCGGTGTACAACCTCCGGCAGGGCCAGCCGGATCCGACGTCGTTCCCGCGCACCGAATGGCTCGCCGCCGCGCGCCGCGCGTTGACCGTGGCGCCCCACGACGCCTTCGGTCCCGGCGATCCGCGCGGCCGGCGAGAACTACGCGAGGCCTTGACGCAGTACCTCGCGCGCGTCCGCGGGGTGCGAACGTCACCGGAGCGGATCGTCGTGTGCTCCGGGGTCGCGCACGCGCTGCGGCTGCTGTTCCCGGCGGTGCTGCCGGGGCCGCTCGCCGTCGAGTCCTACGGCCTCGCGTTCCACCGCTCGATCTTCGCCGCCGCGAAGATCCGCACGATTCCCTTGGCCCTGGACGAAAACGGCGCGCGCGTCGAGGACCTGTCCGGGCCGGCCGTGCTGCTGACCCCCGCGCACCAGTTCCCGACCGGCGGTCCGCTGCACCACGACCGCCGCACCGCGGTCGTCGGGCACGTCCGGGCGACCGGCGGCGTGCTCGTCGAAGACGACTACGACGGCGACTTCCGCTACGACCGCAAGCCGGTCGGCGCGGTCCAGGGCCTCGACCCGGAGCACGTCGTCTACGCCGGTTCGGTCAGCAAGAGCCTGTCACCCGCGCTGCGCCTCGGCTGGCTGGTGCTGCCCGAGCGGCTCGTCGACCCCGTGCTCGCCGTGAAGGGCGAACGCGAGGCGTGGGCGGGCGTGCTCGACCAGCTCACCCTGGCCGAGTTCCTCGCCTCCGGCGCGTACGACCGGCACATCCGCCGGATGCGCCAGCGCTACCGCCGCCGGCGCGACCAGCTCGTGGCGGTGCTGGCCGAGCGGGCGCCGCACATCACGCCCACCGGGATCGCCGCCGGCCTGCACGCCGTGCTCCGCCTCCCGCCCGGCACCGAAAAAGCCGCGCTGAAGGCCGCGGCCTGGCAGGGACTCGCCCTGGACGGCCTGGCCGCCTTCCGGCACCCGGACAGCACGATGTCCACAATGGACGGACTGGTCGTCGGCTACGCGACACCGCCCGAACACGCCTACACAGCGGCCCTCGACGCCCTCTGCCGAGCCCTCCCACCCCCCGCTCAAGGTCCGTGAATGCCACCTTCACGGAATCAAGGTCCCTGAAGGTGGCATTCTCACGGACGTTCGAGGCGGGAGGGGGCCTACCCGACGATGTCGATCTCGAACGGCTCGGCCGCGCTGTAGTTGATGTCGGCCCACACCGCGCCCGGCAGGTCGTAGCGCCGGTGCGAAGTGAGCTTGGCGTTGTACCCGCCGGACTGGACCGGGTTGTGGCCGACGCCCTGGCGGTCGTTGCCCCAGGCGTAGATGTTGCCCACCCACATCGGCTTCGAGAAGCCGTCGCCGCCGAGCCGCGGCCGGATGACGACCGCCGCGCCGGGGCTGCCGGACAGGAACACCCGCACCGCGTTCTCCTCGGCGTTCGGCGGGGTGACGGTGATGCGCTCCATGATTTCCACTCCAGTCGAGGCGGGGTCGTGGTCGTCCACTCCAGGCCAGTAGTCGGCGACGGACGACACGTCGTAGCCCGGGGCGACGTTCCCCAGGTACTGCTTGGCGACGGCGCCCGCGGGGATGGCGGGATCGCCGTTGTAGTGGGCGATCCAGTAGTGCGGTTCGGCGACGCCGGCGGAGGAGAACGCCGCCCGCACCGACGGCCAGGTCGAAAGGTTGCAGTAGATCGTCGGATCCGCGCCCGCCGCGCGGCGCATCCGGACCCAGCCGGGCGCCTCGGCCGGGGTGGCGTCGCCGGGCTCGACGTCGAGGACGTGCCCGTCGTTCGTCCCGGCCTTCTTGACGATGGTGACCTTGACCGCCTCGGGAAAACGCGCCCAGTCCGCGGCCGACCACGGTTCCAGCTTGATCTTGTCGATGTACCCGGCGACCATCCGGGCGTCGGCGGGGATGTTCGCGGCCGTGACCGCGTCGTACATCGTGCGCACGGGTAGTCGTCTCCGTTCGGTGCCGTATCGCCGTTCCGGGGACGGCGAAATCTCATTCCGCGATCCGCCATCGTGCAGATACCCACGTGGGAAGGTCGTCAAGCGGGAAAAGGGAGGCCCGCATTGTCCGTCACCAAAATGGCCGCACCTCGCAATTCCTTCACCCCCGGCTCACGCGCCGATGGTGACGTTCCGCTTCCGGTACTGGCTTCCCGCTCACCCGGCTGGCAAGCTGCCAGCACCTGACGAGGGAAGGACGTGCATTGGCGGCACACCCGGCGCGGGCCCGGCGGATCGACGCACGGGTCGTCGTCCTGAGCGCGCTGCTCGTGGTCGCCCTGCTCGCCTGGGCCGGGGTCGACTACCTGAAGGACCGGCTGGCCGGCAGCGGCTGCGACACCACCACCCCGGTGCGGGTCACGGCCGCGCCGGACATCGCGCCGGTGCTCGCCACGCTCGCCCGGACCGTCCCCGAGCGGGACTGCTACACCGTCGAGGTCACCGCGAGCGCGTCGGCGGCCACCGCGGCCGCCCTCGAGGCCAACGGCGCGAACGGCCCGGACGTCTGGGTGCCCGAGTCGAGCACCTGGCTGCTGCAGGCCCGCGACGGCGGTGCGTGGAACCTCCCCGAGTCCGGCCAGCCGGTGGCGAGTTCGCCGGTGGTGCTGGCGCTGACCGACGACGTCGCGAAGCAGGCCGGCTGGCCGGGGAAGTCACCGTCCTGGTCGGACGTCCTCGCGGGAAGCCCGGTCGGGCTGCCCGACCCGGGCCGGGACCCGGCCGTCATCGCCGCGTTGATCGGCCTGCAGCAGCTGACCAAGGACGCGTCCGACCCGGCCGCGGCGTTCACCGAGGAGATCCGCAGGCTTTCGGCGGTGAAGGAGCCGTACACCGCGTGGCCGGCGTCGGAGCAGTCGGTGCTGACCCGCAAGCTCGTCGCCGCCTACCCGGCCGCCGGCGTGCCGAGCTTCGACTACCCGTACGTCGTGCTGCCGCGCGCTTCGGAGGCTTCGCGCTCGGCGGCCGAGCGGTTCCTGCGGCTCCTGCTCGACCAGACCGCCACCGGGACGTTCGCCGACGGCGGGTTCCGGACGCCGTCCGGGCACCTGCTCGGCAACCGGCCACCGGACACCCGCACGAACGCCGCACCGCGCCCGGCCGGGCCACCCACGCCCGAAGCGATGTACGGCGTGCTCCAGGCGTGGGCGGGGGCGAACCTCAGCGCCCGCGTCCAGGTGCTGCTCGACGTCTCCGGCTCGATGGCCGCCACCGTGCCCGGCACCGGCCGGAGCCGGATGGCGCTCACGCTCGAAGCCGCGACGCAGGGCCTCGGGCTGTTCAAGCCGACCACCGAGATCGGCCTCTGGCTGTTCTCGACCAAGCTGGACGGCGACAAGGACTACAAGGAACTGCTGCCGATGCGGCCGATCTCCCAGCAGCTCGCCGCGGGCGGGGTGGCGACGCTGCAGGCGGTCAAGCCCAAGCCCGGCGGCGCGACCGGGCTGTACGACTCGATCCTCGCCGCCTACCAGAACGCCCGGCAGAGCTGGCAGCTCGGCCGGATCAACGTCGTCGTCGTGCTCACCGACGGCCGCAACGAGGACGGCGACTCGATCGGGCTGCCCGGCCTGCTCGCCGAGCTGGGCCGGCTGCAGGACCCGCGGAAACCGCTGCCCGTGATCGGCATCGGCATCGGCCCGGACATCGATGCGAGCGAGCTGGAGCAGGTCTCGGCCGCGACCGGCGGCGAGTCCTTCACCACGCCCGACCCGCGCAAGATCTCCGACGTCTTCTACCAGGCACTGAGCAAGCTCATGTGCCAGCCGCCCGCCTGCAAGAAGTGAGTGAGGATCCCCGTGCTGCTGGAGACCGAGAAGCCCGCGCCACGGGCCCTGCGAAGACCGTCCACGTTGGTGCTCGCGGCGTTCGTCGCGGGCGTGGTGCCGTTCGCGTTGCACGCGTGGGCGGCGCTGCACGGGAGTTTCGCCCAGGACGACTTCGTCGTCACCTACCGGGCGGCCGCGGCCGGGCCGTTCGACCTCGGCTACCTGTTCCAGGACTACCACGGGCACCTGCAGCCCGGCGGCTTCTTCCTCGCCGCCGTGCTGACGTGGTGGGCGCCGCTGAACTTCGCGCTCTTGATGGCGCCGCTGCTGCTGATGCGGGCCCTCGCGACGGCGCTGTTCTGGTGCCTGCTGGTGCGCTGCTTCGGCCACCGCTGGGCGATCCTCGTGCCGTTCACCGTGTTCACGGCGTCGACGCTGCTGCTGGTCCCGACGCTGTGGTGGTCCTTCGGCATCCAGCTGGTGCCGGTGGTGCTGGCCGCCGCCGGCGCCCTGCACGCGCACGTCCGGTTCCTCGCCGTCGGCGGGCGCTGGTGGCTCGGCGCCTTCGCCTGGACGCTCTTCGGCCTGGCCTTCTACGAGAAGGCCGCGGTGATCCCGGTGCTGCTGGCCGGCGTGACCGTCCTGCTCGGCCGGTCGTTCCGCGAGCACGTCCGCTACTGGGCGGGCCACGCCGCGCTGCTGGCCGGGTTCGTGACCGTCTTCTTCGTGGTGACGTCGAGCCAGGTCGGGCAGGGTGCGCAGCCGATGTCGGCCGGCACCGTCGCCGATCTGACCGGCCGGATGGTCGGGGACACCCTGCTGCCCGGCCTGGTCGGCGGGCCGTGGTCCGGCGCCGGCGCGGGCGCGACCTGGACGCCGCTGCCGTTCGCGGTCGTCGTCTTGCTGCTGGCGGCCGCGGTGGCCGTGGTGATCGCCGGCGTGCGTGCCGGCGGGCGACGGGCGTGGGGTGCCTGGGCCCTGCTGGCCGCGGTGTTCGCCGTGGACGTCGCCCTGCTCGCGCTGACGCGGCTGAGCGAAGTCGGCCCGGGGGCGGGCGACGATCCCCGGTACGTCGCCGATCTGACGCCGGTGGCCGCCCTCTGCGCCGCGTTCGCCTTCCTGCCACCCGGCGGAATTGCGCCGTCCGGACGCAGACGTGAACGGCCGATCGCGCTCATCGCCTGCGTGCTGCTGCTCGTCAGTTCCGCGGTGGGTTTTTCGCGGCTCGCCCCGGCGCTGCGGTTCGCCCATTCCGGGCAGTACGTCGGCAATGTGCGCGCGGCCGTCGCGGAAGATCCCGGCTTGGTGTTCTACGACAATTTCGTGCCGTCCGATGTGGTGCACGAATGGTTCGGGGTGGACTCGCGCGCGTCCCGGGTGGTCGGCCTGCTGCCCGGCACGCACTTCGACGAGCCGGCGAGCCGGATGCACGTGCTCGACGCGACCGGCACCCCGCACCGGATCACCGGCGTGGAACCGGTTTCCCGCGGGGTGCCCGGCCCGGTCCCGAACTGCGGGTACACGATCGGGGAGACCCTGGTGCGCATTCCGCTGGACGCCCCGGTCCTCGGCCGGTACCTGCTCAAGCTCGACTACTTCACTTCGGACGGTGGCGAAGGGCTCGTCGAGCGGACGCCGGTGTGGTTCCAGGCCGGGCTGCACACGCTGTACCTGCCGGTGGACGGCCTGTTCGACCACATCGGCGTGCAGCTGTCGAGCCCGGGCGCACCGGTGTGCGTCGCGAAGGTCGAGGTCGGGAAGCCGGTGACTCAGTAGGGGTCGTACGGGCTGTCGTGGCCGGCCAGCCGGGCGAGCGGCCGCAACCGCAGGCGCAGCAGCACCTTGATCCCCACGTTCCGCAGGAACCACGGCAGCTGGGCCAGCACGCGCAACCGGTCGGCCGTGGCCGGGGGCGCCAGCCGGAACCGCGCCAGCGACGTGGCGCGGTCGACGTAGGTGTACCGGCGTCCGAAGAGGACCTTCGCGATCGTGCCGAGCGTGACGCCGATCGAGGAAAAGCAGTCGTGGACCAGGATTTCCGCACCCGGCGGCAGGTGCGCCGACCAGCGCAGGTCGTCGGTGTAGGTCCAGTAGTCGTGCTTGCCGTCGATGTAAAGCAGCTGTATGGGCCGGTCCCAGTGAGGGCGCAGTTCCGTGCTGTAACCGGCGACGAGCTCGACGACGTCGTCCAGCCCGGCCCGGCGGATGTTGCGCTCGAACAGCTGCCGCGTCGGCGATCCGCCGAACAGCCTGCCGTCGACGAACGGGTCGACCGCGATCACCGTGGCCCCGACCGTGCGGGCGGCGGCGCCCAGTACGATCGTGGACCGGCCTTGGTGGCTGCCGATTTCCAGGATGACGTCACCTTTTTCGAGGCGGCGCGCGGCCTGCCACAGCGCTTCGCCCTGCGCGCGCGTCATCCAGCCCTTGACCGGCTCGGCCAAGGTCCACGCGTCGGCGAAGCCGTCCGCCACCAGTTCGTCCGGAATGGCGCACCTGCCTGAGCTCGGGAAAATCGTCGGCACATCGTAGCCAGGTTTCGGCTTAGTATCTACCGGATGGTAACCAGCACCCGCGAACGGACCCGGGACGACGCCCCGCCTTCGGACCGCGACCGGACGTTCTCCCCGGGTGCGTTCGTCCGCCGGCCGAGCACCTGGATCGTGCTGGCGCTGACCACGTTGTCATTCCTGCAGATGCCGGGGAAGACGACGTTCGACACCAAGCTGGACCTCGCCGTCGACCCGCTCGCCTTCCTCGGCCGCGCCCTGCACCTGTGGAACCCGCAGGCGACGGCCGGAGAGCTGCAGAACCAGGCGTACGGCTACCTCTTCCCGATGGGCCCGTTCTTCGCGCTGTGCCAGGCCGCGGGCGTGCCCGCGTGGATCGCGCAACGGCTGTGGGGCGCGATCCTGCTTTCGGCCGCGTTCGGCGGCGCCCTGCTGCTGGTGCGGGCGATGAAGATCGGCACCGAGCGCACGCGGCTGATCGGCGCGCTCGGGTACGCGCTCGCGCCGCGCATGCTGACCGAAATCGGTGGCCTGTCCGCGGAAATGCTGCCCGCGGTGCTGCTGCCGTGGGTCCTGGTGCCGCTCGTGCGGGCCGGGGCGATCGGCTCGCCCCGGCGGGCCGCCGGGCTGTCCGCGCTGGCCGTGCTCTGCATGGGCGGCGTCAACGGCGCGATGGTCGTGATGGCCCTCGTCCTGCCGGGACTGTGGCTGCTGACCCGCCGCTGGACGCGGGCGCACGTCGAGCTGGTGCTGTGGTGGTTCGTCTTCGTCGTCGGGGCGACGCTGTGGTGGATCCTGCCGCTGCTGCTGCTCGGCGAGTACAGCCTGCCGTTCCTGGACTACATCGAGTCCGCGACGAACACCACCGCGCCGATGTCGCTGTTCGAGGTGCTGCGCGGGACCAACCAGTGGGTCGCGTACGTCGTGCAGGGGACGCCGTGGTGGCCCGGCGGCTGGTCGCTAATCGACAACCCGGTGCTGATGCTCGCGACCGGGCTCGTCGCCGGCGTCGGCCTGCTCGGGCTGACCCGGCGCGGCCTGCCGGAGCGGCGGTTCCTGGTGCTCGGCGTGGTGACCGGGCTGACCCTGCTGACCATCGGCTACGTCGGCACGCTCGACAGCCCGCTCGCCGAACAGGTCCGGCACCTGCTCGACGGGCCGCTCGCGCCGCTGCGCAACGTGCACAAGTTCGAGCCCGTGCTGCGGCTGCCGCTGATGCTGGCGTTCGTGCACGGCATCTCCAGCCCGGTGCGGTCGCCGCGGCGCTTCCTGCGGCCCGCGCTGGGCCTGCTGCTGGTGCTGGTGATGGCCGCGCCCGCGTGGCTGCTGAACCTGCGGTCCGGCCCGGGCTGGGACGAGGTGCCCGGCTACTGGTACGACGCGATGGGTTACGTCGCCAAGGCCGATCCGAACGCGCGGACGCTGCTGCTGCCGGCCACCGGGTTCGGCGAGTACGACTGGGGCCGCACGGTCGACGAGCCCGCGCAGGCGATCGCGAGGAGCCCGTGGGCGGTCCGCAACCAGGTGCCGCTGGGGTCCGAAGGGAACACGCGGCTGATGGACTCCGTGGACGCGGCCCTCGCCGACGGCCGCGGCGACCCCGGGCTCGCCGCGCTGCTCGCGCGCTCCGGGTACCGGTTCCTGCTGCTGCGCAAGGACATCGACCGCGAGCGGACCGCGGCTCCGCCCGTCGCAACCCTGCGCGCCGGGCTGGCCGGTTCGCCCGGCATCACCAAGGCGACGGAATTCGGCCCCCTCGAAGTCTACGAGGTCGCGCAGCCGGTGCCGCTCGCCACCGCGACGGCCACCAAGGACGTCCCGACGGTCAGCGGCGGCCCGGAGAACCTGCTGCCGCTGCTCGGCTCCGGCCAGCTCGACCCGGCGACCCCGACCGTGCTCACCGGCGACGGCGGCTCGCCCGGCGGCCCGCGGCTGGTGACCGACGGCCTGCGCCGGGCCGAGCGGAACGTCGGCGGCGTCCGCGACAACCTCAGCCAGACCCTGACCGCCGGCGAGGCCTACCGCCAGCAACGCGCGGCGGGTGACGTGCTGCCGTTCCCGGGCGCGGAGCACCAGACCGTGGCCGCCTACCGCGGCATCCGGTCGGTGACGGCGTCCACGGCGGCGTCGTTCGCCGACGCCTTCGGCGGGTCCGATCCGGGGCACCAGCCGTTCGCCGCGATCGACGGCGACCCGCGCACGGCGTGGCACTCGTCGTCGTTCACCGGGCCGATCGGCCAGTGGCTCGAGGTGGAGCTCGACACCCCGCGGCTGGTGAACTCGGTGGACCTGCAGATGGTGGACGACCTCCGGGTGGGCTGGCCGGCCACGCGGATCCGGATCACCACCGACAACGGCTCGGTCGACCAGCAGGTGATCCGCGGCGCCGGGCCGCACGACTACCCGGTGGCCGCCGGGGTCACGCGCAAGGTGCGGATCACGCTGCTGTCGCTGGTGGTCGGGCGGCAGGACGGGAACGTCGGCATCGCCGAGCTGAAGATCCCGGGCACCGAGCCGCAGCGTGCCCTGGAGGTGCCCGCGGACCTGCCGGCCGGCCCGGCGCCCGGGTTCGCGTTCACGCGCGGCGCGCAGCCGCGGTACGCGTGCCTGCCGGCCGAAGGCGCCGTGCGGTGCGACGCCTTCGCCGCCCGCGACGGCGAGGAGCCCGACGGGATCCGGCGGCTGTTCAGCACCCCGGCCGAGGAGACGTACCTGGTCGGCGGCTCGGTGCTGCCGGCGGGCGGCGGCAAGAACCCGGTGCAGCTGCCCGGGGTCACCGTGGCGTCGACGTCGCAGCTCGGCGGCGACCCGGCGGCGGGCGGGTTCGCGGCGGTGGACGGCGATCCGGGCACGACGTGGCGCCCCGACGTCACCGACCTGCGTCCGGCGCTGACCCTCGGGTGGCCGGCACCGAAGCGGATTTCCGGGCTGCGCATCGGGGTTTCCCCGGCCGGTGGGGCCGGCGCGCCCCGGCAGGTGGAGCTGACCGGCCGGTCGGGGACGCGGACGGTGCAGCTCGACGCGAACGGGTCCGCGTCCTTCGAACCCCTGGACACCGACCAGCTGCAGATCGTGCTGCCGGGCGACGACGACGATCCCGCGGCCCGCGCGGTGGTGGGCATCGGGAGCCTGGAGCTGTCCGGCACTCCCGGCTTGCTGCCCGGGCCGGATCCGGCGTTCACCGTGCCGTGCGGGTCGGGGCCGAACGTCCACCTCGACGGCCTGGACTACCGGACGTCGGTGCGGGGCACGCTCTCCGACATCACCGCGCACCGGCCGCTGGCGCTGGGGATGTGCCGGGACTCCGAGGGCGGCATCGCGCTGCCGGCGGGCGGGCACGAGCTGCGGACGGACCGGTCGGAGTCGTTCGTGGTCCAGGACCTGTGGCTGCGCCCGGCGCACGCCGCGGCCACGCCGCCGGCGCACCGCGCGGTGCAGGTGGGCGACTGGGACGCGACGTCGCGGTCGGTGACGGTGGGGCCGGGTGCGGAGGCGGTGCTGGCGGTCCCGGAGAACGCGAACGCGGGCTGGGAAGCCACTTTGGACGGTCAGCAGCTGACGCGCACCCGGGTGGACGGCTGGCAGCAGGCGTGGATCGTCCCGGCGGGCGCGGGCGGCGTGGTGTCCCTGTCGTTCACCCCCGACGCGCACTACCGCCTGAGCTTGCTGATCGGCGCGGCGGCGGTGCTGCTGCTCCTGGTGGGCGTGGCGTGGCCGGCCCACCGGCGGCGCTTCACGATCTCGGCGGGTGGCGGGGCCGTGGTGCCGGTGGTGCTGATCGGGCTGCTGGTGGCGCTGGGCGGGATGCTGCCGGTGGTGCTGCTGATCGCGTGTCTGCTGGCCCGCCAGTTCTCCGAGCGGGCCCCCCGGTACCTGGCGTTCGGCGGCATGGCGGTGGCGGCGGCCGTCTCGGTGACGGGCCGCATCCTGGGCCACGGCCAGGAGTGGGCCTACGGCCCGATAACCCAGGCGGCCCTCCTGCTGGCCGCGGCGGCCACGGTGGCCACGTGCGTGGACTGGTTCACCCGCAAGGAAAACCCCACAGAACCAACCCCGTAACCCCCGTGATCAGACCCGTATCTCGCGTGGATCAGACCCGTATCTCGCGTGGATCAGACCCGTATCTCGCGTGACCAGGCCCGTATCTCGCGTGACCAGGCCCGTATCTCGCGTGACCAGGCCCGTATCTCGCGAGTTACGGCCTTAATCACGCGAGTTACGGCCTCAATCACGTGAGATCCGGGTTCAATCACGTGGGATCCGGGGCTGGTCACGTGGGGTTCGGGTTGGGTTACGTGGGTGGTGGGGGCGGAGTTCCAGGAGTGCGCCCGCCACCGCGAGCCCGCCCGCGCAGCAGGCCGCCGCCGTGACGACCTGGGTGGCCGAGCCGTGGAGCCACGTCGTGATCAGCAACGCCTCCACGCCGACCGCCGACCACATCAGGACCGTCACGCGGCGGTCGCCGTCGGCCAGGCGCGCGTACAGCAGGATCTGGACCAACGCCAGCATCGACCCCGCCAGCGCGAACGGCCACACCGGCAGCGTGCTCCCGGCGTACCGCGCGCCGCCGATCACCGTGAGCAACGAAGGGCCCAGCACCAGGGAAACCAGCAGCACCACGGCGTCGAGGCAGGCGCACACCGCCAGCGCCACCGGCAGGACGCGGCGGCGGCGATCGGAGACGGCGAACCGGGGGAGCACCAGCACCCCGACCGCCTGCGGCAGCCAGTACGCGATCTTCGTGACGATCGAGCCCAGCGCGTATTCCCCCGCCGAACCGGCCGGCAGCGTGTGCCTCGCCAGGACCAGGTCCAGGTTCACCAGCAGCACCAGCGCCAGCATCGCCTGCGCGGTGTGGAGCACCTCGCCGCCGTGGCGGTCGGCCCAGCGGGGACGCGGGCGGCCGCAGATCTGCCAGCCCGCCGCGACCACCACCAGCGAACCGAGCGCGGCCCCGGCCAGCGCCCCGGTGGGCGTCCCCGAGACCACCAGCCCCACCAGCGATCCGCCGACCTTGCCGGCCCCCTCCAGCGCGATCAGCCCGGCCAGCGTCGCGAACCGGTGGCTGCCCTGCAGGAGACCGTGGAACAGCCCCAGCAGCGTCAACGGCCCCAGCGCGGCCGTCACCAGCAGGGCCGGCGCCAGCGAACCCAGGTGCAGCAGGAGCACCAGCAGCGGGCTGAGCGTCAACGCCGCCGTCGCGACGATCGCGCTCGTCATCAGGCCCAGAGCGAACAGCGATCCGGTGTGCGGCGCGGGCGAGCGGGCCACCCGCAGGGCCACCACCGTCTGCAGGCCCATCGCCGGGACGACGCCGATCACCAGCACCGCCAGCAGCGAGCTCAGTTCCCCGAACGCGCCGGGCGCGAGGAGCCGCGCGGCCGCCAGGCTCAGCACGTAACTGGCCGCGTTGTTGCCCGCGAGCGCGAGCGAGACGAGGATCGCCGCGACCCGGTTGCCGGTCCGGGCCGGGACTTCGGTGTCTACGCTCAACGACGGGCTCCCATTACCGGCGGGTAATGACCAGGCACCCTAACCGCGCGGGCCAGGGAAAGGAAGGGCAGTGGACGCACCGGTCAGGCGGCTCGCGCTCCCCGTCCTGTCCGCGGGACTGGCGTTCGCCGTCTGCGCGCCCTTGCTCGGCCGCGGGTTCGTCCTGAGCTACGACATGGTGTTCGCGCCACGCCAGTACTTCGTGCCGGACGCCTTCGGGCTCGGCAGCACGCTGCCGCGGTCGGTCCCCGCCGACGCCGCCGTCGCGCTCGCCACGACCGTGCTGCCGGGTGACCTCGTCCAGAAGATGGTCCTGCTGCTGGCCATCTTCTTCGCCGCCTTCGGTGCGGGACGGCTCGTCCCGACCGAGCAGCTGGGCACCCGGCTCGTCGCCGCGACGGCTTACGCCTGGACGCCGTACGTCGCGGAGCGGCTGTTCATCGGGCACTGGCCGCTGCTGCTGACCTACGCGTGCCTGCCCTGGATCGTCAAAGCCGGGCTCGCCGCGCGGACGCACGAACCGAATTCCCTGCCGAAGCTGGTGATCGCCGCCGCACCGGCCGTCCTGACCCCGCCGGGTGGTGTCCTCGCGGCCGCCGTGCTGGTCGTGGCCACCGGTTCCCGCCGGCTCTGGCAGACGATTCCGCTCGCCATCGTGCTCAACCTGCCCTGGCTGGTGCCGACGTTCCTCAACGCCGGCGGCACCTTCTCCGACCCCGGCGGTGTCATGGCGTTCAGCGCCCGCGCCGAAAGCTGGGGCCCCGCCGTGCTCAGCGTGCTGGGGCTGGGCGGCATCTGGAACGCCGAAACGGTGCCCGGCAGCCGGGCCGTGCCGCTGGTCCCGGTGCTGACCCTCGTCGTCGTCGCCCTCGCGGTCGCCGGGTTCCGGCCGCTCACGAGGAGGTGGGGCAAGGCGCCGGCCCGGTCGTTGTGCCTCCTCGGCGTCCTGGGCGTGTTCCTGGCGTCGCTGGCGACGTTGCCGGGCGGCGAGGCACTGCTCACCGCCGCCACGCGGTACGTGCCCGGCGCCGGACTGCTGCGCGACGCCCAGAAGTGGGTGGCGTGGTGGGCCTTGCCGCTCGCACTGGGTTTCGCGCTGGCCGTCGAAGCCGCCGCGGCGAGACTGAAGACCGCGCGGGGACGCATCGCCCTGGCGACGGCGGCGGCCGTCTTCCCGCTGCTCACCATGCCCGACCTGGCGTGGGGCGGCTGGGGACGGCTCGGCACCGCGCAGTACCCGGCCGACTGGCAGGCCGTGTCCGAAAAGCTCGGTGACCGGCCCGGCGACGTGCTGGCGTTGCCGCTCTCGGCGTTCCGCGGGTTCGCGTGGAACGACGGCCGCACCCAGCTCGACCCGGCGCCGCGCGCGCTGCCGAAACCCGTGCTGATGGACGACACCCTGCAGGTCGGCGCCGAGCGCATCGCCGGTGAGGACCCGAGGATCGGGGACGTCCGGGCCGCGACGTCCGCGCGCGAGCTCACCGCGGCCGGCATCGGCTGGATCCTCGTCGAACACGGGACACCCGGCTACGTCGACCCGCGGTTGCTCGCCGGGACCACGCAGGTGTGGTCGGGTGAATGGCTGACGCTGTACCGGACACCGGGTGTGCCCGCGGTGAAAGCGATCTCGTGGACGCCCGCCTTGCTGGCGAACGGAGTAGCGCTCACGTTGCTGTGCGTCGCACTGTTGTGCCGCATGTTACCGATGCGTACATTGGGCCGCGGCAGGAGTTCCCCGCCGCGGAAGGAGTGACACGTGGGCACGGTCATCGGCGCAGTCGTCGCCGTCATCATCGGCGGCGGGGTGGCGACCGGAGCGGGTTACGCCCTCATCAAGGGGGCCGACCCGGACACCTCCGCCCCGGTGCAGCAGAAGCTCAACGCGCAGGTCAAGTACAACCCTGCCGACCACCCGCTCAAGCTCTACGGGGACCGCTGACGCGGTGACCCGGCTCGCCTCCGACCACGCCCACCGCGTCGTCGGGCTCTACGGCGACCCCACCGTTTCCTGGAGCATCCTCCTCGAAGCGGAACTCGGCGCGGCCGCGCCGGAACCGGAGGAGCTCCGGGCGCGGCTGGCGGCCGCGAGCCGGCAGTACCCGCACCTCGGCGCGGTGCCCGAAATCGTGCGCACCACTCCGGCGGAACTGCCTGCTGTCCGCGACCACTTCGCTTCCGCGCCTTACGAGCGCGCCGCACCGCTGGTCCGCGTGGCCGTCTGCGCCGGCGGGCCCACCTTGCTCGTCGCCGCGCACCACGGCGCCCTCGACGGCCTCGGCCTGCTGTCCCTGCTCGGCATCCTCCTCGACGTCCCGGTTTCCTCGGGTGCGGCCGGGATCGGCGACCGCGCGGGCGGCAAACCCTTTGCCCTTTCGGCGGTCCAGCGGCTCGCCGAGGCGCTTTTCGCGCCACCGGGCCGGATCACCCCCGACCGCGAGCGGGAGGCCGCGGGAGACGTCTTCGTGGCGCACCACGAGCCGCGGCTGCGGCTGGGGGCCGCGGGGTTCGTCGCGGCCGCCGCCCGCGCCACCGAACGCTGGAACCGCGCGCACGGCGCCCGCACCGCCCGGGTCGTGGCGGCCCTGGGCGCGTCGCGGAGGCCCGGCACCGCACCGGAACCGGTGCACGACAGCGCGTTCTTCCGGCTGCGGCTCGGCCACGCCGCAGACGTCGCCACCGTGCTGGCCGCCCAGCCGCCGGAACCGGATTTTCCCGCGCGCAGCAGCCGGCTCGCCCGGCTGGGCACCCGGCTGCTGGCGAGCAGGCTCGGCTCGACGTTCCTGGTGTCCAACCTCGGCCTGGTGTCCACCGGGGACACCGTGCGGTCGCTGGCGTTCTACCCGGCCGCGAGCGGGCGGTCAGGCGTGGCGTTCGGCGCGGCGACCACCGGCGGCACCACCACCGTGACCGTGCGCGCCCGCCGCAAGGACTTCGACGCCCTCGCCGCCGCCCGGCTGCTGGCCGGGTTCCGGGACGCGGTACGGGACCAGGCGGTGTCCGAGCGGCCGGTGTCCGACCAGGCGGTGTCCGAGCAGGAGGCGCGGGCGGGGCGCGGACCGGCCGGAGACGTCCCGCACGAGTGATTCGAACTGCCCGGCACTCGAGTCCCAGCTGTACTTCCCGGCCCGCTCCGCGCCCGCCAGGCCCATCTCCGCACGCCGCAGCCCGTCGGCGAGCAGGCCGTCGACCCGGGCGGTGAAATCGTCGAAGTCGTCGGCGAGCAGGCCGGTGCGGCCGTCCACGATGGACTCGGTGACGCCGCCGGCGGCGCGGTAGGCGACCGAAGGCACCCCGTGCGCCGCGGCTTCCATGATGACGATGCCCCAACCCTCCTTGACCGACGGGCACAGGTGCAGCCACGACCGCGCGAGGATCTCGTGCTTGGCCTGCTCATCGACCCAGCCGTGCAGGACGACCCGGTCCGCGACCCCGCGCGAAGCCGCGTGGGCGCGCAGCACCTCGTCCCACGGCCCCTGACCGACGACTTCCAGCCGCAGGGACGGCCAGCGCCGCGCGAGCCGCGCGACGACGTCGATGGCGTGCTCGATCCGCTTGTGCGGCACCAGCCTGCTCACCGCGACGAGCATGGGCTCAGCGTCCCGTTCGGACGTGCACGGCGGGGGCGCGTCGAGACCGTTCGGGACCACCGTGACGCGCTCGCGTTCGATGCCCAGCTCCGCCAGTTCCGCCTTCGTGACCTCGGAAACCGTGACGTAGCGGCACCCGCGGAACAGCCACGGCGCGAGCCGCGACTCGATCCACCAGCCGACCCGGCCCAGCGTCTCGCCGAGCGCGCTGATCCACTGTTCCTTGTGGACGTGGTGCACGAGCACCAGCACCGGGCAGCCGGCGACCAGCCGGGCGAAGAACGGCATGCCGTTCTGCACGTCCACCACCAGGTCGGCGCGGGCCCGGCGGATCGCGCGCAACGCGTGCGCGTAGACGCCGAACTTGTTGCCCCGCCGCCGGTAGCGGACACCGTCGCGCCACTCGCCCGCGGTCGCGCCCGGGTAGGCGGCGCACTGGATCTCGACCCGGTACCCCGCTGCGGCCAGGCCTTCGGCCATGCGCTCGACGTACCGCTCCGAGCCGCCGCCTTCGGGGTGGCCGGTGTCCCGCCAGTTGACGAGGAGCACACGAGGACGTTCCATCGGGTTATCCAACCTGTAGCGACGGTGCTAGGTTACTGGTGCGTACACAGTAGATGAACGTATTCGGGAAAGCGACGGTTCAATGGTAGGCAATCCGGTTTCCGTCGCGACGGCCCAGCCGCATCGCGCCACGCTCCGCCGGTCCGTGTCCCTGTTCCGGACGTTCCTCACCGAACAGACGGACCCGGACGGCTTCTATTCCGCGCTCGCCGCCGACTCCGTCCGGCAATTGGCGGCGCACACTCCGCTGTCCGGGCGCACGGTGCTCGACGTCGGCGGCGGCCCTGGCTATTTTTCCGACGCGTTCCGCGCGGCCGGCGCGGTCTACCTCGGCGTGGACCCGGACGTCGGCGAGCTGTCCGCGCGCGGTGAGCCGGGGGAGAACATGATCCGCGCCAGCGGCACGGAACTGCCGGTGCGCAGCGGATCCGTGGACGTCTGCTACTCGTCGAACGTGCTGGAGCACGTCAGTGAGCCGTGGGTCATGCTCGACGAGATGTGCCGGGTGACCAAGCCCGGCGGCACGGTCTTCGCGTCGTTCACGCCGTGGTATTCGCCGTGGGGCGGCCACGAGACCGCGCCGTGGCATTTCCTCGGCGGTCACTACGCCCGGAAGCGCTATGCGATGAAAACGGGGAAGCAGCCGAAGAACAAATTCGGGGAAAGCCTCTTCCCGGTTTCGGTCGGCGCCGCGCTTCGCTGGGCGAAGGCGACGCCGCTCGCCGACCTGGTGGCCGGTTACCCGCGGTACCACCCGAGCTGGGCGATGTGGATCGTGCGGGTTCCCGGCCTGCGGGAAATAGCGTCCTGGAATCTGGTTCTGGTACTGCGGAAGCGGTACTGTGCCGATCGTTACTGATCCGACCACAGCCACGGCCGAATGTCTTCGTGGCAACGGTTACGTGCCGCGCGGGGGTCGGCCTACTGTTGGTCGGATCAGTAACAACCGAGGCGGAACCCACCGGAAAGGCTCAGCGTCCGGCTCCGACCGGTTCCCGTCGCCGGCGCGGCGGGGGCGGCGGTGCGGCCGGGCGGCGCCGGACCAGCAGGTAGACCGCGACGAGGATCAGCACCCCGCCGCCGATGCCGAGCCAGAGCGGGCCGGTGCTCGACAGGAACTCCAGCTTCCCCTTGTTCGCGTCGACCTGGTCGACCATCTGCGCGATCGTCTTGCCGTTGTAGGCCAGCGTCCCGTCGAACACGACGGTCGGGGCGCCGGTGCCGGTGCGCAGTTCCTGGTGCTGCTGTTGCTGCTGCTTCACCTCGACCCCGGTGACCGGCTCCACCCACATGGTGTTGACCCCGCGGTAGAACAGCTCGGCGTCGACGCTGGCCCCGGCGGCGCCGACGAGCGAGCCGGGCACCGACTTCGTGTCGATCTTCGTGTCGGGGATGTTCTGGACGAACTTGTAGGTCTCGATCCCGTTCACCGTCTCGGTGCCGGTGAACCGGGCGGTGACGGCCTTGCCGGTGTTGTCGTCGTAGACCTGGTAGTCCTTCTGCTCGGTGCCGAAGGGGAACTTGAAGTTCAGGCCGGGCTGGGCCTTGTAGTCGTTCTCCTCGGGCGGCTTCTGGCCGTCCTGGTCGGCCTTGTCCTTGAGCTTGGTGACGTAGCTGCTTTCGCGGGTGCACTTCGGGTCGGCATCGCCGCGCGGGTCGTAGCCCTCGGAGGTGTGCCGGTCGAAGCAGACCTGCCGCTTGCTGGCGCTGAGCACGGTGCCGTCGGCGTCGTCCTTGACCTGCACCGCGAGCAGCCAGACCGCGTAGTCGGTGTCCTGGTGCATCTCGGGCCGGGCGAAGTTCGCCTGCACGCGGCCGGTCGCGGTCAGTTTCGCGTTCTCACGGATCTCGGTGACCGGGCCGGCGCCCTTGTCGGTCACGGCGAGGACCTTGCTCGCGGTGCCTTCCAGCACCGACGTCGAGTCCTGGTCGAGCGGCACCTTGGCGAGCTTCGGGTAGACGTAGGTCGGCAGCAGTACCGCTCCGGCGACCGCGAAAACCCCCAGCGCCAGCAAGATCAGGCCGAAAGCTCGTCGCAACGGTCCTCCTGGGTCGTACTACGGACACGCAAATTACCCGGCGGTAATCAGGTGCCCGGATAGTGGCCCGCGCCACGTCGCGCGTCAAAGTGTGACCGGCGGTCACAGACACCGTGTGCGACCGGAAGGCGGCATGGACACCCCCGTTCGGACCAAGCGACCAAAGATGTTTGTTCCCGGGCACAACGGGCAGGGGCCCACCATCGGACGATCCGCCCTCCGCCGCGCCGGACCGCAAAGGAGAAAGCCCCTTTTGTCGCAGGACCCTTCGAAGGTCGCCATCGCGGCGACCGCGCGTTGGCGCGCCCGGATCGTGGCGGCCGCCGCGAGTGCGGGGATCAGCCTCACCGACCCCTTGGCGGGTGTGCCCGGCATCCGGGTGCTGACCTGCGCCGCGGGCGACCTCGCGGCGATCGTGCCGCACCTCGCCCGCGACGCCGAGCCGCCCCGCCCGGCGATCGGCGCCCACTCGGACTCGATCGCCGACCGCGAGCTGCGGGACGCGGTGGCGGACGTCGCCGCCCTGCTTTCCCTGTACGGCAACGTGGTGCTCGACCTCGACGCGGGCGGCCGCCGCCGACGACCGGTGCGCCCGGACGTCGTCGTCTCGGCCGGAGTGGACCGTCCCCAGTGGACGGAACCGGCGGTGGTGCTCCCGGTCGGGCGGCACCGGCGGGGAGGCCCCCTCACGGTGGCGCTGACCGCGGGGCCGGGTTTCGAGGGCACGCTGCTGGAGCTGGCCCGCCTGGTCGAGGCCGACGCGGCTTAGCTCACGCCCCCTCGTGCGCCGGGGAACCATCCGAGGGTGGTGCGGCTCAGCCTTGGCCGGTGACCGCCGTCGCCCTGATCTCGACGCGCATGCCCGGGGCACCCAGTGCGGCCACGCCGATCTGGGTCCAGATGGGCGCGCGGTCGCCCATGCGCTTGCGGAGCTGTTCCACCATGACCCGCGTGTGGTCGTCGCCGATGGTGTCGTCCGCGGTGGGGACGTGGAACGAATCGAGGGCGACGACGTCGGCCCAGGTGGCGCCGGCGGTGGCCAGCGTGCGCTCGACGTTGTCGAACGCCTGGACGATCTCGTCTTCCAGGTGCTCGGGGAAGACGGTGTCATCGTCCCAGCCGCCCTGGCCCGAGATTTCGACGCGGTCGCCGATCCGGACCGCCTGGCTGTAGTGGAGGGCGGCGAGGTGCCGCGGGCCGTAGCCGGGGGTGACGAAGAACTCGGGCATGAGGATCCCTTCGATTGACTTCACGCTTGAAGTCAACCTAACACGGTTTTACTTCAAGCGTGAAGTTATAGAGCGCTGGGTAGGGTTCCGGCATGGCCAAAACCGAGCACGGCGGCGAAGGCGCGGACCAGCCGCGCTGGCTCAGCGCGGCCGAAAAGGAAGCCTGGACCGGGCTGGTCTCGCTCATCCTGCTGCTCCCGGGACGGCTGGAGGCGCCGTTGCAGCACGAAGCGGGCCTGACGCTCTTCGAATACCTCACGCTGAGCCACGTCTCGGAGGCGCCGGAGCGCCGCTTGCGGATGAGCGAGCTGGCTTACCTCGCGAACGGATCGCTCTCGCGGCTGTCCAACGTGGTAAAGCGGTTCGAGCAGCGCGGCTGGGTGCGGCGCTCGCCCGACCCCGAGGACGGCCGGTACACCCTCGTCGCCCTCACCGAAGCCGGTTTCGAGAAGGTCGTCGAGGCCGCGCCCACGCACGTGCGCAGCGTCGTGGGCGTGCTCGACCCGCTCACCGCCGCCGATCAGCAGGCGCTCGCCCGCATCGCCGCCAAGCTGCGCGTGCGGCCCGCCGACCTGGGCTAACGCTCGTCGTCCACCCATTCGAGCAGGTCGCCGGGCTGGCATTCGAGCACCCGGCACATGGCTTCCAGCGTGCTGAAGCGCACCGCCTTGGCCCGGCCGTTCTTCAGCACGGCGACGTTGGCCGGCGTGAGCCCGACCTTCTCGGCGAACTCCCCGACGCTCATCTTGCGCTTAGCCAGTTCGACGTCGATGCGCACGACGATCGGCATCAGATGACCGCTTCCAGGTCGGACCGGAGCGTGGTGGCCTGCCGCAGTAGGGCGCGCATGACCACCATCAGCAGCCCGATCACGGTGATGCCGACGGTCACCAGGAACAGCAGCATCGGCATCCCGGGGTCGTCCGCGTTGAAGCCGACGAACAGCAGCATGCCGCCGAGCACCAGCCACGCGGCGGCCACGGCCCAGACGATCGCGTCGACCCACTTCAGGGACGCGGGGGTGAAGATCCGGTCCTTCTTGACCAGGGTCAGCAGCTTCCAGGTCGCGACGACCACCACCTGGACGCACAGCACCAGGAACACCGCGATGGCGGTCAACGGCCAGCGCAGCGGCGCGTCGTGCGGGTTCTGTTGTACGTGGTAGGCGATCCCGCCCGGCAGCGACAGCGTCTGGAACACGACGAGGACGCCGAACAGCACCACGAGGAACACTCTGAGCGCGGGCACGGCCCACTTCTCGGTAACCATGCGTCGACTATCGCGGGGTATCTATCGAAAGTCAATCGGTAGTGATCGAAATGCGATCAGTCCGGCCCCGGATCCAGGCGCACCGACTCCAGGGCGACGTACAGCTCGCCGATGTCCACCGGGTCGGTGAGGTCGCGCTTGGTCAGCTCCTGCACGCGCCGCAGCCGGTAGCGGACCGTGTTGGGGTGCACGAACAACCGGTCCGCGGCTTCCTTCGCCGAGCCGTGGCCGGCGAACCACGCCAGCAGCGTGTCGAGCAGGACCTTGCGTTCCGCACCCGGCAGGGCGAGCACGCCGGCCAGCGCGGACCGCACGACGTCGCGGGCCATCCCGGGCGCGGCGGCGACCAGCGTCGTCACCGGCGAATCGCCGAACACCACCACGCCCGCGGTCGCCGACGGCAGCGAGCGGCGGGCGATCCGGGCCCGGTGCAGGGCGTCCGGGACGTCGGGGAACCCGCTGAACGGCTTGCTCATCCCGGCCGCGACGGGCAGCGAACCCAGCACTTCGCGCAGCCGCCGGACGTCCTCGATCCGGTCGATCGCGACCAGGCCCGCCTCGCCGCCGGGCCGCCACGCCGACCGCCAGCGCCGCGCCCGCAGGAGCGCCTCGACGGAGTCCTGCTCGTCGGGCTCGACGCGTTCGGTGACCACGGCGACGAACATGCCGGCGGTCGGCAGGCCCAGCTCGCGCGCGGCGGACTCCATGTCCGCCTGGCTCGTGAGCCGGCCGCGCAGCAGGTCGTCCAGCAGCCGCGCGTTCGCGTGCGACGGCTCGGCCGCGACCTCTTCGTACGCCGCGGCCAGCGCCTCCGAGTAGTAGTCGATCGCCTTCCAGACGTAGGAGTTGATCTCGATCGTCCGGGTCGGGTTGAGGAACTCCGGGCCGGCGAGCTCCAGCAGGGCTTCGTAGATGAAGGTGCCGCCGATCCGGAACGCCCGCAGCACGGCGGGCAGCGGAATGCCCCGGCGCGCCTGGACGAGCCCGGTCTTGCGGGCGGCGTCGAGTGCGAGGCCACGGCCTTCGGCCAGTGCGGTGAGCGCGCGCTCGAGGTTGGCGCGGCAGACCTGCCGCAGTTCGCCGGGTGAGACGGCTTCGATCTGCCGGTAGAACTCGTCCTGTTCGCCGAGCAACCGGGCGAGGCGATCGGCGAACTCGGGCAGTCTGGCCAGCATCTCGCGCACCAGCTCACGGTGTTCGCGCGAGACCGGCTTGGCGGGAGCTTCGATGCCCATCCCTCACTTTAGCTCGGGTCCGCCGCCCGGACATGCACGAAGTTGAGTAAAATTCATGTCCGTCGGATGATCGATTTCGTACGGTCTCGCCGGCTCAGACCGGCTTGCGCGCGGTCAGGTAGACGTGCGGCTCGGCTGCGGCGCCCGGGTGGTCGGGCACGAACTCCGCCTCGTCCTCGCGGACGATTTCGAGGCCGGCGGCCCGCAGCCGCTCCTTGAGCGCGCCGGCGGCGAAGCTGCTCGCGCGGACGGAGTGACCCATGAAGACGATGTCGACCCCGTCGACGTCGGCGGGCACGGTGGCGAAGAGCAGCAGACCGCCGGGTTTCAGCCACGCCGCGAGGCGCCCGATCAGGGTTTCCTGCTCGGCCCGGGGCAACTGCAGCATCGAGAAGAACGCCGTGATCGCGTCCCACATGCCGTCCGCGAAGGACAGTTCGCGCATGTCCCGGAGTTCGAACCGGGCGGCGGGCACCTGGCTCCGGGCGATCTCGACCATCTTCGGGGCGACGTCGTAGCCGGTCACGTCGTGGCCGGCCGCGGCCAGGAGTTCGGCGGTCGGCCGTCCGGTGCCGGCGCCGAGGTCGAGCACCTTCGCCTGCGGAGGCAGGGCGGCCAGGAGATCGGTGATCGCGGCCCGCTGCGCGGTCGCGGTGCGGAAGGCGTGTTCGTAGTCCGTGCCGAGCGCGTCGAACACCTCGGCGGCGGATTCGGGGCGGGTCATGAGGCGGACCTTGCCAGAAACCCGGGTCCGGCGGCAGGGCTTGCGGGCTCGCCGGTCGTGCCGGGCACCGCGGAATCCGCGTTGTGCTGCCGGAGCCGGTCAGCCGATGAGGTCGGTCTGCCGGATCCGGTAGACCTGGAGCCGCAGGTTGTAGTACTTGTCCGTCTCGCCGACCCAGTTCATGCCGAGCCGCTTGGCCACCGCGATCGCCCGGGTGTTGTTCGGCCGCGCGACGGCGAACAGCTCCTCGGTGTCCTGCGTGAACGCCCACTCGATCAGCGCGGTCGCCGCCTCCGACGCGTAGCCATGGCCCCACGCCTTGGGGCTGACCTGCCAGCTCAGCTCGAGGTCCTCTTCGAACGGCGGCAGCAGCCGGATGCCGAGGCCGCCGATCACCGCGCCGTCCTCCTTGCGCTCGACGGCCCAGCGGCCGCGCGGCGGCGGCAGGTTCGGCTGTGCCTCCTGCCAGGCCTGCAGCACCGCGCGCATCGCGTCGATGTCACCCACGCGGTTCATGGCCGGGGTCAGCCAGTGCGTGACGTCCTCCGCGCCGTAGATGGCGAACGCGGCTTCGGCGTCGTCCACCGTCCAGTCCCGGATCACGAGGCGGTCGGTGCTCAACGGGGTCTCCATACCAGGACGCTACGCCGGGAGGTCGTCGATTGTTCCCGTCCGAAAGTGCTCAGAAGATGAACACTTAACCCCCGATGATGAGGGCATGGACAACATCGAAGGTGTCGCGGTGCTGGAGGTCACGTCGGCCGGAGGCTGGCGCGCGTGGCTGGCGGCGTCGGGCCGGACGGAGACGTCGGTGTGGCTGGTGATCCGGCGCAAGGGGAGTCCGGAACCCGGGGTGGGGATCCACGAGGCGATGGAGCAGGCGCTGTGCTTCGGGTGGATCGACAGCAAGGCGCTGCGCCGTGACGCCGGGAGCACGTATCTGTGCTTCACGCCGCGGAAGGCGGCGAGCACGTGGAGCCGGGTGAACCGCGAACGGGTGGCGCGGCTGACCTCGGCCGGGTTGATGGCGCCGTCGGGCCGGGCGATGGTGGAGCTCGCCCGGCGGACCGGGACCTGGGACGTGCTTTCCGAGGCTCAGGACGGTGTGGTGCCGCCCGACCTGGGGCATGCCTTCGAGGCGGATGTGGTGGCCCGGCGGCATTTCGAGGGCTTTCCGCCCTCGTCGCGGCGGTTGATCCTGGAATGGATCGCGAAGGCCAAGCGGCCGGAGACCCGGCAGCGCCGCATTGCGACGACCGTCGAGCTGGCGCGGGAGAACCGGCGGGCCGCCCACCCGAAGGCGGCTTAGCGGGCAGGTGGAATGCAAGATGTGAGATCTAACATTTCAGTGTTCGGCTGCGGGTGCCGAGGCGCCGAGCGGCCGAGCTGCGGGCCGCCGAGCGCCGGGCCGCCGAGCTGCGGGGCCCGAATTCCGCCGCTCGATCACCGAACCCGGCCTAGAGTCGGCCCGTGGACGAGATGCACGCACTCTTGGCCCGCGCCGCCTACCTCGCCGCGGAGCACCGCGCCGGTCTGGCGGACCGGCCCGTCGCCGGTGCCGTCGATCCCGTCGCGCTGCGGGCCGGCTTCGGTGGCCCGCTCCCGAAGGACCCGAGCCCGCCGTCCGAAGTGCTCGAACACCTCGCCCGCGCCGCCGAACCGGGGCTGGTCGCCACCGCCGGGCCGCGGTTCTTCGGCTTCGTCGTCGGCGGCGCGCTGCCGGCCGCCACTGCCGCTGATGTTCTTGCCGCCGGCTGGGACCAGAACGGCTTCAACGCCGTCCTTTCGCCGGCCGCGGCGGCCGCCGAAGACGTCGCCGGCGCCTGGCTGAAGGAGCTGCTCGGCCTTCCGGCGGGCGCGTCCACCGGGTTCGTCACCGGCGGGCAGGCGGCGAACACCGCCGGGCTCGCCGCGGCCCGGCACCACGTGCTCGCCGAAGCGGGCTGGGACGCCGAACGCGACGGGCTCACCGGCGCCCCGCGCGTCCGCGTCGTCGCGAGCGATGAGCGGCACGCGACGATCGACCGGGCGCTGCGCCTGCTGGGCTTCGGCACCCGCGCCGTCGAGCCGGTGGCCGCCGGCCCGCAAGGCGCGATCGACGTCGAAGACCTCGCGCGGGTGTGCGCTGCGGGGACCGGGCCGTTGATCGTCTGCCTGCAGGCGGGGAACGTGAACACCGGCGCGTGCGACGACCTGCGTGCCGGGTGCGAGCTCGCGCACCGCCACGGTGGCTGGGTGCACGTCGACGGCGCCTTCGGGCTGTGGGCCGCGGCCAACCCGGCCACGGCCGCGCTGCTCGACGGCGTCGAGCTGGCGGACTCCTGGGCCTGCGACGGGCACAAGTGGCTGAACGTGCCGTACGACTCGGGGTTCGTCTTCTGCGCGCGCCCGGACGTCCACGCCGCGGCGATCGCCTACCGGGCGGCCTACCTCACCGGCGCCGGGGAGGTGTCCGGCATGGGCGACCTGACCTTGGAGTCCTCGCGCCGCGCCCGCGGCTTCGCGGTCTGGGCGGCGTTGCGCGAACTGGGCCGCGACGGCGTCGCCGAGCTCGTCGACCGCTGCTGCCGGCTGGCGCGCCGCTTCGCGCTGGCCCTTGCCGAAGGTGGCGCCGAGATCGCCAACGACGTCGTCCTCAACCAGGTCCTGGTCTCCTTCGGCGACGACACCGACGCGATCATCCGGAAGGTCCAGGACGACGGCACGTGCTGGCTCGGCGGCACGACCTGGCGCGGCCGCCGGTACCTGCGGATCTCGGTGTCCAACTGGTCGACGACGGAGGCCGACGTCGACCGCTCCGCCGCGGCGATCCTCCGCCTGGCCGGTCAGTGACCCTCGCGCACCGAAAGCGCATCCGTCCGCCAGGCGATCTCCTTCTCCGCGCCGGTCGGCCAGCTCGACGAGAGCCGCCGCCGGACGCTGCCCAGCGCGCCCAGCTCGGCGAGGTCGATCCGGGAGCCCTGCGCGGCCAACGTGGTCACCTCGGCGGTGGTGAGCGGGACGAAGTCGAAGTACTGCGCGTCCTCGCCGCCGTTCCGGTCGACGAACTCGGTGAAGATCGCGGCGAACGACTGGCCGCACGCCGGGCACCGGCGCAGCGAGACGCTGAAGTGCGACCGCTCGACCAGACGATGGGTCTTGGTCAGCCGGGTCGTGCAGAACGCCAGCGCGGTCAGGGCGTCTTCGCCGGAGCAGCGGGCGCAGCCGAACTCGGTCATCGGCCGATCATCGCACGCCGTGAATCCGGACCCGGCTGCCGGGCCATCGGGAAACCCGTTGACCCCACCGTTTTGCTCTGGTCCGCAGTGGTCTGGACCTGTTAGCCTCTGTTTGCCCGGCCGGCTCGCCGAAGGGAAGAATCCCGTGCTCCGCATGAGAAAAGGCCTTGCCGTCGCCGCGCTCGCGCTGGCCGGTGCCTCCGTCGTCGCGCCACCCGCGGACGCCGGACAGGCCCCGGGCAAGGTGATGGCCTACTTCGCCGACTGGGACGTCTACGCCCGCGGCTACCACGTCAAGGACATCGAGACGTCCGGGTCGGCCGCGAAGCTGACCCACCTCAACTACGCGTTCGGCAACGTGACGGGCGGCGGGTGCGCGGTCGGTGACCCGTGGGCCGACCACGACATGCCCTACGACGCCGCCACGAGCGTCAGCGGCCACGCCGACAGCGCCGGGCCCGGGGCGCTGCACGGCAGCTTCAACCAGCTCCTCGAACTCAAGAAGCTGCACCCGAAGCTCAAGGTGCTCTGGTCCTTCGGCGGCTGGACCTGGTCGGCCGGGTTCACCGAGGCGGCGAAGAACCCGGCCGCGTTCGCCGAATCCTGCTACGACCTGGTCAACGATCCGCGCTGGGCGGGCGTCTTCGACGGCATCGACGTCGACTGGGAATACCCGAACGCCTGCGGCAACACCTGCGACACCAGCGGGCCGAAGGCGTTCACCGCGCTGGTCAAGGCGCTGCGGGCGAAATTCGGGCACCAGCTGGTGACCGCCGCGATCACCGCGGACGGCTCGGAGGGCGGCAAGATCGACGCCACCGAGTACGGCGCCGCGAGCCGGTACCTCGACTGGTACAACGTGATGACCTACGACTACTTCGTCGCCGGTGCGAGCCCGAACGGGCCGACCGCGCCGCACTCGCCGCTGCGCGCCTACCCGGGCCTCCCGACCGCCGGCTACTACGCCGACGCGGCCATCCAAAAGCTGCGCCACCAGGGGGTGCCGTCGTCGAAGATGTTGCTGGGCCTCGGGTTCTACGGCCGTGGCTGGGACGGCGTGACGCAGAAGCAACCGGGCGGCACGGCCACCGGCCCGGCGCCCGGCACCTACGAAGCGGGCGTCGAGGACTACAAGGTCCTCAAGACCAAGTGCCCCGCCAACGGCCGGATCGCGGGCACGGCCTACGCGAAGTGCGGCTCGCAGTGGTGGAGCTACGACACGCCCGAGACGGCGTCGGCCAAGGCCGGTTACGCGAAGTCGCAGGGGCTCGGCGGCGTGTTCGCCTGGGAGCTGTCCGGCGACACCGCGAACGCGGAGCTCCTGCGGGCCATCGCGGGCCGCTGCTGAAAAACCGAGCTGGAGGGCCCGGGCGTGAGCGCGTCCGGGCCCTTCGTCCACTCAGGACGGTTCAGGACCGCGCCGGGAATCCGTGCCGCCGCGCGCCGAGCACCACGGCGAGCACCGGCAGCAGCAGCACGAGCAGTGTCCAGGGGAAGGACGCCGGCCCGGCGGCGTCGAGCAGGACGCCGCCGGCGACCCCGCCCGCGGCCATCGCGGCGTTCCACAGCGTGACGAGCATGGCCTGCGCGTTGTCCGCCGCGTCGCCGCCGGCGTTCCCGGCCGCCGTCTGGAGCAGCGTCGGGACGCCGCCCCAGCCGAGCCCCCACAGCGCCACGGCGACGTAGACCAGCACCGGGCTGCCCGCGAAGACCGCCAGCAGCGCCGCGGCCACCGCGACCAGGATCGTGCTGAGCACCATCAGCGTCCGCAGCGCGCGGTCGATCCGGGCGCCGACGACCCCGATGCCGGCCATCGACGCGATGCCGAACACGAGCAGGACGACGTCCACCGCGCCGCCCATCCCGGCGTGGCCGAGGAAGGCGGCGACGTAGGTGTAGAGCACGGTGTGCGCCAGCACGAAGACGAGCGTCACGGCCAGCACGGGCCCGACTCCGGGGACGGTCAGCGTCCGCAGGACCGGCGTCTTGCCGCCGGCCTGTCCGGGCCGGCCGGGAACCGCCGCGGCGATCCACGCGAGCAGCACGACGGCGATGGCCGACATGACGCCGAACGCCGAGCGCCAGCCGAGCAGGCCGCCGAGGAACGTCCCGGCCGGGATGCCCAGCGACAGGGCCAGCGGGATGCCGGCCATCACGATCGCGATGGCCTTGCCCTGCAGGTGCGCGGGCGCCAGCCGCCGCGCGTAGCCCGCCAGCAGGGCCCAGACGACGCCCGCGGCCACCCCGGCGACGAACCGGGCGGCCATGGTGAGCACGTAGTCGGCGGACAGGGCGGTGACGGTGTTGGCGACGGCGAACCCGGCGACTCCGGTCAGCAGCAAGCGTTTGCGGCGCCAGGCCGCGGTGGCCGCGGCGAGCGGGATCGCGGTGAGCGCGGTGCCGAGCGCGTAGACCGTCACGGCCTGGCCGGCCGCGGATTCGCCGACGCCGAGGCCGGCGCTCATCCCGGGCAGCACGCCGGCGGGCAGCGCCTCGGTGAGCACGGTGACGAACGCGGCGGTGGTCAGGGCGAGCAGGGCGGTCAGGGGAAGAGCGCGGGTGCGGAGGTTCGTCATGCCGCTATGCTCGAACCCTCACATTGATGTGAAGGTCCACTCGGCAGAACGTGAGGTGGCGCACATGCGGATCGGCGAGCTCGCGGAGCGCACGGGCACGTCCCGCCGGCTGCTCCGGTACTACGAGGAGCAGGGCCTGATCGTCGCCGACCGCGGCCCGAACGGCTACCGCGACTACGACGAGCCGTCGGTCGACCGGGTGATCCAGGTCCGCGGCCTGCTCGACGCCGGGCTGCCGACCCGGATCATCAAACAGATCCTCCCGTGCCTCGACAAGCCGCGGACGATCTACTTCCCCGACGCGACCCCGGAGATGATCGCGACCCTGGAGGCGGAGCGCGACCGGATGACCCGCCGGGCGGAATGCCTGCTGCGCAACCGGGACGCGATCGCGGAGTACCTGGACGCGGTCCGCGAGTACGACGGCGTGAGGTCAGGGTCGTGAACGATCGTCCAGTGCGAGCAGGCACGCTTCGAGCTCCTTGCTGTGCGAGTCCTCGGTGCTCGACCGGTAGAAGTCCAGCGCCTCGTGGAGCACCCGGCGAGCGTCGTCCGGCCGGCCGGCGGCCCGGTAGCAGTCGCCGAGTGCGACGAGGAAGAACGCCCTTCGCCGGATGTTCCCGATTTCGCGCAGCACTCCGGTGCACCGCTCCAGGCAGTCGATGGCCGTGGTCCACTCGCCGTCGCGCAGCGCCACGAACCCCAGGTTGCCGATGGCGTGCGCTTCACCGGCGATGTCGTGGTACTCCGCGGCCACGGCGGCCGCGCGGCCCAGCCACTTGCGGGCGCCCGGCCGGTCGTCCCACTGGAAGTGGCAGAACCCGATCATGTCGAGCGTCTTGACGTAGAGCCGCGGGTCGTCGGCCGGTTCGACCAGAGCGAGGATGCGTTCGCACTGATCGCGCTCGGCCTGGTAGTCCTCGGCGTGGTACTCCCACGCGCCGGCGAGCACGTAGTGCAGGTGCGCCTGCTGTACCCGGTCTCCGCACTCCTCGGCCAGCGCCAGCGCCTTGGGCAGGCTTTCGAGCGCGGCCTCGGCCCGGCCGGCGAAGATGCTGGCGCTGGCGAAGATCCGGTGCGCCAGCAGCTGGGCCGGTACGTCCCCGAGGTCTTCGGCCGCGGCGAGGGCGCGCCGGGCGGCGGTTTCGCGCTCCGCCAGCAGGCCTTGGCGGGCCCGGAACTCGTTCAGCAGCCAGGCCAGCTGCCAGACCTCGGCCAGCCACCCGCGGGCCGTCGCCAGTTCGCTGGTCGCGGCCAGACAGGCGCTTTCCTCGGTGAACCACCGCAGCGCCTCGACGTGGCCGCTGAACAGCAGCGGTTCGACGCCGGTCCGGGGCGGTGTGATCCGGATCGGTGTCTCGAACGGCTCGAGCGCGCGGTTGCCGTGCCAGGACGTCTGGAGGTAGAAGTCCGTCACCCGCCGCAGGGCGTCCTCGCGAGCGCTTTCCGGCTGCGTCCGCTCGGCTTCTTCGCACGCGTAGAGCCGGACCAGGTCGTGCATCCGGTACCGGCCCTCGGCCGTTCGAGTCACCAGGTGCGCGTTCTCCAGTGCCCGCAGCACCTTCCGGGTCGCGGCGAGCGGGACGCCGGCCAGCGCCGCCGCGGCGGGCAGGCCGATGTCCGGTCCGGGCGCCAGGGCCAGCAGGCCGAACAACGCCGAAGCGTCGTTCGCGAGGTGGCGCAGGGACCACGAAAACACCGTGCGCAGGCTCAGCCCGGCCTCGCCGGTGTCGAGCCCGTCCAGCCGGGCGGCGTGGTCCCGCAGCTCCTCGGCCAGCAGCCGCAGCGGCAGTTCGGGCGAGGTGACCGCGCGGGCCGCGACGATCCCCAGCGCCAGGGGGAGCCCGGCGCAGAGCCGGACCAGCTCGTCGACGGTGGCGGCCTCGGCGGTGAGCCGGTCGCGGCCGAGGTGCCGCTCGAGCAGCTCCCGGGCTTCCCGGGCGGACAGGACGTCCAGGGAGATCGGCCGCGCCCCGTGCGCCGCGACGAGCCCGCCGAGCCGGTGACGGCTGGTCACGAGCACCCGGCAGGTCGGGCTGCCGGGCAGGAGCGGGGCGACCTGGTCCGTGCCGGCGGCGTTGTCGAGCACGACCAGCATGCGCTTTCCGGCGAGCAGGCTGCGGTAGAGCGCGAGCTGCGCGTCGGGCTCCGGCGGCACGGCGGAGCCGTCCACGCCGAGCGCGTGCAGGAACCCCCGCACCGCCACGGAAACCGGCATCGGCTCGGCGGCCGGGTCGAAGCCGCGCAGGTTGACGTACAGCTGCCCGTCGGGGAACGCGGCGAGCTTGCCGGCCGCCCAGTGCAACGCCAGCGACGTCTTCCCGATCCCGCCCGCACCGCCGATGGCCGAGATCACCACCGGGCCCGCCGCTTCCCCGGCCCGGTCGAGCGCCGCCAGCAGCTCGGCCCGGCCCACGAAGGACGCCGGCGCCGCCGGCAGCTGCTGCGGCACCGGCCTCGCCGCGGTGGTTGTCCGACCCGGATCGCCGTGCAGGATCCGCTCGTGCACCCGCCGGAGTGCCGCACCGGGATCGGCGCCGAGCTCCTCGGCGAGCAGGCGGCGCATCCGGTCGTACTCCCGCAGGGCGGCACCCTGCCGGCCGGCACGGGACAGCGCGAGCATCAGCTGGCCGCGGAGCCGTTCGTCGAGCGGGTGGGCTTCGGCCAGCGCGGTCAGCTCGGGGATCAGCTCGCCGGCCCGGTCGCCGCGAAGCCTGATGTCGGCCAGGTCGAGCTGCGCGGCCAAGCGCCGGTTTTCGAGTGCTTCGCGCAGACTGGCGAACCACGGCGTGTCGAGGCCGGCGAACGGCTCGCCGTCCCACAGGCCGAGTGCCCGGCCCAGGAGGCCGGCTTTCTCGTCGTCGCCGGTGGCCGCGGCCTCGTCGAGGAGCCGCTGGAAGACGTGGAGGTCGACGGCTTCGGCGTCCGCCGTCAGCAGGTAACCGCCCGACCGCTGGGTGACCGTCGCTTCGCCGAGCGCCGTCCGCAGCCGGGAAACGTAGCTGTACAGGGCATTGCGCGGATTGACCGGCAGCTGCTCGCCCCAGATCCGCTCGGCGAGGACGTCCGCGGGCACGACCTTGTTCAGGTCCGTCAGCAGCGCGGCGAGCAATCCCCGCAGGCGCGGGCGGCGGATTTCCACCGGACGGCCGCCGACGTGGACTTCGAGCTCGCCCAGCAGCCTGAACCGCACCGGCCGTCCGCCCCTCTGTCTCCCCGTGTCCGTCCGGCCGCCCACTGTAATTGATGGCCGGAAAGGATCGGGAAAGTTCCGCGCAAGGCCGATCCGGCACGGTGGGTTTCAGTCGCCGGTGCCGCCACGAATCGTCGAGGGGGCGGTTCGTGGCCCGGTGCCGCGACCGCGGGCCGGATCGTCTTCCCCTGCCGTGGCCGCCGCCCCGGGCGGCCCTTGGCGATCCGGTGGTGGCGGGGCGGTCCGGTTCCCTCGAACGCCGGCCCGTTCCGTCACCTCACCAGCGGCGGGAAGGGTCGATCACGTGGACGGCCGCTTCCTCCGCCGAAGCCGCCCCGCCGTCGATGCCGGCGTCCGACGCGTACAGCTCTTCGTCGGCGTCTTCGCCGGAGCCTTCGCCCGAAGCGACCAGACGGCCCGCGCGGGCGTCGCCGACCTCGTCGTCGCGCAGCTCGCCGTCGGTGTCTTCGCTGTCGCCCAGTCCGTCGTCATCGGCGTCGTCGGCCAGGTCGGGGACCTCGCGGGCGAGCCGGCCCGCCCAGCTCTCGCCCTCCGCCGTCTCGTGCGCGGTGGTGCCCCAGCCTTCGGTCGCCTGCGCCCGTTCCGGCGGGGAATACCCTTCCGCCAGCTCGTCTCGGTCGTCCAAGGTGTCCTCGGGGTCGAGGATGCCGTTGTCGGCGTTGTCTTCGATGTCGTCGTCCATGGCCACCATCTTCGTGCAACTCCTTGGCGGCAGCGAGCCCGGGTGATATGACCGTGCGAGCCGCCACGTGGCGGTGCTGCCGGTGAAAGGTGATCCCGCATGCCGATGAGACGCAGGGCGCTCGCCGCGGGGCTGGCCGGGGTGTTCGGCGCCGCGCTGTCCGGGCGGACGGCGCAGGCCGCACCGGTGGCCCCGCCGGTGCGGCTCGACCAGCTGGAGCTGGTCAACCTGTCGCACGTCAACGACCCCGCCACGACCAACGTCTTCCCCGGCGACCCGGCCTTCGAGCTGGAAACCATCGCCACCATCCCCGACGACGGCTACTACCTGCAATTCGTCCGCGAAGGCGAGCACACCGGAACGCACTGGGGCGCGCCCGGGCACTTCAACACCGGGGAGCCGCTCGCCGACGACATGGAGCCGGCGGACCTGTTCCGGCCCGCGGTGAAGATCGACGTGCGGGCGAAGGCCGCGGCGAACCCGGACTACGCCGTCACCGTCGACGACCTCAAGGCGTGGGAGAAGCGCCACGGCCGGATCCCGGCCGAGTCCGTCGTCGTGCTGTGGACCGGCTGGGACGCCAAGTGGGGCACCCCCGCCTACCCGAACACCGACGCGAACGGCGTGCTGCACCAGCCGGGGTTCTCCATCCCCGCCGTGCGGTGGCTGATCGACACCGGACGGCTGGGCCGCCGCGGCGGCACCGGCACCGACACGTTCAGCCCCGACGTCGGCACCGACGAGACCTACACGGTGTCCAAACTGGTGTACCGGCGGCACCGGATCAGCCTGGAGATCCTGGCGAACCTCGAGGCGCTGCCCACGACCGGCGCCTGGGTGCTCGCCGGCGGCCCGATCAACCGCAACGGCGCGGGCTCGACCGCGACGATCTTCGGCGTGCTGCCACCCGGCGCCCACGGCTGACGCTGTCGGCAGCCGGGGCCTCGGCGTGAGGGTTTCGGGGCGCTGGCGGGGTAGGCGAGATGGGGACGCAGGTTCCGAAACCCTCGGCGGACCTGGGGTGAGCCGCCGGCTGGTCGGGGTTTCTCCCGGGGGCGTGTCTGCCACGGCACCGCCGCTCGACGCTGCTGGATCTCGCCGGGAGTACCCGCCCACCTGACTGCCGTTGCGGTCCGAAGCCGGCTCCTCACGACGCCAGGACTCCTTCTGCGTGTCGGTCGCCACGTCCGGCCTCCATGGCGCGGGCGACGAGTGTGATGATGAGGAGGAACGCGACGAGCGCGGCCAGGCTTCGGATGACGTTGAACATCTCCCACCGGTCGAGGATCGTGCGGTAGTCCGGCGGTGGCGTGGTGGCGGCCCACACCTTGATCTGGCCGTTGATGGGCACGTTGCCGAACCGGGTGACCAGAAAGGACGCGACGGCGAGCAGGCCGGCTACGCCCGCGAGGTACCGCGCCGTGCCGCGGGACAGCACGGCCAGCGCGGCCGTGCTGAGGATGGCGAGGGCCATGGTGGTTTGCATCACCGGGCCGTTCATGCGCATGAGTGTCGTGTGGAAGGTCAGGCGCACGTCGAGTGGTACCGCGTTGAACGTGGTCTGGACGTTGACGGCGCCGTAGCCGAACGCGCCCGCGAGCACGCCGGTGGACAGCAGGGCGAGTCCGGTGACGACGCGGACCGGCATGGTGGTTCTCCTTGCTTTCATGACTGCTTTCATGGCTGAGCGGCCGCGAGTCGCGTTGCTCGGCCGCGGGGCGGTCTCGGGGCGAGGACGGTGTGGATGCCGGCCTGCTGTTGCGCCAGTCGCACCGGCGAGCCGCAGCCGCTTTGAACGACGCTCTCGCCCCGCTGAACCTGACCAGCAAGCACTTCGGCGTACTCCTGCTCCTCGACCGCGACGGCGTCTCGACGCAGCGGGACCTGATTCGCGAAACCGGCAGCGACAAGGCCGGCATGGTCCGCACCGTCGAGGACCTGGAAAACGTCGGCTACCTGAACAGGACTCGGTCCACGACGGACAAACGCGTCTCCGAGCTGACCCTCACCGCGGCCGGCCGGGCCGCGTTCGAAACCGCGACGAGGGCCGGCGGCGCCGCCGGCCGGGAGTTGTTCGAACCGTTCACGGAGGCTGAGCTCGAGGTGCTCGAGGACCTGCTGACTCGATTCGTCGACGCAGGACGCAGCCAGGTGTGACCGTGTTGCGCGGCCCGGAGCCGGGCACCGGAACGAGGCTCGAGACCGGTGACGCCGGGCTGCGCGGTTGGTCTTCGACGCTCTCGGCGCACTCCTGCTGGGTAGGGTTCCGTTGTGGCAGAAGACAAGGGAGCCGTTCGGCGAGTGGTGATCGTGGCATACGACGGTGTGCAGGTACTCGACGTCGCGTGTCCGAGCGGCGCCCTGGAGATCGCCAATTCCCACGGCGCCACACCTCCCTACGGGATCGAGCTGGCGACGGTTTCGGGGGAAGCCGCGCGCAGCTCGTCGGGGATCGTGCTGGCCGGGGCGCGGCGGCTGGCCGCGGTGACCGGGCGGATCGACACGACGCTGGTCGTCGGCGGGGCCGGAACGGCCGAGGCGGCCGTGAACGACCGGTTGCTGGCGCAGGTGCGCCGGCTCGCCCGGCGCAGCCGGCGGATCGCCTCGGTGTGCACGGGCACGTTCGTGCTGGCCGCGGCCGGGCTGCTCGACGAGCGGCGGGTCACCACGCACTGGGGGTACGCGGCGCTGCTGGCCGCGAAATTCCCCGCGGTGACGGTGGACGCGGCCCCGCTCTACATCCGGGACGGCGACGTCTACACCTCGGCCGGCGTGACCAGCGCCCTGGACCTCACGCTGGCGCTGATCGAGGACGACCACGGCCCGACCCTGGCCCGCGAGGTCGCCCGCGAGCTGGTGACCTACCTGCACCGCCCAGCCGACCAGGCCCAGATCAGCGTGTTCCTGTCCGCCCCGCCGCCCACCAACCGGCTGGTGCGCGACCTGCTCGGCCACATCGCCGCGCACCTGGCCGAGGACCTCAGCCCGCCGGCGCTGGCGCAACGGGCCGGGATCACCACCCGCCATCTGAACCGGCTGTTCGCCACCCATCTGGGCCGGACCCCGGCCCGCGCGGTGCGGGCCGCGCGGACCGAGGCTGCCGCGCACCTCGCACGGAGCAGCGACCTACCGCTGGCCGCGGTCGCGCGCCGCTGCGGGTTCACCTCGGCGTCGACGTTGCGGGAGGCGTTCCTCGACCACTACGGCCTCAGCGGGGACACGATTCGCCGGATGCCGGACATGCCGGTCCCGTCCGGCACGTGAACCGCCCACACTTCCCAGGCATGATCACTACGCAAACCACCCGCAGGACGGCGCTGACCGGCGTGGCGGCGACCGCGGCGCTGGGCCTCACGGCCGGCCCGGCGAACGCCCGGACCCGGGGTCCGCGGATCGGCGTCCTGCTCTACGACGGCTTCAGCCTCCTGGATCCGACAGGACCGGCCGAACTGCTGTCCCGGCTGCCGGGCGCGACGGTGACGATGATCGCCGAGCACCGCGGCCCGGTCCACACCGACACCCGCCAGGTCTCGGTCCTCGCCGAACGTTCGGTGGCCGAGATCGACCGGCTCGACGTGCTGCTGGTGCCCGGTGCGGGCAACCGTGGGACGGTCGCCGCGATGCAAAACCCGGTCCTGCTCGACTGGATCCGCCGCATCGACCGGCACACGACGTGGACCACCTCGGTCTGCACCGGCGCGCTGATCCTCGGCGCGGCCGGCCTGCTCCGAGACCGCGCGACCACGTACTGGGCCTCGGCCAGCTACCTGGAGAGCACGTTCGGCGTGAAGTACGTATCCGAGCGGTACGTCCGGACCGGCAAGGTCATCACGGCCGCCGGCGTGTCCGCGGGCATCGACCTCGCGCTCTGCCTCGCCGCCCTGATCGCCGGCGAGGAGACCGCCCGCGCCGTCCAGCTCGCCGTCGAATACGACCCCCACCCTCCCTTCGACTCCGGCAACGCCGCCACCGCCAGCCCCGAACTGAAAGCCCTCGCGCTGCAGCTGCTGGCCCAGTCGCAGAAGTAACTGCCGGCCGACACCGGATACCGCCGCCCGACCCTGCGCTACGAACGCAAAGCCGGACACTTCCTCGCCTTCGTCACCCTCGGAGCCAGCCTCACCACATGAGGCAAGCTCTAAGCGTCCCTCAAGGTGGCATTCACGGCTTTGCTGCGTGACCGGCCGACAGCGTCGACAGCCGCAGCGAGGAGAGCGGGGCCGGGTGGCCGAACCGGTAGCCCTGGGCGGTGGTGCAGCCCGCCCGGATGACCAGTTCGGCCTGCTCGGCCGTCTCGATGCCTTCGGCGACCACGCCCACGTCGAGGTCGGCGCACAGCCCGACCAATGACCGGCACAGTGCCGCGTCGCGGTCCGGCCGGACGCCGGTCGTCAGGGCGCGGTCCAGCTTGATCAGGTCGACCGGCAGCGCGTGCAGGACGGTCAGCGAGCTGTACCCGGCGCCGAAGTCGTCGAGCGCCACCCGGACGCCGAGGTCCTGCAGGCGGCGGATCGCGGCGGCCCCCGCCGCCAGGTCCGGCACCGGCACGGTCTCGGTGATCTCGACGACCAGCCGTTCCGCGGGGAGCCCGTACCGCTCGAGGCTCGCGCCGACGCTCTGCTCCAGCGTCTCGGCGCCGAGCCGGCTCGCGCACACGTTGACGTGCACCGTGAGGTCCACCCCGGCCGCGGTGATCTCGCGGCAGGCCAGGTCGAGCACCAGCGCGTCCAGCTCCGCGCCGAGACCGGCGCCTTCGGCCGCGCGGACGAACGTCTCGGGGGACACCGCCGTGCCGTCCCGCGAGGTCCACCGGGCCAGCGCCTCCACCGCCACCGGCGTCTCGTCGGCCAGCCGGACGATCGGCTGGAACACCAGGGCGAAGCCCTCCGGGAGGCCACCGTCCGCGCGGCGCAGCGCCGACGGGAAGTCGGGCGGGCCGTCCGGCGACGGGTGGTACACGACCGTGGTGTCCTTGCCGAGCCGCTTGCCGGCGTACATCGACGTGTCCGCGCGACCCAGCAGCACGTCCGAGGTGACCAGCGGTTCGGCCGGGTCCGGCACCACCAGGCCCATGCTCGCGCGGACCGGCACCAGCGTGCCGTGCACCGCGAACGGCCGCCGCAGCGCGCTCTGGATCCGGTCGGCGACGGCCTCCGGGGCGTCGAGCTCGCCCTCCAGCAGGATCGCGAACTCGTCGCCGCCCAGGCGCGCGACGGTGTCGCCCGCGCGCACGCAGCTCAGCAGCCGCTGGGCGACCGCGTGCAGCAGGACGTCCCCGCCCGCGTGCCCGAACCGGTCGTTGACCTCCTTGAAGTCGTCCAGGTCGACGAAGATCAGCACGAGCGGCCGGTGCCCGCCGTCGGCACCCTGCTCGACGGCCCGGTCCAGCCGGTCGGCGAACAGCGCGCGGTTGGCCAGCCCGGTCAGCGGGTCGTGGTAGGCCTGGTGGGTCAGCTGCTGCTGGCCCTCGTACACCCGCCGCAGCAGCAACCGGTTGTCCAGCAAGGAAAGCAGCTGCCGGGCGAGCACCAGGAACACGACCAGCACGCCGACGAACACCTCGACGCCGTCCGGCCCGGCCCCGGCCAGGACCTGCACGGTGATCAGCAGCGCGACCGCGGTGACCGGCACGTACGGCAAGGCCAGCTGCCACCAGTCGACGCCGACCGGCTGGCCCGCGTCCTCGCGCCGCCGCGTACTCGGCGTGACCAGCAGGGCGTACGCGATGAACAGCGGGCCGAGCACGAACCCGCCGTCCGACCACGGCTTCATGCTCTCCGCGCCGATGCTGACCAGGTAGGCGAACACGCTGTCGGAGCAGGCCAGCGCGACGATCCCGACGGCGGCCAGCAGCAGGTTCGTGCGGTAGGGGCGGTCCACCCGGTCGAACACGACCAGCAGCACCGCGACGACCACGACCACCAGGTCCGACAGCGGGTAGGCCATGGCGACGGCCCAGGTCAGCGCGTCCGGACCGGTGGCCCGCACCACCTGCCCGAGCGCCGCGGTCCAGGTGAGGATGAACAGCGAGCCGGTGACGACGAGCCCGTCGAGGACCACCGCGACGCCGAAGTGCGCGGTCCACTGGGCGGGCTGCCAGCGTTCGCGATCCGGCCGGGCCCGCGCGTGCGCGAGGACGAAGAGCGCGGCGAGCGCGAACACCGGGAAGCTGAGGTACCCGATGTCGGCCACCGACGGCGACGGCAGCCCGCGGCCGTCGACCAGCTGGTACCAGGACCAGGCGCACTGGCCGAGCGACCAGCCGGCCATGCCGAGCGCGACCAGGACCCGCCACCAGCGCTGGTGCCCGCGGACCCGGCGGGCGACGACGACGCCGCAGACGACCCCGGCGAGCCCGGCGCTCAGCTGCATGGCGTCGTCGACCCAGAGGGCGAAGGTGTCGCCCCAGAAGGCGAACCCGTTGACCACGACCAGGGCCGCCGCGACGAAGGCGAGCAGGATCGCCACGGGGTACCGCCGCACTGTCATGGCACCTCACGCGGTCACGCACGCCGGTTGGACCGGCAAACACTACACCGGGCGTGATCGGGTGCGAGCGCACCGCACCGGGTGGCCGGTCCTCGTCAAGCGATGTCCCGCCGGTGCAGCAGCCAGCCCCCGAGCACGCCGAAGACGACCAGGTACCCGGCCAGCACGGCGGTGGCCTGCCCGGACCCGACGACCCGCTCGACCCCCGGCGCGCTCGCCCCGAACGCGGCCGCCAGCGCCCCGGCGTTCGGCCCGGGCAGCACCTTCTGCAGCCGGTCGACCCAGTCCAGCAGCGGCGCGGCGATCGACGCCAGCAGGTTCTGCACCGCCAGCAGCCACACCAGGCCGAGCCCGATCGGCAGCGCGACCGAGCGCAGGCCGATCGCCAGCAGCACGCCGAGCGCGCCCCACATGGTCGTGACCAGCCAGCCGGCTCCGAGGCCGAGCGCGATTCCGGTGCCGGACGGCCAGCTCGGGACCTGCCCTTCCAGGGCCGCGACGAGTGCGCTCGCGCCCGCCGTCGTCAGGAACAGCGCGAGCACGGCGGCGAGCGCGCCCAGCGCGACGGTGACCAGCTTCGCGCTGTAGACCGCGACGCGGGACGGGTGCTGCACCAGCACTGTCTTCCACGTGCCGTAGCCGTATTCGCTGCCCGCCACCAGAACGCCGAAGATCAGCGCGAGGGCGCCGACGAAGATCGGCAGCCCGCCCAGCGCACTGCCGACGAACGCGTCCGGCAGCATCGCGCCCAGCCCGCGTCCGGTGCCCGGCGCCCCGCTCAATCCCGCGTACGGGATGGCGTAACCGAAGGTCAGCGTCAGGACGACGGCGACGGCCAGCAGCAGCCAGCTCGCGGGACGGCGGGACTGCTTGGTCAGCTCGGCTCGGATGTCACGCAGCATCGCGGGTGCCTCCGGTCAGGGCGAGGAAGGTCTGTTCCAGGTCGGGTTCGCGCCAGCGCAGCTCGGTGACGGCGAAGCCGGCGCCGACCAGTCCGGCGTTGACGCGCCCGGCCTCACCGGGGTCGACGTCGAGTTCGATGGCTTGGCCGACGGCTCGGACGCGGTCCGGGCCGAAGAGCAGGCCGAGGTGCTCGCGGGCCCGGCCGGGCGGATCGGCGACGACGCGCAGCGCGCCACCCGATCGCAGGTCCCCGACCGTGGTCTCGGTGACGAGCCGGCCGTGGTCCAGCACGCCGACGCGGTCGCAGATCTGCTCGACCTCGCCCAGCAGGTGGCTCGACAGCAGCACGGTGCAGCCGTCCGCGGCGAGCTTGCGGAGGGTGACCCGCATGTCGGCCATGCCCGCGGGGTCGAGGCCGTTGGTCGGCTCGTCGAGCACCACCAGCTGGGGGTCCTTGAGCAGGGCGGCGGCCAGGCCGAGCCGCTGCTTCATGCCGAGTGAGTACGTCGCATAGCGGTCCTTCGCGCGCTCGGTGAGGCTGACGACGTCGAGCACGGCGTCGACGCGGGTGCGGCGCACACCGGCGTGGTCGGCGAGGACCCGCAGGTTGGCCCGGCCGGACAGGTACGGGTAGAAGGCGGGCCCCTCGATCAGGGCGCCGACGCGGGCGAGGCTGGCGGGGCCCGGTGCGGCGCCGAGCAGCCGCACGCGGCCGGACGTCGGCCGGATCAGGCCGAGCAGCATCCGCAGCGTGGTCGTCTTGCCGGCACCGTTCGGGCCGAGGAAGCCGTACACCTCACCGGCGTGCACCGACAGGTCCAGGTGCTCGACCGCGGCGGCCGGTCCGTAGCGCTTGGTCAGCGCGGTCGTTTCCACGGGCAGGGTCATGGGTCTCCTTCCGGAGGCGGCCCCACGGCTTGAAGACCGAGAGGACGCTGGCGAACAGCAAGAGGCCGGGGGCGACGATCACGGGGTAGAGCAGGCCACCGGGATCACCCGTGGCCGCGTCGATCCCCGGCCGCAACGCGACGAGGATCAGCACCGCCATCAGGACGTTGACCGCCAGCTTCGCGGCCACCCACCAGTAGCGGACGAGGCCGTACCGGGTGCCGAGGCCGAGCACGACGCCGGTGGCCGGCGTGAGGACGGCGGCGGTCAGCATCGGCCAGACGGCGAACAGGCCGAGCGCCTGCAGGCTGGTGGCGCGGACGGCGGCGTCGTCGGAGATCAGCGCGGTGCCGACCAGGATGCCGAGGACCGCATCCATTCCGATCCACGCGCCGGCCACGACGATGTGCGCGACGAGGTAGCACTTGCGGGCCCGGCTGCTCAGCCTGGTCATGGTCGCCCCCTTCCGGCGCTTCCCATGATCGGGCCCGGCGTCGACGCGGTCGTCCGTCGTCGTACGGCACTTGCGCCTACGCCGGGCTGCGTACGCCGCGTACGGCAGGCGTGCTGCGCGAGGGAGCGCCGGTGTCACACCGCACCGCGCGGATTCGTCGAATCGAGGAAGAGCGGACGGAACGAAGGAGCCCGGGTTGACCGTGATCGTGAACGAGCGGCGGCAGCTGATCGGCCTCGCCTACCGGCTCTTGGGCTCGTCGAGCGACGCCGAAGACGTCGTCCAGGAAGCGTACGGCCGGTGGTACGCCCTGACCGGGGCGCAGCGGGCGGCGATCGAGTCCCCGGGCGCGTGGCTGACGACGGTCGCGAGCCGCATCTGCCTCGACCAGCTCGGCTCCGCCCGGGTGCGGCGGGAGCGTTACGTCGGCGAGTGGATTCCCGAGCCGCTGCCCGGGCAGGTGGGGTGGCTCACCGATCCGGCCGACCACGTCACGCTGGACGAGTCGATCACGATGGCGTTCCTCGTCGTGCTGGAGTCGATGACGCCGGCCGAGCGCGTGGCGTTCGTCCTGCACGACGTGTTCGGCTACCCGTTCGCCGAGGTGGCGGTCGTCCTCGGCCGGACGTCCGCCGCGTGCCGCCAGCTGGCCACCGCCGCGCGGCGCCGCATCGGCGCGGCCAAGGCGCCGGTGCCCGCCCGCGGCAGTGCGGACGTCGTCCGGGCCTTCAAGCTGGCCTGGGAGGCGCGGGACATCGAACGGCTGGTCGGTCTGCTCGACCCGGAGGCCACGGCCGTCGCGGACGGCGGTGGGCTGGCCGCCGCCGTCCGCCACCCGATCGAGGGACGCGAGGAAGTCGCGCGCTACGCCGTGGACCTCACGGGCCGGATCCCGGCGCTGACGCTCGTGGAGACCACGGTCAACGGGCGGCCGGGCCTGGCCGCCCGCCGGGACGGCGCCGTCGTGGCGGTCATGGCGTTCGAGGTGGCCGGCGAGGCGGTCCGGCGGATCTGGGCGGTGCGCAACCCGGAGAAGCTCCGCCTGTGGCAGGCGGCATAGGGGCCGGGGCGGGCGCGTCGGGCTAGCCGGGGCCGCCGGGTTCGTGCCGGCTCCGGGGCGCCGGCACGACGAACGCGATCACCGTCGCCGCCAGGCCGGCGAGCACGGACAGGTGCGCGGCGGCCGGCACGGCGCTGATCAGGAACAGCCGCAGCGACCCCGAGATCAGCAGGCGCCACATCCTCGGGCTCATGATCAACAAGTACCCGCGGCGGGCCGTCGTCAACCGGTGCCGGGACAACGGCTCGGTCACGTTCACCCGGCGGGGTGGGTGCGCGCGGGCGCAGGCCGGAAAGCGTGCGGCGGTGCGGACACGCGTTCGTCATTCGACGACTTCGACAGTCGCGGCTCCGGGCGGCACCGGTGGTTTCCACCGCACAATCGTTGCGCCGCAATGCGGTTGCCGGGAACGGAACGGCGAGGAGTTTCGACGTTTCCGGCGACCGCGAAAAGGAACCGCGGGATAACGATCCGTTTGCCGGACCGTGATCGACTGGACATCCGCGGTGGCGCTGGCGAACATTGACCTCCGTGCGGGTGAAGGGGAGGGGAACGGTGAGCCTCAGTGCGGCGGACGTGGTCGGTGAACTCAAGGCCCTGCGCAAAGGGAGGGCAATTTTCACCACACCGCTGGCGGCCCGGATCGGCCCCGCATTGCGCTCCGCTTGCGGCATTGTGGAAGATGACGGAACCGTGGAGATGCGGCGTAAGCTGTCCGATCGATTGCGGCCGCTGGTCGAGTCGTTGCCGGACGATCTGAAGATCGCGTTGCTCGCCGCATTCGCGCTGGACGAGCGGGCGCGGAAACCGTTCTACCAGGAACGGGTGCGCTGGGCGGCGAGCACGCTCGACCGCGACGACCGGACCGTCCGGCGGCGGATCGACGAGGGAATCGAGCAGATCGCCGCGCTGGCCGTCGCGGCGGCCGAACCGGCACCCCGGCGGTATCCGAGCCGCAGCTGGCACACCGAAGAACTGCGCGTCACGCTGGCCATCGACCAACCGGTGCCGGAGGCGTTCGAATTCCGGCGGGTGATCGCCGACGCCGACGAAATCGCCGTGCTCGACCTGGCGCTGACGCTGCCGGTCTCCGGCGAATCCGGCGATTCGGTGCATGAGTCCGATCTCGGCGTCGACGTGTTCCACGGCGGTGTGCTCGCCGGCCGGGTGCTGGAATCGAGTGACCGGATCGGGCTGGCGCTGCGGCTGCCGGAGCCGTTGCGACGCGGCGAGCGGCACGAGGTCGGCCTGCGATTCCGGGCGAACCTGCGGGAACCGCGGTACGTCTGCGTGCCGCGGCACCCCTGCGATCTTTTCGATCTGCACGTCCGGTTCGGTGACCGCGTGCCGGAGCGGATCATGCGCCTGGAAAAGGTTTTCCCTGGCGGCGCGGACGGCTGGCCGGGAACGGGTGCCGTGCTGGCGGCCGATGACGCCGGCGAGGTGCACGTCCGGTTTCGGAACCTCGCGCCGGGCTTCGCGTACGGAATTCGCTGGGCCTGATCTGTCCAGTATTTGTCCGGTGTTCCGCCGATGTCCGGCGGCCGTTCCGGATGGGTCGTGAATGGTTAACGGACAATAGCTGGACAACCACCGGCGTAGTGCAACGTTGCTGGTCAGCGCCTCGATACCCCGTATGTCGGACCGGGAATCGTCCAGGCACCTCAGTGTCCGTTGTGGACGGACTGGGCCCCGGTGGCAGGCACGAGGAGGGCCCGTGGAGACCATGCTTGGCCAGGCGGCGCCGGTGGTGGCGGCGGCCGTCGACGGCTACACCGTGCTGAAGGATTCGCCGCGGCCGGAGGGCGGCCTGGCCAAGGAGCAGCTCGACCCGATGGTGGCGGCGGCGCGCGGCGGTGACCCGGACGCGGTCCAGGCGCTGCTGCGGCTCATCAAGCCGACGGTCGTGCGCTACTGCCGGGCGCGGATCGGCGGGCGGGACTTGTCCTACCTTTCGGCCGACGACGTCGCCCAGGAGGTGTGCCTGGCGGTGCTGAAGGTGCTGCCGAACTACCAGGACCGCGGGGGCTCGTTCCTGTACCTCGTGCGCGCCATCGCGGCGAACAAGGTCGCCGACGCCTTCCGCTCGGTGGCCAGGGACCGGTCGAAGCCGGTGCCGGAGCTGCCGGACCGGCCGCTGGGCGGCAACGAGCCGGAGAACCACGTCCTCGAGCTGGACCTCGGGGCCCGGCTGGGCCGGCTGATGGCGTCGCTGCCGCCGCTGCACCAGGAGATCCTGTCGCTGCGGATCGTTGCAGGCCTGTCGGCGAACGAGACGGCGGAGGCGCTGGGCATCTCCGCCGGCAACGTCCGCATCACGCAGTTCCGCGCCCTGACGAAGCTGCGCGGCATGATCGGCGACGGCGGGCTGTGAGCGTCACTCCAGCCATTCGGTGATGAAGTGGTCGCTTTCGTGGATGTGCACGGCCTCGTAGACACCGGGGCCGAGCACCGCGAACTTGTGCGGCGTGCCGGCCGGGACGACGAGCACGTCCCCAGCGCCGCCGTCGCGCTGCTCGTCACCGACGGTGAACCGGGCCCGTCCGCGGATCACGACGAACGTCTCGGTGTAGGGGTGCCGGTGCAGCCGTGGCCCGGAGCCGACGACGTCCGTGCTTTCGCGGATGACCGAGACTCCGGACCCGACGTCGCGTCCTTCGAAATTCTCGCTGTCGCTCACCTGGCCAGCCTAGCTCCGGAGCACTCCGCCGCGAGGAGTTCGCCGAAGAGGCGCCTCACGCCTGCGCGGTCGGCCGGACGACGATCTCGTTGACGTCGACCTCCGCCGGCTGCTCGATGGCGAACGCGATGGCGCGGGCGATCGCCTCCGGCGGGATGGCGACGGCGTCGCGGGTCTCGCCGAGCCGGGCCCGGACGTCCGGTTCCGGGATGCCGTCGATGAAGTCGGTCGCGATCATGCCGGGAGAGACGAGCGAGACCCGCAGACCCGGGCCCGCTTCCTGGCGCAGGCCTTCGGAGATCGTGCGGACGGCGGTCTTGGTGGCCGCGTACACCGCCATCGTCGGCACGGTGTGGTACGCCGCCGTGGACGCCGTGTGCACGAACTGGCCGAAGCCCTGCTCGCGGAACACCGGCAGGGCGGCGGCGATGCCGTGCAGCACGCCTTTGACGTTGACGTCGATCATCGCGTCCCAGTCGTCGACGCGCAGGGAGTCGAGGGGGGAGATCGGCCCGACGCCCGCGTTGCCGACGAGGACGTCGAGCCGGCCGTGCCGTTCCCGGGCCAGCCGGACCAACGCGGCGACGTCTCCGGGGCGCCGGACGTCCGTCGGCAGGCTGGCCGCGCCCAGCCGCTCCGCCAGCGCGTCCAGCCGGTCCTTGCGCCGCGCACCCAGCACGACCTTCGCGCCGCGCTCGGCGAGCAGGGTGGCGGTCGCCGCGCCGATCCCGCTGCTCGCCCCGGTGATCACGACGACCTTGTTCTCGATCATGACACTCCTCGATTAAGTGGACACCTGTCCGCTTCGACCGTAGCGGACAAGTGTCCGGTTGGCTAGGGTGAGGAGGTGACCCCGATGCGAGCCGACGCCGAGCAGAACCGCGAGCGCATCCTGGAGGTCGCGCGGACGGCGCTCAAAGCGTCGAGTGACGCTTCGCTGCAGTCGATCGCGAAGGCCGCGGGGGTCGGCCAGGGCACGCTCTACCGGCACTTCCCCAGCCGGGAAGCGCTCCTGATCGCGGTGTACCGCCACGACCTCGACGAACTCCTCGACGCGGCGCCGGCGCTGCTCGGCGAACACGCGCCCGACGAGGCGCTGCGGCGGTGGTTCGCGCGCCTGGCGGCCTATGGCCGCATCAAGCACGGCGTGGCCCAGGCCGTCGAAGCGGCCACGCGTGCCGATTTGTCCGGTGCGTACTACGGACCGGTGATCGAGGCCATCACACTGCTGCTGGACGCGGGAAAGGCGGCGGGCGCGCTGCGCGAGGACGTCGACGGCGAAGACGTCCTGCAGCTGGTGGGTTTCCTGTGGCGCGCCGACTTCGGCGCGGACCGGGAGGCGCGCACGCGGCACCTGCTGGCCCTGGTCATGGACGGCCTGAAACCCCAGGCCTGAGTCAGGGTTGCTCCCGGAACGCGTCGAGCACGCGACGCTCCCTTTTGGTCGGCCGGCCCGCACCGCGTTCGCGACGGGCGACCGGGATCACCGATTCCGGGGGCGGCTTCGGGGTCCGGTCCAGGTAGCACGTCGCCGCGTCCGCCGCGCCCACGCGCTTCTGGATCACCCGGACCACGTCGAAAATCCTGGTCGTCCCGCCGATGCGCAGGCGCACTTCGTCGCCCGGCACCACGGTCGTCGCGGGCTTCGCGGGCTTGTCGTTGACGCGCACGTGCCCGCCGCGGCACGCCGCCGCGGCGTCCGGGCGGGTCTTCAGCAGCCGGACCGCCCAGAGCCAGCGGTCCACTCGGGTGGACTCCACAGTCGTCCATCATGGCCCATTCAGCGGCACGGTCCCGCCACCCGGGCAGGTTACTCGCGGGTATATGTCGACTTGTCTGTACCAGCAAGCTATAACTTGTTCTAAATACCTCAACGGTGAGGAACAACACATGAGTAACGAACCCGTGTGGAGAACAACTTCTAGCTCGGTATCCCGTCGACTCTTCATTGCTGGAACCGGTTCTATCTTGGCGGGCGCCGCACTGGCCGGCCGAGCCACGGCCGCATCGTCGCGGCCGGCCGCCGCGGCCACCGTTCCCGACGGCGCCCGCGTGCCCGCGCTGGTGATCGGCTCCGGGTACGGCGGCTCCGTCGCCGCCCTCCGGCTCGCCCAGGCCGGGGTCGACGTGCACCTGGTCGAACTGGGCATGGCCTGGGACACCCCGGGCGCGGACGGCAAGGTCTTCGCCACCACGACCAACCCGGACCAGCGCTCGTACTGGTTGCGCACCAGGACGAAGCAGCCGTTGTCCAACTTCCTCGGGTTCCCGATCGACCGCGACATCCCGCGCTACACGGGCATCCTCGACGCCGAGGAGTTCAGCGGGATCACCGTGTACCAGGGCCGCGGAGTCGGCGGCGGCTCGCTCGTCAACGGCGGCATGGCCGTCACGCCGAGGCGGGAGAACTTCGGCGCGATCCTCCCGACGGTGAACGCGGACGAGATGTACAACGTCTACTACCCCCGGGCCAACGCGGGTCTCGGGGTCGCCAACGTCCGCCCGGCCTGGTTCGACACCACCGACTGCTACCAGTTCGCCCGCGTCGGCCGCAAACAGGCCCAGCGGTCCGGTTTCCCGTTCGTGTTCGTGCCGGACGTGTACGACTGGGACTACATGGAGCGGGAGGCGGCCGGGACCGTGCCGAAGTCGGCGCTGGCCGGAGAAATCCTGTACGGCAACAACTACGGCAAGAAGTCGCTCCAGAAGACGTACCTCCCGAAGATCGCGGCGACCGGCCGGGTCACCATCTCGCCGCTGCACCGCGTGACGCAGGTGCTGCCCGCCTCGGGCGGCGGTTACACGGTGACGATGGAGCAGCTCACCACCGCGGGCGCGGTGTCCACGATCAAAACCGTGACGGCGGACAAGGTGTTCTTCGCCGCGGGCAGCGTCGGGACGAGCAAGCTGCTGGTGAAGCTGAAGGCGACCGGTGCGCTGCCGAACCTCAACGGCGAGGTCGGCAAGGGCTGGGGCGACAACGGGAACGTGATGTGCGGGCGTGCCAACCACATGTGGGACCCGACCGGGGCCCTCCAGTCGACCATTCCGTGCGGCGGCATCGACAACTGGGCCGCGGGCGGCGCGTTCGCGGAGGTCGCCCCGCTGCCGACCGGGATCGAGACGTTCGCGTCGTTCTACCTGTCGATCACGAAGAACCCGAACCGGGGCCAGTTCAGCTGGAACCCCTCGACGCGCAGCGTGGACCTGAACTGGCAGACGGCGTGGAAGCAGCCGTCGATCGACATGGCGAAGACCATCTTCGACAAGATCAACGCGACCGAGGGCACGATCTACCGGACCGACCTCTTCGGCACGTACAAGATCTGGGGCGACCATCTCACCTACCACCCGCTCGGCGGCGCGGTGCTCGGCAAGGCGACCGACAACTACGGCAGGCTCGCCGGCTACCCGGGCCTGTACGCGATCGACGGCTCGCTGATCCCGGGCAACACCAGCGTGAACCCGTTCGTCACCATCACGGCACTGGCCGAACGCAACATCGAGAAGATCATCGCGACCGACTTCTGACCCGACGGTCGTGAGGGGCGGGCCCCGCCCCTCACGACCGCTTTTCGGGGGTCCGGGTGGCGGGGCCCCCGGCCCGGAGCGAAGCTCCGGTTGTTTCAAGCCCGGTGGGACGGCAGCACGCAGGCCGTGTCGAGGCCGAGCACGTGGTTGAGCCGTCCGAAGGCCAGCCACGCGCCGAGGCTCATGCTCAGCTCGACGATCTCCTGCTGCGTGTAGTGCTCGCCCATCCGCTTCCAGAACTCGTCGTCGAGGCCGTGGTGGTCCAGGGTGTACCGCTCGGCGTACTCCGCCGCGAGCCGCGTCCGGTCGTCGAAGCGGTCCGTCGTGCGCCACTCGAGGACGGCGTCGGCGAACTCCGCCTCGACCTTCTGCCCGTCGCGCTCGGTGCGCCAGTCGAGGCAGAAGACGCAGCCGTTGAGCTGCGCGATCCGCAACCGTGCGGCTTCGAACTCCCGCAGCCCCAGCGTCGTGTGCTCGTACACCGCCAGCGAGAACTTCGACGCGGCGATCCCGATGCCGGGCACCATCTCGCCCCAGACGTACCCGATCGGGTCCTTGCCCCCGGGGATGTCGATGTTCACGAGCGCCTCCTTCCGAGCTTGCCGGCTGCCGGGCGCAGCGGGACGTCGAGTGCGTCGTACAGGCCGGGGTCCGCCGCGGCCAGCCAGTCGATGGCGCCGACGAGCCGTCCGACGGCGGTGGCGTTGCCGCCCGCCGACCGGTTTTCGCCTTCGTCGTCGGCCTCGACGGTGACCTCGATGCGCGGCCGGCCTTCGATGATCACGCGGTGGGCGCCGTCGCCACTGGGCGGCGCCGGCCAGTCGGGCGCGCACGACGGGTGGATGCGGGTGACGTGTTCGATGACGATCCGCGGCTCGCCGTCGACGATGCCCTGCACCTCGAACCGCACCGCGCCCTGCGTGCCCTTCTCGAACTCGCCCATGGTCCGCGTGCTCACGGTTTCGTCCAGGGGCCGCCGGTCGAGCGTCTCGCGGAGTTCGGCCACTTCGACGCCGAGGCCGCGCGCGATCAGCCGGACCTGCCCGCCCCACACCATCGACGGCACGCCGGTCATCAGCATCGGCGGGTCGTACTCCATCGGCTGGCCCATCCCGACCAGGTAGCGGACGGAGTCGGGCTGCTCGTAGGTCGAGTAGTCGAAGATCTCCTGGCAGCGGATGACGTCGATGTCGGTCCCCAGCCCGCTGATCAGCAGCGGCAGCACGTCGTTGCCCCAGCCGGGGTCGACGCCGGAGACGAACAGCGAGCCGCCGCCCGCCGCGATCGCCGCCAGAATCGGTTCGCGCAGTTCCTTCGGCGCGTTGCGCTGGTCGTAGAGGGGGTACAGGGCCGGCGTCACGACGACCGCGCCCGCCCGGATCGCGCGCACGATGTCGGCGAGCGCGTCGTCGAACCGGACGTCGCCGGAGGCGGCGTAGACCACGGCGCGCGGGCTCGCCGCCAGGACCGCCCCGATGTCGTCGGTGGCGGCCACGCCCAGCTCGGAGCCGAGCCCGGCCAGTTCGCCCGCGTCCTTGCCGACCTTCGCCGGGTCGTGGACGAGCACCGCGGTGAGCTTCAGCGCCGGGTGGGCGTCGACGGCCCGGATGGCCGCACGGCCGACGTTGCCCGTGCCCCACACCACTGTGTCGATCATGGCCTGAGTTTTCGCTCGCTCGCGCGGGCGTAGCTAGGAAATCGTTCCGGCCAGCGGACCGCGCGCCCGTTGGTAACATGACCAGCGCCCGAACGTCGTAACCGGAGGCCCGCGATGACGATCGACCCGAAGCCCCGCAGTCGCACGGTGACCGACGGGATCGAGGCCGCGCCCGCCCGGGGCATGCTGCGTGCCGTCGGGATGGGGGACGGCGACTGGCGCAAGCCGATCATCGGCGTCGCCAGTTCGTGGAACGAGATCACGCCGTGCAACCTGTCGCTGGACCGGCTGGCCCAGGCGGCCAAGGAGGGCGTGCACGCCGGCGGCGGCTACCCGCTGCAGTTCGGCACGATCTCGGTGTCCGACGGCATCTCCATGGGCCACGACGGCATGCACTTCTCGCTGGTCTCGCGCGAGGTCATCGCGGACTCGGTCGAGACGGTGATGCAGGCCGAACGGCTCGACGGCTCGATCCTGCTGGCCGGCTGCGACAAGTCGCTGCCGGGCATGCTGATGGCGGCGGCGCGGCTCGACCTGGCGTCGGTGTTCCTCTACGCGGGCACGATCGCCCCCGGCTGGGTGAAGCTCACCGACGGCACCGAGAAGGACGTCACGCTCATCGACGCCTTCGAGGCGGTCGGTGCGTGCCGGGCGGGCCGGCTCGGCACCGCCGACCTCGACCGGATCGAACGCGCCATCTGCCCCGGTGAAGGCGCCTGCGGCGGCATGTACACCGCGAACACCATGGCGTCGGCCGCCGAAGCCATGGGGATGAGCATGCCCGGGTCGGCCGCGCCGCCGTCCGCGGACCGCCGTCGCGACCACTACGCCCACCTTTCGGGGGAAGCCGTGGTCGGCCTGCTCGAACGCGGCATCACCGCGCGCGACATCCTCACCCGGGAGGCGTTCGAGAACGCGATCACCGTCGTCATGGCCCTCGGTGGTTCGACCAATGCCGTGCTGCACCTGCTGGCCATCGCGCACGAGGCGAAGGTCGAGCTGACCCTCGACGACTTCAACACCGTCGGCGACCGCGTCCCGCACCTGGGTGATCTGAAGCCGTTCGGCAAGTACGTCATGAACGACATCGACCGGCACGGCGGCATCCCGGTGCTGATGAAGGCGCTGCTGGACGAGGGGCTGATCCACGGCGACGCGCTGACGGTCACCGGTCGCACGGTGGCCGAGAACCTCGCCGAACTGGACCCGGAGCCCATCGACGGGGAAGTGCTCCGCACCCTGGACAACCCGCTGCACCCGACCGGCGGCATCACCATCCTGCGCGGCTCGCTCGCCCCCGAGGGCGCGGTCGTGAAGTCCGCGGGCTTCGACACCGCCAACTTCGAGGGCCCGGCGCGCGTGTTCGAGCGCGAGCAGGAGGCGATGGCGGCGCTGAACGAGGGCCGGATCGAGGCCGGCGACGTCGTCGTCATCCGCTACGAAGGCCCCAAGGGCGGCCCGGGCATGCGGGAGATGCTGGCGATCACCGCGGCGATCAAGGGCGCCGGGCTGGGCAAGGACGTCCTGCTGCTGACCGACGGCCGGTTCTCCGGCGGCACCACCGGCCTGTGCATCGGCCACGTCGCGCCGGAGGCGGCCGACGGCGGGCCGATCGCCTTCATCCGCACCGGCGACCGGATCGCCGTCGACATCAAGGCCCGCAGCATCGACCTGCTGGTCGACGCCGCCGAGCTCGCGCGGCGCCGGGAAGGCTGGGAACCGCTGCCGAACAAGTTCCCGGAGGGAGTGCTCGGCAAGTACGCGAAGCTGGTCCGGTCGTCGTCCTACGGGGCCGTCACGAGCTGAACGAGGGCGCGCTTGTCCACCTTGCCCACGTCGGTGAGCGGCAGCGCGTCGACGAAGTCCACGGCCGCCGGGACGTAGTGCTCCTGACCGAAGGCTTCCCGGGCGTGGGCCTGGATTTCTTCGGCGGTGACCGCCGTTCCGGCGACCACGACGGCGTGCAGCAGCCGGCCGTCCGGGCCGGGGACGCCGAAGACGGCCGCGCTCCGCACGGCGGGGTGCGTCGCGAGGGCGTGTTCGACGACCGTCGAGTGAACCTTGGTGCCGTGTTCGCCGACCACGACGACGTCGTCGGCGCGGTCGAGCAGGTAGAGGTAACCCTCGTCGTCGAAGCGGCCGAGGTCACCCGTGCGCAGCCACCCCGCCCCGATGTCCGGGCCGCCGAGGTAACCGTCCATCATGGACAGTCCGCGGACCTCGACCTCGCCGTCGGTGATGCGGGCCTCCATGCCCGGCACGATCCGGCCGACCGAGCCGAGCCGTCCGGGACGATCGAGCAACTCGGCGGCGGAGATGCTCGCAATCATCGGCGCCTCGGTGAGGCCGTAGCCCTGGCCGACGACCGGCCCGAAGACGTCGAGGGCCTGGGCGAGCCGGTGCGGCGGCAGCGGTGCGGCACCGAGGGAGAGCGAGCGGACGCTGCTGAGGTCGGTGCTCTTCCGGGCCGGGTGGTCGAGGAGCGCGGCCAGCCGCGGCGGAGTGAGCGACAGTGTGTCGATCCGGTGCGCCTGGATCGCTTCAAGAACGGCTCCTGCGTCGAAGCCGTCGTGCACCACCACGGTGTCACGCCGCAGCAGCGCGCCGAGCACGGTGGCGTTGCCGGTCATGTGGGTCATCGGCGCGACGAGCAGCGTGCGCCCCGGGCCGTCCGGCGACGGCGTGAAGATGTACGCCATGCCGTCGTAGATGCCGCCGTGGCGGATCAGCTTCGGGGTGCCGGTCGTGCCGCCGGTGGGGAAGAGGAGGCTGACCGTTTCCGGCGGCCTCAGCGGCTCGGGTTCGCCGTCGAGGTCGTCGAGGGTGCGGACGTCGCCCGCGGGCCAGTCGTGCGGGCGGTCGGTGACGACGGTGGCGCCGCTCGCCGCGGCGAGCCGGTCCCGATCCGGCGCCGAGGCCGGGACCATGAGCACGGTCGCGCCGCGCAGGAGCGCCGCGAGCTGGACGAGGACCGTCTCCGGGCGGTTGCGGAGGTCGACGGCGACGACCTCGGTCTCGGTCTCGCAGAGCCCGGCGTGCAGGCGGCGCAGCCGGTCGCGGGCCTGGTGGAAGGTCGTGCCGCCGTTCTGGACGAACAGGACACGGTCACCGCCGTCGTCGAGGGCGGCGAGGACCTTCGTCAGGAAGAAGCTCACGCTCCGGGACGGTACGTCAGTCCTGGTAGGAAAGCTTCGCCAGTTCCTCGTCGAAGTCGAACCAGTCGGTCTCGCTGCCGGCCGGGATGACGTCGTAGGTCCGGTCGAGGAAGGCCGCGATCTCCTTCGCGGGCGCTTCGAGCACGGCGGCCCCGTCGGGGGAGCTCAGCTCCACGACGACCAGCGCGGGGTCGCCGGCGGGCCCGATCCGCACGTCGCCGTCGCCGCAGCGGCCGAGCAGGCCGTCGGCGAGCAGGTCGCGCCCGAAGAGCCAGCGGACCGCGCTCGGGCCGGCGTGCAGCACGACGGCGACCGCGTACGGGTCGAGGGTGTCGTACTCCAGCTCGGCCGGCACGGGCCGCGGCCCGGCCCCGAAGGTGCGCAGGGCGAAGTCGATGCTGGCGTTGATCACGGTGTCCGGGTCGGCCATGGATGGCCCCTTTGCTACTCGTCGGTTGGGTGGATCTTGTTCCAGGGATAACCCATGGTGAGTTCAACGCCCAGCGATCCGAAAAACTTTCACACGCTGGGGTGATCAAGAAGTGGCCGATGTCACCGCCGGCGTGGCCTCAAGGGCACTTTTCTCACTCATGGTGAGCAGTCGTATCCGAGGTCTCGGCGTTACTCCCCCACCCGCCCGCGGCGCCTGGTTTTCGGAGCCGCGCCGCCGCCGGATGGGTCCCGGCGCCGGAGTTGCGCCGTCCGGTGGGAAGGGTCACCGGGCACCAGTCCGGTCCGCCCTCCGGCCGCGAATCCCCGCACGGAAGCGGACGACGTGGTGGGTGACGTGGAAGGTGCCGGGCATGGGTGAGCGTGGGCGGTTGCGGCTGCAACCGGACGAGGCGCCGGCCCCCGTGCCGAGCGCCGAAGAGCTGCTTCGGCAGGTCGCGGCGGGGGAGGAGACGGCGTTCGCGTCGCTGTACGACCTCGTCGCCGGTCCGGTGCTCGGCCTGGCGACGCGGGTGCTGCGCAGCCACGCGCAGGCCGAGGAGGTGGCGCAGGAGGTGCTGGTGGAGGTGTGGCGCAAGGCCACGAGGTACGAGCCGGAGCGCGGCAGCGCGCTGTCGTGGGTGCTGACCATCGCCCACCGCCGGGCCGTGGACCGCGTGCGCTCGCACCAGGCCGGCGTCGACCGGGAGGAGCGGGCCGGCCTGATGGACGTGCGGCGGCCGTTCGACGAGGTCACCGAGTCCACGTTGGCCGGTCTGGAGCAGCAGCGGGTGCGGCAGTGCCTGTCCGCGCTGACCGACCTGCAGCGCGAGTCGATCGTGCTGGCCTACTACAACGGCTACACCTACCCCGAGGTCGCCGAGGTCCTGAAGGTCGCGCCGGGCACCGTGAAGACCCGCATCCGCGACGGCCTGATCCGGCTGCGCGACTGCCTGGGGGTGGACCGATGACCGCCGAACTGCACACGCTGACCGGGGCGTACGCCCTGGACGCGGTGTCCGGGGCCGAGCGCGCCGAGTTCGAACGCCACCTCGGGCGGTGCGCCGCCTGCCGCCAGGAGGTCGCGGAGCTGCGGGCGACCGGCGCACGGCTCGCCGTGGCCGCCGCGGTGGACCCGCCGCCGGAGCTGAAGCCGGCGGTGCTCGCCGCCGTGGCCCGCATCCGCCGGCTGCCGCCGAAGGTGCCGGTGGTCCGCAGGCTGAGCCGGGCCAAGACGTGGCAGCTGCGGATCTCGCTCGCCGGGGCCGCGGCCGCGGCCGCGGCGGCGGTCGTCTTCGGCGTCGCCACCACACCGGCTCCGGTCGACTCGGTGCTGGACGCTCCGGACGCCGCCGCGATCCAAGGCGTCGGGCCCGGGCACGCCACTCTCGTCGTCTCGCGCAGCCGGAACCAGGCCGTCCTGCTCGCGTCGGACCTGCCCGCGCTCGACACCGGGCACGTCTACCAGGTGTGGCTCATCGGTGTGCGCGGTGCGCGGTCGGCCGGCCTGATGGCGGCGGAGGCGTCGCAACGGATGCTCGTGGCCGAACTCCCGCCGGACGTCGACCGGATCGGGATCACCGTCGAACCCGCGGGCGGCTCGCCCGGCCCGACGGGCCCGGCCATCACCCGGATTTCCCTTGCGTAGCAACAGGACTGGAGCAACATGAGCACGCCTGAACTTCGGCTGCACCGCTGGGTGGCCGCCCTGCTGGGCGTCCTGGCGCTCGCCGCGGCCTTGGCGGCGGGCCACCTCGTCGCCGGGTTCGTCGGGGTCAACGCCTCGCCCTACCTGGCGGTCGGCAACGGCGCCATCGACCTGACCCCGGTGGGGCTCAAGGACTTCGCCGTCCGCACCTTCGGGACCTACGACAAGCTCGTCCTGCTGTCCGGGATGGCCGCGGTCCTGGTGCTCGTGGCGGCCGCCGCGGGCCTGCTGTCCCGTCGCACGCCGGTGCCGGGGCTGGTGGCGATCACCGGGTTCGGCTTGGTCGGTCTCGTGGCGGTGTACGCGCGGCCCGACCTCGACGCCGTCGCGCTCCTCGCCCCGCTGGTGAGCCTGGTCGCCGGGGTCGCGATGTTCGCTTTCCTGCACCGGCTGGCCCGGCGCGAAGCCGCCCCGGACGCCGCGGCCGGTTCCTCGCGCCGGACGGTGCTGCTGGCGGGCGCCGGTGTCGTCGCCGGGGCCGGGGTCGCGGGTTTCGGCGGGCAGCTGCTCGCCGGGCGCCGGGACGCGGCGTCGTCGCGGGCCGCGGTCGGGCGGCTCGTCCCGGCCCGGACCGCGCCGATGATCCCGGCCGACGCCGACTTCGCGAAGCTGGGGACGCCGGCGTTCGTCACGCGCAACGCCGACTTCTACCGGGTGGACACCGCGTTGACCGTGCCGCAGGTGCGGGCCGAGGACTGGCGCCTGCGGCTGCACGGCATGGTCGGCCGCGAGGTCCGCTACGGCTACGGCGACATCCGCAACCGGCCGCTGGTGGAACGCACCATCACGATGACCTGCGTCTCCAACGAGGTCGGCGGCACCTACGTCTCCACGGCGAACTTCATCGGCGTCGACCTGGCCGACCTGCTCGAAGAGGCCGGGGTGCGCCCCGGCGCCGAGCAGCTCTATTCGTCCAGTGTGGACGGCTGGACGTCCGGCAGCCCGATCGCCGCGGCGCTGGACCGGACGCGCGGGGCCATGCTCGCCATCGGCATGAACGGCGAGCCGCTGCCGATCGAGCACGGTTTCCCGGCCCGGCTGGTCATCCCCGGGTTGTACGGTTACGTGTCGGCCACGAAATGGGTGACCGACCTCGAAGTCACGACGTGGCGGGCGCGGCAGGCGTATTGGCTGAAACGCGGGTGGGGTCGCGAGGCGCCGATCAAGACCGAATCGAGAATAGACACGCCGAAGGGTTTCGAAACCGTCCCGGCTGGGAAGGTCCGGGTCGCCGGGATCGCCTGGGCACAACACACCGGGATCGCCAAGGTCGAACTGCGCATGGACAGCGGGCCGTGGCGTGAAGCCACGCTGTCGCACGAGGTGAACCCGGACACCTGGCGCATGTGGTGGCTCGAATTCGACACCGCGCCCGGCGGTCACCAGGTCGTCTGCCGGGCTACCGACAAAAGCGGCCGGACACAGACCGAAATGCGGGCCGGAACCGTTCCCGACGGCGCCACCGGGTGGCACAGCATCGCCTTCACGGCGCGGTGACCTGGATCACCCGAATGGCGGCAAGCCGGTTTCGACGCAGTTCCGAATCAAGGGCAAGAAGAAGTTCTCAGCCGCTAATTGGAGTGATTTTAGTGACCAAGCTTCGTGTCGCCGGAATCGGCGTCACCGCCGTCGCCGCGCTTTCACTGACCGCGTGCAGCGGCAGCGACACCGCTTCGTCGGGCAGTTCCGCCGGCTCGATGGCGCCGTCGTCGTCGATGCCCGCGCCGTCGCCCAGCATGGCTTCCGGCGCCGGCAACGGTGTGACCACCAACGCCGACGTGTTCGGCCCGGCCTGCTCGCAGCTGCCGCAGGGTTCCGCGCCCGGTTCGCTGGACTCGATGGGCCCGCAGCCGGTCGCCTCGGCCGCGTCGACCAACCCGCTGCTGACCAAGCTGGTGGCGGCCGTCAAGGCCACCAACCTGGTCGACACGCTCAACAGCCAGCCGGCCATCACGGTGTTCGCGCCGGCCGACCCGGCGTTCGCCGCGCTCGGCGACGCGAAGTTCGCCGAGCTGGCCGGCAAGCCCGCCGAGCTGGCGCCGATCCTGCAGTACCACGTCGTCGGCCGGCGCTACGACGCGCAGGGGCTGGGTGCGGCCGGTTCGCTGGAGTCCCTCAACACCGCCGGTGGCCCGCTGAAGATCGAGGGCTCCGGCGACAACATGACCGTCAACGGCGCGAAGATCCTGTGCGGCAACATCCCCACCAAGAACGCCACGGTCTTCGTGATCGACAAGGTGCTCACGCCGGGCACCAACAAGTAGTCAGCGGCGCCGGCCGAGGGCCGGGCCGAGCCGTTCCGCGATGTCGGTGAGGATCTGCACGTAGTCTTCGTGGTCGAAGGTGAACGGCAGGGCGAAAGCCACCTCGTCGACTTCGCGGAACGCGGCGTGTTCGTGCAGCCGCGCGGCGATTTCCGCGGACGTGCCGACGAAGTCGGGGGAGAACAGCATGCGCGCCGGCCCCTGGGGTTCGGCGGTGCGGGGCAGCCGTTTCCGGGCGTACTCCTCGTACTTGGCGCGCTGCTCCGGCGTCGCGCTGTCGGTCGGGATGACGACCAAGCCCTGCGAGATGCGTCCAGCGGGGTGGTGCGCGCGGAAGGTCCGGATGTGGGACAGCTGGATTTCGGCGAAGTCCGTGCTGTCCCCTTCGGCCTTGACCACGCTGCTGGTCAGGAAGTTCATCCGGTGCCGGCCGGCCCATTCCGCCGAGCGCAGGCTCGCGCCGCCGTACCAGAGGCGGTCGCCGAGCCCCGGCGCCTGCGGCTGGACCCGGTCGGAGAACACCTCGAACCCCGCCGTGCCGCTGAACCCCGTCGCCGGCTTGCCGCGCACGAAGTCCAGCAGCCGCCGCACGCGGTCGTAACCGAAGTCCTCGACGTCCGCGGTGTCCGGGTAGAGGGCGTGTTTGACCTCGTCCCAGCGCATCGGGGGGCCGACGCTGAGGCCCGGGTTGAGCCGTCCGCCGGAGAGCAGGTCGACGGTGGCGAGGTCCTCGGCCAGCCGCAGCGGGTTCTCCCAGCCGAGCGGGATCACGGCGGTGCCGAGCTCGATCCGGCTGGTCCGCTGCGACGCGGCGGCCAGCACGGCGACCGGCGACGAGATGCCGTACTGGAGGTGCCGGTGCCGCACCCAGGCGCTGTCGAACCCGAGCCGTTCGCCCAGCTCGATGATCTCCAGCGTCGACTCGTGGCCCCGGCGCGGGGCGGCCGCGTCGAACAGGCCGATGGTCAGGAAGCCGAGCTTGCGCAGTGGTCGTGGCACGGTGCCGATTTTGCCCCCGGGCGCAGGGGTGTCCCACTTGCTGGACTGCCGGCTCAGTCCCGTTCCCGCAGCCGGTCCAGGCCGTCGAGGATGAGGTCCAAGCCGAACTCGAACTCCGCCTGGTCGTCGCACCAGCCCAGGGTCGAATCCGGGTCGTCGTGCGCGATCTCGCTCAGCATCCCGACCAGGTTCGGCAGCCGTTCGGCCACTTCCGCCGGTACCTCCGCCGACGCGCCGGTGCCCGGGTCGAACAGTTCCTGCGTGAAGCCGAGCGCGCGGCTGCCCAGCGCGTGCAGGGCGTGGTGGATCCGGTCGTGGGAAAACCCGTCCTCGCGCATCAAAGCGACCAGGTTGTCGTAGTACTCCAGCACCGCCATGCTCGTCGACGAGCGCGTGGCGAACAGCCCAGGGGCCCAGCGGTGGCGGAGGAACACCTGCCGCGCCGCGAGGATGCGCCGCCGGGCCGTCCCCTTCCAGTCCGGGCCGCTGTCCACGCGGGCCGCCGCGTCGTTGACCTCCTCGGCCACGACGTCGACGATCCCGTCGAGCACGTCTTCCTTCTTGGCCACGTGGTAGTAGAGCGACATCGCCTCGGCGCCGAGCTCCTCCGCGAGCCGGCGCATCGTCACCGCGCGCAGGCCGTGCTCGTCGGCGAGCGCGACGGCACTTCCTGAGAGGCGAGTCCTACGTGCGCGCCTGATGGCCGGGGGCTTCGGCCTGCGCCGTCCGCCGGCCGGCATCCTCGGTTGTGACCTGGCCGGCCGGGTCGAGACGGCCGGGATGAGGTTCGCGCCCGGCGACGACGTCTACGCGCTCCTGCCGCGGGGCGCCCACGCCGAGTACGTCTGCGTGCCCGAGGACCTGCTGGCGCCGATGCCGGTGAATCTCACTCACGAGCAGGCGGCGGCGATGCCGATGGCGGCCGTCACCGCGCTGGTGGCCCTGCGGGGGGTCGAAGCCGGGCAGCGGGTGCTGGTCAACGGCGCTTCAGGCGGCGTCGGTACCTTCGCCGTCCAGTAGGCGCTCGGTGCCCACGTCGACGCCGTGTGCAGCGCCGCCAACGCCGGTCTCGCCCGCTCGCTCGGCGCCGGGCACGTCTTCGACTACCGGGCGGAAGACTTCACGCGCAGCGGCCGCCGCTACGACGCCGTGCTCGACATCGCCGGCAGCCGGTCGATGTTCGCCTGCCGCCGGGTGCTCGAGCGCGACGGCGTCTTCGTCGCCGTCGGTGGCCCGGCCGGGCGCTGGGTGCAGCCCGCCGGGCACGTCTTCGCCGCACTGGCCGCCGGGCCGTTCGCGCGGCGGCGCGTCGTGCTCGCGGACGCGGTGGCCTGCCGGGACAAGCCGGCGATCCTCGGTGAGCTGGCTCGCTTGGTGGAGCGTGGCGCGGTCACGCCGGTCGTCGACCGGAGCTACCCGTTCGACGACCTGCGTGCCGCGGTCGCCTACCAGGAAGCCGGGCACGCCAGGGGCAAGGTCGTCGTCACCCTCGGCGTGCCCGGCCGATCTTCCTAGCCGTTGTGCGGGCAGTTGCCCCGGTAGTCCGAAATGGACAGGCTGGTGCCGGGGATCGGGCACAGGAACTGTTCGTAGCGGGTGTCGTCGTCGATGAAGCGCTTGAGCCAGGACAGCGTGTACTTCGCGATCGTCGTGTTCGACGTGTTCGGGGCGAAGTGGCTGGCGCCACGCAGTTCGAGGTACGCCTTGTCCAGAGTGGACGGCAGGCTCGTGTAGAACGGGATCGAGTGCGACGCCACCGGGGCGACGGTGTCCGACTGCGCCCCGACGACGAGGGTCGGCACGCGCAGCGTCGACCAGTTCTTGGTCAGGTCCCAGCCGGTCAACGGCACCGCGGCCTGCAGCGACGGGCGTGAGCGCGCCGCTTCGAGGGTGCCGCCACCGCCCATGGAGTGCCCGACGACGCCGAGCCGGCTGCTGTCGATGCGCGAGCGCACGGAGCTCTGCTGCGTCAGGTAGTCCAGCGAGGCCAGCAGCTGCCTGCCCCGGCTGTCGGGCTGGTCGGAGGTGGTCAGGGTGTCGATGGTGAACACCACGAAGCCCTGCGACGCCAGGCGCGGGCCCAGCCAGGCGATGCTCGACTGGGTGGCGGTGAAGCCGGGCGCGATCGAGATGGCGCCGAAGGTGCCGGCGGTCGTGCTCGTCGGGTAGTAGATGGTGCCGCCGCCGAAGCCGGAGACGGACACCCGGGACACCGTGACGGTGCTCGTCGCGAAGGAGCCGCGGGAGGCTTCGATGCTGGCGGTGGTGGGGTCGGGGCCCCGCTCGTAGGGGTTCGCGGCAGCGGGCGCCGGCGCGGCGACACCGGTGGTCAGCGCGAGTGCGGCCACCACGACGCCGGCGGCTTTGGCGCGCCACCCACGGTGGCGGGAAATTTTCCCACCCGGGCCGGACGACGTCGGCGGGCTGGTGAGTGCGGACATGGATCGCTCTCTTTCCCCGGGCAGGCGAAGGCGGGCCCGGAAACGGACGGGCGGACCGATGGAACGGTGGCACGGCAACGAGAAGCGCTGCCGTCGGCGGGGTGCGGGGTAACGCTTTCCCGTCGCCTATGAAACACCTCGGCGAAATGTTCCACATCCTCCGGATGGGTGAGTAGCTGACAGACTGGGCGGTCGCTCAGTGAACCGGCGGACCGATCGATCGCCCCGGCGACGTGTCAGTGCTTCGCGGGAGGTCAGTGACCGGACGACTCCAGCGCGCCGCGCACGAGGGTGTCCACCAGGGTGGTGGCGACCGCCAGGTCCACCGAGCGGGCGGCCAGGACGTCGGAGTACAGGAACGACTCGCCGAGCCGGACCACCGCGAACGCCAGGTCCGGCAGGCCGACCAGCGGGGTGAGCCCGGCCCCGTCGGCGTCGGCCCGGAACAGGTCCACGTGCGCGTCGACCAGCCCGGGCTGGACCGCGCCGCGCGGGTCGGTCAGCACACGGAGGGCGACCGTCGATTCCGCCTCGATCAGTTTGCGCATGCCGTCGCTGCCGGCGACTTCGCGGCGGTATTCCTCCATGACCCAGAGGCAGCGCAGCCGGCCCTCCGGCGTGCGGACCGCGTCGCCGTGCTCGGCGCGCCACCCGTCGAGCGCGCGCTGCCAGGTCCGGTCGGACAGCAGCCGCAGCCCAGCGCCCATGAGGTCGTCGCGGTTGCCGACGCGTCGGAAGAACGTGGTGCGCGAGATCCCCAGCTCGGCCGCCATCCGGCCGAGGTCGAGGCGGGCTCCGGCCATCAGCAGGCGCGCCGCGTGCCGGACTATGTCGTCGGTCGAGACGGTCACCGGGTCACCCTAGCTTCGGGGGGTTGCGGGTGGCGGAGCCCCCGGCCCGGGGCGGAGCCCCGGATGTCACTCGCTTCGGGGGGTTCCGGGTGGCGGAAGTCCCCGGCCCGGGGCGGAGCCCCGGATGTCACAGCTGCACGTGGCTGCCGGTTACCTTGAAGTGCGCGGTGCCCCTTCGGTTAGCTTGGTTTCGTGCGCGTAGACATCTGGTCCGATCTGGTCTGTCCCTGGTGCTATCTCGGCAAGCGCCGCTTCGAGCGGGCGGTGGCCGAGCTCGGCGTCGACGTCGAAGTGGTGCACCACTCGTTCCAGCTCGACCCGTCGTTCCCGCGCGGGACTTCGCGGCCGACGCGCGAGGTGCTGGCCGAGAAGTACGGCCGGACACTGGAAGAAGCCGACGCGATGGAAGCGCAGATGGAAGAGCGCGCCGCCGCCGACGGCCTCGAGTACCACCTCGACGGTGTCCACATGGGCAACACCGTCGACGGCCACCGGCTCGTCCACCTCGCCGCCGGCCGCGGGCTGGCCGACGCGGTCGTCGATCGGTTCTACCGCGCGCACTTCACGGAACGGCGCTCACTGTTCGAGCGCGGCTCCCTGGTGGAGCTGGCCGCGGAAGCCGGGCTCGACGCCGAGGAGGCGCGAGCCGTGCTCGAGTCCGACGCTTATGAAGCAGAAGTGGCGGCGGACGGCGAGCAGGCCCGCGCACTCGGCGCGACCGGCGTGCCGTTCTTCGTGATCGACCAGCGGTTCGGCGTGGCAGGCGCCCAGTCACCGGAGGTGTTCACGCAGGTGCTGCGGCGCGCGGCGGAGGTCAGCGACGGCGCCGCCGGGTGAACCGCGACCGGTCGGTGGCGACCCCGGCCAGGTGCAGGGCGACGCAGAGCAGCCCGGCGGTGGTGAGCGTCCCGGTCGTGACCACCGGGCCGAGCCCGAACCCGGCCAGTTCCATCAGCAGGGCGAGCCCGAAAAGGACAGCGGCGAGAATGGCGAGCATGAGGCCTCTATTTCCGTGGTGCGGCCGAATGGTCCACACCACTGCGACGTTCGCGGTACCGGGATCCCGGCTTGGTGGCCGATAATTCCCCTGTCCCCGTCCGCTGAAACGAACTTACCGTACCGAACGAGCCGATTCGCGTACTCAGACGGACGACTCGCGCACCTGAAGAGCCGGTTCGCGTGATTGAAGAGCCATCACGTGTGATTGAAGAGGCATCACGGGTGATTCCCGGGTGGTCACGGGTCAGGCCGGGGGTGGGGCGGTGCTGGAACGGATGATCAGCTCGGTCGGGAGGATCACCGGTTCGCCGGCTTCGGCGCCGGTTTCGATTTCCGCCAGCAGGGCCTCCACCGCGTGGCGGCCGACCGCCTCGAACGACTGGCGGATCGTCGTGAGCGGCGGCCAGAAGTGCGCCGACTCCTCCATGTCGTCGAACCCGACCACGCTCACCTCGCCCGGCACGCCGCGGCCCGTCTCGTGCAACGCGCGCAGCAGACCCAGCGCCATCTGGTCGTTCGCCGCGAACACCGCGGTCACCGCCGGGTCGGCGGCCAGCTGCAGGCCCGCGCGGTACCCCGACTCCGGTGACCAGTCCCCGGTCAGCACCGGCGGCACCACGCGGCCCGCACCCTCCAAAGTGGCCTGCCACGACTTGCGGCGCCGCTCGGCGGAGTAGGACTGCGGCGGGCCCGCGATGTGCCAGACCGTTTCGTGCCCGAGGTCGAGCAGGTGCCGGGTCGCCCGGGCCGCGCCGTCGGCTTGGTCGTTGTCGACGACCGGGTAGTCATAGCGGGCACTGGAGTCGATCACCACCACCGGGAGTCCGTGCGGCAGCTCGATTTCGCTCTGGTCGAGCTGGTGCTGCTCGATGAGGATGATGACGCCGTCGACGGCCTGCTCGTTCAACGTGGTGAACGCTCCGGTGACCTCGCCCTGCGTCGGCCGCGTCACCGGCATCAGGATGATCGAGAACCCTTGCGGGACGACCGCCGCCGCGATGGCGTCGAGCGTGCGGCTGTTGCCGAAGGTCGGCAGCGCCGAGATGATCACGCCGATGCTGTGGAACTGGCCGTTGCGCAGTGCGCGGGCGGCGCTGTTGGGCCGGTAGCCGATCCGGCGCATCGCGGCCAGGACCCGTTCGCGGGTGGCGTCGTCGACGTTCGTCTTGCCGTTGGCGACCCGCGAGACCGTCTGGCCCGACACCCCCGCTTCGCGGGCCACGTCCGCCATCGACGGTCCCCGCCGCCGGGCGGCGCGGCCGGATGCGGACGAGGTCGCTGTCTGGCGCGGCACGGTCACTCCCTGGTGTCCTGGACATGTTTACGTCAACACGTTACTCTGCGGCCGTCCATGTTGACGTAAACATCTCGTCGGGTCCAGCGCCCGGCGCACGCGATCACTCGGAGAGACGATGACGTCCACAGCGGCTCCGCCCGCGCCGGTGCCGGCCCGCCGGGCGCCCGCGGCCCGCCGGCCGCGGCGGAAATGGCGGGGCTGGCTCTTCGTCGCCCCGTTCATGCTGGTGTTCGCGCTGACCTTCATCGCGCCGGTCGTGTACGCGTTCGTGCTCAGCCTCTTCCGCGACCAGGCTTTCTTCGGCGGCACGGTGTTCGTCGGCGCCGACAACTACACGCAGGTGTTCGCCGACCCCAAGTTCTGGGAGTCCTTCCGGCGGGTCCTGGTGTTCCTCGCCGTGCAGGTGCCGATCATGCTGGTGCTCGCGCTGATCGCGGCGCTGGCGATCGACAGCGCCCGGCTGCACGCCGCCGGCTTCTTCCGGGTCGTGATCTTCCTGCCGTACGCGGTCCCCGCCGTGGTCGCCGCGCTGATGTGGGGCTTCATCTACGGTGACCACTTCGGACTCGCCGCCGACCTGAACCACCTGCTGGGCACCGAGGTGAAGCCGTTGTCGCCGAGCTGGCTGCTCACGTCGATCGGGAACATCGTCACGTGGGAGTTCGTCGGCTACAACATGCTCATCTTCTACTCCGCGCTGAAGGTGATCCCGAAGGAACTGTTCGAGGCGGCCGCGATCGACGGCGCCGGCACGTTCCGCACGATCCTGTCGGTCAAGCTCCCCGCGATCCGGGGTGCCATCGTGGTCGCGACGATCTTCTCGATCATCGGCAGCTTCCAGCTGTTCAACGAGCCGAACATCATGCGCAACCTGGTCCCGAACACGATCGGCACGTTCTACACACCGAACATGTACGCCTACAACCTTTCCTTCAACGGGCAGCAGTACAACTACTCCGCCACCGTCGCGATCGTGATGGGCGTGATCACCGCGGTCATCGCCTACGTCGTGCAGCTGCGCGGCTCCCGGAAGGAGATGTGACGTGGCCACCTTCTCGATAACCAAGCCCCGCAAGTCGCGTGTCCTCACCGGCTTCATGGCGCTGTACCTGGTCTACACCCTGGTTCCCCTGGCGTGGCTGGTGATCAACGCCAGCAAGACCCAGCCCGCGCTGTTCTCGACGTCGGGACTGTCCTTCGGTGGCACGTTCGCGCTGTTCGACAACATCGGCCAGACGTTCACCTACAACGACGGGATCTTCTTCCGCTGGCTCGGGAACACCCTGCTGTACGTCGTGGTCGGCGCCGGTGGCGCGACGATCCTCGCGACGGCGGCGGGCTACGGGATGGCGAAGTACCGCTTTCCCGGCCGCCGCGGGGTGTTCGCGGTCGTCCTCGGGGCGGTGGCCGTGCCCCCGACGGCGCTGGCCGTGCCGACGTTCCTGATGTTCAGCAAGCTCGGGCTGACCAACACGCCGTGGGCAGTTCTCATCCCGTCGCTGATCAGTCCGTTCGGCCTGTACCTGATCTGGGTCTACGCCGCCGACGCCATTCCCGACGAACTGCTGGAAGCGGCGCGGATCGACGGCGCGGGCGAGATCCGGATCTTCCTCACCGTGACGCTGCGCCTTCTGGTCCCCGGGATCATCACGGTCTCGCTGTTCACGATGGTGCAGACGTGGAACAACTACTTCCTGCCGCTGATCATGCTCAGCGAACCGAAGTGGTATCCGCTGACCGTCGGGCTCAACCAGTGGAGCGCGCAGGCCAACGGCGCCGGCGCCCAGCCGATCTTCAACCTGGTCCTCACCGGGTCGTTGCTCACGATCATCCCCCTAGTCGTCGCTTTCCTGCTCATGCAACGGTTCTGGCAGTCCGGGCTGAGCGCCGGCAGCGTCAAGCAGTAACCCGCCGTCACACCGCCGTGAAGGGACATTCGATGTCAAGATTCCGCACCCGCGCCAAGGCGGCCGCCGCCATCGCGCTGGCCGCCGCGCTCGCGGTCGGCTGCTCGTCCGGGGGCACGTCCTCCGCACCCGCCGCCGCCACCGGCAACCAGGACTCCGTCGACGCCGCGCTGAAGGCCGGCGGCGAGATCACGTACTGGAGCTGGACCCCGTCGGCCAAGGACCAGGTGGCCGCGTTCCAGAAGGAATACCCGAACGTCAAGGTCAACTACGTCAACGCGGGCACCAACAAGGAGGAGTACACCAAGCTCCAGAACGCGATCAAGGCCGGCTCGGGTGCCCCCGACGTCGCGCAGATCGAGTACTACGCCCTCCCGCAGTTCGCGCTGACCGATTCACTGGCCGACCTCAACCAGTTCGGTTTCGGGTCGTTCGAGAAGGACTACAGCGCCTCGACGTGGGCGCAGGTGAAGAACGGCAACGGGATTTACGGCCTCCCGCAGGACTCCGGCCCGATGGCCCTGTTCTACAACAAGGAGGTCTTCGACAAGAACGGCATCGCCGTGCCGAAGACGTGGGACGAGTACATCGCCGCGGCGAAGAAGCTGCACGCCGCCGACCCCACCAAGTACATCACCTCGGACACCGGTGACCCCGGCTTCGTGCTGAGCATGATCTGGCAGGCGGGCGGGCACCCGTTCACCGTCGACGGCCGGAACGTGAAGGTCAACCTCGCCGACGCGGGCACCAAGAAGTGGACCGCGATGTGGGACCAGCTGATCCAGGGCAAGCAGCTCGCCCCGGTCAAGGAGTGGTCCGACGACTGGTTCCGCGCCCTCGGTGACGGCACCATCTCCTCCCTGGTCACCGGTGCCTGGATGCCGGGCAACTTCATCTCCTCGGTGACCGGTGGCTCCGGCAAGTGGGCGGTCGCGCCGATGCCGACCTACGACGGCAAGCCGGTCACCGCGGAGAACGGCGGCAGCGCCCAGTCCGTGGTCAAGCAGAGCAAGAACCCGGCGCTCGCGGCGGCGTTCGTGCGCTGGCTCAACCACGCCGGCGGTGTCCAGCCGTTCATCAAGAGCGGCGGCTTCCCCTCCACCACGGCCGACCTGACCTCGCCCGCGTTCGTCGACCAGGCCGTGCCGTACTTCGGCGGCCAGAAGATCAACCAGGTGCTGACCCAGGCGTCGAAGGACGTCGCGAAGGGCTGGACCTACCTGCCGTACCAGACCTACGCCAACAGCATCTTCAGCGACACCGCCGGCAAGGCCTACCTGAACGCCACCCCGCTCGACGCCGGGCTGGCGGCCTGGCAGCAGGCCATCGTCGACTACGGCAACCAGCAGGGCTTCACCGTCAGCGCGGGATGACCGGGTGACCGTCCACATCGAAGGCGACGCGGGCCAGGTCATCGGCCCGGTCCCGCGTCGCCTCTTCGGCTCGTTCGTCGAGCACATGGGCCGCGCCGTGTACACCGGGATCCACGAGCCCGGGCACTCCACCGCGGACCGCCGCGGGTTCCGCGGCGACGTGCTGGAGCTGGTGCGGGAACTCGGCCCGACCGTGGTCCGGTACCCCGGCGGCAACTTCGTCTCCGGCTACCGCTGGGAGGACGGCGTCGGGCCGGTCGAGGCCCGGCCCGTCCGGCTCGACCCGGCGTGGCACAGCGTCGAGTCCAACCGCTTCGGCCTGCACGAATTCGTCGCGTGGGCCGAAGCCGCGGGTACCGAGGTGATGTACGCCGTCAACCTCGGTACCCGCGGCATCCAAGAGGCCGCCGACGTCCTCGAGTACTGCAACCACGCCGGCGGCACGGAACTGAGCGAGCGGCGGCGCGCGAACGGCGCCGACCGCCCGTTCGGCTTCAAGCTGTGGTGCCTGGGCAACGAGATGGACGGCCCGTGGCAGATCGGCCACAAGACGGCCGACGAGTACGGCCGCCTGGCCGCGGAGACCGCGCGCCTGATGCGGATGATCGACCCCGGGGTCGAACTGGTCGTCGCCGGCAGCTCGCACGCCGACATGCCGACGTTCGGCTCGTGGGAGCGCACGGTGCTGCGCCACACCGCGGAGCTGACCGACCACATCTCGTTGCACGCCTACTACCAGGAACTGCACGGCGACACCGACAGCTACCTGGCCAGCGCGGCCGCGCTGGACCGCTACATCGCCACGACGGCGGGGGTCATCGACGAAACCCTGGCGGAGCTGGGCCTCGACAAGAAGATCGGGATCAGCGTCGACGAGTGGAACGTCTGGGACCTGCGCCGCTGGAACGAGGTCGACCAGGCGCGGCTCGCCGAGGGCGGCTGGCGGCAGCACCAGCGGATCATCGAGGACACCTACACCGTCACCGACGCGGTCGTGGTCGGCTCGCTGCTGAGTTCCCTGCTGCGCAACGTCGACCGCGTCACCATGGCGAACCAGGCGCAGCTGGTCAACGTCATCGCGCCGATCCGCACCGAGCCCGGCGGCCCGGCGTGGCGGCAGACGACGTTCCACCCGTTCCAGCGGGTGGCCGCGCTGGCCGGCGGCGTGAGCCTGCGCCTGTCCGTGGCAGGCGAGCGGCTCCGCACCGCGCAGCACGGCGAAGTCGACCTCGTCGACGCCGCCGCCACGATCGGGGACTCCGGGCGCGGGGCGGTGTTCCTCACCAACCGGTCCACGGCCGCGCCGACCGAGGTGCGCATCCGGCTGCGTGGTGCGCGGTTCGGCGTGTACGCGGCCGAAACCCTGACCACACCGGACGGCGAGACGCGCCACGCCGTCAACACCGCCGACTCACAACCGGTCCGGCCGGTGCCGTTGCCCGGCACCGCCGTGACGTCCGATCCCGGGGGGACCACCATCACCGTGACACTGCCACCGCTGTCCTGGAACGTGCTCCAGCTGACCCCGGAGGCGGGCTCGCATGCCTGAGTTCGCCATCGGGGAAACCGACTTCCTGCTCGACGGCCGGCCGTTCCGCATCCTTTCCGGTGCCCTGCACTACTTCCGGGTGCACCCGGACCTGTGGGCGGACCGGATCGACAAGGCCCGGCGGATGGGGCTCAACACCATCGAGACGTACGTGGCGTGGAACGCGCACGCCCCCGAGCCCGGCGCGTTCGACCTTTCCGGCGGCCTCGACCTCGACCGCTTCCTGCGGCTCGTGGCCGACGCCGGGATGTACGCGATCGTCCGGCCCGGCCCCTACATCTGCGCGGAGTGGGACAACGGCGGGCTGCCGGCGTGGCTGTTCCGCGACCCCGAGGTCGGCGTGCGCCGGTTCGAGCCGCGGTACCTCGCCGCCGTGCGCGAATACCTGACGCGGGTGTACGAGGTCGTCGTCCCGCACCAGGTCGACCGCGGCGGGCCGGTGCTGCTGGTCCAGGTGGAGAACGAATACGGCGCGTTCGGCGACGACAAGCGGTACCTGAAAGCGCTTGCCGAGCACACCCGCGAAGCGGGTATCACCGTGCCGCTGACCACAGTGGACCAGCCGACGCCCGAGATGCTCGAGGCGGGCAGCCTCGACGGGCTGCACCGCACCGCGTCGTTCGGTTCCGGTGCCGAAGCGCGGCTCGCGATCCTGCGCGCCCACCAGCCGACCGGGCCGCTGATGTGCAGCGAGTTCTGGAACGGCTGGTTCGACAACTGGGGCGCGCACCACCACACGACGCCGGCCGCGGACTCGGCGGCCGAGCTCGACGCGCTGCTCGCCGCGGGTGCGTCGGTCAACCTGTACATGTTCCACGGCGGCACCAACTTCGGGCTGACCAGCGGGGCGAACGACAAGGGCGTCTACCAGCCGATCGTCACGTCCTACGACTACGACGCGCCGCTGGACGAAGCCGGCGACCCGACGCCGAAGTACCACGCCTTCCGGGACGTGATCGCCCGCTACCACAAGGTGCCCGACACCGTCCCGCCGCCGGCGCGGCCCGCGCCCACGCCGGCCGCGGTGCTGCGTGACCCGGTCCGGCTGCTCGACGCGCCGGAACGCTGGGGCAGCTGGCAGGAGCACGAGGACCTGCCCGCGTTCGACGACCTCACGCCGATGCCGCAGCTCGCGCTGCTGCGGTGTGCCGTCGAGGGGGACCGGCCCGGCGTGCTGACCTTCGGCGAGGTCCGCGACCGCGCGACGGTGTTCTTCGACGGCGCCCTGGTGGGCACGCTCTCCCGGGAGCACCACGACCGCGCGATCCCGTTGCCGGGCGCCCGCGGCGAACTGCTGGTGCTGGTCGAGGACCAGGGCCGCGTCGACTACGGCCCGCGCATCGGCGAGGCGAAGGGCATCATCGGCGGCGCGTCGCTGCACGGCGAGCCGCTGACCGGCTGGGACGTGCTGCCGCTCGACCTGGCCGCGGTGCCTTCGCTGCGGCCCGCGGCGCCGGAGTCCGTCGCGGGTCCGGTGGCCGGGCCGGTGGTGCTGCGCGCCGAAGTCGTCGTCGACGAACCCGCCGACCTCTTCCTCGACACCGGGGAGTGGGGCAAGGGCGTGGCCTGGCTCAACGGGTTCGCGCTCGGCCGGTACTGGCGGCGCGGTCCGCAACGGACGTTGTACGTGCCGCGCCCGGTGGTCCGCGCGGGCGCCAACGAACTCGTCGTGCTCGAACTCGGCACGATGCTCGATCCCGCGGCCCGGTTCGTGCCGCGGCCGCTGCTGGGCCACACCGAGGCCTGAGAAAAGTCCCCACCGCACCGAAGGGCAGTTTCGACGATGAACCTGCGGCGTTTGCTCACCGTCCTTTGTGTACCTTTGCTAGGCGGCGCGGTCGTTGCCGCACCGGCCGAAGCGGCCACCGCCGTCACGGTGAAGCCGGATCCGACGTACCGGCAGCAGCCGTTCGACGGCTGGGGCGCCAGCCTGGCGTGGATGGCCGAGGCGACCGGCGGCTACCCCGACGCGGTCCGGAACAAGCTGGCGGACCTGGTCTTCGGCCCCGACGGGCTGAACCTGAACATCGCCCGGTTCAACGTCGGCGGCGGCAACGCTCCCGACGTCCCGTCGTACCTGCGCGCGGGCGCCGCGGTTCCGGGCTGGTGGAAGGCGCCGGCCGGCACCACCCGCGCCGACAAGGACTGGTGGACGCCCGGCAACGCGGCGGAGTTCGACCCGAAGGCCGACCCGAACCAGCGCTGGTGGGTCGACAAGATCAAGAGCCGCGTCACGAAGTGGGAGGCGTTCAGCAACTCGCCGCCGTACTTCCAGACCGTGTCCGGCTACGTCTCGGGCGGCTTCAACGCCACCGACGAACAGCTGCGGTCCGACAAGATCGGCGACTTCACGGCGTACCTGACGCAGGTGGTGCGCACCCTCGAGCGCGCGCACGGCATCAAGTTCGCGTCCGTGAACCCGCTGAACGAGCCGAACACGAGCTACTGGAAGACCACGCTCGGCGCCGACGGCAACCCGACCGGCGGGCGGCAGGAAGGCGCGCACATCGGGCCGTCGGTCCAGTCGCAGCTGATCCCGGCGATGGCCGGGGCCCTGAAGGCGGCCGGCTCGCGGGCGATCGTCTCCGCGCCCGACGAGACCAACCCGGACACCTTCGCCGCGGACTGGGCCGGCTGGTCGGCCGACGCCCGCGCGGCGGCGGGCCGGCTCAACGTGCACACCTACGGCACCGGCAACCGGCCGGTCCCGCGCGACTTGGCCAAGGGCGCGGCGAAGCCGTTGTGGATGAGTGAGGTCGGCGGCAGCTGGCTGGACCGGCAGGACTTCACGGACATGGACCCCGGCCTCGGGATGGCCAAGCAGATCACCGACGACCTGCGCCTGCTCGAGCCGAGCGCGTGGGTCAGCTGGCAGCCGATCGAGGACTACAACAACATGAAGCCCGGCGGCGAGAGCGCGGCCGGGATGAACTGGGGCGAGATCCAGGTCCCGTTCGACTGCCCGAAGAACGCCACGCTGCAGACCTGCCAGATCAAGACGAACACGAAGTTCAACACGATGCGCAACTTCACCCACTACATCCGGCCGGGTGACCGGCTGGTCGGGGTGAACGACACCGCGTCGACGGCCGCGATGCGCGGCGAGGACCTGGCGACGGTCGTGCACACCAACCCGGGCACCGACGCCCAGGACGTCACGCTGGACCTGTCGGGCTTCCGGAACGTCCGGCCCGGCGCTTCGGTGACCCCGGTCGTCACCGACGTCAACGGGGCGCTGCAGCGGGGCAAGGCGGTGCGGGTGACCGCGGGCAAGGCGACGCTGCGGGTGCCGGCGCGTTCGGTGACGAGCTTCCTCGTCGACGGCGTCTCCTCGACGGCGACGGGCACGGGCATCGGCTCCGGCAAGCCGTTCACCTTCACCGGTGTGCAGAGCGGCAAGTCGCTGTCGGCGGAGAACGGCACGCTGGTCCAGCGCACGACGGACGCTTCGGCGCCGGCGCAGCGCTGGACGCTCACCGACCGCACGGGCCGCTACGGCAACCGCGACCGGTTCACCATCACCAACACCGGCACGGGCCAGGTGCTCAGCACGTCCGATGGCGCGGTGACGCTGGCGGCGGCGGGAACGTGCGACCCGGCGGCGCAGTGGACGCTGTCCACCACCGGTGACGGCACCTGGACGTTCGTCAACGCGGCGAGCGGCCAGCTGCTCGACGTCCCCGGCGAGTCCCGCGAGGACGGCGCGCGGATCGGCCTGTACAAGCCGACCAACGGGCCGAACCAGCGCTGGCAGGCCGTCGCCCGCTGACCCGATTGCCCAAGGCGGCTTGCGGTGCGTCAGACGCACCGCAGGCCGCCTTGGTGCTCCACCACCACCCTCGACGGAGGCGCTTTGCGCCGCAGTGTCGATCAACGCACCGAAGTCGGGTCCGTGCTCCGGGCTGCCCGGCGCGGCCGACGGCAAACCGGAGCGTGGGGCCGGTAGAGTTCACCTGGACCCGTTGAAACGCCAGCGGTGGTCTCGGTTGACGCTGCTGGCGAGCTCATTCCCGTGCTCGCCGCTTGACGCATGGGAGGGGTGGGCCTTGCCGACCACTGGCGACGGCATGGCGGAGCGGGTCGACGAGCTGAACGCCGTGCTGGCCGATCTCGTCGGGGTCCTCGAATCGATGTCGGACACACCGGGCCTGCTCGACGCCGTCTGCGGCGAGGCGGTCCGGGTGGTCCCGGACGCGGACCTGGCCAGCATCATGGTGGTCCGCGACGGCGTGACGCAGACCGCGGCCTTCACCGACGAGCGCGCCCGGCGCATCGACGACGTGCAGTACGCGGCGGGCGACGGTCCCGGCCTGCTCGCGGCGCTGACCGGCGAGGTCGTGCGGGTGGCGGTCGCCGAAACGGGTGATCAGTGGCCCGAGTTCGTCGCCGCGGCCAAGGAACTCGGCGTGGGCAGCTACCTGGCGGTGCCGCTGCGGGTGGACGACACCCTGGTCGGCGCGATCACGCTGTTCGGGTTCGAAACCCACGGCTACCACGAGTTCGACACGAAGGTGCTGCGCCTGTTCACGTTGTGCGTGGAAACCGTCCTGCGGCTGACCCGCCGCTACCGCGAGGCCCGCCGGCTCGCCGACGAGCTCCACAACGCGATGGACACGCGCGCGGTGATCGAGCAGGCCAAGGGCATGCTGATGCTCATCCACCGGGTGACCGAGGACGCGGCGATGCACCGGCTGATCGTCGAGTCCCAGCACACGAACATCAAGCTCCGCGACGTGGCCGCGCGCTTCACGAAGAGGATGAGCTCGGCCGACGGCGGCCCGCCCCGGCCCTGAACAGCCGTTCCCAGGCCGCTGTGCGCCGGCCAGGGCCGTGCCTTGCCGATAGCAGGGTTGTCGCCCCGGACCGCGGGTAACCGGACCGGATGCGCATCGTGGTGACCGGAGCGACGGGGAACATCGGGACCGGGGTCGTGCGCGCGTTGAGCGCCGATCCGCAGGTCGAAGCCATCGTCGGGCTCGCCCGGCGGACAGCGGGCCGCCCGCCGGAGAAGGCGGAGTACGTGCGGGCCGACGTCGAAGCGGACGACCTCGTGGCGCACTTCCGCGGCGCCGACGCGGTCGTGCACCTGGCCTGGCTGTTCCAGCCCACGCGCCGCCCGGAACGGACCTGGCGCGCGAACGTCCTCGGCTCGCTGCGGGTGTTCGACGCGGTGGCCGCGGCCGGCGTGCCGAAGCTCGTCTACTCGTCGTCCGTCGGGGCGTATTCGCCGCGGGAAGACGACGAGCCGGTCACCGAGGACTGGCCGACGCACGGCTGGCCCGGTGCGGCGTACACGCGGGAGAAGTCGTACCTGGAGCGGTATCTCGACGCCTTCGAGCACCGCCACCCGAAGCTCGACGTGGTCCGGCTGCGGCCGGGGTTCGTCTTCCAGCGCAGTGCCGCGACCGAACAGCGCCGCCTGTTCGCCGGGCCGTTCCTCCCGGGCTGGCTGGTGCGCCCGGGGCTGATCCCCGTCGTGCCGGACATCCCCGGCCTGCGGGTCCAGGTGGTGCACACCGCCGACCTGGCCGACGCCGTCCGCCGGGTGGTGACGCGGCCGGTGCGCGGGGCGTTCAACATCGCCACCGGCCCGGTCGTCGACCCGCGGTTCGTCGCCGGGCTGCTCGGGGCGCGCACGGTGCCGGTGCCGGCCGCGGCGGTCCGGGCCGCGGTCGCCGCGGCCTGGCGCGTGCACGCGGTGCCCGCGTCGCCGGGGCTCTTCGACGCGGTCATGCACCTGCCGGTGCTGGACACGACGCGCGCCGAGACCGAACTGGACTGGCAGCCGCGGCACGACGCCGCGGCGACGGTGCGGGAATTCCTCGCCGGCCTGCGCGTCGGGGCCGGGGCGGACACGGCGCCGCTGGCCCCGGACCGGCACCGGCTGCACGAGATCTCGACGGGCGTCGGCCGCCGCCCGTGACGCGGCTGTGCCGCACCGAAGCCGCCGGCACCGGCTGCACGAGATCTCGACGGGTGTCGGCCGCCGCCCGTGACGCGGCTGTGCCGCACCGAAGCCGTCGGAGGCGAGCCGGTGGGGGCGGGCACGGCCGGCTGCGTGAGCAGCCGGCTCGGCTGCGAAGCCAGGTGGGCGGGAGTGTCCGCCGCCCGCCGGCCTACGTCGTCGGCCGGGCCGACAAAGTCGTCGGCCGGGCCGACGAACGTCAGTGGCCCTGTTTCTCCGGCTCCGGGTACCGGCCGCGGCCCGATCGGCCGCCGTCGTCGCGAGGCCCGCGCCGATCATGGCCACCCCGAGGGCCGGGCAAACCCGCTAAAGCGCCGCCGCGCGCACCTCGTCCAGCACCCGGCGCAGGGGCTGCCCGGTCGCTTCCGCGGCCGCCTTCACTTCCTCGTACTCCGGCTGGGCCGTGACCACCACGCCGCCGAGGTACCCGCGTTTCACGCTGACCGGCGTGCCCCGGTAGTCCACCGTGACGCTGTCGCGCGGCAGCGCGCGCCGCTCGACCGGGGACAGCCGGACCCCCAGCGTCGAGGTGTGGGCGAAGATCGCCGCGCAGACGCCGTCGACGCGGTCCTCGGCCGCCAGCACCGTCAGGAGCACGCCCGGGCGCCCCTTCGGTGCGGTCACCGGCCCGCACCAGGCGTCGGCGGCGCCCGCGCCGCGCAGCGCGGCCAGGACTTCCGGCCACAGCCGCGGATCGAGGTCGTCCACGGTGGTCTCGACGACGGTCATCGTCGTGCGGACCCACCCCGGAGCGGGCGCCTCGCCGGACCCGACGACCACGCGGACGACGTTCGCGTGCCCGGGCGGGTCGGCGGTGCCCGCGCCGACGCCCACCTTCACCGGCACGCACGCCGGCATGGGGCCGTACGCGTCGGCGAGGGTGACCAGCAAGGCGGCGCCGGTCGGCGTGCACAGCTCCCGCGCGGCGGGGTGCGCGGCCACCGGGGCGGCCGCGCCGGTGAGCAGCGCGAGCACCGCGGGCGGGGGCACGGTGAGCCTGCCGTGCGCCGCGGTGACCGTGCCACCGCCGACGGCGATCGGCGACACCGTGACCGTCGCGTCCAGCAGCCCCAGCGCGTCCAGCCCGAGTGCGCAGCCCACGATGTCGACGATGGCGTCGAGCGCGCCGACCTCGTGGAAGTGCACCCGCTCCGGTTCGATGCCGTGCACGGCGGCCTCGGCCTCGGCCAGCCTGCCGAACACGTCGGTGGCGAAGCGCTCCGCCGCGCCGGGCAGCGCGGCCGACGCGATCAGCTCGAGGATCTCCGGCAGGTGGCGGGCGTGCCGCGTTTCCGGCGCCTCGACGACCACCTGCCGCGCGCGCAGCCCGTGCCGCCGCACGACCTGTTCGGTCAGCCGGACGTCGCCGGCCCGCAGCCGCGCCAGTCCCGAAAGGACACCGCCGAAGTCCGCGCCCGCGTCGACCAGCGCGGCCAGCAGCATGTCGCCGGCACACCCGTTCCCGGCGTCGATCCACGCGACGGTCACGGCGCCACCGACTGCCGGGCGACGCGCGCCGCGGCGACGCCCGCTCCGAAGCCGTTGTCGATGTTGACCGTCACCACGCCGGGCGCGCAGCTGTTCAGCATGGTCAGGAACGCGGTCAGCCCGTCGAGGTGCCAGCCGTAGCCGACGCTCGTCGGCACGGCGATCAGCGGCGTGCCGCACAGTCCACCGAGGACGGTCGGCAGCGCCGCCTCCATCCCGGCGATCGCGACGACGGCGCCGGCGCCGGCGATGCGGTCGCGTTCGGCCAGCAGCCGGTGCAGCCCGGCCACCCCGACGTCGACGACGAGGTCCGGCTCCGCGCCGAAGACCGCGACCGTCGTGGCGCATTCCCGGGCGACGGGCAGGTCCGAGGTTCCCGCGCACACGACAGCCACGCGGCCACGCGGCGGGGGCAGCGGCCCGAGCGTCACCGTGCGGCCCGCGTCGTCGATGTCCGCGCCGGGCAGGGTTTCCCGGCACCGCGCCCGCGCTTCTTCACTGACGCGGGTGGCGAGGACGGCGCGGCCGGGATGGGCTTCGTGCAGGCGCGCGAGCGCCGCGCTGATCTGCCCGGGCGTCTTTCCCGCGCCGAACACCACTTCCGGGTCGCCCGTGCGGGCGGCGCGGTCGAGGTCCAGCCGGGCGAATCCGAGGTCGGCGGTGGCCGGGGCGGGAGTTCGTGTCGATACCACGGCCGGCACGTTAGTGTCGGTCCGCGCAGGCTGTAAACCGAATGCCGGGGATGCCGCACGAATACGGCAATGAGTTGACTCCGAGTTGCCGCCACGGTCGACTTGGCCGCACGACAGATGTCTCCGAGTGGAGGATTCGTGCTTTTTCGGCGGAAATGGATCATCTTGCCCGATCGACCAGCGGGAATGCCGTGATGCGCCCCGGAATCGGAGATCGGCTGCTGGACGGGGTCCGCGCACTCGGCAGTGTGGCCGTGGCGTTCTCCGGCGGCGTCGACTCGGCACTCGTGCTCGCCGCGGCCGTGCGGGCTCTACCCGCCGGGCGCGTGCTGGCGGCGATCGCCGACTCGCCGAGTCTCCCGCGGGCGGAACTCGTCGCGGCGCGGGAGATCGCGGCCGGTCTCGGGGCCGAGCTGGCCGAGGTCCCGGTCGCCGAACTGGCCGTGCCCGGCTACCGGGACAACGCGGGCGACCGCTGTTACTTCTGCAAGCAGACGGTGCTGACCGCGATCGGCGAGCTCGCGCACCGGCGCGGCTTCGCGCACGTGGCCACCGGAACCCACGCCGACGACCACCGCGCGCTGCACCGCCCAGGCCTGCGCGCCGCGCGTGAGCTGCGGGTCGTCGAGCCGCTGGCCGAAGCCGGACTGGGCAAAGGTGACGTCCGCGCACTGGCCGCCGCCTGGTCGCTGTCCGTGGCGGACAAGCCGTCGGCGCCGTGCCTGGCGTCCCGTATCCGGGTGGGTGTGCCGGTCTCCGTGGAGAGGCTGGGACTCGTGGAACGCGCCGAGATCGCGGTGGGCGCGAGGCTGGCCGAGGCGGGGGTCCGCGCCCGCGACCTGCGCGTCCGCCTGCTCGGCCGGGGATTCCGGGTGGAGGTGGACGGTCCTGCCCTCGCGGCGGTCGAAGCGCGGCCGGGGCTCGCCGCGGCGGTCGTCGCCGAACTCGGCGGGCTCGGCCTGGCCGGCCGAGGGGCGGTCTCGGCCTATCGCCCGCCCGCCCTCGCGCCGCCGCTGTAGTCGCGCGCCTCTTTTCCGTGACCCGGTGCGGTGAATTATGCCGCCACCGAACGGGCGAGGAAAAATCGCCGGACCCGGTTCGCCGTTATCGGGTGATCGATATTTGCCACCGAATGGTGGACGGTAAATCGCCATCGTGCCTTTTTTCGTCTTGCCCGGCACATTCTTCGCTATGTTCCTGCATGCCCCGTGTGAAGGCATTGCGAACGGTAGCCGTGCGCGTACGGTGCGGGAGGATCGAAATGTACTTCAAGTTGCTCGGCACCGTGCGGGTCCAGCGCGACGGGGAACGGGTCGACCTCGGCGGCCTGCGCCAGCAGCGGCTCCTGGTGATGCTGCTGCTCGACGTCGGCAAGGTGGTCAGCGCCGACCGGCTGCTCGAAGCCATGTGGGACGACGAGCCGCCCGTGACGGCGCGCAGACAGCTGCACAACGCGGTGGCCGCACTGCGACGGAGCTTCGGGACGGCCAAGCACATCGTCGTCAAGGACGGCCCCGGCTACCGCATCGGCGTGACCGCCCAGGACGTCGACGCCCACCGCTTCACCACCATGGTCGCCGCCGCTTCGGCGGCCGCCGCCGTCGGGCGCACCGCCGCGGCCGTGGAGCTCCTGGAGGCGGGGCTCGCCCTGTGGGACGGGCCCGCGCTCTCGGGGTTGAACAGCCCGGTGTTCGAGATCGTCGCGGCGCGGTTCGAGGAGAACCGGCTGACCGCGACCGAACGGCTCGCCGGGCTGCGGCTGGACGGCGGCGACGCGGCGGCGGTGGTGCCGCAGCTGGGCGAGCTCGTCTCGCGGCACCCGCTGCGGGAGGAGACCCGCAAGCTGCTGATGCTCGCGTTGCACCGGTGCGGCCGCACGGCCGACGCGCTCACCGTGTACGAACAGGGCCGGCGGCTGCTGAGGGATGAGCTCGGCGTCGACCCCGGCGCGGGCCTCCGCGAGCTGTACGAGCGAATCCTGCGTGCCGATCTGCCGCACCGCAGGCCGGCGGAGCCCGGTGGCCGTTCCTTCCTGCCGTACGACACGGCCCACTTCACCGGACGGGCCGAAGAGCTGCGGTTCCTGACGGGCTGCCGCCCGGCCGGGACCGCGCTGAGCATCCTGGCCATCGACGGCATGGCCGGCGTCGGCAAGACGACGCTGGCCGTCCGGCTCGCCCACCAGCTGGCGCACGGGTTTCCCGAGGGGCACCTGTTCATCGACCTGCACGGGCACTCGGCCGGCCAGGAGCCGCTCGAACCGGGCGCCGCGCTGGAGCGGCTGCTGCTGGACTTCGGGCTCGCGCCGGAGCAGGTTCCCGGCGGCACCGCGCAACGCGCGGCGCGCTGGCGGGCGGAAGTCGCCGAGCGGCGGGTGCTCGTGGTGCTGGACAACGCCCTCGACGCCACCCAGGTCCGCCCGTTGCTGCCGGGCACGGGAGCGGCCCGGGTGATCATCACCAGCCGGCGGCGGCTCGCCGGACTCGACGGGGTGACGTCCCGCTCGCTCGACGTGTTCCCGGCCCGGGACGCGGCGGCGCTGTTCACCCGCGTCGCGGGCGGAGACCGCACGGCGCACCGGCCGGACGCGGTCGCCGAGGTGGTGGCCCTGTGCGGGCACCTGCCGCTGGCCGTCGGGATCGCGGCGTGGCGGTTCCACAACCGGCCGGCGTGGTCGCTCGAGGACCTGGTGTTCCGGCTGCGCGACCGCGCCGGCCGGCTCGCCGAGCTCCGCCTGGGCGACCGCAGCGTGGTTTCGCAGTTCGACGTGTCGTACCGGAGGCTCACGCCCGGGCAGCGCCGGCTGTTCCGGGTCCTGGGTGCCGAGGCGCACCCCGGCGAGGAGTTCGACGCGGGCACCGTGGCGCTGTTGCTGAACCAGCCGGTGCGGGAGGCGGAGCGGCTGCTGGAGGAGCTGTTCGACGCGCACCTGCTCCGCCAGCGGGCCGCGGGCCGCTACCACTTCCACGACCTGGTGCAGGAACACGCGCGCGCGAAGGGGGAGGAACCGGACCCCGGCGACGGCCTGCTGACGGCGTTCGGCCGCACCGCGCTGCCCGCCGTGACCAAAGTGGAGTGCAGCCTGGGCTGATCGCGGGTGGTGGACCGGCTTCCGTGCGGAGGCCGGTCTTTTCGTGCCTGGGCGACGCGGTCGGCCGGGCCGGCCTGCTGCAGCCGCCACTGACCACCGGCGGTCCAGCCCCGCGGGTCGCCGAGGACGGCCCGGATGCGGCGGGCAAAGCCGGCGGGCCCGGGCGACGCCGGGTGGTGACCGGGCCGACGCGCAGCGCGAACACCGCCGGCCTGTGCCCGCAAAGCAAGACCGCCGATGCAGCGCCGATGCAGCGCCGATGCGACGGCGAGGCAGTGCCGATGGCCGCCCCCGTCAGGCTTGGCCGGATCCGACGCCCCGGTCCCCGTCGCCGTCGTGGGCCCGCACCAGAAAAGTGATGACATGGAGTTCACCCACCAGACCGTCCTGAGCCCCCAGCTGCGGGCCGAGGTTCTCGAGGACCCTGCCATCGGGGGCGGGAACCTGCTGCCCGCCATGCTCGAGCTCAACCCGCGCCCGGACGAGCCGTTCATCCACTCCCTGACGCCGATCCCCTACACCGGCGGGGAAACGCGGACCTGGTTCAGCCTCCGCGACCTCGATCACCTCGTGCAGAGCTGGTCCGTCTGGTACCTGGAACGGGGGGTGCGCCCGCGCGACCGGGTCGCCGTCTTCCCGCCCGACTCCATCCAGTACTTCATCCACCTCTCGGCGCTGGCGCAGATCGGCGCCATCTCGATGCTCATCAACAGCAACGCGAAACGGGACAGCGCGGCCGCCCTGATCGAGCGCAGCGGGGCCATCGGCCTCTACACCGACCGAGAACGGCTCGACCGGATCGCCCCCGACCTCGACCGGCTGAACCTCGCGTGGATCGAGACGCGCCAGGACGGCCCGCCGCCGGCCGTCCTGCCCGACGCGGACCGGTTCCGGCACCACCCGGACGACCCCGTCGGCCTCATGCACTCCTCCGGCACGACCGGGCTGCCGAAGCCGGTCATCCACACCCACAAGACCATTTTGGACGGTCCGAAGTGGCGGGCGGTCAACTACCGCGAAGAGCCCCGCGCCGTCATCCTGAACGCGCTCCCGCAGTCGCACCAGGGCTGTGTGTCGTTCAACGCCTACGCCGTGCTCGGCGGGCAGCCGATGGTCGTCTGGCGGGACGTCTCCGGGGCGGAGCTCGCCCACGCCGTCGAGGCGCACGAGCCGACCATGGTGATGGCCTTCGGCCACGCCTACCCGGAACTGGCCGCGATCGAGACGCCGGCGGGCGCGCTGGACTCGGTGAACATCTGGGTGTCCATGGCCGACGCCATCCACGAGCGGCACCTGAAGAACATCCTGGGCCGCCGGTCGCCGGGCCTGCCGCCCGCCGCCTTCCTCGACCGGCTCGGCACCACCGAGCTGGGCTGGGGCGTGCTCATGCAGCCCCGCACCCTCGCGACCGAGCGCAACGACCGCTGCGTCGGCAAGTCGGTCGGGTACGCCGAAGTCGCGATCGTGCGGGAGAACGGCACGCTCGCCGAACCCCACGAACTCGGCCTCCTCGGCGCCAAGCCGCCGTCGATGACCGTGGGCTACTGGGGCAACCAGGACACCTACTACCGCAGCATGCTCGCCGGCTACTGGCTCACCGGCGACGTCGCCTACCGGGACGAGGACGGCAACTTCTACCAGGTCGACCGGGCGGTGGACGTGGTGCACACCGCCGCCGGGCCCGGCTACTCGGTGCAGATGGAGGAACTCGTCCTCAACGAGGTCGCCGGGGTCGAGGACTGCACGGTGGTGGCCGGTCACCACGACGGCGAAGAGGTGGCCGTCGCGGTCGTGACCGGCGACGGCGTGGACGCGGAGAAGGTGCTGTTCGCGGCCAACGAAGCCCTGCGCGCCCACGGCCAACCCGAGCTGTCCGTCGTCGAGGTCGCCACCGCCGACGGGGACTTCCCGCTCGGCGTCACCGGAAAGTCGCTCAAGCGCTTCCTGCGTGAGAAGTACAAGGACCTCGCCGTCCACGTCCGTGACCGCCGGGGCAAGAACCTCGCGACGAGCGACGCGCTCGCGTGACGAGCAGAAGCCTGCAGACACACTGAGCGGCCTTCGCGGCCAGAGAGCGGGAAACCAGTGTTCGGAGAGACGCCGGAGATCGGCCGGACCATGCTCGCCCGCGGGGAGTGCCGATGACCTCGCTGGAATTCGCCTCGGAGCGGGCCGAGCCGACGCCCGCCGGAGAGCGGGAAGAGCTGCTGCGCATGCCCGGGTTCGGCGCGCTGTACTCCGACCACATGGTGACCGCGCGGTGGACCGGCGGCCGGGGCTGGCACGACGCCCGCACCGGACCGCTCACCGCGTTCTCCCTGCACCCGGCGACCATGGCGTTCCACTACGGACAGACGATCTTCGAGGGCCTGAAGGCGTTCTGGCGGCCGGACGGGCGGCACGTGCTCTTCCGCCCCGGCGACCACGCCCGCCGGTTCGCGCGGTCGGCCCGCCGGATGGCCATGCCGGAGCTGCCGGAGGAGGACTTCCTCGCCGCCGTGGCGGCGCTGACGCGCGTCGACCGCGACTGGGTGCCCGACCGCCGGGGCCACAGCTTCTACCTGCGGCCGTTCATGATCGCCGCCGAGACGCACCTGTCCAACCGGCCCGCCGGGGAGTACCTGTTCGCCGTCATCGGCAGCCCCGCCCGGCCCGCCGCCGCCGAACCGGCGCCGATCCGGCTGTGGGCCTCGCCCGAGTACGTCCGCGCCGCCGACGGCGGCACCGGCACGATCAAGTGCGGCGGCAACTACGGCGGGTCCTACCTGGCGCAGCGCGAGGCTGTGGAACGCGGCTGCCACCAGGTCGTCTGGCTGGACGCGCGGGAACGCCGGTACGTCGAGGAGGTCGGTGGCTCCAACCTGTTCTTCGTCGAGGGCGACCGGCTCGTCACCCCGCCGCTGAGCGGCACGCTGCTGGCCGGCGTCACCCGCGACTCGATCCTGCGGCTCGCCGGACGGCTCGGGCTGGCCGTCGCCGAGGAACCGGTCACGCTCGAGGACTGGGAACGCGGGTGCCGGGACGGCCGCATCACCGAGACGTTCGCCTGCGGCACCGCCCGCGCCATCGCGCCGGTCGGGCACGCCGTCACGCCCGAGGGGGAGTGGGCGATCGGCGACGGCGGCACCGGCCCGGTCACCCGCCGCCTGCTGACCGCCCTGCTGGACATCCAGTACGGCGAGACCCCCGACGAATTCGGCTGGCTGCACGCCGTCTGAGAAAGGATGCCCGTGAAGGTCGACTTCTACTTCGATCCCGCCTGCCCCTTCGCCTGGATCACCTCGCGGTGGATCCTCGAGGTCGAACAGCGGCGGGACATCGCCCTGCGGTTCCGCGTGATGAGCCTCGGTGTGCTCAACGAGGACCGCGAGCTCGAGCCGTGGTACCGCGAGCTGTGCGACCGCTCGTGGGGCCCGGTCCGGGTCTGCGCCGCCGCGGCCCGGCACCACGGCGAGGAGGTGCTGCGCGACCTCTACACCGCGCTCGGCACCCGGATCCACAACGGACGGAACAAGGACTTCCCCGAGGTCGTCGCGCAGGCGCTGGCCGAGGCCGGGCTGCCGGCGTCGCTCGCGGACGCGGCCGGGAGCACGGACCACGACGAGGCGGTGCGCAAGAGCCACGCCGAAGCGCTGGCCCCGGTCGGCGCGGACCTCGGCACCCCGGCGATCCACCTCGACGGCGCCGGCTTCTTCGGCCCGGTGCTCAACGCGATCCCCCGGGGCGAGGAGGCGGCGCAGCTCTTCGACGGGATGGCGGCGCTCGCGCGCAACCCGCACTTCTTCGAGCTGAAGCGCTCACGCACGCCCGGTCTGAACTACGAGTGAGGGAACGGCCATGACACGCATCGGGTTCGTCGAGTCGAACCGGTCCGGCTCGGGGTTCGACGCCCTGCGCGCGGCCCGCGCGCTGGGCCTGCACGTCACCTTCTTCAGCAGCGGGCTCGAGCGCTACCACGCGACGCCCGGCGGCACCGAGGTGCTCGAGCGCTGTGTCGACGAATTCGTGTCCTGCGCGACCCACGAACCGGAACCGCTGCTGGCGGCGGTCAAGGCCGTCGACGCCCGGCAGCCGCTCGACGCCCTGCTCTCGGTGGCCGAGTACGAAGTGGTCCAGACCGCGGAAGCGGCCCGTCAGCTCGGCCTGCCCGGACCGGACCCGGCCGCGATCCGGATCGCCCGCAACAAGGCCGACCAGCGCAGGCGGTGGGCCGAGCGCGGGGTGCCGGTCCCGGAGTTCCGGGTCGTGACCACGGGTTCGGACGCGGTGCGGGCGGCGCACGACATCGGCCTGCCGTGCGTGGTGAAGGCGGTCGACGAGACCAGCGGCGCCCACGTCGTCCGGTGCACGACTCCGGCGGAGGTGGCGGCCACGTTCGAGGCCATCCGTGCGGAGCCGGCGAACCGGCGCGGACAACCACGGGCGGCCGAGGTGCTCGTCGAAGAATGCCTCGTCGGGTTCGAGGTCAGCGTGGAAGTGCTGGCGGAGGCGGACCGCGTCCGCGTGCTCGGGGTGACCGACAAGATCGTCGGCGGCCACAACCGGTTCGTGGAGCTGGGGCACAGCTTCCCGACGGCCCTGCCGGACGACGTCCGTCGCGAACTGGAGGAGGCCGCCGTGGCCGCGACCACGGCGGTGGGCTTCGACCTCGGCCTCGCGCACGTCGAGCTCAAGTACACCGCGGCCGGGCCGAAGCTGGTCGAGATCAACCCGCGGCCGGGCGGCGCCCGGATCACCGAGCTGATGGACCGCAGTTTCGGGCGGTCCACGATGGAACTGCTGATCCGCCAGTACCTCGGTGAGCCGATCCCGGTCCTCCCCACGCCGATCGGCGGCGCGGCGATCCGGTACCTGACCGCGGATCCCGGTGTCGTGGAGAGCGTGTGCGGGCTGGAGATCGCCGCCGCCGTCCCCGGGGTGTGCGAAGCGGTCGTGTCGGTCGGGCCCGGCGCGCGCATCGATCCGTTGCGGGTCAACGAAGACCGGTTCGGCCACGTCCTGGCGACGGCGGCCGGCCCGTACCTGGCCGGCCGGATCGCCGAGGCGGCGGCCCAGCAGATCGTGGTGACCACCCGCCGGGACTGACCGATGCGTCTCCGATGTCCCGCCGATGGCCGCGTCGGCGAGGCTGGGCCCACCGAAGTGCGGACAGGAGGGAACGAGATGGCGAACCTGGTCATGGTCATGCCGTACCAGGCGTACCTCCGGAAAGCCCAGGCGGAAGGCTTCCGGATCACCGCGCTCTGGGACCCCGCCGAAGCTCGCCGGCTGTTCGGCGCCCAGGCCCCGGAGTACCTGCGTCAGGTGGCGGAGCTCGCCGACGGCTTCCGGCTCGTGGACTTCACCGACCGCTCCGCCTACGCCGGCGCGATCCGCGAAGCCGTCCGGGAAACCGGCGCCGACCACGTCTGGCACGTCGGCAGCGAGGAAAGCATGATGCTTGCCCACGAGGTCGCCGACGAGCTCGGGAAGGCCGTCAACTCGCCGCGCTCGGTCGCCCTGCTCAACGACAAGCTCGCGATGCGCACGCTATTGCGCGACAAGGGCATCTCGTCGGTGCGCTTCGCCACCGCGGACCACTGGACGGCGGTCGAGCCGCTCCTGCGGGACTTCACGCTGCCGGTGGTGGTCAAGCCGGCCGCGCTGTCCGCCAGCCGCGGGGTGTTCCTGCTCACCGACCCGGCCGAGCTGCCCGCCTGGCACCGGGAACTGGCCGGGTACACCGGGCCGCTGCTGGTCGAGGAGTACCTGCGCGGCCCGGAGTTCAGCGTCGAAACCATGACCGTGCGCGGCGAGCACCACGTCGTCGGCGTCACGCGCAAGCTGCTCGGCCCGCTGCCGCACTTCGTGGAGCGGGGTCACCTGTTCGGCGAACCGGAGACGCCGCGGACGCGGCAGGTGGCCGCGATCGCGGTGGAACTGCTCGACGCCGCCGGGTACCAGTGCGGCCCCGCGCACACCGAGGTCATCCTGACCGCGGACGGGCCGCGGATCGTGGAGTCGCAGGCCCGGCTCGGCGGGGACAAGATCCCGGACCTCATCGCGATCGCCCGCGGCTTCGACGTCAAACGTGCGATGTTCGCCGCGCTCGCCGGGCGGGCGTCCGTGCCGGAACCGGGCGGATCCGTGGCGCACATCGCGTACTTCTCCTTCCCGCCGGGAACGCTGCACCGAGTGTCCGGTTTGGCGGCGGTGCGCGCCCTGGACTTCGTGCACACCCTGCACTTCCCGTTCGCGCCCGGCGACGTGCTCCCGGAGACGGTGAGCTCCAAGACCCGGCACGGCTACGTGATCCTCACCGGCTCCGCGGACGCCGCCCAGGCCCATGCCCGTGCGGACCGCGTCCGCGACCTGATCGAGGTGGAGCTCCGATGAGGACCTTCTTCGCCCTGCACCGCAACGTCCGGCTCCGGATCGGGCTGGCGTTCGTCCACAAGCTGATCGACGCGATGATCCTCACCTTCATCGCGATCTACCTGGCCGCGCACGTCGGCGTCGCCCTCGCCGGCGCGCTGATCCTGGTCTTCGCCGTGTTCGCGGTGTTCGGCATGCTGACCGGCGGTCACCTGTCCGAACGCTGGGGACGGCGTCCGGTGCTCATCGTCGGTGACGTCGTCGGCACGGCTTTCCTGGCCCTGATGGCGGTCGCCTACCACGCCGGCTGGGGCGCGCTCGCGGTCTACTTCAGCTACGCCATCGTGAAGTTCGGCACGAACCTCGCGTTGCCGGCGAACGACGCGACGATCATCGACGTGACCCCGCCGGCGGACCGCAAGTTCGTCTACACGGTCAACTACTGGGTGATCAACCTCGCGCTCGGCACGGGTGCCCTGTTCGGTGCGTTCCTGTACAGCTCGCACTTCGGCGCGGTGATCCTCGGCGGCGCCGCCGGCATGGCCTTCGCCCTCACCGTCACCGTCACGCTCGTGGCGGAGACGAAGCCGGAGACGCCCCGCCCACCGGTCAAACTGACCGGGCTCGCCCAGTTCGTCGAGGGCTACAAGGTGGTGCTGGCCGACGCGACCTTCCGGCGGCTGATCATCGCCGCCACCCTGATCCTCACCCTCGAAGGGCAGCTGAGCACGGCGATCGGGATCCGGCTGTCGACGAACTTCCCGGTCCAGCCGGTGTTCCCGTTCGGTGCCGTCGACGGCGTGCGGATGCTCGGCGTGCTCAAGGCGGTCAACACGATGCTCGTCGTGGCGTTCGCGCTGGTCGTCAACACGCTGCTGCGCCGGATGTCCGACCGCGCCCGGCTCTACGCGGGCATCACCCTGTACGCGGGCGGGTTCGCGGTCCTCGCCGTCACGAACGACGCGTGGCTGCTGCTGGCCGCCGTCGTCGTGCTGACCGTAGGCGAGCTGATGAACCTGCCGGTCCAGCAGGCGCTGCTGGCGGAGCTGGCCCCCGAGGACGGCCGGCCGCGGTACCTGGCCGCGTACTACCTCCACATCCGGTTCGGCCAGGTCGTCAACTCCGTGCTGATCAGCCTGAGCGCGGTGCTGGCCGCGCGGGGCATGGCCGCGATCTACCTGCTCTTCGGCGTCGTGGTCATCCTGCAGTACCGGGTGATCCTCGCCCGCCGTCCGGCGCCCGCCGAGGCGTCCGTCTCCGTCTGAAACCCCTGGGAGGGCACCATGTCGGCACGCGCCGATCAGGTCACCGAGGCCTACCTCGCCGGCTGCGAGGCGCCGGACGGCCCGCTGCGCCACGCGCGGGAGCGCCTGGAGCTGTCGGACGCCCAACGCCGGTCGTGGCCCCGGCTGCTGCCCCGGCCGATCATGGTCGACGAGGCCGCGTACCGGGCGTTCGGCCGGGACCTCGTCACCGTCTTCGACCTCGTCACCAGCCTGCCCCGGCGCGTCTTCGACGGCGACTTCGACCGGTTCCGCACCGCGCTGGGCATCGACGACCGGCACGCCGCCTTCATGGGCCGCCTGCTCGGCGAGGGACCGCCGCCGCTGTACGGCCGGGCCGACGTCTACTACGACGGTTCGGCGTTCAAGCTGCTGGAGTACAACATCGGCAGCGCGCTCGGCGGCCTGGACATGGTCGGCGCGCTGCCCAAGGCGTACCTGGGGGTGCCGGAGGTCGCCGAGTTCGCGGACGAACACGGCCTCGGCTACCTCGACATGGGCTCCGACCTCGCCGCGGCGCTGCGCAACGCGGGCAAGACGATCGGCGCGGGCGAACCGGTGGTCGCGATCCTGGAGAGCCCGGGCGGGCTGGCCACCTACGGGCGCCAGCGGCGTTCGGCCGCGGAAATGCTGCGCGACAACGGAATCGAGTGTCACGCCGGAGAGATCGGCGACCTGGAGTTCCGCGACGGCAAGCCGTACCTGGACGGCGTGGGCGTCGACGTGATCCTGCGGTACTACGGGCTCGAGGAAATGCTCGGCCACCCGGACTGCGACGCACTCCTGGAGCCGGTCTTCCGCGCCCACGAGGCCGGCAGCGTCGTGGTCTGGACGCCCAGCAACGTGTTCGGCAACAAGGGCACGCTGGCGATGCTCTCGGAGTACGTCGAGGTGTTCACCGCGGACGAACGAGCGGCGATCGAACGCGTGCTGCCGTGGAGCCGCATGCTCGGCCGCCCCGGCGCCGGACCGGACGCCGGGCGCATCGACGAGTGCATGCGGCGCCAGGACCGGCTGGTGTTCAAACCGACCGGGCTGTACGGCGGCCAGGGTGTCGTCATCGGCCGGGAGGTGGACGCCCGGACCTGGCGGGAGACCCTCGACGCGGGCTCACGGACCGGTTCGCTGGTCCAGGAGATCGTCCACCCGAACCTGGAAACGGTGATCGACCCGGACACCGGCGCGCGCGGCGAGTGGTACGCGCTGTGGGCGGCCTTCATGACGCCGTCCGGCCTTTCCGGCGGCGGGGTCCGCGCGATCCCGCCCGGCGGCACGACGGTCATCACCATGAGCAACAACGCGAGCGTCCGCAACACCTGCCTCTTCACCTGCTGAACAAGGAGATCCTGTGGTGGCCCGACTCGTCGACCTGACCCACGGCTTCTACGACGGAATGCCGTCCTACCCCGCCGACTGGTTCCCGAAGTTCGTCAGCGAACGCTCGATGACCCCGGAGACCGACCCGTACGGCACCAAGCGCACGTTCTCCTACCTGCACGTCTTCCCGCACAACGGGACCCACATGGAGTACCGGCTGCACTTCTACCCCGGCACCGAAGGCATCGACGAGGTCCCGCTGGAGACCCTGATCGGCCGCGCCTGCGTCGCCGACCTGTCCGGCAAGGGCGAGCTGGAGCCCGTCACCGGCGAGGACCTCGAGAAGACGCTGCGGCCGGAGTGGCGGCCGGGCGACCGGCTGCTCGTGCGCACCGACTACCTGCGCCACAACTGGGGCCGGCCCGACTACTGGGACCGGCCGCCGTACCTGACGCCGTCGGCCGCGGAGTGGGCCATCGAGAACGGCGCGAGCCTGTTCGGCCTCGACTGCCTCACCGAACGGCCGGGCGACGCCGGTTCACCGGTGCACCACGCGCTCCTGGCCGCCGGGATCCCGCTGCTGGAGTACGTCACCAACATGCACGAGCTGACCAAGCCCGTCGTGCAGCTGTTCGCGCTGCCGACCAAGGTCGCCGGCGCCGAGGCCGCGCCGGCCCGCGTCATCGCGATGGAGGAAACGGATGACTGAGCAGGTCGCCCTCACCGCCGTCGGCGGCGACGCCGACGTGCCGGACGGCCTGGACCGGCTGCTCGGCCTGCTCGGCGCGCCGCTGGCCGGGCTGCGGGCCGGTGCCGAGGTGCTGATCAAACCCAACCTGTTCCAGACGGCGCCGGGGTTCCACGTGCGCCCGGCGCTGCTGGCGGCGATCGCCAAGGTGGTCGCCGCGCACGGGGCCCGGCCGGTGATCGCCGAGCGCACGCACGCCATCTACGAAATCCTCAACGACCACGAAGCCGCGAAGTACGCTCGCGTCGTCAGCTTCGACGACCTGCCGCTGCGGATCACCGGCATCCCCGGTGCGACGTCCCTGCGGGTGCCGATCGCCGTCCCCGAGCTGATCCTGGACTGCGACTTCTTCATCGGCGTCCCGCAGCTGCGCACGCACGCGAGCGTCGTCTACTCCAACGCCATGAAGAACCTGGTCGGGCTGCTGCCCGGGTACACGACGCGCATCGTGCACATGGCGGGCGTCGACGAGTCCACAGTGGACCTGAATCTGATGCGGCCGCAGGACCTCGTGGTGTGCGACGGGACCACGGTGATCGAGGGCAACTACCCGATGGACGGGCGCGCCCGCGAGGCCGGGTTCCTCGCCGCGGGCCGCAACGCCGTCGCCCTCGACGTCGCCGTCGGCACGCTGGCCGGGTTCGACCCCGGCAGCGTGGCGTACCTGCGTGACGCGCACGAGCGGGGCATGGGGCCGCTTTCGCTCGAAGACATCGAGCTGCTCGGGACGCCGCTGCCCGAGCTGGCCTTCGACATGGTCAAGGCGCCGGTCGACATCGTCGTGCCGCGCGAGGGCATCCACGTGTACGCCGAGCACGCGTGCCCGGCGTGCAGCCGGTTCGTGGCCGGGGCCATGGAGGCGCTCGCCGATGAACTGTGCGCGTGGGACGGGGAGCTGACCGTCGTCTCCGGGCCGCAGGTTTCGCTGCCGCCGTTGCGCGGGGAAGTGGTGCTCGTCGGCAACTGCCTGTACGAGAGCCGGGACCTCGGCATCTTCGTCGAGGGCTGCCCGCCGCGGGCGATCCAGCTCGCCGCGTTCCGCTACGCCATGGGCAAGCCCGTCGGCGACCACGAGCGGACGCAGTTCCGGGTGCCGCCGAGCCGGGCCGCGGTGCGATGATCACCTCCGCGCTCGCCCCCGGCGACCGGCTGCACCGCCACGTGGTGCCACTGGACACGGCGGTGGACCCGGTGGCGGCCGCCTCCGCGCTGCGGGCCGCCGGCCGAGTCATGCTCACCGCCGGACCCGGTGGGGACGCCGCCGTGCTGGCCGCGGGTGAGCTCGCGGTGGTCTCGCACCCCGGTGGCGGCTCGCCCCTGACCGCCGCCGTGGACCTGCTGAAGGGGCTGGACCTTCCGCCGGGCACCACCGACGCCGAAGCGGCGTGGTACGGGTTCCTCGGCTACGACGCCGCGCGGGACTTCGAGCGGCTGCCGAGCCGCCACCCGGCGACCGACCGGCCGGCGTACGAGTTCTTCCTGCCCGAGGTGCTGGTCCGGTTCGCCGACGGGCAGGTGATCGGCCGCGGCCCGACACCCGCGGCCGCCCGCACGGCGGCCGAACAGGTCGCCCGGACGCTGAACGGCCTGGCGATCACGCCACTCGGGGCCGTCGCCGTGGGCACCGGGCGGTTCGGGTTCGCCTACGACGAGTACGTCGACGCCGTGCGCCGCGCCCGGCAGCACATCCTCGACGGCGACGTCTTCCAGCTCGTGCTGTCGAACGCCTGGACCGCACCGGCCACTGTGGATGGACTGGCTGTCTACAGGAGACTCACGACGATCAATCCGTCGCCGTACCACTTCTGGTTCGGCGGCCCGCGGTTCGAGGCCGTCGGCGCGTCCCCGGAACCGTGCCTGACGTTGTCCCGCGGGAAGGCGCTGATCCGCCCGCTCGCCGGCACCCGGCCGCGGGGCCGCGACGGCCGCACCGACCGGCTCGCCGAGGACGACCTGCGCTCGTCGGTGAAGGAGCTGGCCGAGCACCGGATGCTCGTCGACCTGGCCCGCAACGACCTCGGCCGGGTGTGCCGGCCGGGCAGCGTCTCGGTCGGGCGGCTGCTGGCCGTCGAGCGGTACTCGCACGTCATGCACCTGACGTCGGACGTGTGGGGCGAGCCCGCGCGGGATCGGGGCACCGACGAGCTGATCCGGGCGACGTTCCCGGCCGGGACGATGACCGGGACGCCGAAGGTGCGCGCGATGGAGCTCATCGACGTGCTGGAGCCGGCGCGGCGCTGGCTGTACTCCGGTGCGGTCGGCTCGTTCGGGGTGTCCCACGTGGACCTGTACCTGACGATCCGCAGCGTGGTGTGGTGCGACGGCGAGATCCGCCTGCAGGCGGGCGGCGGCATCGTCCACGACTCGGACCCGGCCGAGGAGTACGCGGAGTGCCTGGCGAAGCTCGGCTCGGGCGCGCGGGCGCTCGGCGTGACGGTGGAAGGGACGGCCGCGTGATCTGCGTGATCGACAACTACGACTCGTTCGTCTACAACCTGGTGCAGTACCTGGGCGACCTCGGTGCTTCGTGCCAGGTCCACCGCAACGACGAGGTGTCCGTGGCCGACGTCGCCGCGCTCGCCCCGGAACTGGTCGTGATCTCACCGGGCCCGGGCGACCCGGCGGACGCGGGCATCTCGGTCGAGCTGGTCCGCCGCCTCGCCGGGCACGTGCCGCTGTTCGGCGTCTGCCTGGGCCACCAGGCGATCGGCGCGGCGTTCGGAGCCCGGGTGGTGCACGCGGCCGAGCCGATGCACGGCAAGTGTTCACCGCTCGCGCACGACGGCCACGGCGTCTTCACCGGCCTGCGCAACCCGCTGACCGTGGCGCGCTACCACTCGCTGGTCGTCGACCCGGCGTCGCTGCCGGCCGAACTGGTCGTGACGGCCTGGTCGTCGACCGGCGAGGTGATGGGCGTCCGGCACCGGGAGCTGCCGATCGAAGGGGTGCAGTTCCACCCGGAGTCGCTGTTCACCGAGGAGGGCGTGGCGATGGTCGCGAACGCGATGCGCTCGCGCACCTTCGTGCGGAGCTAGGCGAGCTCCGCCGAAACGACCGACGGCAGCTCGCGCAGCCGGTCGAGCAGGGGCCCGGTCTGCTCGGCGGCCAGCAGGACGGCGCAGACCATGCCGCTCTCGCGGACGCCGTCCTTGATGTCGACGGACAGCTCGTGGACGAGGTGCCCGTCCAGGGCGCGGACGAGCGCCGGGATCTCGTCGGCACCGCCGACGAAGTAGGTGGCGATGCGACGCCGCAGCAGCATGGCCGAGCGGGTGGCGGGAACGGCGAACGAAGTGGACATGGCTGGTCTCCGGATCAACGACGGAAGGTGATCGGGGCCAGGTCCCGGAAAACGGCGATCGACGACGCAGCGCACCGGCGACCTGGGTTCAGCCGGCGCGCCGGGTTACGAGTCGCGAGGACGGCATCGGGCGCTGCACGGCGACAGGCTAACACGACCCGGCTCGGGCGGGCAGCACCCGCCGCTCGGCCGGGCGGGCGGCGGGTGCCGGGCAGCCGGCGGGTGCGGGGTGGGTGGTGAGGTGCCCGGGTGTGGGGTGGGCGGCGAGGTGCCGGGCTGGCGGTGGGCGGCAGGTGCGGGGTGGGTGGTGACGTGCCGGGCGGGCGGCGGGTGCGGGGTGGGTGCCGGGGTGCCGGGTGGGTGCCCCGGGGGTGCCGGGGTGCGGGGTGGGCGGCGAGTGCCGGGGTGGGTGGTGAGGCGGCGGGCGGCGGGCGGCGGGCGCGAGGTGGGCGGCGAGTGCCGGGGTGCGGGGTAGGTGGCGAGGTGCAGAGCGGGCGGCGGGTGCACGGCGTCGGCCCGCGGCCGGTCAGCTCGCCCGGATGATCCCCAAGCCGAGCGGGGTGATCTCGTGGATCTGCGACTTGCCCGACCGGGTGCTGCTGATCAGCCCGCTCGCCCGCAGGACCGACGCGTGCTGGCTCGCCGTCGCCGGGGAGATGCCGGTCAGTTCCGCCAGCTCGCTCGTGTTGCAGCGGGTGGTCGCGATCGTCACGAGCACCCGGGCCCGCGTTTGGCCGAGCAGCGCGGCCAGCGACGGGCCGGGCTCGGCGTCGCTGTCGAAGCGCGGGTGGCTGATCGAATAGACCAGCGCCGGCGGCCGGTCCGGGTCCTTGTACGTGGTCGGCATGCCGTGGGCGAAGAACGCCGGGATCAGCCGGAGGCCGCGGCCGTTCAGGTGCAGTTCCTGCTCGATCGGGAAGCGCACCCGCAGCACCGGCGGCGACCACGTGATGTCGGGGTGCAGCGTCGAGAGCAGCAGCTGCGGCCCGCCGTGGTCGAGGTTGGCCTGCAGCCGCCGTCGGTCGCGGGCGACCGCGCGGCGGACCGTGGCCCAGTCCGGCTCGACGCACTGGCGGTAGTAGTCGTGCAGGGCCGCGCCCAGCCGCCGCAGTTCGCGCGGTTCGCCGTCGCCGACGCGGCGCAGCCACGCCGGGACGTGGGTGCCCTGCGCCGTGAGCTCGGCGACGTCGGTGGCCAGCGTGCGCTGCGGGGTCTCGAGCACCGCCGAGACCCCCTCGCCGATGGTGCGGACGCCGGCCGGGGTGAGGAAGTCCGGGCAGTACCCGTACGGCGGGACGGCGGACATCAGCAGCCGGCCGGACTGGGGGACCGCCGACCGTGAGCCCCGCCGCCAGCGGCCGAAGAACGGCTCACCCTCCGGTCGCCGGATGCGGTAGCTGCTCATGAGCAGTTCCCACATCGGGTCGGCGTCCTCGGCGATGGTCAGCTTCGCCAGGTCCGCTTCCGTGAAGTGAACTTTCAACACCGACGGCGCACCCCCTTCCCGGCCGAGGGTATCGGGCCCGGCTCGCGTCCCCCGGGCGGTCCCCGGCGTCGTGGTTGCCGGAAAATCACGCACCCGGCCCGGAATTCCGCCTGGTCCGGCGGCTTCCTTCACCCTCCGCAAAGGTAAAAATCCGCGCTGTGGCAGTTCACGCTGTGTAGCTGATGCGTACGGGGGAAACGGCCGGTGTTCCTTGACAACACCACCGCCGCCGGGGTTACGTCTCCGGCTGAATTCCGCGGAAAAGGAACCAGAAATCGTTCTCGGGCCACCGGTACGAATCGAGCCACGCCACCGATGAAAGAAGACGAACCCTCGTCCCGTCGTTCCGCCACCTCCTGGAATCCCGGCAGCTGGCGGTTGCGCACCAAGATCTCCGTTGTGCTGTTGCTGCCCGTCCTGGTCGCCCTGCTGCTGGCGGGCGGCCGGGTGCAGGCCGAGCTCGCCCGTGCGGGCGGGCTCAGCGCCGTCCGCGACCAAATGCCGGTCGTGCAAGGAATTTCCGAACTCGCCGGGCTGGTCGACGACGAGATGATCCACGACGGCGGCGCCGCGCAGACCGCCGCGGTCGACGAGAAAGCCGCGGTCGTCCGCCACGACGCCGCATTTTCCCAGCTCACACCGGAACTGTCGCGGTCATTGGAAGATCAGCTGGGTAAATTGGCCGGCCTGCGGCAGCAGACCGGTTCGCCGGCCGCGAAAACCGCGGCTTACCACGACTTCACCGTCGCGCTGAGCGAAGTGATCACCGGCGTCGCAGGTCAGGCCGGGAATGGTGATCTCGGCGCTTTGGCGACCATCGCCGAATCGCTGGTGCAGCTGAGGACCAGCCTCGCCGGCCAAGAAGCCTTGGCCGGCCGGTCCGAGGGCACTTCGGTGGCGGGGGCCGAGCGCGCCGCGGCCGAAGAAACCGTGCTCACCGGGCAGGTCCGGCGGGCCCTGCCCGCCGGTGCGGCGGCCGCCCGGTTCGCCGCGGCGACCAGCCAGGGTGCCGGCGGCCCCGCGGCGAAGCGCACGATGCTCGGCACCATCCTCGCCGAGCAGGTGAAGACGCTTTCGGACGCGGTCGGCGCGCAGACCAACACCGCCCGGTCCGACGCGCTGCGCGACGCCGCGCTGGTGCTCGCCGCCCTGCTCGGCGCCCTCGCCATCGCGCTGGCCGTGGCCCGGTCGGTGGTCGCCCCGATCCGGCGGCTGCACGCCGCCGCGCTCGACACGGCGCGCCGCCGCCTGCCCGGCACGATCGAACGCATCCGCGAAGGCGAGGAGGTCGACTGGCGGGCGACCGCGCCGATCCCGGTCGACTCCGAGGAGGAGATCGGGCAGCTCGCGCGGGCCTTCGACGACATGCACCGGCAGGCGGTGCGCCTGGCCGTCGGCGAGCAGGCCGAGATGCGGATCCAGGTCAGCGAAATGTTCATGACGCTGTCCCGGCGCAGCCAGTCGCTGGTGGAGCTGCAGCTGTCGGTGATCGAAGACCTCGAAGCCGACGAGCAGGACCCGCAGCGGCTGGCCGAGCTGTTCCAGATCGACCACATCGCCACCCGGCTGCGGCGCAACGGCGAGAACCTGCAGGTCCTCGCGGGTGGCAAGCCGGTGCGGCGGGACGTCGGGCCGGTCGCGACGGTCGAGCTGCTGCGGGCCGCGACGTCGGAGGTCAAGGACTACCAGCGCGTCTCGCTCGGCAACGCGCCGCGCGGGTCGGTGCAGCCCGAAGCCGCGGCGGACGTCGTGCACATCCTCGCCGAGCTGCTGGAGAACGCCATCCGGTCGTCCCCGCCGGAGGAGCAGGTCGTGCTCACCGCCGACCGCGGCTTCGACGGCGGCCTGCTGATCGAGGTCGTCGACGTCGGGCTCGGGATGACCCGCGAAGACCTCGAAGTGGCGAACGCCCGGCTGGCCGCGGGGGCCGCGGTGAGCCCGGAAACCACCCGCCGGATGGGCTTGTTCGTGGTGAGCAGGCTGGCCGCGTCCCACGGGATCACCGTCCGGCTGCGGCCCACGACCACGCGGACCGCCAGCGCCGGCATCACCGCCAGCGTCCACGTCCCGGGGGTGCTGATCCTGGTCGACCTGCCGCCCCGGGCTCTCCCGCCCGCGCGGCCCCCGGCGGTCAACGGCACCGCCCGGCACGATCTCGAACCCCGGTGGCCTGCCGAAGAACCGCCGTCCGCGGTCGTGGTGGACCTGCCGACTCCCATCTTCGACCAGATGGTGTCGCACTGGTTCGCCGACACCCCGGCGAAAGTGGCTCCGGCGGACGCCTGGGCGACGCCGGCCGATCAGGTCCGCCAGGCCGCGGAAGCCGCGATCGGCACCCTCGACGACGCCGAGTTCACCGACTCGGGGCTGCCGGCCCGGCAGCCCGGCGCGCAGCTCGCGCCGGGCGCGGCCGCCCCGCGCCGTCCGCAGCCGCCGGACCCGGCTTTCCGCGACCCGGCCGCGGTGCGGAACAACCTTTCCCGGCACTACAGCGGCATGCGCGCGGCCCGCCACCGGGTCGCGGGCGAACCGGAGGCGGAGCAGTGATGAGCACCCGGCAGGAAGGAGCGGAAGTGGCCGAGGGGTCCCGGAACTGGCTGGTGTCGGCGTTCACCCAGGAGGTGCCCGGCGTCGCGCACGCCGCGCTCGTCTCGGCGGACGGGCTGCTCGTGGCGGCCGACGAAAACCTGCCGCGCGACCGCGCCGACCAGCTCTCGGCGATCGCGTCCGGTCTCTCCAGCCTCGCGCTCGGCACCGCCGACCTGTTCACCGCGGGCCGGGTGGTGCAGTCGGTGATCGAGATGGAACAGGGTTTCCTGCTGCTGATGAACGTCGGCGACGGCTCGAACCTGGTGGTGCTGGCCAACCCGGGCTGCGACATCGGGCTGGTCGGCTACGAGATGACGTTGCTGGTGGCCCGGGTCGGGAAGGTGGTCGAGACCCCGGCCCGGCCCGCGGCCTCCCCGGGGGCGGCCCGGTGACCGAAGGCCGGCGACGCGAAGGCGGGCGGCACGCGGCGTCGCTGGCCCGCCCCTACGCGTGGACCGCCGGTCGCACCCGGCCGACGGTCGACCTGGCGGTGGAAGCCCTCGTGGAGACGACGGCGGAGGGCCGCACCGCGCCCTTCAGCCCGACCAACCCCCTGGCGGTGGTGACGCAGCTGTGCCTGCACCAGCGGTCGGTGGCGGAGGTCGCCGCCCACCTGGGCGTGCCGCTCGGCGTGGCCAGGGTGCTCATCGGCGACCTGCTCAGCGCCGGCCAGGTGTCGATCCGCGACACACTCACCGCGGACGCCTCCTGGGACGAACGGAACGACCTGCTCGAAAGGGTCCTCAGTGGACTACGTGCGCTCTGACAAAGCCTCCAAAAGCGGCCGGATCACCTCGGCGAAGATCGTCGTGGCCGGCGGGTTCGGGGCCGGCAAGACGACGTTCGTCGGTGCCGTCTCGGAAATCGACCCGCTGCGGACCGAAGCCCTCATGACGTCCGCGGCCGTCGGCGTGGACCGGACCGAAGCGGTGCCGGGGAAGTTCGCCACCACGGTCGCGATGGACTTCGGCCGGCTCACCCTCGCCGACGACCTGGTGCTCTACGTCTTCGGCACGCCCGGCCAGCACCGGTTCTGGTTCATGTGGGACGACCTCGTCTGCGGTGCGGTGGCGGCGATCGTCCTGGTGGACACGCGCCGGCTGGCGGACTCCTTCGCCTCGATCGACTTCTTCGAGTCCCGCGGCCTGCCGTTCCTGGTGGCCATCAACCAGTTCCAGAACACCCGCCAGCACGGGCCCGAGCAGGTGCGCGAAGCCCTCAAGATCCCGGCGGCGGTGGAGGTCGTCAGCTGCGACGCGCGCTCGCCGGAGTCGACGAAACGGACCCTCATCGCCGCGGCCGAGCACGCGCTCGCCGAGCACCACGCCCCCAGATCACGCAAAGCCTGAAGGAGCCGGGAAATGCCCATGGACCACGAAGACTTCGCGATGGGCAACTGGCTCGTCGTGCTCGCCTACCTCACCTCGGTGGTGGGCTGCGCCCTCGGCCTCGCCTGCACGCTGCAGGCGAGGTCCACCGACAACCCGCGGATCCGGTTGACCTGGCTCGCGCTCGCGGCGGTGTCCATCGGCGGCGTCGGCATCTGGGTCATGCACTTCATCGCGATGCTCGGCTTTTCGACGCCCGGCCTGCCGGTGCGGTACGACATCGCGCGCACGGCGCTGTCGGCGATCCTGTCGGTGGTGGCGGTGTTCTGCGGGCTGCTGGTGTTCGGCGTCCGCAACCGGTTCGCCTGGAAGCGGCTGCTGCTCGGCGGGCTGCTGACCGGGCTCGCGGTGAACGTCATGCACTACACGGGGATGTGGGCGGTGCAGATCAAGGGCACGATCGGCTACGACCCGACGCTGGTGGGGCTCTCGGTGGTCATCGCCGTCGTCGCGGCCACGGCGGCGCTGTGGTTCACGGTCGGGCTGGACAAGCTCCTGCCCCGCCTGGCGGCGGGCCTGGTGATGGGCGCGGCGGTCTCGGGCATGCACTACACGGGCATGGCGGCGGTGCGCCTGCACCTGGACCCGGCGGCGCCCGACCCGTCCGGCACGGAGGTGTTCTCGTTCCTGTTCCCGGTGTTCGTCCTGGCGGCGCTGGCGATGGCGGTGCCGATCTGCGCGGTCCTGATGGCGACCTCGAGTTCGGAGGCGCCCCGGCACACGACGCTGGTGCCTTAGTCCCTTGTGGACACCGGGAACCGGTCCGCGCTGAAGTGGACCAGGATCGCCGTCGCGGTCGCGCAGACGACGTCGCCCGCTTTGAGCTCGCCGGTGGCGTGCAGCTTGCGGCCTTCGCGGCGGACGAGCCGGCCTTCCGCGGTGAGCGGCACCGCGTACGGCGTCCCGTGGTGGTAGTCGACCGTCAGGGACGCCGTCATGCCGGGGAAGCCGGCCGCGGCGGTCGCGCGGCCCAGCACGTGGTCCAGGACCGCCGCCACCCAGCCGCCGTGCACGCGGCCGGGCGGGCCTTCGTGCGCCGCGCCGAGGAGGACGTCGGCGCACACCGACTCCGGTCCCACGCGCACCCACGACAGCGGGGGCGCCAGCGGGTTCCCCGGACCTTCCAGGGGGTTGTTGATGCTCAGGTGACCCCCGCCCTCGAGGGCGGCCAGCAGCAACGGCGACGCGCCACCGGCCGCGCGCAGCGCCTCGGTGACCGCTTCGACGCGGCGGGCGGCGGCGGCGAGGTCGGCTTCGTCGCCGCGCACGCACACGGAAGCCTCGATCAGCTCACGGATCCGGGAGCCGAGCAGCGCGCGCCCCGGCGGCACGCCGTCGACGACCGGAAACGGGTTTTCGGACATCGCGCTCCCCAGACCCGGAACTAGAACACGTTTCAGTCTAGCAGGGCTGTGACGGCTTCACTTTGCCTCACACAACCCCGGTCGGCTGCCCGGTCGACGACGGTCCGGCCGAAGGCGTTGACCACCAGCCGTCTTCGACCGCGCGCGACAGGTGGTCCTGCAGGTCGTGCCGGCGCCGGAACCGCAGGAGGTCACCAGGTCGGACGCGCCGTGACGCCGCCGTCGACGACCAGGTCGTGGCCGGTGATCCAGGACGCCAGCGGGGACGCCAGGAAGACGCACGCGTTGCCGATGTCGGCCGGTGTCCCCAGCCGGCCCAGCGGCGCCGCGCGGTGCCACCGCTCGACGCCCTCCGGCCAGTCCCGGTCCAGACCTGCCCGCGAAATCAGCCCGGGGGACACCGTGTTGACGCGGATCCCGCGCGGCCCGTACTCCAGTGCCGCGCCGCGGGCGTGCATCACCAGCGCCGCCTTGGCCGCGCTGTAGTGGACGTGCCCGGGGGCCGGCTGCCGGGCCTCGATCGACGCGATGTGCGTGACGCTGCCGCCCGCGCCCATCAGCCGGGCCGCGGCCTGGGTGCAGGAGAACGCGCTCGTCAGGGTCGCGTCCAGCATCGCCCGCCAGCGCTGCGCCGTCAGCCCGTCGAGGGCTTCGACCGGCTGGACGCCGGCGTTGTTCACCAGCGCGTCGAGCCGGCCGCCCCAGCCCGCCACGGCGTCGAGCAGGGCGTGGCAGGCGTGGTCGTCGGTGAGTTCGGCGGCGAACGCGCGCGCCCGGCCGCCCGCGGCTTCGATCGCCGCGACGACGTCGTCGGCCGCGCCGGGACGACGGTGGTGGACGGCCACGGCCGCGCCCGCTTCGGCGAACCGGAGCGCGATCCCGTGACCGATCGCGCCGGAGGCGCCGGTGACGCAGGCGATCGTGCCGGACAGGTCGGGCAGGCCGGGCGCAGGGGTCACCGGCCGATCGTAGATCCGCGCCCCCGGTCCGTCGTAGGTTGTGGGCATGGCCAAAACCCGGAAGTTCGCCGAACTGCTGCAGACGCAGATCCGCCACGAGTTCACCGCCGCCCAGCAGTACATCGCCCTGGCCGTCTGGTTCGACGCCCGTGACCTGCCGCGGCTGGCCAAGCGCTTCTACCGGCAGGCGATCGAGGAGCGCAACCACGCGCTGGCGATGGTGCGCTACCTGCTCGACCGCGACGAGCCGGTGGCGATCCCCGGCACCGGCGACGTGCGGAACGACTTTTCGAGCGTGCACGAAGCGATCGAGCTGGCCTTGACCCAGGAGCGCGAGGTCACCGCCGACATCGAGGCGATGGCCAAGGCCGCGCGGGCCGAGGAGGACTACCTCGGCGAGCAGTTCGTGCACTGGTTCCTCAAGGAGCAGGTGGAGGAGGTGGCGCAGATGTCCACGCTGCTCACCGTGGTCGAGCGGGCCGGCGGCAACCTGTTCGAGGTCGAGAACCACCTCTACCGCGAGGCGGGCACGGAGGTGGCGGACGCCCCGGACATGCCGCCGGTCGCGGGCGGAAAGCTGTGACCGCCGCCGGGGAGCCCGAACGTAGGAAATGAGAGTCATTCACGGCGAGGCCTCGTCCAGCAGCGGCAACGTCAACCGGAAGCATGCACCCTCACCGAGAGCTGTCTCGAGTTCGACGTCCCCACCGTGCGCCCGGGCCAGCGAACGCGCGATCGAGAGCCCCAGGCCCGCGTCGGCGCCCGGCGAACGCGTCCGGGAGCGGTCCACGCGGTAGAAGCGGTCGAAGACGCGGCTCGCCTGCTCGGCCGTCAGGCCCGGACCTTCGTCCGCCACCTCGAGCACCGCGCGGCCCGACACCGTGCCGACGCCGATGCGGACCGGGGTGCCCGGTGGGGTGTGGGCGGCCGCGTTGCCCACCAGGTTGGTGACGACCTGCCGCAGCCGCGCCTCGTCGGCGTCGACCGGGGCCGGGCCCGGCGGGCCCGCGCCGCCCGGGCCGGTCAACGAGACCGGGCGGCCCGGGTCCAGGGCCCGCAGGTCGTGCCGGGCGTCGCCGGCGAGGGTGCGCAGGTCCATCGGCGTCCGGTCGAGCTGCCCGGCGGGCGCTTCGTCGAGCTGGGCGAGCAGGAGCAGGTCCTCGGTGAGTGCCGTGAGCCGGGTGGCCTCGCGGTCGATCCGGTGCATCGCTTCGTCCACATCGGAGCGTGCCGGCAGCGCCCCCATCCGGTAGAGCTGCGCGGACCCCTTGATGCCGAACAGCGGCGTGCGCAGCTCGTGGCTGACGTCCGAGACGAAGGTGCGCATCCGGGCCTCGGACGCGGCCCGGTCGGCGAAGGCCCGCTCGAGCTGGCCGAGCATGGTGTTGAGCGACGCCGCGAGGTGCCCGATCTCCGTGCCGGGCGGGGCGAGGACGGGGACGCGCCGGGTGAGGTCGCCGTCGGCGATCGCGGCCGCCGTGTGCTCGATCCGGCGCAGCGGCCGCAGGCCCCGGCCGAGGGCGAACCAGCCCGCGGCGGTCAGCAGCACGAGCAGCGCGGCGCCGCTGATCAGGCTGCTCGACCGCAGCTGCGCGATGGTGGCGTCGGCTTCGGTGAGCGGGGCGGCGGCCAGCACCGTCCCGCCCCAGCGGGCGGCCGGCCGGGCGACGGCCCGCCAGCGTCCCGAGCCGTCGGCGGCGCGCAGGTCGACGGCCGTCCCGTCGGTGGGGACGGTGTGCAGCGCATCGAGCGGCGGCAGCGTCGCGCCGGCCAGGCTCGAGGAGTGGAGGCCACCGGACACCGCGCCGCCGGCGTCGAGGTACACCACGTAGGGGGTGCCGAACAGTTCGAGCGCGGAGTCGAGGAGTTCGGGGCGGGTGGCCGGGTTCGCGGCCGGCGGTGCCGTGGTCGAAGCGCGGGAGATCAGCTCGGTCATCGAGCGCAGCTGGCCGTCCAGGCGGTCGAGCTGGTAGCGCTCCAGCTGGTGGGAAACGACCGCGCCGGCGAGCCCGAGCCCGGCCAGCAGCAGGACGGCGGTGAGCAGCAACAGCCTGGCCCGCAACGAGAAGCGCCTCACCGCCGGGGCTCCCGCAGCACGTAACCCACCCCGTGCACGGTGTGGATGAGCTTGGGTTCTTCGGTGTCGACTTTCCGCCGCAGGTAGGAGATGTAGGTGTCGACGATGCTGGCGTCCCCGCCGAAGTCGTAGCGCCACACCCGGTCGAGGATCTGCGCCTTCGACACCACGCGGCCGGCGTTCTCCATCAGGTAGTGCAGCAACCGGAACTCGGTGGCGGACACCCGGACGGCGCGCCCCGCCCGCGTCACCTGGTGCCCCTCGGCGTCGAGGACGAGCGTGCCGGCCGTGAGCACGCCGCCGTGGTGGCCGGTGGTCCGGCGGAGGATCGCGCGGATCCGCGCGATCAGCTCCGCCAGGTCGAAGGGCTTCGTCACGTAGTCGTCGGCGCCGAGGGAAAGGCCGGTGACCTTGTCGGCCTGGCGGTCCCGCGCGGTGAGGAAGAGGACGGGCACCCGGGCACCGTGCTCCCGCAGCCGCCGGACGACCTCGAAGCCGTCGGAGTCCGGCAGCATGACGTCGAGCAGCACCAGATCGGGCGGCTCCGCGGTGGCCGCGGCGACGGCTTCGCCCGCGGTCGCCGCGGAGGTCACCTCGAACCCGGCGAAGCGCAGCGCGGCGGACAGCAGTTCGCGCACCGTGGCTTCGTCGTCCACCACCAGCAGCCGGGACGTCATCGCTTCCATGTCCGCGAGGATACGGAGACCAGGCTCCGGAACCCGTCGGCGAGCAGGCTGCCGGCGAAGCCCGCCAACGCACCGCCCGTGAGCCCGGCGACCAGCGCGAGCAGCGGGTTCACGGCGAGAACCGGGATCGGAAAGCTGACCACGGCGACGCCGAGTTCGAGGGAAACCCGGGAAAGCAGCGCCAGGACGGCCAGCACGACGCCCAGCACCGAGGCGAGCCGGACGGCGGCGGGAGGGTCAGGTTCCCGCGGGCCGCCAGGCTCATGGCGGCGAGCCCGGCCGGGAAGGCCACGGCCGCGGCGGCGGCGCGGACGGGCAGCCCGGTCCGGCCGTGCCGCAGCAGCAGCGCCCCGAGGACGACCGCGCCGACGAGGGAGATGCCCAGCGGCATCAGGTGGATGGCGCCGTGCAGGGAGAAGGGGAGTCCCCCGGGCCGGATCGCGTCGAGGGTGCCGCCCGGCGCGCCTGGCGGGTTTGCGTTGGTGGTGGGGAGCCCGTCGGGCCGGATCGCGTCGAGGGTGCCGCCCGGCGCGCCTGGGGGGTTTGCGTTGGTGGTGGGGAGCCCGTCGGGCCGGATCGCGTCGAGGGTGCCGC
>NZ_JBFBCC010000002.1:703116-735261 GCF_040682955.1 Amycolatopsis sp. NPDC051045
CCGCCCGGCGCGCCCGGGGGGTTTGCGTTGGTGGTGGGGAGCCCGTCGGGCGGTACCGATCCGGTCGTGCCGGTGGTGCCGCCTGGCGCGCCTGGCGGGTTTGCGTTGGTGGTGGGGAGCCCGTCGGGCGGTACCGATCCGGTCGTGCCGGTGGTGCCGCCTGGCGCGCCCGGCAGCCCGCCCGGCGGGACCACGCTGATCCTCGCCGTGCCGCCCACGGCGAGCGCGACCATCGCCGCCGTCAGGGGGCCCAGCCCGGCGAAGCGGCCGGCGTCGAGGAGCAGCAGGGCCGCCAGGCTGACGGCCGCCATTGCGCACAGCGCGGCCGCCGCCGCGGTCAGGCCACGGCAGAGCTCCCGCATCAGACGTCCCGGCGCCGGAACACCACGAACGCGACCGCCAGCAAGGCGGCCACCCCGGCGCACAACCCGGCCAGGTTCAGCCACGGGTGCGGGAAGTCCGGGTCGGGGACCGTCTTGAAGACCGCGGACGCCCCGAGCGTCGGCCAGTAGGCGAAGAGCCCGCGCAGCCACGCCGGGAAGGCGGCCGCGAGGCCCGGGACCAGGAGGACGATCCCGACCAGGGTGGCGAGCGCGCCTGCCGTGGCCCGCGTGAGCGTGCCGAGCCCGACCGCGAGCAGCGCGATGACCGCGAGGTAGAGCCCTCCGGCCGTCACGGCGGACAGCACGCCGGGATCGCCGAACCGCGCATGGGGTACGTCCTGGCCGGCGAGCACGGCTTGGCCGAGGAAGAAGGTGGCGAACATCAGCACCTGGCCCGCCACCACGGCGACGCCGACGGCCACGACCACCTTGGCCGCCAGCAGCCGGTGCCGGCGGGGCGTGGCGAGCACGGACGTCTGCATCAGCCCGGTCGCGTGCTCGGCGGTGACGACCAGGATGCCCAGCACCCCGATGATCAGCTGCGCGACGACGTGCGACTTCAGGCTGCGGTCGGTGGGGTCCCAGGCCTGCGGGTCCTCGGCGTACGCCTTTCCGGCGGCGTTCATGGTGAGGGCCGTGACGCCGAGCCCGACCGCGAAGAGGCCCGCCAGGGTGAACCAGGTCGAGCGCAGGCTGCGGAGCTTGATCCACTCCGCGTGCACCGAGCGGGTGAAGGGCACGCTCATGCGAGGGCCCCCTCGTACTCGACGCTGTCCTTGGTCAGTTCCATGAAGGCGTCCTCCAGCGAGACGCGCTGCGGGGTGAGCTCGCTGAGCGCGACGCCGTGGTAGGCGGCGAGCTTGCCGATCTCCCCGCTCGTCAGGCCGGACACCACGAGCGACGCCTCGACGCCCTCCCGCACGGTCGCCCCGGCGGTGGCGAGAAGGCGCGCGAAGCCCGCGTCGGGCGTGCGGACGAGCACGGTGCCCTCGCCGCCGGCGCGCACGAGCTCGCCGACGCCGGTGTCGGCGATGAGCCGGCCGCGGCCGATGACGACCAGGTGGTCGGCGGTCTGCGCCATCTCGCTCATGAGGTGGCTGGACACCAGCACCGCCCGGCCCTCGCGGGCGAGGGACCGCATGAAGTCCCGGATCCAGCGGATCCCCTCGGGGTCGAGCCCGTTCACCGGTTCGTCGAAGATCAGCACCCGGGGATCGCCGAGCAGGGCCGCCGCGATGCCGAGGCGCTGTCGCATCCCGAGCGAGAACCCGCCGGCCCGCTTGCCGGCCACGCCTTCGAGGCCGGTGCGGGCGAGCACCTCGCCGACCCGGCGCCGCGGGAGGCCGTTGCTCACCGCGAGCGCCAGCAGGTGGTCGTAGGCCTTCCGGCCGCCGTGGACGGCGCCCGCGTCGAGCAGCGCACCCACCTCGGTGAGCGGGACGGGGAGGTCGCGGTAACGGCGGCCGCCGACGGTGACCGAACCGCGGGTCGGCGCGGCCAGCCCCACGATCATCTTCATGGTGGTGGACTTGCCGGCGCCGTTCGGGCCGAGGAAGCCGGTCACCTGCCCGGGTTCGACGGTGAACGACAGGTCGTCCACCACGGTGTCGGGCCCGTACCGCTTGGTGAGGCCCTGGATCTCGATGGTCGTCATGCGGCGAGCGTGCCGCGCCCGCCTGGCCGGTTCCGGGGAGTTCTGGGAAAACCCGGTGAATCCGGCGGCCACGGGCCCGCGCGGGCCGGTGCTTCCCCGGAAATCGTGGCCTACGGCCGGTCGAGCAGTTCCCGGGCCGGGACACCCACGTCGATGTGATTGTCCACATAGGAGCGTCGAACGTCGCCGCGCGTGATGGGTTCGTCATCGACCGTTGTCATCGGCCGATGCGGGGTTTAAGCTGTCGCCAACAAACGAATGTTATCGCTAACAGAATCACGAAAGTTTCGGGAATTCGTCGAATTCCGGATCCGATGGCGAAAGTTTCGGTCGCCACCGGCGCACTTCTCCCTGCCCCCAGGAGGTTCTGTGAAAACCCGGATCCGGCTGGAGCGCCGAAGAAAGAACAACCCGTTCGAAGCCGGCACCGCGCGGAAGCAGAGCCCTGGCGGCTCGGCCTGCTCACCCCCATCGAACTCGAACTGCTGAGAAGAGGACGGCGATGAAGAGGTTCCTGGCTGCCGCGGCGGCCCTGGCGATCGCGTTCACCGGAATACCCGGTGCCGCCCACGCGGAGTCGAACGGCGGCGTGCGGATCATGCCGCTGGGCGATTCGATCACCTTCGGCACGGGCGTGCCCGGCGGGTACCGGATCGGCCTGTGGCAACGCCTGGCCGCGGGCCGCTACACCAACGACTTCGTCGGCTCGCAGTTCAACGGGCCCGGCAGTCTCTGGGACCACGACCACGAAGGGCACCCCGGCTGGCGCATCGACCAGATCGACGCGAACGCCACCGGCTGGATGCGGACGTACAACCCGCGCTCGGTGCTGCTGCACATCGGCACCAACGACGTGCTGCAGAACTACAACGTCGCGGGCGCGCCGGGCCGGCTGTCCACGCTGCTCGACCACCTCACCGCGGCGGCTCCCAACGCTGATGTCTTCGTCGCGAAGCTCATCCCGATCGGGTGGGCGAGCGGGGACGCCGCCGTGCGGACGTTCAACAACGCGCTGCCGGGGATCGTGCAGAGCAAGGTCAACGCCGGCAAACGCGTGCACCTGGTGGACATGCACAGCGCGGTGAGCCCCGCCGATCTCCCCGACGGCGTCCACCCGAACGCCGGTGGGTACGACAAGATGGCGGCCGTCTGGTACAGCGCCCTGCGGTCGGTCCCGGGGAGTATCGGAAACCCCCGCGCCGCCGTGCTTCAGTCCTCCGGTGCGGCGTAAAGGGGATACGCGATGAAACGCATGCTCGGTGTCCTCCTGGCCCTGGTCATCACGGCCGCCGGCCTGGCCTCCCCCGCCCAGGCGGCCTCGCTGACCAGGGTGACCGGATTCGGCAACAACCCGACCAATCTGAACATGTACGTCTACGTGCCGGACCGGGTCGCGGCCAAGCCGGCCATGCTGGTGCTGGTGCACTACTGCGGCGGCTCGGCGAGCTCGATCTTCGGCTGGAACGGCAAGGACTACGTCACCGCCGCCGACCGGTACGGGTACGTCATCGTGCTGCCGGAAGCGACCCGCAGCGAGAAGTGCTTCGACGTCTCGACGCCGAACGCCCTGCGGCGGGGCGGCGGCGGGGACTCGACCGGGATCATGTCCATGGTCGCCTACGCCAAGTCCCGCTACAACGTCGATCCGGCGCGGGTCGTCGTCAGCGGGTTCTCGTCCGGGGCGATGATGACGAACGTGCTGGCCGCCCAGTACCCGGACGTGTTCGCGGCGGCCTCGGCGTTCTCCGGCGTGCCCGCCGGGTGCTTCGCGACCACGAACGGCTCGCTGTGGAACAGCACGTGTTCCGGTGGGAAGTCGATCAAGACCGCGCAGCAGTGGGGCGACCTGGCCCGGTCGATGTACCCGGGCTACACCGGCCGCTACCCGCGGATGCAGCTGTGGCACGGCACCACCGACACCACGCTGGCGTACCCGAACTTCGGTGAAGAGATCAAGCAGTGGACCAACCTGAACGGCTTGAGCCAGACACCGGCGTTCACCGACCACCCCCAGTCGTCGTGGACGCGCACCCGGTACGGCAACACCGGTACCCAGGCCACGGTGGAGGGCGTCAGCATCGCCGGGGTCGGGCACTCCCTGCCGATGACCGGCCAGCTGGCGTACGCGATCTCGTTCCTCGGCCTCGACCACTGACGGCGGCGGGAAGCGGCACCCCCAGTGCCGCTTCCCGCCGTTCCTTTCACCGGCAGAAGGAAACTTCCGGGAAACCCGGGTGGTCGAGCACCGGCCGCGCCTCGCCCCGCAGGTGCTGGTCGAAGAACGCGTTCACGTACGTCCGGGTGATCTCCTGGGCCCGCAACGCGGTGCCCGTCGCGCCGGTGTCGACACCCAGCTGGTCGCCGACCAGGCCCACGTCGGTGAAGGAGGCGTGCTGCGTGCCCGCCACCTCGACCCAGCGCTTCCACCCGGTCATCTGCGCCCAGTCCCGTTCCCAGGACACGTTCCCCGGCGCGCACTTCGGCACCTGCTCGTGGTTGACGAACATGAACGGACGAGCCAGGCCGGGTGCGGTGAGCGGAACCTCCGTCCCCCCGTCGATGTCGATCCCGGCCTTGATCCGCGGGTCGGCGACCATCGCGGGGATGGTGCTCGCGCCGCCGATGGAGTGCCCGGCCATGCCGATCCGGGCCGCGTCGAGCAGCGGCGCCCACTTCGAGTGGGTCAGCGAGTCCAGCACGAACGACACGTCGGCGGCCCGGCCGAGTTCGAGCTTCTGCCAGAACGCGCTCTGGTGCGGGACTTCGCAGGACGCGCACCCGGCGAAGTGCCCGTCCGGGAAGCTCTGGCCGGCGTTTTCGTAGGTGTGGCCGATCACCGCCACGGCGTATCCGTGGCTCGCCAGGTCCTCGGCCAACGCGGAGAGCGTGGCGCGGGGCTTGGTGTAGCCCGGCGACAGCACGACCAGCGGCAGCCCGTGCCCGGCAGGCCGGGCGTCGGCCACCGAGTTGGTCACCATCGTGGTGAGCAGGTCCGGCGGCACGTTCAGGCCGCTGCCGTCGAGCAGCGCCGCCGACTCCGCCGGCGTCAGGTACCGCGTCTTCGGCCCGTTCGCCGAGGCTGCGGGGTAGAAGAGGGAAACCATCAGCTCGCGGTAGGGGACCGACGGCACCCACGGGTCAGGCCGCGAAGTGTCCTTCAGGTACACCGCTGTGCTGCCCACCGGCCGGTTCCCGGTCGGCGCGGGCAGGTAAGGCGTCGACGTCATGGCGAAGCTGACCTCCGGGTACTGCGAAGACGGCTGGTCCAGCAGCGGCTGCGGCTTGCCGCGCAGGTGCTGGTCGAAGAACGCCCGGACGTAGGCCGCGGTGATCGCCTGGCCGCGCGCCGCCGGGGTGGTCGCGCCGAAGTCGAGGCCGAGCTGTTCGCCGACCAGGCCGATGTCGGTGAACGACGGGTGTTGCACGCCGGCCACGGTGAGCCAGCGCTTCCAGCCCTTCAGCTGAGCCCAGTCCTGTTGCCAGGTGGCGGCTTCGTCGCCGGTGCCGGGGGTGTACGTGTTCGCCCGGCCGAGGAACAGGAACGGCCGGTCGAGGCCGGGTGCGAGCAGCGGGTCGTCCGTGGTGCCGTCGATGTCGATCCCGGCCTTGATCCGGGGGTCGGCGACCATCGCCGGGATCGTGCTCGCGCCGCCGACGGAGTGCCCGGCCATGCCGATCCGGGCCGCGTCGAGCAGCGGCGCCCACTTCGAGTGCGTCAGCGAGTCCAGCACGAACGACACGTCCTTCGCCCGGCCGCGCTCCAGTTTCTGCCAGAACTCGATGCTGTAGTTCCCGCAGGCCGCGCAGCCGGTGACCCGCCCGTCGGGGAACGTGGTGGCCACGTTCTCGTAGGTGTGGTCGACCAGGACGACCAGGTAGCCGTGGCTCGCCAGGTCTTCGGACAGCGAGGTCAGCTCGGCGCGGGGCCGCTTGAAGCCGGGGGACAGGACGACGACGGGCAGGCCGTGCCCGGCCGGCCGCGCGTCGACGACGGCGTCGGTGCGGACGGTGGTCATCACCGACGGCGGGATGCCCTCGATGCCGGCTTCGTCGAAGACGGCTTTCGCCTCCGCCTCCGACATGAACTGCTTCTTCGGTCCCGGCGACGGAAGCGCCGGGTAGAAGAGGGAGACCATCAGTTCGCGGTAGGGCACCGACGGCACCCACGGGTCGGGCCGCGAAGTGTCCGTGAGGTGCAGGGCGGTCGTGCCGACGGGCCGGTCGCCGGTCGGTTTCGCCAGCGTGAGGGCCGGGTCCGCCGAAGCGGACGGCGTGGTCAACCCGAGGGTGAGTGCGGTGATGACCACGATGCTCTTGATTTTCATCCGATGAAGGTCACTTCCGGGTAAGCGGGCGAGGGCGCGGCCAGCAGCGGCTGCGGCCGGCAGCGCAGGTGCTGGTCGAAGAAAGCGCTTACGTAGGTCCGCGTGACGGCCAGCGCGCGGTACGGGTCGATCGAATCGCCGAGGTCGACGCCCAGCTGGTCGGCGAGCACGCCGAGGTCGGTGAACGACTGGTGCACTGTGCCTGACACCATCAGCCAGCGCTTCCAGCCGGTGAGGTGCGTCCAGTCCGTTTCCCAGTCGTCGTACGGGCCCGGCGCGCCCGGCGTGTAGTCGTCCATGCTGCCCAGGAACATGAAGGGCCGCGAGAGCCCCGACGCCGGGATCGGGACGTGGACACTGCCGTCCAGGTCGGCCCCGGCGCGGATGCGCGGGTCGGCCAGCATCGCCTGGGTGGTGATCGCGCCGCCCGCCGAGTGGCCGGTCATGCCGATGCGCTGCGGGTCGATCAGCGCACCCCACTTCGAAGACAGCAGGGAATCGAGCACGAACGACGTGTCCTTGGTGCGGACCTGCGCGAACTTCTCCCAGAAGCCGGGCTGGTCGTCGACTTCGCAGGCGGCGCAGCCGGTGACGTGACCGTCGGGGAAGGTCGTGGCGCGGTTTTCGTAGGTGTGGTCCATCGCCGCGACGACGTAACCGCGGCTGGCGAGGTCCTCGGCCAGCGCGGTGAGCGTCGCCCGGGGCTGCGTCCAGCCGGGGGACAGCACGACCAGGGGCAGGCTGTGCCGCCGCCCGGCCGGCTTCGCGTCGACGACGGCGTTCGTCCGGACGGTGCTGAAGACGTCCAGCGCCAGGCCCGGGATGTTCTGGCGCTCGAGGTTGCGTTCCGATTCGAGCGGGGTCATGTACTGCTTCTTCGGCCCGTTCGCCGAGGTCGCCGGATAGAAGACGGAGACCATCAGCTCGCGGTAGGGCACCGACGGCACCCATGGATCGGGCCGCGAAGTGTCCTTGAGGGACAGTGAAGTGACGCCGACGGGCTGGTGCCCGGTCGGGCGGGGCAGGTACGGCGTCGTGGCCGCCGAGGCGGGCGACGCGGCCAATGTGAGTGACAAGGCGGTGGCTACCGCGAGAGTGCGCATGATTCCCCCAGTCGGAATCGTCAGGACAGGTGGCGGAGACGGCGGAAGCAGAGCCAGGTGAGCAGGGCCGTCACGGCGAGGTAGAGCGCCAGTTCGAGCCACTGCAGCGGCCAGAACCGGGAGCCCGGCTGGAAGGTCAGGCGCTGCTGGTAGCCGTGGGCGCCCAGCTGCGCCATGCAGGCTTCGAGGCTGCCGCGCGGCGGCGGGCCCGTGTCGTGGCCCGGCCGCGGAACGCAGTTCTGCACGAAGTCCGGCAACGAGGAGACCACCTTCCCGGCCGGGTCCACGGTTTCGTTCGCCAGTTCCCAGGCGCCGGGCGGCTTCCGCACGCCGATCTCCAGGATGTCGCCGGTCTCGTCGCCGGTGATGTTCGTGATGTTCTCCCCGGTGATCGCGACCGTCTGCGTCTGCGGCGGCAGCAGGTACGGGCGCACGAACGCCGGGACCAGGAGCAGCACGGCGGCGAGCGTGACGAGCGTGACGGCCATGGCGGCCACGGTCCGCTTCAGCAGCATCCCGACCGCGACGCCGAGGACGAGCGCGAAGGCCGCGTAGCCGATCGGGACGATCCCGCGCGCGCTGAACACCACCGGCGCGATGCGGGCCATCATCCCGCGGTCGGTCTGGACGGCGGAGAGCGCGTCGATCGGGCTCGCCCACCACGTCACCGCCACGCTCAGCAGCCCGCCCGCCACCATCGCGGCGAGGAGCCCGAACCCGAGCTTGGTGGTGAGCCACCGCTTGCGCGTGACGGTCTGGTTCCACACCAGGCTGTGCGTGCCGCTCTCCAGCTCGCGGGTGATCATCGGGACGCCCCAGAAGACACCGATCACCGCGGGCAGCAGGTACAGCGCGAGGACGGTCCCGCCGAAGAGGGTGTCCTGGTCGGAGAAGTTCGTGCGCCCGACCAGGTCCGGCCCGGTGATCGCGAGCACGACGGCGATCGCGATCAGGGCGGCGAACACCGACAACGAGGGAATGCGGAACTGGCGCCAGGTCAGCCAGGTCATCGGAGAACCTCCAGGGCGGGGCGGGCGGCGGTGGGGTTGCTCATGTACTCGAGGACGAGGTCCTCCAAGCCGAGCCGCGCGACCGTCCACGCGGGATCGAGGATGGGGGCCTCGGTGCGGACGAGGACGGTGGTCTGGCGGTCGGTGTGCTTCGCCGAGACGACGTGCTGGTCGGCCGGCAGCGTGTCGATGTCGCGGCGCGGCCCGGAAAGCCGGTGGTGCGTGGCGAGCAGCAGCTCCACCTCGCCGATCACCCGGACCTGGGAGTCCACCAGCACGACGAGGTGGTCGCAGACCCGCTCGAGGTCGTTGACCAGGTGCGAGGACATCACGACGGACAGCCCGTGCTCGGCGACGGCTTCCATGAGGTCCTGCAGGAACTCCCGGCGCGCCAACGGGTCCAGCGCCGCGACCGGCTCGTCGAGCAGCAGCAGTTCGGGGCGCTTGGCGATGCCGATCGTCAGCGCCAGCTGGGCGCGCTGGCCGCCGGAGAGCTTGCCGGCTTGCTGCTTCGGGTCCAGCCCGAGCCGTTCGACGCGCTTTTCGGCGAGCGAGGCGTCCCAGCCCGGGTTGAGGTGGGCGCCGAACCGCAGGTGCTCTTCGATGGTCAGTCCACTGTAGACCGGAGTGTTCTGGGCGACGTAGCCGACCTTCGCCAGCTGCTCCGGGCCGCTGCCCGGTACCCCGCCGCACACCTCGATCGTGCCGGTCGTCGGCTCCAGCATGCCGGCCGCGATGTTCAGCAGCGTCGACTTGCCGGCGCCGTTGGGGCCGACGAGCCCGGTCACGTGGCCGGCTTCGATCTCGAGCGTGCAGCCGGTCAGTGCCTGCTTGCGCTTGTACTTCTTGCCCAGTCCCTGGGCGCGCAGGACGGTCACGCTATTTCCTCTCTGGCGGAGTCGCGAAACGTGGACATCAACAGGGCCTCGATGCTCTCCTCGTCGAGACCGGCCTTGCGGGCCTTGCCCAGCCAGCGGCGCAGGTCCTGCCGCAACGGCCCGAGCACGGCGAACGAGGCGCCGTTCAAGGTCGCCGTCACGAACGTGCCGACGCCGGGCCGGGCCGAGACCAGGCCGTCGTGCTCCAGCTCGCGGTAGGCCTTCAGCACGGTGTTCGGGTTGATCGCGAGGGTCGCGACCACGTCCTTGACCTTCGGGAGCTGGTCTCCCTCGGTGAGCAGGCCGAGGCGCAGCGCGTGCCGCACCTGCTGGACCAGCTGCTGGTACGGCGACAGGCCGGACCTCGCGTCCAGGTGGAACTCGATCATCGGCAACTCCATTTATCTAGTTACCTAGCACTATAGCTAAGTAGCACCAGTAGGGCCAGCGATCTTTTCCGGGCCGCGGAGCCAACCTCTTCGCCGGTGCGGCGTCTGTGGAGGCAGAAGTGATCGTTTCCTCTCCGAAGGGACTTTTCGTGCGCCGATTTTCTGGGGGAGGCATCGTGCGCGGCGTGGTCGTCGCGCTCGGTGTCTCGATGGCCGTCTGGGCGGGCCCGGCGGTGGCGTCCGCGGCACCGGTGTCCGTCGACAAGGTGCCGACGCCGCAACTGAGCTGGACGGACTGCGCGGACGGGTTCCAGTGCGCCAAGGCGGCCGTGCCGCTGGACTACGACCGGCCGTCCGGCGCGAAGATCGACCTCGCGCTCATCAAGCTGCCCGCCACCGATCCCACGCACCGGATCGGCACGCTGTTCGTCAACTTCGGCGGCCCCGGCGCGTCCGGCCTGCAGCGGCTGCGGGAGCGCGGGAAGTGGCCGTGGCTGTTCTCCGACGAGCTGCGCGCGCGGTTCGACCTGGTCTCGTGGGATCCGCGCGGCATCGCCAACAGCACGGCGGTCCGGTGCTTCGACTCCCTGGAAGAGCAGCAGGCCTTCTTCGGGTCGTTCCCGGAGATGCCGGGCGACGCGAGCGGCAACGCGGCCTTCTACGCCAAGTCGAAGGAACTGGCCGACCGCTGCTCGGCGAAGGCGGGCCCGATCCTGGAGCACGTCTCGACGGCCAACACGGCCCGCGACCTGGAGATGCTGCGCCGCGCGGTCGGCGACCCGAAGCTGACCTACCACGGCATTTCCTACGGCACCCAGCTCGGGGCGACCTACGCGAACCTGTTCCCGAACCGGATCCGGGCGATGGTGTTCGACGGCACCATGGACTTCGCCGGGAACTCCACCGGCCAGAACGGCAACGGCAAGAGCGTGCCGCTGGACACCCGGCAGGACGTGGCGACCGGTATCGCGCAGACCTTCGACCAGTTCCTGCGGCTGTGCACGGAAGCCGGGCCGAAGTGCGCGTTCTCTTCGGGCGACCCGAAGGCGAAGTGGGCGGCGCTCACGGCGCGCGCCAAGCAGGCCCCGATCGTCAGCGACGGCGAGACGTGGACCTACTCGGGCATCATCAACGCGGCGGCCGACCTGTCCGACTCACGGGGCTGGGCGGACATCGCCACGCTGCTGCAGCGCCTGTACGACGCGCCTCCCGCGGCGGGGCTGCGTACGGCCGCGGTGGCCGGTGAGCAGTACACCTCGAACCGCACCGAGGCGTTCAACGCCATCCAGTGCTCCGACAGCGACGTGCCCACCGACCCGGCGGTCTACAGCCGGTACGCCGAGTCGGAGGACCAGCGTGTCCCGTACTTCGGGCGGATCGCCGTGCTGGACATGATGAGCTGCGCGTTCTGGAAGGCGCAGGACACCGACCGCTACACGGGCCCGTGGAACCGCCCGACGTCGGCGGAGATCCTCGTGCTGAACAACCGCTACGACCCGTCCACCCCGCTGCACGGCGCTCGGGACGGCGCCGCGGAACTGGCGCGGGCGCGGGTGTTCGTGACCGAGGGCTACGGGCACTCGTCGATGTACGTGCCGAGCACGTGCACCGAGAAGGTCAAGCGGGACTACCTGATCTCGGGGACCTTCCCGGCCGCGGGTCAGACCTGCGGCATCGACGCCAGTCCCTTCGCGGGCTGATCGCCGGGGCGGGCCTCACCGGCGACGGTGAGGCCCGCCGCCACGAAGGCGTCCCGCGGGTGCTGCACCGAGGCCAGGCTGAGGATGTCGCGGCCGAACAGCGCCTGCGTCAGCCACACCGCGAGCACGCGGACCTTGCGTTCCCAGGTGGGCACGGCCAGCACGTGGTAGCCGCGGTGCATGAGCCACGCCGGGAATCCCTTGATGACGAGCCGCCGGTACTGGAAGATCCCGCGGCCCAGGCCGAGGGTCGCGATGGCGCCCAGGCTGTGGTGGACGTACGGCCTCGGTTCCCGGCCGCGCAGGGTCGCGATGATGTTGCGCGCCAGGAGCTTTCCCTGCCGGTAGGCGTGCTGGGCGTTGGGCACGGTGCGCGCGCCCGGTACCGGCGAGGCGAGGTCGGGCACCGCGGCGTCGTCCCCGGCCGCCCAGGCGCCGGCCACGCCCTCGACCCGCAGATCCGGCCGCACGACGAGGTAGCCGCGCTCGTCGACCGGGAGGTCGGTGTGCCGCCCGACGACCGGGTTGGCGCCGTTGCCCGCGGTCCAGACGATCAGCTCCGAGTCGAACTCTTCGCCGGTCGAGAGCGTGACGTGGCCGTTCTTCGCCGACGTCACCAGGGTGTTCAGGTGGACGTGGCCGCCCCGCCGTTCCAGCTCCCGCACGACCCAGCGGCCCGGCCGGTCGGTGACCTCGGGCAGGATGCGGCCCGACGCTTCGACGAGGTGGAAGCGCAGTTCGTCGCGGTGCAGTTCCGGGTAGCGCTTGAGCAGCGCGGTCGCGAGCGACAGCAGCTCGCCGAAGCCCTCGACGCCCGAGAACCCGCCGCCGACGAAGGTGACCGTGAGCAGCTTCCGGCGCTGCGGGCCGGCCGGCAACGCGGCGGCGCGGTCGAAGGCGGTGAGCAGCCGGTCCCGGATCGCGACGGCCTCTTCGACGTGCTTGAGGCCGATGGCCTGGTCGGCGATGCCCGGCACGGGCAGCGTCCGGGTGACCGCGCCGGCGGTGACGACGATCTGGTCGTAGCTTCTTTCGAAAGCTTCCCCGTCGGCCGGCTGCACGGTGACGACGTGGTGGCCGTGATCGATGGCGGTCACCTTCCCGGCGACGACCCGGGTGCGGCGCAGGTGCCGCCGCAGCGACACGGCGGCGTGCCGCGCCTCGACGGAGCCGGCCACGACCTCGGGCAGGAACGGCTGGTAGGTCAGGTAGGGCCGCGGGTCGACGAGGGTGACTTCGGCTTCCCCGCGACGCAGCTTCTGCTCGAGCTTCCAGGCGGCGTAGAAACCGGCGTAACCACCGCCGACGATCAGGATCCGGCGCATTTCGTCCTCTTTTCTCGCTCACCTCTTGGACGAGGTGGTGGACGGGGGTGTGACCGCGACGCGCGTCACAGCGGATGCGGCAGAATCGGCGGGGATGACTTCCCGCAGGCATGACGGCGACACCTGGGACCTCGCGTCCGGTGTCGGCGCGACCGCCACGATGGCCGCGGCGGCCCGGGCGATCGCGACCCGCACCGATCCTTCGCTCATCGACGACCCCTTCGCCGAACCGCTCGTCCGGGCGGTCGGCGTGGACCTCCTCACCCGGTTGGCGAGCGGCGAAGTGCCGCCCGGCGAGCTGGTCGAGCAGGTGTGGATCGACGTGGCCAAGGTGCGGACCAGGTTCTACGACGAGTTCTTCCTCGAAGCGGGCGCCACGCAGATCGTGATCTTGGCCTCGGGGCTGGATTCCCGCGCGTACCGGCTGCCCTGGCCGGCCGGGACCGTGGTGTACGAGGTCGACCAGCCGCCGGTCCTCGAGTTCAAGACCCGCGCGCTGGCCGAGCTGGGCGCCGAACCCACCGCCGACCGGCGGGTGGTCGCGGCCGATCTGCGCGGCGATTGGCCCGGCGCGCTGCGTGCCGCCGGCTTCGACCCGGCGCGGCCGACCGCGTGGAGCGTCGAAGGCCTGCTGGGCTACCTGCCGCCCGAGGCGCAGGACCGCCTGCTGGACACGGTCACCGAACTCAGCGCACCGGGCAGCCGGGTGGCCACCGAGAGCCGGCCCAACCCGCGGTCGGGCGACGAGGACCAGACGAAGGAAGGCCTGAACCGCATCTCCGGACGCTGGCGTGCGCACAGCTTCGACACCGACATGACGAAGCTGCGCTATTTCGGCGAGCGCCACGAAGCGGCTCCCTACCTGGCCGGCCGCGGCTGGATGCTGACCGGGAGCACCGTCCGGGACCTGCTCGCCGCCCACGACCTCGCGCCCCTGGCGGACGACGATCTCCGCACGGGTGACGTCCGCTACGTCAGCGGCGTCCTCTCCCCCTGACGTCCCGCCCGGCTTGACAGCGGGGCGGACCGTCTCGCAGTATGCGAACAAGTGTTCGATGATTGTTCTGGGTTCGCCTGTGGGTTCCTCACGCGGGTGTCTCCGGTGCGAGTACGTGGTGCTGGAGGTGAGCGGTGGTGGCGGTGCCGGAGGCGCTGGCCGGGCTCACGGCGATCCCGGGCGTCCGCACGGCCGCGCAGCTGCGTGAGCCGAGCCCGGACGCGGGGCCCGGTGAGCTGCTGACGGTGCTGCCCGAGCTGGCGCGGCTGCTGCCCGGCGGCGGGTTGCGGCGCGGCAGCACGGTGGCGGTGCGCGGAGCGACGTCGCTGGTGCTGGCCCTCCTCGCGGCGGCGACCAGCGACGGTTCCTGGGCGGCGGTGACGGGTCTGCCGGAGCTGGGCCTGGCCGCGGCGGCGGAACTCGGCGTCGACCTGGAGCGGATCGCGCTGGTGCCGCACCCGGGCGCGGAGCTGGTGGCGGTGGTGTCGGCGCTGGTGGACGGGTTCGACCTGGTGGTGATGGGGTCGGCCGTGGTGGGCGGTGTGCAGCCGCAGACGGCCCGCAGGCTGGCGGGGCGGGTCCGCAACCGGGGAGCGGTCCTGCTGACCGCGGGACCTTGGCCGGGGGCGGACCTGGAGCTGAGGGTGTCGGGCCGCCGCTGGCACGGCCTCACCCAGGACGGGTACGGCCACTTGAGAGCCCGCGACGTGGTGGCGACGAGCCAGGGCCGCGGCGCGGCGGCGCGGCCGTTGTCGGTGGGACTGCAGCTGCCGGGTCCGGAGGGAGTCGTCGCGGGAGGCGAACCCCCGGAGCGGCGGCGGCTGGTCGAGGTGGCCGGGTGAGCGTGGCGGCGGGGCTGTCGGGGCTGGGGCGAGCGGTTTCGTGCGGCGGTCGGTGGGGGCTGGTTCGGGCGGTTTCGCGCGGCGACCGGCTGGGGCTGGGTCAGGTGGTTTCGCGCCACGACCGGCCGGGGCTGTCCGCATCGACCGCCACGCTGTCCGGCCGAGGTGGTGCTCCCCGGCTCGGCAACCAGCCTGGGGCGGGGGATGAGTGACGCGCCACGGTTGCTGGTGCTGTGGTGTCCGGACTGGCCGGTCGTCGCCGCCGGAGCCGCGGCCGGTACGCCGCCCACTTCGCCCGCCGCCGTTTTCTCCGGCAACCGCGTCGTGGCCTGCTCCGCTTCTGCGCGGAACAGCGGCGTCGGGCGGGGGATGCGCCGCCGGGACGCTCAGTCCCGCTGCCCGGAACTCGTGGTGCACCAGCACGATCCCGATCGCGATGCCCGGCTGTTCGAACCCGTCGCCGCCGCGGTCGAAGCGCAGGCCGTCGGTGTCGAAGTCGTGCGGCCGGGGCTCGTCGCGGTGCCCGTCGACGGCGCCGCCGGGTACTTCGGCGGGGAAGCCGCCCTCGCCGAACTGCTCATCGACGAAGCCGCCGCCCGGGCCGGGGTCGAGTGCCAGGTCGGGATCGCCGACGGGCTGTTCGCCGCGACCCTCGCCGCCCGTCGCGCCACCCTCGTCCCGCGCGGCCGGACGACGACGTTCCTCGCCCCGCTCCCGATCACCGAGCTGAACCAGCCGGGTGACGACCGCGGCGAGCTCGTGGACCTGCTCAAGCGGCTCGGCTTGCGCACCCTCGGCGCGTTCGCCGCGCTGGCCGAACGCGACGTCGCCGGCCGCTTCCCCAAAGACGCCATCACCGCCCACCGCCTCGCCCGCGGCCTCTCCGAACGCCCGCCCCTGCGCCGCGCCCTCCCGCCGGACCTCGCGGTCACCGAGGAGTTCGACCACCCGCTCAGCAGAATCGACGAAGCCGCCTTCGTCGCGAAGACCCTCGGCGAACGCTTCTTCGCCGGGCTCGCGAACCACGGTCTCGCCTGCACCCGCTTGGCCATCGTCGCCGTCACCGAAGCCGGCGAAGAACGCGTACGCGTCTGGCGCTGCGCCGAACCCCTCACCGCCCGCTCCACGGCGGACCGCGTGCGGTGGCAGTGCGAAGGCTGGCTCACCACCCGGGACCGGCCCACCGCGGGCATCGTCCGGCTGCGCCTCGACCCCGAAGAGGTCGTCGGCGGCCAAGCGCTGCAGCTGCAGCTCGGCTCGGTGGGCCGGGCCGCCGACGCCGCCGAACGCGCCGCCCGCGCCCTGGTGCGGATCCAGGGCCTGCTGGGCCCGGACGCGGTCGTCACACCGCTGCTCGACGGCGGCCGCGGCCCGGCCGAACGCGTCCGCCTCATCCCGTGGGGCGAGCCGCGCCGCCCCCTCGCCGCGGACCGGCCGTGGCCGGGCCGGCTGCCCGCGCCCTCGCCGACGGTCGTGCCGCCGCGGCCGGTGCCGGCCGAGGTGCTCGACGCGATCGGCGACGTCGTCCGCTGCACGGGGCGGGGCGAACTCGGCTACCCGCCATCGACGGTCGCTGTCGACGGCGGGCCGCCGCGCCGCGTTCTCGGCTCGGCCGGCCCGTGGGTCGTGCACCCGGCCATCCCCGGCCGCCGGGGCGAGCGGCCCCTCGCGCGGATCCAGGTGGTGCTGGAAGGCGACACCGCGGAAGACGGCGACCTCGCGCTGCTGCTCAAAGCTTCGGTGGGAAACGATCCACAGTGGACGGTGGAGGGGTGCTACGACTAGGGTCGGGCAAATCAAACCGAAGGTGTGAGAGTGCGTCACCGACAGGTGCCATTTCGCCGGTGAACTCCCCGAAAGAGCAAGGAAATATCAGCTTCCGATCGATCGACGGGGCACTGGAAGGGCGGCTATAACCGGAAGGGGTTCCCGTGTCCGGAAAGGAAACGACGTGGCCGGTTCGACCGTTCTGCTGGCGTTGAACGACATTCCGCCGGGTTCGGTGCTCGATGCCCAGCTGGCGCGGATCTGCGAGCACCTCGCCGAAGACGGCCACGACGTCGTGCGTGCCGGCACCGATGATGACGCTCTCGCACTCGTGCAGAGCCGGGCAGATCTCACCGCCGCGCTCGTGAGCTGGGACTTCGGTGACAGCGAAGCGCCCGCCGAAGCCGTGCTGAAAGCGCTGGTGGGCCGGTTCACCCGGCTTCCGGTTTTCCTGGTGACCACCTCGACGTCGGTGGACGATCTGCCGCTGTGGGTTTCGGAAGTGATCTGCGGGTACGTGTGGCTGCTGGAGGACACGCCCGGGTTCATCGCCGGCCGGATCGGGGTGGCCGCCCGCCGGTACCGGGACGACATCCTGCCGCCCTTCTTCCGGGAACTCCGGCGGTTCGACGACACCCACGAATACTCCTGGCACACCCCGGCCCACGCGGGCGGGGTGGCCTTCCTGAAGTCGCCGGTCGGGCGGGCGCTGTTCGACTACTACGGCGAACGGCTGTTCCGCACCGACCTCTCGATTTCGGTGGGGGAGCTGGGCTCGCTGTTCGAGCACACCGGGCCGATCGGCGACGCCGAACGCAACGCCGCCCGCGTCTTCGGGGCCGACCTGACGTACTTCGTGCTGCACGGCGATTCCACCGGTGACCGCATCGCCCTGCACGCCAGCATCGCCACCGACGAGCTGGTGCTCGTCGACCGCAACTGCCACAAGGCGATCTACCACGGGCTGACGCTGACCGGCGGCCGTCCCGTCTACCTCGTCCCCACGCGCAACGGCTACGGGCTGATGGGCCCGATCCCGCCCGCCGCGCTGAATCGCGAAGCGATCGGCGATCTCGTGCCGCGCAGCCCGCTCGCGTCCGGGGCCGCCGCGCCCGATCCGGTGTACGCCGTCATCACCAACTCGACCTACGACGGCCTGTGCTACGACGCGGTCCGCGTCGCCGAGCTGCTCGGGGCCAGCGTGCCGCGGCTGCACCTGGACGAGGCCTGGTTCGCCTACGCCCGGTTCCACCCGCTCTACGCCCGCCGGTACGGCATGGCCGTGGACGGCGACGCGGTGCCCGACGCCGTCCGGCCCACCGTGCTCAGCACCCAGTCCACCCACAAGCTGCTCGCCGCGATGTCCCAGAGCGCGATGCTGCACGTCAAGAACTCGCCCCGCTCGCCGGTCGACCACCGGCAGTTCAACGAGACGTTCATGATGCACGCCACCACGTCGCCGCTGTACCCGATGATCGCCGGGCTCGACGTCGCCGCCGGCATGATGGACGGGCCGGGCGGCCGGTGGCTGGTCGAGGAGGCCATCACCGAGGCCATCCGGTTCCGGCAGGCGGTGGCCCGCATCGGCCGCCGCATCGCCGCCGCCGGCGACCGGCCCGCCTGGTTCTTCGGCACGTGGCAGCCGGACGAGGTCGGCGATCCGCGCACCGGGCAGCGCTACCCGTTCGCGGACGCCCCGCTGGACCTGCTGCGCAGCGAACCCGCCTGCTGGAGCCTCGAACCCGGCGCGGCCTGGCACGGCTTCCCCGGCCTGGAAGCGGACTACTGCCTGCTGGACCCGGTGAAGGTCAGCGTCACCTGCCCGGGCACCGACGCCACGGGCACCCCGGCGGAGCAGGGCATCCCGGCGAGGATCCTCACCGCCTACCTCGAGACCCGGCGCATCGTCGTCGAGAAGACCGACGCGTACACCTGCTTGATCCTCTTCTCCATGGGCATCACCAAGGGCAAGTGGGGCACCCTCGTCGACGGTCTCCTCGACTTCAAGACGCTCTACGACACGGGCGCGCGCCTCGCCGACGTCCTGCCCGCCCTGACCGGGGCGTACCCCGCCCGCTACGGCGGCCTCACCCTGCGGGACCTGTGCGACCAGATGCACGCCCACCTGGGCAAGAGCGACCTGATCCCGCTGCTCGACGCGGCCTTCACCCACCCGCCGCGCCCCGAGCTCACCCCGGCGCAGACGTACCAGCGCCTGCTGCGCGGCGGCACCGAGCCGGTCCGCCTCGCCGAGCTCGCCGACCGCACGGTGGCCACCCAGGTCGTCACCACCCCACCGGGCATCCCGGTCCTCATGCCGGGCGAGAACGCCGGCGGCCACGACGAGCCCACGCTGTGCTACTTGCGGGCACTGGAGGACTTCGACCGGCACTTCCCGGGATTCCCCAGCGAAACCCACGGCGTCTCGAGGAACACCGGCGGCGACTACTGGATCACCTGCCTGGTGTCGTCTCAAAGCCGGCCCTGATGCGCGGCGCAACCAGTTGCGAGAGCCCTTGGCGGTGAGGCGTCCGCGCGGTGTCAGGGCCGTGTCAGGCGGGGCGGCGACAGTCACCGCATGACCAAGAACAGCGCTTCCCCGACCACCGCCCACTGGACCGGCATGGTGCCGGTGGACGACACGGCCCTGGCCGTCACCGACACCGGCGGTCCCGGTCTCCCCGTCGTCTACCTCAACGGCCAGTTCGCCACCCAGGGCTACTGGCGCCGCGTGCTCGCCGAGCTCGGCCCGGAGTTCCGGCACATCACCTTCGACGAGCGGGCGCGCGGCAAGTCGCGGCGGTCGGCCGACTACTCCTTCGAGGCCGCCGTCCGCGACGTCGACGCCGTGCTCGCGGCCCGGGGCGTGGAGCGGGCGCTGGTGGTGGGCTGGTCCTACGGGGCGGTCGTCGCGGCGCACTGGGCCGACCGGAACCCGCACCGCGCCATCGGCGCGGTCCTGGTCGACGGCGCCTACCCGCACGACTGGCTCGACGACGCCATGGAGCAGCGGATCCGGAAGCTGTTCAAGCGGATGAGCTGGTTCCTGCCGCTGCTGCGCCCGACCGGGCTGGCCCCGCGGATGACCGCCGCGCAGCAGGCCGAAAGCAACATCGAACTCGGCCGGCTCTCCCGCGAGCGGGAGCTGGGGCCGGTGCTGGACGGCATCACGGTCCCGGTGCGGTACGTGGTCGCGTCGGGGACGTCCTTCGGCAGCAAGGGCGACGAGCAGGAACGGATCCGCACCGCCCTCGACGCGGTGGTGGCCCGGAAGGCGAACACCACCAGCGAGAAGGTCGGCAGCAACCACGGTGCCATCCTGCGCAAGGACTTCCGCGTCATCGCCGGCGCCGTCCGCGGTCTCGCCGCCGACGACCACTGAGCACCGTCGTGTGACGGAGGCGACTGGCGGACGGTCCACAGTTGACACCGGAAGCGCGCCGTCGCAGGATCGAACCGCAGTATTCGTCCGTGTGTTCGAACAGTAGTCGCTGGCTTCCCCACAGCGAAATCGGTGGGAGCTGGCGTTGGCGTTCAACAATCCGAGCGTGCCGTGGTCCGAAGTGGAGCGGATCGCTTCCGGGCGTGCGCCCGTTCCCGGCGACGGCAACGACGCTCCGGCGTGGTCGCGCAAGCGCGAAGGCTATGCCGGGGCACCCGAAGACCTGCGGCACCGGCGAGGGTGGGACGACGGCGGGGACCGGATCCGCGCCCCCTACGCCGAGCTGCACGTCCACTCGAACTTCAGCTTCCTCGACGGTGCCTCCCATCCCGAGGCCCTGGTCGAGGAGGCCGCGCGGCTCGAACTCGACGCGCTCGTCCTCACCGACCACGACGGCATGTACGGCGCCGTGCGGTTCAACGACGCCGCACGGGAACTCGGCGTGCGGGTCGGGTTCGGGGCCGAGCTCTCCCTCGGGCTGCCCTCTCCGCAGGCCGGCGTGCCCGATCCGGCCGGTTCGCACCTGCTGGTGATCGCCCGGCAGCAGAGCGGTTACCACCGGCTGTGCCGCGTCATCTCCCGCGCCCAGCTCGCCGGCGGGGAGAAGGGGCGGCCCGTCTACGACTTCGACGAGCTGGCCGACGAGCTCGCCGGGCACGTCGTCGTGCTCACCGGCTGCCGCAAGGGCGCCGTCCGCCGGGCGCTGGCCGGACGCGGGCCCGCCGCCGCGCACGCCGAACTGGCCCGGCTCGTGGACCGGTTCGGGCGGTCGCACGTCGCCGTGGAGCTGATCGACCACCGGCAGCCACGGGACGACGCGGCCAACGACCTCCTCGCCGCGATGGCCGAGGAACTCCGCCTGCCGACGGTCGTGTCCAACAACGTGCACTACGCCCGCCCGGAGGACGCCGTCGTGGCGGACGTGGTCGCCGCGGTCCGGGCCCGCCGGCCGGCCGAGGACCTCGACGGGTGGCGGCCGCCGTCGGGGCAGGCGTTCCTGCGGTCGGGGATGGAGCAGCGGCGCCGGTTCGAGCGCCGCTACCCGGGCGCGGTCGGCCGGGCCGCGGTGCTGGGGGTCGAGGTGGCGTTCGACCTGAACCTCGTCGCGCCGGACCTGCCGCCGTTCCCCGTCCCCGACGGCCACGACGAGATGTCGTTCCTGACCGAGCTGACCCGGCGCGGCGCGGCGAAGCGCTACGGGCCGCGGGAGGAGAACCCGAAGGCCTACGCCCAGCTCGACCACGAACTCGGCGTCATCGAAAAGCTCGGCTTCCCCGGCTACTTCCTCGTCGTCTGGGACATCGTCCGGTTCTGCCGGGAGGCGAACATCCTCTGCCAGGGCCGCGGCTCGGCCGCGAATTCGGCGGTCTGCTACGCGCTGGAAATCTGCCACGCCGACCCGGTCAAGTGGAACCTGCTGTTCGAGCGGTTCCTCGCGCCGGAACGGGACGGGCCGCCGGACATCGACGTCGACATCGAGTCCGGCCGCCGCGAGGAAGCCATCCAGTACGTCTACGCCAAGCACGGCCGGTTCCACGCCGCCCAGGTGGCCAACGTCATCACCTACCGGGCGCCCTCGGCCATCCGCGACGCCGCGAAGGCGCTCGGCCACAGTCCCGGGCAGCAGGACGCCTACGGCAAGCTCGTCGATCGCTGGGGCGGGGTCGCCGCCACGAAACAGCAGGCGGCCGGGGCCATCCCGGACGACGTCCTCGACCTGGCGGCGCGGATCGAGGACTTCCCGCGCCACCTCGGCATCCACTCCGGCGGCATGGTGATCTCGAAGCAGCCGGTGTCCGAAGTGGTCCCGGTCGAGTGGGCCACCATGAAGGACCGCAGCATCCTGCAGTGGGACAAGGACGACTGCGCCGCCGTCGGGCTGGTCAAGTTCGACCTGCTCGGCCTGGGCATGCTCTCGGCCCTGCACCACATGATCGACCTCGTCGCCGCGCACCACGGGTCCACAGTGGACATCGGAAAGCTCGACCTCGCCGATCCGGAGGTCTACGACATGCTCTGCGAAGCCGACGCCGTCGGGGTCTTCCAGGTCGAAAGCCGCGCTCAGCTGGCCACGCTGCCGCGGTTGCGGCCGCGCGAGTTCTACGACCTCGTCGTCGAAGTGGCGCTGATCCGGCCCGGCCCGATCCAGGGCGGCTCGGTGCACCCCTACATCCGGCGCCGCCGCGGTGACGAGGAATGGGAGCACGCGCACCCGCTGCTGGCGCCGGCCCTGGACCGGACGCTCGGGGTGCCGCTGTTCCAGGAGCAGGTGATGCAGATGGCGGTCGACGTCGCGAGCTTCACCCCGGCCGAGGCCGACCGGCTGCGCCGCGCCATGGGTGCCAAGCGGTCCAGCGCGAAGATGAAAGCCTTGATGGCCCGCTTCTTCGCCGGCTGCGCGGCGAACGGCCTCGACCGCGAGCTCGCCACCCGGATCTTCGAGCAGATCCACGCCTTTTCCGGCTACGGCTTCCCCGAAGCGCACTCGATGTCGTTCGCACTGCTGGTCTACGCGAGCGCGTGGTTCAAGTGCCACTACCCGGCCGCGTTCTGCGCCGGGCTGCTGCGCGCCCAGCCGATGGGCTTCTACAGCCCGCAGTCCCTGGTCGCCGACGCCCGCCGCCACGGGGTCCACATCCGCGAACCCGACATCAACGCCGGTCTCGCCCACGCCACCCTCGAGCCCGACGCCGGCAGCACCGGCGGCGTCGCGCTCCGGCTCGGTCTCGCCGGGGTCCGCCACCTCGGCGAGGACACCGCCGAGGAGATCGTCGCCGAACGCGACGCCCACGGCCCGTACCGGAGCATCGGCGACCTGACCCGCCGGGTGCGGCTGAAGAAGAACGCCGTCGAAGCACTGGCCACGGCCGGGGCGTTCAGCGGCTTCGGCGGCGACCGGCGCCAGGACCTGTGGGCCGCCGGCGCCGCCGCGGCGACCCGGCCCGGCCACCTGCCCGGCCTCGCCCCGGGACTCGACGCCCCGGCGCTGCCCGGGATGACGCGGCTGGAGGTGACGGCGGCGGACCTGTGGGCCACGAGCGTCTCCCCGGACAGCCACCCGGTGGAGTACCTGCGCGAGCTCCTCGACGAGCGCGGCGCGATCACCACCGCCGCCCTCGCGCGGACGGCGGACGGGACGCGGGTGTGGGTCGGCGGCGCGGTCACCCACCGGCAGCGTCCCGCGACCGCCGGCGGGATCACCTTCCTCAACCTCGAAGACGAGACCGGCATGGCGAACGTCCTCGTCTCGCCCGGCCTCTGGCGCCGGCAGCGGCTCGTCGCCCGCACCAGCGCCGCCCTGCTCGTCCGCGGCCTGGTGCAGGCGGGCGAGGGCGTCGTCACGCTCGTCGCCGACCGGCTCGAACGCCTCGACCTGGCCACGCCCACGGGCCCGTCCCGGGACTTCCGCTGATGCGGATTGGTTCCCGGACTGGGGTAGGGTCCCAAAATCGATGGCACGTTCCCAGAGACCTTGGCACTGGGATGGCACTGATGTCATGACAATGGGGATTTGATCATTCCTTGGTGCTGCTGGGCCGTTCGCGAGCGGGCCGCGCACGTGCGCGAAGTGCTCACGGGCTACCGCGCGGGGCCGCAGTACGCGCCGAATCTTTCCCCGACCTCCCGTTACAAGGCGAAAGCCGTCGAGCTGGGTGTTGGTGTGCGTACGCTGCAGAGGTGGGTCGCGGACTTCCGGCAGAACGGAGAAGCCGGGCTGGCGCCCAAACGCGATCGCGCCGCAAGTCGGCCGTTGGGTCGCGTCGACCAGCGGTGGGTGGACGTCGCCCTCGAGGTGATGGTGATCGACCGGACCAACGCCCGAGTAGTCGTGCGGTTCGGCGAGGGCGTGGTGAAGACACCGAGCAGGACCACCGCCTTTCGGGTACTGGAGGAGCTGGAGCGGCGGCATCCGACGTTCCGGTTGAGCGCCAAGCGGAACCGCGACATCGCGGACCGTTCGGACGGGGTGTACGGGAAGCCGCGGCCGACGCGGCCTGGCGAGTACGTCCTGATGGACTCGACACGGCTGGCCGTGTTCGCGCTGGACCCGGTGACGTTGCGGTGGATCAACTGCGAGCTCACGGTGGCGATGGACTGGTACACCCGCTGCGTCACCGGGATCCGGCTCACGCCGGTGTCGACGAAGGCCGTCGACGCCGCAACGCGCCCCGCGGTTCGGCGGCCGGGTGCGTCGGGTCCGGCGATGGTGCCGGAAACGATCGTGGTCGATCACGGCAAGGTGTTCGTCTCCGAGCACCTGACCAGCGTGTGCGCGCGGATGGGGATCTCGATCCAGCCCGCGCGGCTGCGCACCGGGCGGGACAAAGGCCGGTGGAGCGGTTCTTCCGCACCGTGCGCGAGGACCTGCTGCAGGCGCTGCCCGGCTACAAGGGGCCGGACGTGCACGCGTGCGGGATCAACCCGGAAAACGACGCGTGCTTCTTCCTCGACGAACTGGAAGCGATTCATCCGCGAGTGGGTCGCGGTGGTCTTTACCGACCGCAGATAGACCCGTACGTGCCGTCCGTTCTGCGTGGATCCAGGAACGTTCCGTGGTTGTTTACCGACCAGGTTCGGGACGTCCGTCCTGTTCGGACATCAGCGCGGAGGACGAGTGGTACGGGAAGTGGTGGTTGGGGACCTTCGGGTCCAGCAGATCCAGCGGAAGAACGGACGGCGGTCCTGGACAATCGTCTGGCCTGAAGGGACAGAGCATCCCGAGGCGGACCGGTTCCTGCGCGTACACGACGGCTCGGGCACCCAGCGAACCTACGCCTACCTGCTGGTCGACCACCTTCGATGGCTCGAACGCGAGTGCTTGGCCTTCGACTCGGTGGTGTTGCAGGACCTGGAGCGCTACATGGGCATCGTTGGCGCGGAGGTCCGGATGCCACTTGGGGAACCGTGGCGGGTCGGCAAGCGCCCGTACGGCCGGTCGGCGCTGTCGACGACAGCAGCGTGTTTGAAGGGTTTCTACCTCCACCAAGCCTCACTTGGGATCAATGAGGAGCTGTGCCAGCGGCTTGACAAGACCCGGCTGCCGACGCGAGCGGACCGGCGGCGGGCGCTGTTGGGGCACGTGAAGACGGACATGCCAGCGAACCCGCTGGCGCCGAAGGGCCGGTACCGGCGGCACCCGAAGATGCTGCCGGACGGAGCACGGGAGTCAGTGATCGACGCCGTGAACTCGGCGAGGGACCGGCTGATCGTGTTCTGGCTGGCCGATGGGGGCCTGCGGATCGGCGAATTGTGCGGCCTGCACCTCGTGGACCTTCACCTTCGGTTGGATGCGGCCTGCGGGGAGTGCCGGTGGCCGCACCTGCACGTGTGTCACCGGCCCGGAAACCCGAACGGCGCCGAGGCCAAGACCAAGCACTCCTGGCGGGCCGAGGGCGGCACGGTGACCGGAGGGCTGGTCAAGCGGGTCAGCCCGGCGATGGTGCACACCTACTTCGAGTACATGACGGGCGAGTATCCGCGGGAATCCGGGCACGGGATGCTTCTGGTCCAGTTGCACGGCCCGGCCGCAGGGCGGCCGCTGGCGCCGGTCGGCGCCCGCCGGATGCTCGCCCGCGCCGGGAAACGCGCCGGCCTCGGAGTCGTCAAACCCCATTCCTTCAGGCATTCCTTCACCTCGGCGGTTCTCGATGCCTCCGGCGGCAACCTGATGATCGCCCGAGACGCCGGAGGGTGGGCCTCAGCCGCGATGGTCGATGAGGTCTACGGCCACGTCGACGTGCACGATCCCGCGTTCGACGCCGCCCTGCGCACAGTCTGGGGCGACGCCTGGTGACCCTCACCCTGCTGCCACAGCCGGACGCCCGCGAGGGTCGGGACCGGCTGGAGATCCTGACCGCGCTGATCAGCGCGCCGTCGTTCGACCCGCTGTTCCGGCCGGACATTATCAAGATCCCCGCCGGGCACCCCGTCTACCGGTGGAACTGCCTGACAGGATGCGAGCGGACCGTGATGGGGCACGGCGACCTCTGCGGCGCCCACCAGGACCTCTGGCGCCAACACCGCAACGCGGGCGGGACACGGGCCGCGTTTCTACAGGCAGCCCAGCCCTACGGGCCGGGCGAGGGAGTAGAGGAGCAGCCGTGCCGGATCTGCCCGGACCGGCCGTCCTGTCACCTGACGCTGCGGCTGTGCCACCACCACCAGTTCCGCTGGTATAACTACCGCCCCCGGCACGGCGACGCCGCCGACTTCGATCAGTGGCTGGCCAGGCAGCAACCGTCTCCCGGCTACGGGTGCTGCCTCGTCCACGTCTGCCCGGAGAAGGCGTTTTCACCGCTGGGCCTGTGCTCGCGGCACGACGCCCGCTACCAGCGGGAAGGCCGTCCGGGAGGTGCCGCCCTGCGCAGCCAGTGGGGAAACCGCTACGGGCGTGCCGGCAGGCCGTCCCCGTCGAGTACGCCGACGAGCCCGTCTTCCGCGATTGGTGCGCGACGGCCGCGGCAGTGCTGCGGCCCGACCAGGTCAACCTGCGGGGCCTGCACCCGCTGCTGAGGGCCGAGATCCAGTGGGGCATGTGCTGGCATACCCGGCGCCAGCACTGGAAGTGGGAACTGGCCCCGATTCAGCGCATCGCCGACTACGGCCGCGCCTGCGGCCTGCGCTCGCTTACCGACCTGGCCCCTGGTGACCCCGGCCTGCGCCCGGCGGCGGGCGGGAGGGAGCCCGCATCGCCTCCTCCATCGCCGGCGGCCTGCACCCCTTCTACGTCGCGCCGGGAGAGACCCGCGAGGCCGGCTACATCCTGACCGAGCACTTCGGGCGCAAGCTCAGCAACCGTCCCAGCCGCATCGACCTGTCCGGTATCTCCCAGCGGTGGCTGCGCGACCTCGTCTGGGACCACTTCGCCGACGTCCTGCGGTCCCCGTCCTGCCCGCGCTCCGGCAGCACCTTCGACCACACCCGGCGCGCCGGGCTGGAGCTGAGCGCCTTCCTGGAGCTCGCAGCCCCCAGCGGCGGCCATGACCCCGGAACGCTCACCGCCGGGCACATGCACAAGTTCGTCGCCGACCAGCGCCAACGCGAACTCGACGGGCTGACCTCGCTAGGAGCCAGGGGCGTTCACGGCAAGCCGTCGATCGTGACCGCCAACACCAGGCAGGCTGTTTTCACCCGCACCCGGCGGCTCCTGCGCGGGGCACTGGAGTCAGGCGAGGCAGACAGGCTCGGCCTGGGCCGGGGTTTTATCGCCGCGATGGCCGTCCCTGGCCGGGTGGTTCAGCGGACGCGCGCCCCGTTCACCGACGAGGTCGCCCGCGCGCTGGCCGACGAGGCCAACCTGCAAGCCCTGTCAGGGGACCACGACCCGCTCAACCGCGGCCTGCGGGACGCCTGGGAGACGATCATCGTCACCGGCCGCCGCTGCGGCGAGGTCCTCCAGCTCCGCCTGGACTGCCTGGGCCACTACGGCGGCCTGCCCATGCTCTGGCACGACCAAACCAAGGTCGGCAACTACGACGCGGCGGTCCGTATCCCCGAACGGACCTGCCAGATGCTGGAGGCCCGCCAGCGCAAGACCCTCGCCGTGTTCCAGGAGCGGAACAACCGACCGCCTACCCCCGAGGAACGCGGCGTGATGGCACTGTTTCCCACGATCTTCCGCAACCGTGACTGCCGGGTCGCCCTGTCCTACAAGTGGTTCCACAAGGGCTTCAAGAACTGGATTGACGGCCTCGACATCGGCCGCCAAGTGCCCCACCAGGCCCGCCACTCCCTGGCCACCAGCCTGCTGCGCGCTGGTGCCACCCTGACCCACGTCCGCCGTTACCTCGGCCACGTCTCCGAGAAAATGGCGGAGCGCTACATCCATCTCGCCCAGTCCGACCTGGAAGACGTTCTGCAGCAGGTCTGGGTCACCGGCCCCGGCACCACCAATCCCGGAGAACTCCTCACCGGTGAGGCGGCTACTCCGCTCACCCACAAGCAGGCCCAGCCCCTGGCCATCGACCTGTCGCGGCGCAGCACCCCGGCCGAGGGTGGCTTCTGCACCTTCCAACCCGTCGTCGACGGTGGCGCCTGCCCCTGGAACCTCAACTGCCATTCTTGCGACAAATTCGTCCTGTCCGGCGCGGATCTTCTTTACTGGCGGCGCAAGCGTGAGCAGTGGCGGCAGCTGGCGGAAGGAGCACCGGACGACGCGACCGCCGACTACCTGCACGCCTACTTCGAGCCCACCGCCAAAGTGATCGACGGGTTGGAGAAGGCCCTGGCCGGGCTTGGCCTGCTCGACCAAGCGCTCGCGTTGGACCTGCGCAAGCCCCAGGACTACTTCCAACGTGTCTGGGCCACCGCCTTCCGCGCCACCGACCTCGCCGCTGCGGCGGACGACGGCGAGGATGGCACCACCGCCGAGGACTCCGGAGAAGCCCCATGACCACCCCGACCGCTGCCCAACCTCGCACGGCCGCCGCGCAGGCCGCACGCCGCAGCAGCACGCAGGCCGCTCTCGGACGCGTCCACGACGCGATATCCCGACTGCGCCAAGAAAAGACTCGAGTTAGTGTCGCTGCCGTCGGCCGCCGGGCCGGTGTCTCGCGGACGTTCCTCTACGAAAACCCCGAGGCGCGCAGCGCGGTTGCCGAGGCCATCGCGGACGCCGACCAGCGGCGCGGCCAGGCACTCGCAGACCTGGGAAACCAGCAGGTAACGCCCTGGCGCGAGCGGGCGCTAAACGCCGAGGACGGCCTCAAGGCCGCCACCGCCGAGGTCCTCACCCAGCGCACCCGCATCGGCGAACTCCTTGGCCAGATCCGCGACCTGCAAGCCGAATGGATCGAGGAAGCCTCCAGCGGATCACCACGGAGAACACCACCCTCAAACAGCGCGTCCGCCAGCTCACCGCCGACAACCGCGCCCTGGAGGAACGCCTGACGGCCGCCCGCTCGAACCTGCGCTTCCAAGACCGCCGTCTCGCCGACCTGGAGGCCGAACTCGCCGATCCGGCCACGCTGACCTGACCACGACGCACCACTTCGCCTGAGCCTCCGGCCCGGCCTCCGAGCCGGAGGCCGGGCCATGTCGGCCTACGCGCGAAAGTTCCTAGCCATGTACAGGTCAACATGCCGTGCCGTTCAGTGATCGTTCGCCAGGTAGAACCACCGGTCAGCGGCCCGAGAGGGCGTTCACGCCGTCGCACGTGGCTACCGGCTCATCGGCGACGGGTTGGACCATTCGAGCGAAGGCTGGCTGCTTGTGGCCTTCGCTGATTCGCCGCCACAGTGTTACGTTGCGGTCCGTCGTAACGACCTATGTATATCAGGTCGGCAAGCCGCCGTTGATAGTAACCGGTTACGGACGGAAGGACGTGGCTAGATGACGGGGATTGAGGTAGCTGTTGGGATGCTGATTGCTTGGGTGGTCCGCAAGGCAAGACGGGCGGGCACACGGGCTGATCAAATTGCTGACGAGGCGATTGATGTTGGTCTTGCTCGGGTGCACGAGGTGATCGTCGGCAAGCTCGGTGGGGATCCGTCGCTAGCCCGACTAGAAAGAGAGGCGTTAGACGCCGGACAAGTCTCTGACCGCACGCGCACTCGCGTCCAGCTAGCGCTGCAGGACGCCGCTGAGGACGACCCCAAATTCGCGCAGGCGTTGAAGCAGGCCTTACAGCAGGCTGAGGATGCCAACGTCAGCAAGACGGTTGGCCACATCACGGGCAGGGGTGTGGCCGTCGGCGGGGAGGTCAGCGGCGTCGTCTCCACTGGAGACGACGCCACAATTAATCAACATCGATGACCAGTCCGTCGCCGGTCCCTGAGATACCGGAATCACCCAGGGAAGCCGAGCGGATAAGTTCGATTACCGGGGTAGATCGCGGGCGCATCCCTGCCCAGCGTCGGGATCTGGAGTTGAACGGCGACATCTCTGGTGTCGTCGCGACCGGGTATCGCCCTCATATCGAGCAGCACAGTCATGTGCATAGACATCAGCCCGTCGAGCACTGGTCAATGGACCAGATCCAGCCGTCGGCCTCGGCAGTGTTCAATGTGCCCCATCTGACCGAGATGTTTGTGGGCCGCAGCGAAGATTTGGCCCGTCTTCACTCGGAGATGACCTCTACTCGGTTGGGCAGCGTGGTGGTGACTGCGCTGCATGGTCTGAGCGGTATCGGCAAGAGCACGCTGGCCGCCCATTACGCCCAAATTCATCGGAATGAGCGGTCGCTGGTGTGGTGGGTCGCCGCTGAGACGTCGGCGGCAATCGAGTCCTCTTTAGCTGACCTGGCGATCGCTCTTCTGCCTGCGCTTGTGCAGGCACCGTTGGAGCAGCAAGCCGAGCTGGCTCGGCAATGGCTTGCCACGCACGAGGACTGGCTGCTGATCCTGGACAATCTTCTTCAACCGGCAGACGCCGCGTCTATTTTGGCACGATTGCCGAGAGGTCAGATTTTGATCACAAGTCGTCGCGCCGACGGATGGCACGCCATCGCCGCGCCGGTTGACCTCGACGTACTAAGTCGCGACGACGCGGTCACACTGGTGACCAATATCATGCGGTCTCGCAACCCTGGGTCCAATGTTGAGGGCGCCGCCGAGTTGTGCGAAGCCTTGGGATGTCTACCGCTGGCCATCGAGCAGGCTAGTGCTTATATGGCCGAGACTTCTACCAGCCCAGTCGAATACCTTGATCTGCTTACCCGGTATCCGGCCGCGATGTACGGCGAGACGGCCGAGGGTGGGGATGCACAACGCACGATGGCTCGGATCTGGCGCCTGACCTTGGATCAGCTTGCCGACACGCCGCTGGCTGGGCGGATACTGCGGATGCTGGCCTGGTATTCCCCGGAGGAGATTCCTGTCACGTTGCTGTCCGAACTTGCCGAAGATCCATTCCTTCGTAGAGCCATCGGGCGATTGAATGCTTACAGCCTGATCAAGCATGAACAGGGCATGATCAGCGTTCACAGACTCGTCCAAGCGGTCACCCGCACGTCCGATGCCGAGGACCCCCACCGCGGCCCGGAACAGGTAAGCCGGGGACGCAAGGATGCTGCCCGCGCCCTCGCGCACCACCTGAAACCCCTTGATTATCTCCTGCCCGCGAACTGGTCGTCTTTCCGAGCAGTTTTGCTTCACGTCCGAGCCTTCGCCAGCTACAGCGACGCAAGCTCCGATACACACGACGACATTATGCTACTCCGGAGCGTCGGTGTCTTTTTAAAAGAGCATGGCCAAATCTTCGAAGCGCTAAACTATCTGCGCCGCTGCCATGCGAGCAGCGAGAACCTTTTAGGAGCCAGTCATCCCGAATCCTTGAGCTCCTGCAATCAACTCGCAGGCGCCTACCGTCTAGCGGGCGATCCAGAGAAGGCGATCCAGCTGCATGAGGCAGTGCTCGCCTGCCGCGTTGATGCGTTTGGTATCGATCACCCTGACACCCTGAGGTCTCGCCACAACCTTGCCAACGCTTACTTAGAAACAGAATACCCGAAACGCGCGGTCCCACTGTTTGAGGCGGTCGCCGCCGACTTCGTTCGGATGCTCGGTGACGACCACCCCGACACCCTGAACTCCCGTCACAGTCTCGCTAACGCCTACCTGGAGGTGGACGATTTGGTGCGGGCGATTCCACTACACGAGGCTGTGCTCGCCGACCGCGTTCGGGTGCTCGGTGACGACCACCCCGACACCCTGAGTTCTCGCAGCAGCCTTGCCGGCGCTTACTGGGATGGGGGTGATTTCGGACGGGCGATCCCACTCTTAGAAGCGGTCGTCACGGACTATCTCAGAGTTTTCGGTGCCGACCACCACCGCACCCTAAGGTCTCGCAGCTACCTTGCCAATGCGTACTCAGATGCAGGTGGAGTGGAACAGGCAATTTCACTCTATGAGGCGGTCACCTCGGATTACCTACGGGCATTCGGTGCCAAGCACACAGATACGTTAGCCTCTCGGCACAATCTCGCTTACGCCTACCTAGATGCCGACCAACCGAGGCGCGCGGTTCCGCTGTTTGAGGCGGTCGCTGCGGACTACGTAAGGTTGCTTGGCGCCGACCACCCCGATACCCTGAACTGCAGGCACAACCTTGCCAGCGCCTACCTGGAGACCGAAGGCTCGGAACGGGCCGTCCCACTGTACGAGTCCGTGCTCGCAGATGCCGAACGCATACTTGGCAGGCGTGATCCAATAACCAAAAGGATCCGGGCCAGTCTGCGTCATGTCTTGAATGAACGTCAGTGAGTCGGAACTAGTGCTTCATCAAGAAACGTTGACGTTGTCATCGTGTCGCGTGGACATCCGGGCTGGTGATCGCGAGGCTGGCCGTGGAGGTGAGGCTGGTGGCGCGTCAGCCGGAGGTGTTCGCGCGGTC
>NZ_JBFBCC010000003.1:0-189801 GCF_040682955.1 Amycolatopsis sp. NPDC051045
GGCTGCACTTCTACAATCACCACCGACCCCACTCATCCGTCGGAGGCAAGCCACCCATCACCCGGCTGACCAACCTCCCCGGACATCACATCTAGCCTTCGACGAGTTCCCAGTCGCCGTCCGGCGTCGCGCGGTCGTACACCTGGCCCGGCGCCGCCCTGAGGACGCTGCGCACGTCCGGGTACAGGTTCGCCACGTGCTCCAAATCGAGGCCCTCGACCTCGAAGTCCTCCGCCTCGGGGACCTCGAAGCCGACGAACAGCCAGGTGCCGTCCTGCTCGCGGACGACCTGGCGGACCGCGCGCACCGGCTGCTGCGGACCCGTCGGGATCTCGGTGAGGCCGCTGCTGATCTGGGCCTCGTCGTCCGGTGAGCCTTCGTACTTCCAGGCCGCGCGGCGCTGGGCGAGCAGCCGGACGTCCTCGTCCTCGTCGTCGGAGCCGGTCACCGAGGAGAGCAGCCACGTGCGGCGCTCCGGGTCCCAGTCGGCGGCCATCCCCGTCGGCAGGCCCGCCAGCGCGCCCAGCTGCGGCAGCAGTTCGACGGCTTCGCGCAGCGACAGCTTGCCGAAGCTCTCGCGGTTGACCAGCACGTCGTCGGACAGCTCGGTGCCGTCGCTGATGAACCAGTCGTCCTCGTCGTCGAGCACGACGAAGCCCAGCGCGTCGGGGTCGTTCACCAGGGCCAGTGCGATGATCACCGGCGCTTCCGGGTCCTGGCGCAGCGGCCATTCGGTCGACATGCGCCATATCCCACCATCGGCGCGGTGCGGGCGGGGAGCCGGGTCACCCGATCGATTAATTCATCGCATGTTGATATCATCGGGCCATGGTGCTGCCCAAGGGACTCGCCCGCTTCAACCGCGTGGTGACCAACCGGATCAACAAGCACGTCGTCGGCTGGGCCCCCGGGTTCGGCATGATCGTCCACACGGGGCGGAAGTCCGGCAAGGAGTACCGCACGCCGCTGAACGTCTTCCGCACGGACGACGGCTTCGTCGTCGCCCTCACCTACGGGCCCGGGACGGACTGGGTGAAGAACGTGCTGGCCGCGGAGAGCTGCACGCTGATCACTCAGCGGCGTAAATACCGCGTCCACTCGCCCCGGCTCGTGCATGATGAGTCGCGGAAGGCCATGCCGGTCCCGGTCCGGCAGTTCCTCGGCCTCCTGGACGTCCACGACTTCCTGCTGCTCAAGCGGGACTAGGGGGAAAAGTGCTCGAGGGGGAACTCGTCCGGCTGCGCGCGCTGGAACCGGAGGACGCCGAACGGTTGCACCCGTGGACGGCCGACCCGGAGGTCGGCCGCTGGATGGTCAACGAGCACCCCCTGTCGGTGGCCCAGGTGCGCAAGCGCTGCGAGGACCGCGCGCTCAACACCTACGAAAAGGTCGTACTGGGCATCGAAGCCAGGGCCGACGGCAAGCTCATCGGCGTCATCGACCTGCGCGACGCCGAGCCCGAACTCGGTGAGGCCGAGCTGGACGTCTACATCGGCGACGCCGGGTACCGGGGCGGCGGCTACGGCACCGAAGCCCTGCGCCTGATGTGCCGCTACGGCTTCAACGCCATGCGGCTGCACCAGATCACACTCTGGGTCGTCGCCGAGAACGAGGCCGCCCGGCACGTCTACCGCAAGATCGGGTTCGTCGAAGAGGGCCGCCACCGCGAATCCTTCATCGACGCCGACGGCGAGCGCCACGACATGATCCTGATGAGCATGCTCAAGGGCGAACTCAAGTGGTGAGCCGCCTCGGCGCCTGCCGCCGCCACGCCTCTTCGAGCAGCTCGCGCAGCTGATCGACGTCCACCCGCTCGAGGTCGACGATGACCATGCCGTGGCCGTCGTAGTGCGGGGTCGTGAAGAAGGCCGCGTCGCCGGAGTCCAGCAACGCGGCCTTCTCGTCGAGCCCGCACACCACGACCAGGCCGCCTTCGTCCTCGGTGCGCAGCCGCGCGAACCCCTTGCCCGCCACTTTCAGCGCGGGCGTGCGATACCAGGTCGAGGCCTCGACCTCCGGCAGGCCGGAGGCGAGGCGTACGACGTCTTCCCAGGTCGTCATGGGTTCATTGTCGACCCGGCGTCTTGGAGAAACGGGAACTACGGCAGCCGGGTGATCCGGTCGGCCGCGGGCGGGGCCAGGTTCGGGTGGGCGCCCAGGTACGCGATCAGCGCGTCCAGGTCCACCGGTCCGCCGGCCAGGTCCGTGCCCTTCGTGAACTCGGTGAAGCCGTCCCCGCCGGCCGCGAGGAAGTTGTTCACCGACACGCGGAACGTCGCCGCCGGGTCGACCGGCGTGCCGTTCACCGTGATGTCCGAGACCCGCGAGCCCTGCGGCGCGGACGCCGAGTAGCTGTAGTGCAGCGAGCTCGAGATCTGCAGGATGCGCGTGGTCGTGCCCTGCCACTGCTGTTCCAGCACGTTCTTCAGGTTCGCGCCGGTCAGCGTGATCGTCTGCATGATGTTCGCGAACGGCTGGACGGTGAACGCCTCGCCGTAGGTCACCACGCCGTCGCCCTCGTTGTTCGCGGACGACTTGTACGTCAGGTCGGCGCGGATGCCGCCCGGGTTGGTGATCGCGATGACCGCGTTGTTCGACTGTGTGCCCGCGAGCTGCGCGTCGGCGATGACGTCGCCGAGCGACGACTCACCGGCCGCGTTGCCCGCCGCCGGCAGGTCCGCGGTGATGGTGCCGACCTGCTGGTTCGCGATCGGGGCGGCCTTCGCCTTGGCGTCGGCGACCAGCGCGGCCACGGCCGGGTCCGGCGTGACGGTGCGGGTGACGATCTCGTTGTGCGCCTGCGTCTGCGATCGGACGACGTCACGCGTCTTGAGGCTGATCTTCAGGTCCACCACCGACAGCAGGCGCCCGAACGACGAGCCCTGGATGACCGGCCGCGGCTGGCCGGCCGGGTCGTTGATCACGCAGTTGTACTGCTGGTGGCTGTGCCCGGTGAAGAACGCGTCGACCTTCGGCGTCACCGCGGCCGCGATCGTGGCGGCCGGCCCGGGACGCAGCTTGCAGTCGTTCGGGCCTTCGACCTCGGTCCCGTCACCCTGGTGCAGCAGCACGACCTGGGCCTTGACGCCGAAGAAGTCGAGCAGGTCCGCGGTCCGGTTGATCGCCTCGACCTCGTCGCCGAACTTCAGGCCCTTGATGGCCTCGGGCGTGACGACGGTCGGCAGGTCCTTCAGCGTGGCGCCGATGACGCCGATCGGCACGCCGCCTTCGAACTTGACGGTGAACGGCAACAGCGCGGGCAGGCCGTTGGTGAAGTACACATTGGACCCGATGAACGGGAACTTCGCACCTTTGAAGGTCTTCTCGAACTGGCAGCCGTCCGTCGGGTGACACCCGCCGAACTGCATGCGCTGCAGCTCCTTGAACCCCTCGTCGAACTCGTGGTTGCCGACGACCGAGGCGTCGACGCCCAGCATGTTCAGGAAGTCGATGGTCGGCTCGTCGTGGAACAGTGCCGAGATCACCGGCGACGCGCCGATGTTGTCCCCGGCGGACACGACGAACGAGTTGCGCACCTGCGCCCGCAGCTGCTTCACGTGCGTGGCCAGGTAGGCGGCCCCACCGGCGTCCACAGTGGTCCCGTCCGACTGCACCACGCGCCCGCTGGAGCCGGACGGCGGCTCCAGGTTGCCGTGCAGGTCGTTGAACCCGATGATCCGGACGTCGGTGGTGGGGTCCGGGCGCTGGCCAGCGGACGCGGGTGCGGTGGTCACCGCCGTGGTCGCCAGCGCGGCCGCGGCGAACACCGCGAGCCGGGTCGAAAGCCTCATGAGTGTTCTTCCTCCGATTCGCGCCCCAGTTCCCCGAACGGGCGCACGGCGGAGGATTCTGCCTCGCGGCGGAGGCGAGAACCAGGGGCAAAAGACGGACGTGCTGTGCGATTGTTACCAATCCGGCCGGCAGCCACGGCGGAACAAGTCCCGCTGAGCGGATTCACTCTGGTCCGTTTCCACCTACTTTCGGCCGGATTGGTAACGTGAATGTCACCTAACGGCTTCCGTCGAGCAGCACCCGCGCGACGAGTTCCGGGTCGTCGTTCATCGGCACGTGCCCGCAGCCCGGCAACAGCCGGAAGATCCCGTGCGGCGCGACTTTCCGCAGGTCGGCGACGCGCGGGCGGGCGAGGATCCGGTCGTGTTCGGCCCAGGCGATGGTCACCGGGACGTCGGTGACCGGGCCGGTGAAGCGGAAGTCACCGCGGGACTGGGCGGCGGTGGGCTCGAAGCCCGGCGCGGTGGCGAGCGCGCGGGCGTCCTCGACGACGGCGTCGGGCGCCTGCCGTTCGGGCCGTCCGACGATCATCCCGGTCAGGGCGCGCCGGCCGGCCGCGGTCGCGGCGATGCGGCGCACGACGTGCGGCGGCGTGCGCTGGGCGAGGGCGCGATGGGCCCGGAGCGTGGCGATCGCATAGATCTTCTGGGTCCGGTTCCACAGGCCGGCCGGCGACAACGCCGTGACGCTGCGAACCAGCCCGGCCTGTCCGAGGGCCAGCGACAGCAGGCCACCGAGCGAGTTGCCGGCGACGTGCGGCCGGCCGAGCCCGAGGTCGGTGAAGAGCTCCTTGAACATCACGAGCGCGGGCTCGATGCCGTACCCGCCGGACGGCTCGGGCGACTCGCCGAAGCCGGGCAGGTCGACGGCGATGACGTCGCGATGGGCCGTGAGCAGCGGAAACACCGGCGCCCAAGCCTGGCGGCGGTGGCCGATGCCGTGGATCAGCACCAGCGGTTCGCCCCGGCCCGCGCGGTCATAGACAACGTCGTCCATGATCCGAGCGTAAGGGCCGGTTAGCGGAAAAGCTACAACCGACGGTAACAGTTACTCTGCGTCCAGCCGAACCCGGTTCCCGGTGTCGGCCGACCGCTGAACGGCGTCGAGCACCCGGTGCACCCGCAGGGCGTGCGCGAAGTCCGGCAGGTCGCCCTTGAGGTGCCGTGCGTACGCGTGCGCGACGTTGTACGAGGGCTCCGCACTGCGCCCGGCCAGCTGCGACAGCTCGTACCGCGCGGGGACGGTGAGCTTCTCCAACGTGCCGGTCCGGCTGCCGCGCAACGTCAGCTTCGCGATCCAGAACAGCGGGTCCGCGGCCTCGACGACCAGCGTGCCTTCGGTGCCGTTGATCTCCCAGTGGAAGTCCGTGGCCGGCGACGTCCCGCCGCGCAGGTGCAGCGACGCTACGGCGCCCCCGGCCAGCACGCCGGTGACGGCGATCTGGTCCGGCGCGGTCATCTCGACGGACTCCCCGGTGACCTCGTTGCGCACCCGCGGCCGGACGGTCGCCATCGTCGCCGAGAGCTCGGCGAAGCGGCCGAGGACCATGGCCAGGGCGTCGACGGTGTGCGCGAACGGGATGGTCAGCATCGTCGCCCCGCCCGCGGGGTGCAGCTGGTAGTCCCGGCCGGCTCGCACCGAAGGTCCCCAGTTGGCGCCGGAGGCGATCAGCGACGTCGAGAGCACGCGGCCGACGTAACCGTCCTTGATGAGGTCCCGCAGGTAGCGCAACGCCGGCGCCGACCGCCCCTGCAGGCCGACCGCGGTCGTCCTTTCCCGAGCGGCTTCGGCCAGCGCCTCGGTCTCGGCCAGGCTCACGCCCAGCGGCCACTCGCTCAGCACCTGCTTGCCCGCGGCCAGCGCCGGCTCGATGAGCGCCCGGTGCTCGGGCACCTTCACGGCGACCACCACGAGGTCGACCTCGTGGTGCCGGGCAAGCTCCCCTGCGTCACCGAAGGTCAGGGGCACGCCGTACTTCTCCCCCGCCACCCGCGCCGACTCGGCGCTGCTCCCGCTGAGCGCACGGAGTTCGTAGCCGTCCACCGCGGCCAGCGCGGGCACGTGCGCGGTCGCGGCCCAGCCGCCGTTCGCGCTGAGCCCGATGATGCCGACCCGGACCGGTGCCATGAGCGTTCCTTTCGTTGCCTGCACGAAGCTGCGACGTGCCGAGCGTCGTGCTCATTCCCGTATCGGCGCAAGCCGCATCCGGTTACGGCCACATGACTTAGCTCACCGCCGCACCCACCGATCGGCCGTGCGGCGGGTCGGCCGAGTGGCCGAGGGGGCTCCGGACCGTCCGGCCCTTCGACCGAAGCGGCACCGGGGTCAAGATCCATACCGTCGACGGCATGACGAACGCACAGGTCACCGCCCTGCAGTACGGCTTCACCGCATTCCTCGCGCTGTGGGTCGTGGTGCTCGTGCCGCAGCTGATCACCCAGCTCGCCCGGCACGGCGGCCTGCGGCTGCGCGGCCTCGCCACCACCGCGGCGGTGCTGCTCTACGGCTGCATGACCCTCGCGGTCGTCTTCCTGCCGCTGCCGGGCCCCGGCACCCGCCGGCTCACCCAGACGGTCCAGCTGCACCCGTTCCAGTGGATCGCCGACATCCACACCGAGCTGCTCGAGCACGGTGGGTCCTGGTTCATGACGCAGACGTTCCAGCAGGCGTGCCTCAACGTCCTGCTGTTCGTCCCGCTCGGGGTGTTCGCGCGGATCCTCTGGCGCCGCGGCCTGATCGGCACGACCTTGATCGGCTTCACGGCGTCACTGCTCGTCGAGATCACGCAGCTGACCGCGAACTTCGGCACGGCGCCGTACGTCTACCGCATCTTCGACGTCGACGACCTCATGAACAACGCCTTCGGCGCCGGAACCGGCTGGGTGGTCGGCGCGCTGCTGCTGACCCTGCTCCGCGGCCGTCCTTCAACGGTCGGCGTGCAGCCGGCCCGGCGCGAGCGGATCCACCTCGCCCAGACGCGCTAACCGCGCCTTCCGCTGCAGCGCCGCGCGCTTGGCGGCTCGCCGATCCTCCAGGACGACGACGAGCACCGCGACGGCCAGGACCAGCGCGACCAGCCCGAGGACGATCGGAAGCTGCACGAAATCCTCCTCGGTACGGCGCTGTGCGAGAGATCACACAGGGTACGCAGGTCCGTGCCCGATTCGCTACCCCCGGCGACACCGAGCGGCAGTTCGGGGTCGGAAACTGGACGGGTGAGCACCCGACCCACGAAGGACCAGCTGGCCGCGGCGCACAACGCCACCATCCCGGACGTCATCGCGCCCGGCCTCGACGTGTTGTTCTGCGGCATCAACCCCGGCCTCTACTCCGGCGCGCTCGGCCAGCACTTCGCGCGGCCCGGCAACCGGTTCTGGCCCGCGCTGCACGCCGGCGGGTTCACGCCCCGGCGGTACGCGCCGAGCGAGCAGGAGAAGCTGCTCGACCTCAAGCTCGGCGTCACGAACGTCGTCGCCCGGACCACGGCCCGCGCCGACGAGCTGACCGACGACGAGCTGCGCGAAGGCGGGCAGCTGCTCGTCGCGAAGGTGCTCCGGTACCGGCCGCGGTGGCTGGCCGTCGTCGGGATCACGGCGTACCGCACCGCCTTCGGCTTCCCGAAGGCGCGCGTCGGCCGGCAGGACCACCGGATCGGCGACACGCACGTGTGGGTGCTGCCCAACCCGAGCGGGCTCAACGCGCACTGGACGCCGGCCGGGCTGGCGGCGGAGTTCGCGGAGCTGCGGGCCGCAGCCGAACAGTGTCGAAATCGTTGAACGGGCGGCAGGCCACCCTCAGTAGCACCCACTGCCCCGTCAGGTCCTCTCCGGCGCTGCCGCGTCGCCCCTGCAAGATCGAGTTCTACTTACAGTTTGCTGTGACCTGCAGATTCGGCCATGAGGGGGAGTTGGCGTCATGAGCTGGGCAATCGCGACTCGTACCAAGCAGGAAGAGTCACTTCCGGCCGGTCCCGGCAGGGGGAGCGGACGGTGCCGGAGACGTCCGGCGCCCCAGGAGTGACGCGCAGAGACGGAGGCCGCGATGCACGGCATCGAGCCCACCCGCAGGTCCGCGGGGCCGGCCGGACCTGGCGGGCGCAGTCTCGGCGTGGCGGTCGTCGACCCCGTCCCGATCTTCCGCGACGGCCTCGCCGCGCTGGTCCACCGCAGCCAGGGACTGCACTGGGCCGGCCAGGCCGCCAGCCACCACGCGGCGCTGCAGCTGTGCGAGCAGGTCAAGCCGGACGTCGTCGTGCTCGACTCGGCGCTCGACCCGAACTGCCACCTGACCAAGCTGCTGAACGCCGGCGACCCGGCGCTGATCCTGGTCACCCTCATCCGTGACGCGAATCGCACGCAGCAGTACCTCGCGGCCGCGATCGCCGCGGGCGCGCACGCCATCGTGCCGCGATCGATCGATGCACGACGGCTCGCCGAAGCGATCCGGCGCGCCCACACCGAGCGCCGTTACATCGATCCGGCGCTGGCCGCGCTGACCGTCCGGCCGAAGCGGGCGACCGCACCGAAGGGCGACCCCGCCCAGGACAGCCCGCCGGTGCCGCGCGGCGCGATGCCGCTGTCCAGGCGCGAATACCAAGTGCTCCAGCTGGTCGCCGAGGGGCTCGAAAACTCGGCGATCGCGAAGCTGCTGTTCCTGTCCGTCGAGACGGTCCGGACCCACGTCAAGAGCATCCTGCGCAAGCTCTCGGCCCGGGATCGGACACACGCGGTGACGATCGCCTTCCGCGGCGGGATCCTCATCGCCCGGGCCGACGACGGGCACCTCCCGGTGACGACGGACACAACCGCGATCCCGGGGCACCGCTGACGCCGTTTCCCAGGAAGAACCCGGATTTCCGGGGATTTCCCGCACACGGAAGTGCGGATCTGCTTGCTCCAGTTACCCACAGGTAATATCCTGAAGTTACCGGCGAGTAAGGCGAACATGTGCCCGGCCGGGGAGCCGAACACATTGGAGTGACGACATGGGCCACTACAAGAGCAACGTCCGAGACCTGGAGTTCAACCTCTTCGAGGTACTCGGCGTGCAGGAGCGCCTGGGCAAGGGTGTGCTCGCCGAATCCGACGAAGAGACCGCGCGCGGTGTGCTGTCCGAGTTGAACAAGCTCGCGACCGGCCCGCTCGCCGAATCCTTCGCCGACGCCGACCGCAACCCGCCCGTGTACGACCCGAAGACATTCAGCGTCAAGATCCCCGAGTCGTTCAAGAAGAGCTACAAGCAGCTCCTCGACGGCGAGTGGTGGCGCCTCGGCCTGACCAACGACCTCGGCGGCTTCGGTCTCCCTCCGACCGTGCAGTGGGCCGCGTCCGAGCTCATCCTCGGCGCGAACGCCCCGCTGTTCATGTACCTGGCGGGCCCGAACTTCGCGATGATCGTGAACAAGAACGGCACCGAAGAGCAGAAGCACTGGGCCCAGCTCATGATCGACCGGGCCTGGGGCGCCACCATGGTGCTGACCGAGCCGGACGCCGGCTCCGACGTCGGCGCGGGCCGCACCAAGGCCACCAAGCAGGAGGACGGCTCCTGGCACATCGACGGCGTGAAGCGGTTCATCACCTCCGCCGAGCACGACATGAGTGAAAACATCATGCACCTGGTGCTCGCCCGCCCCGAGGGTCCCGGCATCGAGACCAAGCCGGGCACCAAGGGCCTGTCGCTGTTCCTCGTGCCGAAGTTCCACTTCGACTCGAAGACCGGTGAGCTGGGCGAGCGCAACGGCGCCTTCGTCACGAACGTCGAGCACAAGATGGGCATCAAGGCCTCGACCACGTGCGAGCTGACCTTCGGCCAGCACGGCACCCCGGCCAAGGGCTGGCTGCTCGGCGAGGTGCACGACGGCATCGCGCAGATGTTCCAGGTCATCGAGTACGCCCGGATGATGGTCGGCACGAAGGCCATCGCGACGCTGTCGACGGGTTACCTCAACGCGCTCGAGTACGCCAAGGAGCGCGTCCAGGGCGCCGACCTGCCGAACATGCTGAACAAGGCCGCGCCGCGCGTCACCATCACCCACCACCCGGACGTCCGCCGCTCGCTGATGCTCCAGAAGGCGTACGCCGAGGGTCTTCGCGCGGTCTACCTGTACACGGCGTCCTTCCAGGACCAGCTGTGGACCGGCGAGGGTGACCAGAAGGTCGCGCACGGCGTCAACGACCTGCTGCTGCCGATCGTCAAGGGCGTCGGCTCCGAGCGCGCCACCGAGCAGCTCGTGCAGTCGCTGCAGACGCTGGGCGGTTCCGGCTTCCTGCAGGACTACCCGATCGAGCAGTACATCCGTGACGCCAAGATCGACTCGCTGTACGAGGGCACCACGGCGATCCAGTCGCTGGACTTCTTCTTCCGGAAGATCGTCCGCGACAAGGGCCAGTCGCTGGCCTACGTGGCCGGGGAAATCACCAAGTTCATCGAGTCCGAGGCGGGCAACGGCCGGCTCAAGAACGAGCGCGGGCTGCTCAAGCAGGCCCTCGAGGACACCCAGGGCATGCTCGGCTCGCTGATCGGCTACCTGACCGCGTCGCAGGAGGACCCGCAGAGCATCAACAAGGTCGGCCAGCACACGGTCCGGCTGCTGATGTCGGTCGGCGACCTGCTCATCGGCTGGCAGCTGCTCAAGCACGCCGAGGTCGCCCTCGGCAAGCTCGACGCGGGCGCGTCCACCAAGGACGTCCCGTTCTACGAGGGCAAGATCGCCGTGGCCTCGTTCTTCGCGAAGCAGGTGCTGCCGGAGCTGACCGCCCGCCGCGCCATCGTGGAGGCCGCCGACAACGCGCTCATGGAGCTGGACGAAGCCGCGTTCTGATCCAATGCATTCCGCCGAAGGGCCCCTTCCTCCGAGGAAGGGGCCCTTCGGCGTTTCGGGGCCACATCGCCGGGGAATCCCGTCTCCGAGAGTTCGCGGGATCCGAGTGGCCGGACCTGCGATCACCGAGAGGAGAAGCGATGACTGTCGCCGGCATCATCAGTGCCATCATCGTCGGGTTGATCATCGGCGTTTTGGGCCGGCTGGTCGCTCCCGGCAAGCAGAATGTTCCGATCTGGCTGACCATCGTGATCGGTATCATCGCCGCGTTCATCGGTACAGCCATCGCACGTGGGCTGGGCTACGCCGACACGAACGGCATCGACTGGCTGGAAATCCTCACCCAGGTCGTGCTGGCCGCGATCGGCGTCAGCATCGCCGCGGGGGCCTACGGCCGTCGTGGTGTAACCAGGTAACGCTTTCGGATGACGGCCCGGCCGGTCCACCTTCGGGTGAACCGGCCGGGCTTTTCCGTGCCTACCGCCTGGCCGACGCGCGCGCCAGCGCGACGGCGAACCCGACGCCCACCAGAAGCAACGCCGCGGCCCAGGTCATCGTCGTGGTGATGGCGTGGGCGGACGAACCACCGGCGAGCGTCAGGAACAGGCTCCCGAACGTCGCCACCCCCACGACCTGCCCGAGCTGCAACGTCGTCGTGAGCAGGCCGCTGGCGTCCGCCGCGCGTTCGAGCGGGACGTGCGTCAGCGCGTGCGCCATCAGGGACCCGAACGCCAAGCCCATGGACAGGCCGAACAGCAGGAGCGCGCCGAAGAACAGCGCGCCGCCGTTTCCGCCGTCCTTCAGGCTCAGCCCGAGCAACGCGTACGCGATTGCCGACCCCACGTAGCCGCACGGCGTCAGTGCCGCGTGGACGCGCTCGGGCAGCTTGTGCCAGAAGAACCCGCACACGCCGAAGACCACGCCGCCGGGCGCCATGGACAGCCCGGCGGCCAAGGCCGTTTCCCCGAGGCCGCCTTGCAGGTGCAACGCCACGCAGAAGAGGAAACCGCCGTAGGAAGCGACGCCGGTGGCCAGCGCGGCGAGTCCCGGCGCGACGCCCCGGATCCGCAGCACGCCGAGGTTCACGAGCGGGTCGCGCACCCGGCGTTCCACGACCACGAACAGCACCGCGAGCAGCGCACCCGCCGCGAGCGAACCGAACGTCCACATCGGCCAGCCGGTTTCGTGCCCGAGGACGAGCGGCAGCACGATCAGCACCACCGCGGGCACGGCGATCGCGAGGCCGGCGAGGTCGAGACGGCGGCCCGCGCGAGCGGCGCCGCCGGGCACCAGCCGCAGTGCCAAGGCGGCCACGAGCACCCCGATCGGCACGTTCACCAGGAAGATCGGCCGCCAGCCCGCACCGAAGAGGTCCGCACCGACGAGGACCCCGCCGAGCACCTGGCCGGACACGAACGCGACCGAGATGACCGCGGTGTACGCGCTGAGCGCCTTGGCCCGCGCGGGCCCGCTGAACTGCGCCTGGATGACACTGATGACCTGCGGCATCATCAGCGCCGCCCCGGCGCCCTGGGCGATCCGGGCGGCGATCAGCACGCCGGCGCCGGGTGCCAGCCCGCAGAGAAGCGAGCAGACGGTGAAGGTGATCGTGCCGGTGACGAACAGCCGTCGCCGTCCGAACAGCTCGCCGAGCCGGGCGCCGGTGATCAGCAACATCGCGTAGCCCACGGTGTAGCCGGAAACGACGAGCTGCAGCGCGGCGCCGGACGCGTGCAGGTCGGTGCGGATGTCGGTCATGGCGACGTTCACGACGGTGACGTCGAGCAGCGCCATGAACTGGCCCAGCAGCAGGACGGTCAGCATGAACCACGGCCGCCGGTCCGGCCGGGCGGCCCGGTCCGGGGTGGCCGGGGCAGGGGTGGTCAGTGTCATGCGTCCGACCATGGCGTTGTTCGGCTGCCGGCGGAGAGAGCCTGGGGATGCTGGTACCGGCACCACCCTCCTTCGGGGGTCGGGTGGCGGAGCCCCGGACAGTGCTGCCGAAAACTGTCGTACCCCTCCGGCACCATGTCCGCATGACGTCAACGCAGGTCCACACGAGCCGCCGCGAGGAACTCGGCCAGTTCCTCAAGGCGTGCCGGGCACGGATCGGCCCCGAAGAGGTCGGGCTGCCGCCCGGCGTGCGCCGTCGCACGAGCGGGCTGCGGCGGGAGGAGGTCGCGCTGCTCGCCGGCGTCGGCGTCACCTGGTACACGTGGCTGGAGCAGGGGCGGCCGATCAACGCGAGCGCGCAGGTGCTCGACGCGGTGGCGCGCACGCTGCGGATGGACCGCCCCGAGCGGGAGCACCTGTACCGGCTGGCGGAGCTGACGCCGTCCCGGCTGCCGTCGTCGGTCGAAGTGGTGCCGGACGCGGTGCGCGAGGTGCTGCGTGCGCTCGATCCGCTGCCCGCCGCGGTCGTCAACGGCCGGTTCGACATCCTCGAGTCGAACGCGGCGCAGGAGGACCTGTTCTGGGAGTGGCACAGCTTGCCGTGCCTGCACAAGAACCTGCTGTGGTGCTGTGTCACCGAGCCGAACGCGCGGAAGTTCCTGCTGAACTACGACGATGAGGTGCCGCACATGGTCGCGCGGATGCGCGCCGAGTACGGCAGGCACGTCGGCGACCCGGCCTGGGAAGAGGACATCCGGCGCCTGTCGGCGTTGTGCCCGGAGTTCGCCGAGCTGTGGGCGCGGCAGGAGGTGGCGGAACCGCGGCCGCGGGTGCGGGAGTTCCAGCACCCGCGGGCGGGCCGGATGCACTTCCGGCTGACCGAGCTGGCGGTGTCGGAGGTGCCGGGCCTGCGGATCCAGGTGTCCACGCCGGACGACCCGCGCACGTGGTCGCGGCTGCCCGCAACGCGCCGGGAGGGGTCATGACCTGGCTCGACTTCAGCGGGCAGGGGCTGACGTCGGTGCCTTCGGTGCCGCCCGAGGTCACCCGGCTCGATCTGTACCGGAACTCGATCTCGGTGGTGCCCGCGGCGCTGTGGGAACGCACCGGACTGGAGGTGCTCAACCTCGCGGCGAACCGGATTTCTTCGCTGCCACCGGGCATCTCGGCGCTGACGTCGCTGCACACGCTCGACTTGGCGCACAACCGGTTCGACTCGCTGCCGGACGAACTGGGCGACCTGGCCGGGCTCACCGAATACCTGTACGTCAGCGACAACCGACTGACGAAGTTCCCGGATGCCTGGTGCCGTCTGGGAAAGCTGCGGTACCTGGGGTGCACGGACAACCGGCTCGTTTCGCTTCCCTCGGACCTCTCGGGGTTCTCGGCGCTGCGCGAATTCCGGCTCTACCGCAACGAGCTGACCGCGCTGCCCGAGTCGATCGGCGCTCTGGGTGCGTTGCGGGAGCTGCACCTGCGCGGCAACCGGCTCACTTCGCTGCCGTCGTCGATCGGCTCGCTGAGTGAGCTGCGTCAGCTCGACCTGCGGGAGAACCAGTTGACGACGCTGCCGGCGTCACTGGCCCGGCTGTCCAAATTGGACAAGCTGGATCTGCGGTGGAACAAGCAGCTCCGGGAGCCGACGTGGCTGCGCGACTTCGAGGAGGCGGGGTGCATGGTCCTTCGCTGACAACTCAACAGAGCACGGTCGGACGCGGACCGTAGGTGGCCGTGTGCGACGTCCGCCGGACCTCGGTGCCGCTCGCGAGGTCGTAGAGCACGCGCGTGTCGGTGACGCTGAAGCCGGACGAACCGATCGACGGCAGGCACGGGCCGGTCCCGCCGGAGCCGAACTGGATCGGCGGCGGGGCGCCGGGTGTCTGCGCGCCGGTCTGGCTCTCGACGCGGAAGTGCCTGGTGCCCCAGATCCGGACCGTCACCGAGTCGCCGGAGACCGTGGCCTGGATGGCGATGCCGGTCGCCGCGTCGTTGGTCAGCTTGAGCTCGACCGGGCTGCCGTCGACGTTGACGGCCTTCGCGTCACGGCCGACGGGGTAGCGGTCGAGGTAGTGGTCGTGCTCCAGGTGGCCACCGTCGGCCAGGCCGGCGAGGTAGGCGGCGTTGTACAAAGTGGACGCCAGCTGCGAGACGCCGCCGCCGGCCACGGCCGGGCCGGAACCGTCCTCGTCGACCGGGGCGGGCACGTAGCCGGTGTCCGCGGTGCGGGGGCCGGAGCGGCCACCGAGGCTGAACGTCTCGCCGGGCTTGACGATCGCGCCGGACACGCGTGCGGCGAGCGTCCGGTTGTTCGTCTCGGCCGGGCCGGTCAGGCCACCGGTGGTGAACTCGCCGATGACCTCCTTGATGCCGAGCGCGCTGGCGGCGTCGGTGGTCACGCTGGGGGCCGACGCGCTGTAGACGACCGGGAGATCCCGCCCGTCGGTCTTCTTGAGCACGTCGATCAGGGGGAGGAAGGTCTTCTCCCAGTCCACCTTGCGGGCGTCTTCGGACGGCTCGACCGTCGGCTGGTCACCGCTGAAGACGATCTGGGCGTCCTTGCCGTCGGTCTCGGTGCTCGCGAGCTCGTCCTTGAGGGCGGCCTGCAGCTTGCCCTGGTCGACGCGGACTTCGAGGGCCCCGCCCTCGACCGCCGCGAACCGGAACGACGACGCGATCACCACGGGCTTCAGCGGAACGTCCTTGCCCTCGCCGTGCACGACGACCGGCTCCGCGACCGCGGGCACGACGATCTGCCGGTAGGCCGCCTGCACCCCGGCGGCGGTCGCCCGCACCGGCGTGATCGCCATGGCCAGCTTGACCCCGCCCGGGTCGAGCCAGTGGTCGGTGACGGTGTGCACGGCGCCGGCCAGGTCGGCCAGCTGCTGGCCTTGCCGCGGCAGGATCGGGTAGGCGGTGACACCGCCGTCGCTGCCCGGGATCGGCGTGAACCCGACCGAGCCTTCGGTGGCGGGGTGGTTCAGCTTGCCCTCGGCGAGCTCGTGCACGGCCTGGCCGATCCGGTTCTGGTCGGTGCGCGTCGCCACCCCGACCTCGCGGCTGGTGAAGAAGGACATGATCCGCGTGATCGGGCTGAGCGGCTGGTGCCCGGCGAGCCCGAGGGTGTTCGGCCAGTCGAGGCCGAGGCCGGACTGCGAGGGCACGAGTTCGGCCTGGACGTCCCCGCCGTGGACGACCACGGGCCGGATCAGCCGCGGCTCGAGTTCCCGCCGCAGCTTGGCTTCCGCCTCGGCATGGCTGAGCCCGCCGACATCGATGCCGGCAACGGTCACCCCGCGCGGCACATCGCCGGCGCTGACGACCAGATCGATCGCGTAGAGGATGACGAAGAGGCCGAGCGCGAGCCCGATGGCCATCATGGTCCGGGCGACGCCCTTGCGCAGCTTCCGAGCCGGGGTCGCGGGAACCGGGGGTGGTGCGGGGGTTTCGAGCAGTTCGCCGAGCAGATCCTCGGCGAAGAGATCGGTGGTCGCGTCGGCGTCGGCGTTGCCGGGGACAGGCCTGGCCGGGAGCGGTCCTTCCGGCGAGACGTCCGGTTCCGCGGAGGGCCAGATCGGCGGCAACCCGGCTCCCCCATCGGGCTCGGCCGATGGCAGCCCGGGTTCGGTCTCCACGGCGCCCACCGGCTCGACCAACGACCGCACGGGCTCAGCCTCGGCAGCACGCACCGGCTCAGCCGACAGCAACTCGGGTCCGGTATCCACGGCACGCACCGACTCGGCAACCGACCACTCGGGCCGCTCGGGCTCGGCCTCGGGCCACACCTCGGCGGCCGTCCCGTCGGTCGCCGCCGGGTTGGGCGGTGGCGCGGGTTCGAGCTCGCGCACGTCGGCGCCCTCGCGCACCTCTTCGTCTGCCACGCGCCTGCCTTCCGCGGGACCCGACCTACAGGTAGAGCCCCGTCCCGTGCTCGGTCCGCTCGGTCGCCACCGCGTGGATGTCGCGTTCGCGCATCACCAGGTGCCCCTCGCCCTGGATCTCGACCTCGTGCTGGTCGTCCGGGTTGAAGAGCACGCGGTCGCCGGCCTTGACGTTCCGCACGCTGTTGCCTACGCCCAGTACATCACCCCAGGCGAGCCGGCGCGCGACCTGCGCCGTCGCGGGGATCACGATGCCGCCGCTGCTCCGGCGCTCCCCTTCTTCCGGTGCCAGCCGCACGAGTACGCGGTCGTGCAGCATCTGGATTTCGAGTTTCGGCCCGTCTGACACGGCCTGCATGCTACCCGCCGGTCCGCGGCTCACCGGCCATGACCAGGCTCAGCTCGCGCACGCCGCCGTCCTCGATCCGCACCGGCACGCCCCAGTCCTGCCGGGTGATCCGGCACGCCGGGTGCTCGCTGCCACTGTCGGCACTGTCGCAGCTCGCGGCCTGCGCGACGATCTGCAGCACGCCCTCGGTGACACCCGGCGCGAGCCGGATCTTGCGGTTCAGGTCCGTGCCGGTACCACCGCCGTCGACCAGCAGCGACGGGGGCGACGCGCTGATCTCGAGCCGCGTCGACGGGCCGAAGCGATCGTCCAGCTTCTCGCCGGGCGGTGCGGTGAACACCACCGAGAAGTCGATCTCGCCCGGCGCGAGCACCGTCGGCGGGCGGCGCACGGCGTGCGCGTCGCCGGTGACGACCGTCGGCTCCGCCGTCGGCAGCGGGCCGATCCGGTTGCCCGCGGACTCGACGACCAGCAGCGCACCGTCGTGCAGCAGCAGGCCCTGCGGCTCGGCGAGCCCGGTGGCGATCGTGGTCACTTGGCGGGTGAAGACGTCGAAGCGGCGAACGGCGCCGTTGTAGGTGTCGGCGATCGCGATCTTGTCGCCGGGCAGCACGGCGAGGCCCAGCGGGTGCTGGAGCAGCGCGTTGTCGGCCGGGCCGTCGGTGTGGCCGAAGGAGAAGAGGTCGACGCCGATCGCGGTGTGGACGGTGAACGACTCGCCGTCGGGCTCGATCCAGCGCAGCGCCGACGTCTCCGCGTCGACGAGCCACAGCTTGTCGCCGTCCACGGCCAGGCCGGACGTCTGCGCGAAGAACGCTTCGCCGACGTCGCCGTCGCGAAGGCCTTCGACGGTCGTTCCGGCGAAGCGGCGGATGGTGCCGCCGACCGGGTCGAACACGCTCAGCGTGTGGTTGCCGGCCATGGCGACGACGACCCCGCCTGCCGGACCCCACCAGGCGACGTCCCACGGGCTCGTGAGGTCGACCTCGGCGCCCTTGCCGGAGTCCGGCCCGCTGCGCCACTGCGCGCCGGTGCCCGCGACCGTCGTCACCTCGCCGGTGATCAGGTCGAGGCCCCGCAGCCGGTGCCCGGCCGTGTCGGCGACCACGGCGTGGTAGCCGACGCTCTCGGCGATGTCGTACGGAAGGAGCGCGATGCCCGACGGTTCGGCGAAGGTCGCGATGTCGAACGGACCGTCCTGGCCGCCGCGGGCCCCGCTGCCGAAGCGGCGGATGACGGTCTCGCCATCCGACGCGAACTCGACGATCGCGTGGTGCCCGGTGTCGGCGACCAGGACCCGGCCCTCGGCGGTGGCGACGGCCTTGCTCGGGAACCGCAGCTCACCGGGCTGCTCCTCGACCGGCACGTACGGGCTGCCGCCGCGGCGGAGCGTCCCCTTCGCTTCGTGCTTCGTCACGAGGTCGGCGATCACGCGGCGAAGCGCCTCTTCGTGCCCTTCGCCCGCGGCGACGTGCACGACGTACCCCTCGGGGTCGACGACCACCAGCGTCGGCCACGCGCGGACCGCGTACTGCGACCACAGCTCCATCTTCGGGTCGTTGACGACCGGGTGGTGCACTTCGTAGCGGCGAACCGCGGCTTCGATCGAGGCGCGCTCGCCCTCGTGCAGGAACTTCGGCGAATGGACACCGATCGTGACGAGCACGTCCGCGAACTCGGCTTCCAGGGGACGCAGCTCGTCGAGCACGTGCAGGCAGTTGATGCAGCCGCTGGTCCAGAAGTCCAGCAGGACGACGCGGCCGCGCAGCTCAGCGAGGGTGATCGGGCGGCCGCCGGTGTTCAGCCAGACGTCGCCGCGCAGCTCGGGGGCGCGCACGCGGCTCTGCGGTCGTGGAGAAGTCACGGGAAGAGTGAACTACACGCGTTCACGCTCTGTTCCGCGGTCCGGCCGATGAGAGAACAAACTCACCCCGTAGTGGAGCCCCCAGGTCGGCGCGAAAAAGGACGCGCGGGCGGGTGAGCCGCCGCTTAGGCTCGGGTCATGACCCCAGTCCAGCCGGCCGGCGCCCTCTCTCCGGAGGAGGCGCGGCACCTGCAGGAGAACCTCCGGGAACCCGTGCGTCCCGGACTGAGCGAAACCGAACTCGACGACGTCGAGCGCCGGTTCGGCTTCCGCTTCGCCGCGGACCACCGGACGTTCCTGTCCGCCGGCGTCCCGATCGGCGACCGCTGGCCCGACTGGCGTTGCGGCAACGCCGAGCAGCTGCGCAAACGGTTGGCGTGGCCGGTCGACGGCGTGCTGTACGACGTCGAGCACAACGGCTTCTGGCTGCCGGACTGGGGCACCCGCCCGGTCGGCCCGGAGGACGCGGTCCGCGAAGCCCGGCGGCGCCTGGCCGACGTGCCACAGCTGGTGCCGGTGTGCGGCCACCAGTACCTGCCCGGCCTGCCGGGCACGATGGGTTACCCGGTGCTGTCGGTGTACCAGACGGACATCGTGGTCTACGGCACTGACCTGCGGGATTACCTGCACCGCGAGTTCTCGACGGGCGGCATCAGCACGGCCCCACCGGACGGCCCGCGCTACATCCCGTTCTGGTCCCGCTTCATCGACTAGCGGAATCTAGCGCCGTCTACAACCATGACTACAAAGCCGGATAAGCCCGCAGACGCGCTCAGTTCTCCCGGCGCAGCATCCGGCTGACACCCGCCGCCACGGTCGTCGCCAGGATCCAGCCGGACGCCGTGAAGCCCGCGGCCACCCAGTTGTCGGTGCCGTGCATGTACCACCGCGACTTGTTGCCGAAATCGACGATCGGGACCAGCAAGTCCGCCGTGTAGATCACCGGGTTCCACTGCAGGCCGGTGTCCTGCTGGTTCACCACGCAGCGCGGGCCGCTCGCCACGAACCGGCCGGTGCGGTCGTTGACGCAGTTGTCGGAACCCAGGCCGAACCACAGGCTGCCCAGCACCAGCAGCGTGAACAGCCAGCCGAGGGCGCGCACCGGGCGGTAGCCGTAGCCCACCATCGACCGCTGCAGCCAGCTCCACAGCCGGACACCCGGGCCGAAGAACTTGAACCCGCGGGCCAGCGCTTCGTACCTGAACTGCTGCTTGCGCAGCGCCACCGTCGAGGCGTGCTCCTCGTTCCCGGCCGCACGCAGCATGTGGGCGAGCTGGTCGTACGGGCCCGGGCGGTAGCCACGCATGGCCTTGCGCAGCAGCTCGATGCGGTGGTCGAGGGCCTTGTCGTCGTCGAGGGGGATGCCCTCCTTGAGCGCGTCGTAGCGGAAGTCCTCCAGCTCGATGCCCTCGGACGCCGCCCAGAACTGCTCGTTGTCGCTCAACGTTCCGCAGTGCGCACGGCGCAGCACGATCCGGCCCACCGGTGCGGCGCTGGGGGTCAGGATGAACTCGTCCGAGGCCACGTCGCCCGCGTCGAGGGCCACCGCGAACGGGGGCAGCGAGCCCAGCTGGGAACCGCGCAGGTCCACGCGCCGGGCGACCTGGGCGCCGTCGAGGTTGACGCCGCCTTCCGCCACGAACGGGCGGCCGTTGTTGTCCCGCAGCGTCAGGTCGCGGCCGACCCGGCCGGTCCGGACGTCGAGGGAGTAACTGCTGGTCGCGCGCTTGCCGGGGTCGGTCAGGCGGGTGCCCGCCAGGTTGATGCTGCCGCCGACGTCGACGCCCTGCAGCCGCAGCGTGCCGTGGATCGTGGCGTCGGTGAGCTGGAAGTTGCCCGCGATCTTCGACCGGCGCGCCGAGAACACGTCCCGGCCGGGGTGGCGGAACATCGAGTTCCAGGCCAGGAAGTTGCCGCCCACGGTGACGTCGGCGAGCCGCAGCTGCCCGGTCGGCACGCGCAGGCTCGTGGCCTCGATGTCGCCGCCGATCTCGGTGCCGTCCAGGTGCAGCGCGCGGTCGTAGTACGGCTGCGACTTGCCGCGTTCGACCCTGATCTCGGCGCCGGCCAGCCGCAGCGAGCCGCCGATCCGGGCGTTGACCATGCGCAACGTGCCCAGCGCCTGCAGCCCGTCCGACAGCTCGACGTTCCCGTCGACGCGCAGCCGGTCGGCGACCAGCGCCGGCCGCGGGTCGATGTACGGGTCGTTGGACTTCCACGCGTCGATGACGATCGGGCCGTGCTGGGACACCGTCAGCTTGGCCTCGCGCAGCGAGATGTCGCTGTCGACCGTGGCGCTCGGCAGGTACATGATGCCGGTGGCGGAGAACCGTTTGCGCTGGCTGGCCGGGCCGTAGTTGTCGACCTCGCACAGCAGGCTGCCGCCGATGTGCAGGCCGTTGCCGTTGAGCGCGAAGCCGTCCGGGTTGTTCAGCGTGGCCCCGGAGAAGTTGACGTTACCGCCGGTCCGCAGGCCGGGGAGCCGGACTTCGCCGTTCGCGACCATCCGGTAGGCCAGCAACGCGCCGGTCAGCACGAGCCGGTCGGCCTGGATCGCCTTCCCGTGCGGGTGGGAGATGACGGTGCGGGTCAGCACCATCGACCCCTCGATCACCGCGTCGGTCAGGTTGACCGCGGCGTTCGGCATCCCGCGTTCGCGGTCGTCGCCGCGCTGGACGGTCGTCTCTTCGATCTCCCGCGTGTCCCCGTCGACCTGCACGACGCTGCGGATCAGCCGGACGTCGTTGCGGCTGCGCATGTTGCGGGCCTTGAGCCCCGGCAGCCAGCACTTGCGGAACACCAGCCCGAGCAGGTTCGCCTCGCGCACGTCCGGCGGCTGCTCGAACCGGCACCGCTCGAACCGGAACAGGTACTTCAGGTCCGCGGCCCGCAGGTCCAGCGTCCCGGTGATGTAGGCGTCCTCGACGTAGACGATCGGCGCGTTCGTGGCCTGCCGCCGCCAGCGCATCAGCCCGGCGTTGCCCGGTTTCAGCAGTTCGGACGCCTTGACCTCGTAACGGCGGTCCGGGATACCCGCGAAGGGGTCGAGTGGCGGCAGCGCACCTTCGGTCGACATGCGGGCCTCCCCCTCACTCACCCGCCATCAAGGTAGCGAAAAAACGGCGGAAACAGTGCGGAACACCGTTTCCGCCGCAAGATCGTCAGGCGTTGGGGTTCAGCACCCGGGCGAGGAACGACTTGGTCCGCTCCTCGCGCGGGCTCCCGATGATCTGCTCGGGCGGCCCCTCTTCGACGACGACGCCGCCGTCCATGAACAGGACCTTGTCCGCCACCTCGCGCGCGAACTGCATCTCGTGCGTGACGACGACCATGGTCATGCCGTCCTTGGCGAGCTGCTTCATCACGCCCAGGACGTCGCCGACGAGCTCCGGGTCCAGCGCGGACGTCGGCTCGTCGAACAGCATCAGCTTCGGCTGCATCGCCAGCGCCCGGGCAATCGCGACGCGCTGCTGCTGCCCGCCGGACAGCTGCGCGGGGTAGTTCTTCGCCTTGTCCGCGAGGCCGACGCGCTCCAGCAGCTCCAGCGCGCGCTGGCGCACCTGGGCCTTCGGCTCGCGCCGGACCTGGATCGGCGCCTCCATGATGTTTTCGATCGCCGTCATGTGCGGGAAGAGGTTGAAGCGCTGGAACACCATGCCGATGTCCTTGCGCTGGAACGCGACCTCTTTCTCGGGCAGCTCGTGCAGCTTGTCGCCGCGCTGCTTGTAGCCGACCAGCACGCCGTCGACGTAGAGCCGGCCGGCGTCGATCTTCTCGAGGTGGTTGATGCAGCGCAGCAGCGTCGACTTGCCCGAGCCGGACGGCCCGATCAGGCAGAGCACCTCCCGCTCGCGCACCTCGAGGTCGATGCCCTTGAGGACGTCGACGCTGCCGAAGCTCTTGTAGATCTTTTGCGCAGAAACGACCGGAGTCATCAGGCCCTCCCCCCTCCGCCGCCGGCCCCGGAGCCGAACCGGAAGCCCAGCATCCGGCCCGCCCACTTGGTCTTCGTCGCGACGTCCCGCGAGGTACCCCGCGCGAAGCGCTTCTCGATCTGCATCTGGACCAGCGTCAGCACCGACGTCATGAAGAGGTACCAGAGCGCCGCCGTGATGAGCAGCGGAACCGTCTTGTAGTTCTGCGAGTAGATGGTCTGCACCGCCACCATCAGCTCGAAGTACCCGATGGCCACGACCAGCGCCGTCGTCTTCAGCATGGAGATCGTCTCGTTGCCGGTCGGCGGGATGATCACCCGCATCGCCTGCGGCAGGATGATCCGCCGCAGGGTCTTCGTCCGGCTCATGCCGAGCGCGCTCGCCGCTTCCAGCTGGCCCGAATCGACCGACTGGATGCCGCCCCGCACGATCTCCGCCATGTACGCGGCTTCGTTGAGCCCGAGGCCGAGCAGCGACGCGGTGAACTGCGTGATCAGCTGGTTGGTGTCCCAGCTGACGAACTCCGGCCCGAACGGGATGCCCAGGCCGAGGCGCGGGTAGGCCAGCGCCAGGAAGTTCCAGATCACCAGCTGCGTGATCAGCGGCGTGCCGCGGAACAGCCAGATGTAGACGCCCGCCGCACCGGAGGTCAGCGGGTTGGGCGACAGGCGCATCACCGCCAGCAGGATCCCGCCGACGATCCCGATCAGCATCGAGATCACGGTCAGGATCAGGGTGTTCTGCAGGCCGCGCAGCACCCGGTCGTCGAAGAGGTAGTTCCCGACGACCGGCCACTGCAGAGCGTCGTTCGTGATCACGCTGCGCGCGACGATGAACGCGACGAACAGGATGATCACGCCGGCCACCCAGCGCCCGTAGTGGCGCACCGGGACGGCCTTGATGGGCTCGGCGTCGATCGGCGCCTCGGCCGGAGGCGCTTCGGAGGAACTCACGAACTTGTCCTAACTCGACAGACTCAGGAGGCCGGGTTGATCTCCGACTTGGTGACCGCGCCGGCAGCGTTCAGACCCCACTTGTCCAGGATCTTCTTGTACGCGCCGCTGTCGATCAGCTTCTGGATCGCACCCTGGACGGCCCTGCCGAAGTCACCGCTGTTCTTCGGCAGCACGATGCCGTACGGCGCCGTGTCGTACGGCGCGCCGACCGACTCGAGCTGGCCGTTGGTCTGCTTGACCGCGTAGTCGATGACCGGGGAGTCGGCCAGCTCGCCCTGCACGCGCTTGGCGGTGAGGGCCAGGTTGACGTCGGTCTGCGCCTGCAGCTGCGTGACCTCGATGGCGGGCTTGCCCGCGCCGGTGCAGGCGGCGTTCTTCTTGTCGAGGTCCTCGACCTGGGTGGTGCCCTTCTGGACGGCGATCTTCTTGCCGCACAGGTCGTCGGCCTTCAGGCCGTCGGGGTTGCCCTTCAGGACGGCCAGCGACGTACCCGCGCTGTAGTAAGAGATCATGTCCACCGACTGCAGCCGCTCGGCGTTGATGCTGAACGAGGACATCGCCAGCTCGTACTTCTTGGCGCCGATGCCCGGGATGATGCCGTCGAACGCGGCGTTCTGGAAGTCCATCTGCACGCCGAGCACCTGGCCGATGGCGGTGCCGAGGTCTACGTCGAAGCCGGCGGCCTTGCCGCCGTCGACGAACTCGTTCGGCGGGTAGCTCTGGTCCTGGCCGACCGCGATCTTGCCGTCAGCCTTGACGTCACCGGGCACCATGGCGGCCAGCGCGTCGTCCTTGGCGACCGTCCCCACGTCACCCGATCCAGCACCCGGCGCAGCCGAGCTGCTGGGGCCGGTGTCGCCCGCGCCGCTTCCGCCCGCGCCGCAGGCCACAGTCAGGCCGACCAGGGCGAACGCAGGCAGCAAGGCGAGCGCCTTGAGTTGGGTTCCTCGGGCCACGTCGTCACTCCTCGTAGTTCTCAGGTTCTGAGAGCTCGCATATTGCCACTCATCCATACCAAAGCACAGCACCGTGAAGTTACAGCGATGTTTACGACGCCGCGCGAGTGTCGCGTCCGGGCGGCACGGTGAGCGAGGATGTCGTTCATGAACGCCACCCCGCCTCGGCTGCCCCCCCTCCGGTCGACGTGCGCGGAAGGCGGCGACCAGCCGGATCACCCGTCCGGGAGCCCGGTTCGACGGGTACCTCTCCCCGGAGCGGCCGCACGCCGAGGCCTACGACGAGATGTTCGCCGCCGACGGCACGGTCCGCGGCCCGTACCGGGCGCTGTACGAGTCGATCGCGGCGCTCGACGCGCACGACCTGAACTCGCGGTCGCTCGCGCTGGACCGGGCGATGGTGGACCAGGGCATCACGTTCTCACTGTCCGGACAGGAGCGGCCGTTTCCGCTGGACCTAGTGCCGCGGGTGATCCAGGCGGCCGAGTGGGCGAAGATCGAGCGTGGCGTGGCCCAGCGCGTCCGCGCGCTCGAGGCGTTCCTCGCCGACGTCTACGGCGACCGCCAGATCCTGCGCGACGGCGTGCTGCCGCGGCGGCTGATCACCTCGTGCGAGCACTTCCAGCGGGAGGCGTTCGGCATCAACCCGCCGAACGGCGTGCGCATCCACGTGTCCGGTGTGGACCTGGTGCGCGACGAAGAGGGCACGTTCCGGGTGCTGGAGGACAACCTCCGCAACCCGTCCGGGGTGTCGTACGTGATGGAGAACCGGCGCACGATGGCCCGGGTGTTCCCCGACCTGTTCGCCCAGCACCGCGTGCGTCCGGTCGGTGACTACGCGTCGCACCTGCTCCGGGCGCTGCGCGCGGCGGCCGCGGCGAACGTCGCCGACCCGACGGTCGTCGTGCTCACCCCCGGCCTCCACAACTCGGCGTACTTCGAGCACTCGCTGCTGGCCCGGCTGATGGGCGTCGAACTGGTCGAAGGCCGCGACATGTTCTGCCGCGACAACGTCGTCTACCTGCGGACCACCGAGGGTGAGCGCCCGGTCGACGTCATCTACCGGCGGATCGACGACGAGTTCCTCGATCCCGTGCACTACCGGCCGGACTCCGTGCTCGGCGTCGCCGGCGTCCAGAACGCGGCCCGGGCAGGCAACGTCGTGATCGCGAACGCGATCGGCAACGGCGTCGGCGACGACAAGCTCGTCTACACCTACGTGCCGGAGATGGTGAAGTACTACCTCGGCGAGAAGCCGCTGCTGCCCAATGTGGACACCTTCCGGTGCTGGCTGCCGGACGAGTGCGACCACGTCATGGCGCACCTCGACGAGCTGGTCGTGAAGCCGGTCGACGGCTCCGGCGGCTACGGGATCGTGTTCGGGCCGGAGGCGACGAAGAAGGAGCTGGACACGCTGCGGCGCAAGGTGCGCGCGAACCGGCGCGGCTGGATCGCGCAGCCGGTGGTCCAGCTCTCGACCGTGCCGGCCAAGGTGGACGACCGGCTCGCGCCGCGGCACGTCGACCTGCGGCCGTTCGCCGTCAACGACGGCAAGGAGATCTTCGTGCTGCCCGGCGGCCTGACGCGGGTGGCGCTGCCGGAGGGCAGCCTGGTCGTCAACTCCTCGCAGGGCGGCGGCTCGAAGGACACGTGGGTGCTGGCGTCCCGGGCGTCGACGGCCGAGCGCGAGCTCGAACGGCCCGCACTCGGCACGATATCCACAGTGGACGGGATGATCGCCGAACAGGGACCCGAGCTGACCTCGTCCCAGCAGCAACAGCAACAGCAACAGCAGAGCTGAGTTGAATGCTCCCTCAGCGGTAAAGATCACTTCGGGATGTGGAGGTCCTCATGCTCGCCCGCAACGCGGAGTCGCTGTACTGGATCGGCCGGTACGTCGAACGCGCCGACGACACCTCCCGCATCCTCAACGTCTCGGTCCACCAGCTGCTGGAGGACGCGACCGTCGACCCGGACCAAGCGAGCCGCCAGCTGCTGGCCGTCCTGGGCATCGACCCGGAGGGCGCGGAGGCCCTCGACGTGTGGAAGCTGACCGAGCTGGTGGCGTACGGGAAGGACAACCCCGCGTCGATCGTCGGCTCGATCAACTCGGCGCGCGAAAACACCCGCGGCGCCCGCGAAGTCGTCTCGACCGAGCTGTGGGAGTGCCTGAACGCGACGTGGAACGCGGTGCCCGACCGGCAGCGCTACGCCCGGCGCGCCGGGCCGCACGCGTTCCTGTCGTTCGTGGAGGAGCGCGCGGCGATGTTCGCCGGGCTCGCCGACTCGACGATGAGCCGCGACGACGGCTGGCTGTTCATGGTGCTGGGCCGCTCGATCGAACGCGCCGACATGGTGGTGCGGCTGCTGCTGTCCCGGGTCGCGGACCGCGCGTCGTCGCCGGGCTGGATCACGGTGCTGCGCTCGGCCGGCGCGCAGGACACCTACCTGCGCACGTACCGCGGTGCCTTGGACGCCGGTCGCGTCGTGCAATTCCTGTTGCGGGACAAACTGTTCCCGCGCTCGGTGTTCCACGCACTGCGTCAGGCCGAGGACTGCCTGCAGCAGCTCGACCCGGGCGGTGGTGCGCGCACCACCGAAAAGTCGGAGGCGCTGCGCGAGCTCGGCCGGGCCCGCAGCGAGCTGGAGTTCCTCCGCCCGTCGGACCTGCTGACCGACCTGCCGCGCCGCCTAGGGGCGTTGCAGACGTCGATCAAGGAGATCGGCGAAGCGGTGTCGATGCAGTACTTCAGCACGTCGCCGTGGGTGGCGTGGAGCGGCGCGGAGGTTTCGCTGTGACGTGGCAGCTGCGGGTGGCGCACCGGACGGGGTACCGGTACGCGACACCGGCGACGCAGTCGTACAACGAGGCCCGGTTGACGCCGCGCTCCGACCGCCGCCAGACGACGGTGGCGACGCGCATCGAGACGGCCCCGGCGACCCGCGCGTACCGGTACACGGACTACTGGGGCACGGTGGTGACGTCGTTCGACCTCCACGCGCCGCACACGGAGTTCACGGTGCTGGCGACGTCGGTGGTCGAGACGGCGGACGAAGCCGAGCCGATCCGCGCGGCGTCGTGGAAGGACCTCCGCGGTGAGACGGTGATCGACCACCGCACCGAGTACCTGACCCCGACCGACTACACCCCGCGAGACGTCACGTTGGCGCGCGAGGCCCGCTCGCTGCGGCGCGGGCTGGACCCGGCCGACGCGGTGCTGGCGGTCTGCGAGTGGGTGAACAAGCAGCTGAAGTACCAGCCGGGCACGACAGGCGTCCATTCGACGGCGACGGACGCTTGGCAGGCGCGCGAAGGCGTGTGCCAGGACTTCGCGCACGTGACCCTGGTGATGCTGCGCGCGATCGGCGTCCCGGCGCGGTACGTGTCGGGCTACCTGCACACGAAACCGGACGCGAAGCTCGGCGAAGTGGTCGAGGGCGAATCGCACGCGTGGGTCGACGTCTGGACCGGCGGGTGGTGGGCCTACGACCCGACGAACGCGATCCCGGTCGGGCCGCGGCACGTGTGGGTGGCCATGGGGCGGGACTACGCGGACGTGGCGCCGTTGAAGGGCATCTTCACCGGCGGTGGTCAGTCCACTTTGGACGTCTCGGTCCAGCTGACCCGGCTGGCGTAGGCCCTCACAGCAGGAAGGTGCCGCCCGCGGCTTCGGCGACCTCCGCGCCCAGCGCCGACGTCGGCGTGTGCGCACCGGGCTTGCCCTCGCCGCGGGCCAGACGGGCCGCGACCTCGGCCACGACCGCCGTCGTGAAGTCCATCCCCTCGCCGGCGCGGAGCCAGCCTTCGCGCGTCGTGCCGTCGGGCCAGGTGACGACGGCGTGGCCCCAGGAGTGCGCACGGGGTCGCGGGGCCGCCTTCGCCCGGACCCCGGCGAGCCGCCGGACCGCGAACCGGCGCAGGGCCGGGACGGACAGCACCTTGCCGAGCAGGGGCAGCACCGCCCGGATCGCGGGCGAGGTGGGTGCGAGACCGGACGTGACGGTGACCGACGGCGCGCCGCTCGCCCGTTGGGCGGCCACCAGCTCACCCGAGGGCACGCCCGCCGACTTCGCCGTCTCGCCGTCCGGAAGCGCGAGCGTCTGCGGGTCCGCGCCGAGGCGGGAACCGACCAGGCGGCCGTTGCGGTACTCGCGGCCGCCGGTGGTCAGGGCGTCGACGCGTGGCCAGATGGGATCCCGGGACCGCGGACCGGCTGCGGAAAGCCGCGTTGGAGCTGTACGCCGAGCGCGGGTACGACGCCGTGACCGTGACGCAGATCGCCGAGCGCGCCGGGATCACCCGCCGCTCGTACTTCCGCTACTTCCCGGACAAGCGCGAGGTCCTCTTCGCCGGTTCGGAGCAGCTGCCCCCCGCGATCGCCGAAGCCGTCCTGGCCGCCGAAGAAGCCGAATCCCCGCTCCGAACGGCACTCGGTGCGCTCGCCGGTGTCGGTACGCGGGTCACGCAGCTCGTCGACCCGTCGCCCGAGCGCCGGGCGGTGATCGCGTCGAGCACCGAACTCCGTGAGCGCGAACGGACCAAGGGGGCCGCGATCACCACCGCGATCCGCGAAGCCCTCGAACAGCGGGGGACCCCGCCCGAGCTGGCGAAACCGGCGGCGCAGGTCGCGACGATCGTCTTCGGCGACGCGTTCGACCGGTGGATCGACGCGGCCGGGAAGCAGGACTTCCCGGCGTGCCTGGCGGCGGCCGCCGCGACCTTGCGCGAAGCCTGCCGTTAGCCGCGGGCGTGGGCGTCCAGGATGTGCGCGACGGCCTGGGTGACCTGCTGCGCGTAGTCCAGGTGCAGCCACTCGTCCGGCACGTGGATGTTCGAGTCGGCCCCGCACGCGCCGGTGACCAGGAACTGCGCCTCCGGGAACTTCCGCGAGAGCAGGCCCATGAACGGGATCGACCCGCCCATGCCGGTCGCGCGGTGCGGGTGGCCGAACACCTCGTCGCCGACCGTGCGCAGGGCCGACGTCAGCCACGGCGATTCGGCCGGCGCGTTCCAGCCGTTTTCCGCCTGCGGCGAGCCGAGCGTGACCTTCGCGCCGTACGGGACGTCGGTGGTCAGAACGCGCTTCACGGCGTCGAGGGCCTTCTCGGCGTCGGCCGTCGGCGGGAGCCGGAAGCTCAGGGTGAACGTGGTGCTTTCGCGGAGCACGTTGCCGGCGTCGGCGGGCTTCGGGAAGCCGTCGGCGCCGATCACCGACAGCGTCGGGCGCCACGCGTTGTTGAGCATCAGCTCCAGCGCGTCCTCAGTGATCACGCGCCCGCCCTCGACCAGCGGGAACGCCTTCGACAGCGCGTCGGGGAAGTCCTCCGAGACGGCCCGGAGCTCGGCGAGCCGGTCGGCCGGGACGTCGACCTTGAGCTCGTCGAGCAGCAGCTCCCCGGTGGCGCTGTCCTCGAGCCGCTCGATCAGGTTCCGCAGGATGCGGAACGAGCTCGCGACCACACCGGAAGCGATGCCGGAGTGCTGCGCCGAAGCCAGCAGCTGCACCGTGACGTCGAGGTGCAGCATCCCGCGCAGGCTGGTGACCAGCCACAACCGCTCGTAGTCGCTGCCGCCGGCGTCGAGGCAGACCACCAGCGACACCTCGCCGATCCGGTCGGCCAGGTGCTCGACGTAGGCGGGCAGGTCGGGGCTGCCGGACTCCTCGCCGGTCTCCAGGAGCAGCACGATGCGGGCGTGCTCGCCGCCCGCCGCGTTCACGGCTTCGATCGCCGTCGTCGCCGCGTAGCCGGAGTAGCCGTCGTCGACGGACCCGCGGCCGTACAGCCGGCCGTCGCGGATCACCGGGGTCCACGGGTCGAGGCCTTCGGACCAGCCGCCGACCGGGGGCTGCTTGTCGAGGTGGCCGTACATCAGGACGGTGCCCCGGTCCGCCGCGCCCGGGGTCGCCGGGACGTCGACGAGCAACAGGGGGGTCCGGTCTTCGAGCTGGACGACCTCGAGCGTCGCGCCGGGCAGCTCGCGCCCGGCGATCCACTCGCGGACGTGGTCGACGGCGGCGGCCAGGTGGCCGCTCGTCGCCCACTCGGCGTCGAAGGCCGGGGACAGGGCGGGGATGGCCACCAGCCCGGACAGGCTCGGGATGACGTCGCTGGTCCAAGCGGACACGACGGATTCACGGACGGATTTCTGCTCCACGTGGCCCATCGTGCCATGCGCGTTCGGGCGTGCGGCACGTCACAACAGCGTCTCCGGCGCGGGTGATCACGCGAGCACGCGATCGCGCTACGCCTGGTGAGCGCCGGGACCGGCGCCCTACTCTCGTAGGTCCGATGCTCGGGCTTCCTAGCGTTTCCGCTGTTCAGGGCCGCTTTCTCCGCAACGAATCAGTATCCGTGACTCACCAAAGCGTGGACCTTCGTGCCAGGATGGCGGCGAGAACCGTCAACGCCGACGGTGACCGAGCGCTTCGGACCCGATGCGCTGGTCCCCGCCGGTGCAGTCGCTGTGGTCGCCACAAGCGGCCGCCAGAGGCACCGACACCAAGGAGTACAGCGCATGCCGTCCGAACAGTGGACGCACCCGGAGCCTGGAGACGGCCCCGCCGCGGTCGCGGCCCAGCCCTCCCCCGAACAGGTGATCGCCGGATTGCGAGCGACCAGCGAAGGTGGCGCTGAGCTGACTCAGCTGCTCACCCCCGAAGGCGAACGGGTCCCCTCACCCCGGTTCGACAAGTACGTCGAGGACATCGACGCCGAAGCGCTGTGCGGGTTGTACCGCGACATGGTGCTGGTCCGGCGGGCCGACCGCGAAGCGAACGCCATGCAGCGCCAGGGCCAGCTCGGCATCTGGGTCCCGCTGCTCGGCCAGGAGGCCGCGCAGATCGGCTCCGGCCGCGCCCTGAAGCCGAGCGACATGGCGTTCCCCAGCTACCGCGAGCACGGCGTCGCGTACGCGCGCGGGGTCGACATGAAGGACCTGCTGGGCATCTTCCGGTGCACCGACCACAGCGGCTGGGACTACCGGCGCCACGGCTTCCACCCGTACACCATCGTGATCGGCAACCAGGTGCTCAACGCCGCCGGCTACGCGATGGGCCAGAAGTTCGAGGGCAGAGTAGGAAACACCGACGGCGACGGCAATCCTTCTGACACTGACGAAGCTACGATCTGCTACTTCGGCGACGGCGCCACTTCGCAGGGCGACGTGCACGAAGGATTCGTCTGGGCCGCCGTCTACGACGCGCCGCTGGTCTTCTTCTGCCAGAACAACCAGTGGGCGATCTCCGAGCCGACCGAGCGCCAGTCGCGCCTGCCGCTGTACCAGCGCGCCCGCGGTTACGGCTTCCCCGGCATCCGCGTCGACGGCAACGACGTCCTCGCCTGCCTCGCGGTGTCGCGCTGGGCGCTCGACGAGTGCCGCCACGGCAACGGCCCGGTGCTGATCGAGGCGTTCACCTACCGGATGGACGCGCACACCACGACCGACGACCCGTCCCGCTACCGGCTCTCCGACGAGCTGGAGGAGTGGAAGCTCAAGGACCCGATCGAGCGCGTCCGCGCGTTCCTGGCCCGGGGCGGCTACGCCGACCAGGCGTTCTTCGACAGCGTCCAGGCCGACGCCGACGCCTTCGCCGCCGACCTGCGCGAGTACACGTTCAACATGCCGGAGCCACCGCCGGAGCGGATCTTCAGCAACGTCTACGCCGAGGGCAACCCGGTGCTGGACGCGCAGCGCGAAGAGTTCCTGTCCTACCTCGACGGCTTCGTCTCGGCGGGTGAGCACTGATGACCGACCTCCAGAAACTCACCATCGGCAAGGCGCTCAACCTCGGCCTGCGCCGGGCGATGGAAGAAGACCCGAAGGTCCTGATCATGGGCGAGGACGTCGGCAAGCTCGGCGGCGTCTTCCGGATCACCGACGGCCTGCAGAAGGACTTCGGCGAGCAGCGCGTGCTGGACACGCCGCTCGCGGAGTCGGGCATCATCGGCACCGCGGTCGGCCTGGCCGTGCGCGGCTTCCGGCCGGTGTGCGAGATCCAGTTCGAAGGCTTCATCTTCCCCGGCTTCGACCAGATCTCCTCGCAGCTGGCGAAGCTGCACTACCGGACGCAGGGCAAGATCAAGATGCCGGTCGTGATCCGGGTGCCGTTCGGCGGCGGGATCGGCGCGGTCGAGCACCACTCGGAGTCGCCGGAGTCGCTGTTCGCGCACATCCCCGGCCTGAAGGTCGTGTCGATCTCGAACGCCGTCGACGCCTACTGGGGCATTCAGCAGGCGATCAAGTCGGACGACCCGATCCTGTTCTTCGAGCCGAAGCGGCTGTACCACTCGGGTGCGCTGCGCGCCGAAATCGACGTCGCCGGCACGCCGTCGGAGGTGTTCTCCTCGCAGGTCGTCCGCGAAGGCACGACGGCGACGGTCGTCGCGTACGGCCCCTCGGTGAAGGTCGCCCTCGACGCGGCCGCCGCGGCCGCGGACGAAGGCAAGTCCCTCGAGGTCATCGACCTGCGCACGCTCTCGCCGCTGGACCTCGGGCCGGTGTTCGAGTCGGTGCGCAAGACCGGGCGGCTGATCGCGCTGTCGGAGGCGCCGTCCGAGTCGTCGCTGACGTCGGAGATCGCCGCGCGCGTCCAGCAGGAGTGCTTCTACTCGCTGGAATCCCCCGTCCTCCGGGTGACCGGGTTCGACACGCCGTACCCGCCGGCCAAGCTCGAGGAGCACTACCTCCCCGACCTGGACCGGGTGCTGCACGCCGTCGACCGCTCGCTCGCCTGGTAAGGGGGATTTCCGCACCATGCCCACGTACAAGCAATTTCCGCTGGCCGACACGGCGGAGGGGCTGACCGAAGCCGACATCCTGTCCTGGCACGTGAAGCCGGGCGACACCGTGACGGTGAACCAGATCGTGGTCGAGATCGAGACCGCGAAGGCCGCCGTCGAGCTGCCGATCCCGTGGGCCGGGGTCGTCACGGAGCTGCACGTCGAGCCGGGACAGACGGTGGAGGTCGGCACGCCGATCCTCACCATCGACGTCGACCCGGGTGGTTCTTCGGCCGCTCCTGCGCCTGCCGCGGCTGCCGCTCCTGTCGAAGAAGAAGAGATGAAGCCGCTGGTCGGCTACGGCTCCAAGGCCGTCGTCACGCAGCGGCGGGCGCGGAAGGGCGCAGCTCCCGAGCCTCCTCCGGCCGTCGTCGCCCCTCCCGCACCTGCTCCGGCCCCGGTCGCGGCTCCGCGCGGTGGATACGTTCCGCTGGCGAAGCCACCGGTACGGAAGCTGGCGAAGGATCTCGGCGTCGACCTGCACGCCCTGACCGGAACCGCGGACGGCGGCGTCATCACCCGTGAAGACGTCGAGCGCGCCGCCAACGGCACCCCGGTCGTCGAGTCCGCTGTAGACAGTGCGTCTCGTGAGCGGCGGGTGCCGATCAAGGGCGTCCGGAAGATGACCGCGGCCGCGATGGTGCAGAGCGCGTACACCGCTCCGCACGTCACGGAGTTCCTGACCATCGACGTCACGCCGATGATGGAGTTCCGCGAAAAGCTGAAGAAGTCGCGAGAGTTCGCCGGAGTCAAGGTCACGCCGCTGACGTTCGCCGCGAAGGCCGTGTGCCTGGCGGCGAAGCGCACGCCGGACGTCAACGCGGTGTGGGACGAAGCGGCGCAGGAGATCGTCTACAAGGACTACGTGCACCTCGGGATCGCGGCGGCGACGCCACGGGGCCTGATCGTGCCCAAGGTCCGCGACGCCGACTCGATGTCGCTGAAGGAGCTGGCGATCGCGCTGACCGAGCTGACGGAGGTCGCGCGCCAGGGCAAGACGTCGCCGGCGGACATGGCGAACGGCACGATCACGATCACCAACGTGGGCGTGTTCGGCGTCGACACCGGAACGCCGATCATCAACCCGGGCGAGTCCGCGATCCTGTGCCTCGGCGCGATCAAGGACCAGCCGTGGGTCGTGGACGGCGAGATCAAGGTCCGCAAGGTGCTCCAGCTGTCGCTGAGCTTCGACCACCGGGTGGTCGACGGCCAGCAGGGCTCGGAGTTCCTGGCCGACGTCGGCGCCCTGCTGGCCGACCCGGCGATGGCGATGACGTACTGAGTTCACGCAGGTGAGGGCCGCCTTCGGGCGGCCCTCACTACTTCCGGAAGACGATCTTCCCGGCGTCGAGGTCAACGTGGGTGCGCGGCGGGGCGCCGTCCGCCTCGTCGTCGACCAGCATCAGCTGGACCTGGCGCTGCTCGAGTTCGTGCTGCTTGGTGCCGCCGAGGATGGCTTCCACCTCTTCGGTGGCCGCGACGCTCGCCACCCGCTGGCCGTCACCGCGGCGGTGCCACGGCAGGAACCGCCGGCCCCAGACCTCGAACACGGCCAGCAGGAACAGCAGCACGACCAGCATCGGGAACGCCATCGCCCAGAGCACACCCATGGCGCCAACCTATCCGCACTTGACGGAGTGAGTGCTCACTCCGCACACTGGTCGCATGACACCAGCACCCGAAACCCGGCGGAGAGCGCCGGGCATGAGCGCCGAAGCCCGGCGCGCCATGATCGTGCACGCGGTGCTGCCGCTCCTGATGGAGCACGGCGCCAACGTGACCACCAGCCAGATCGCCCGCGCCGCCGGCATCGGCGAGGGCACCATCTTCCGCGCGTTCAAGGACAAGGACGAGCTCTTCGACGCCTGCACCGCGGAGGCGCTGCGGCCCGACCACGTGCTCGACGCGATCGCCGACATCCCCCTGGACCAGCCGCTGGCCGACCGGCTCGTCGAGGCCGCCGAAGCGCTCAGCGCCCACCTCGAGCGGATGGGCACGCTGATGGGCGCGCTGCACGCGTCCGGGCGGCACAAGCAGCGCGACCCCGAGCAGCGTCTCAAGGACCGGCGGGGCACCTGGAAGGGCGGCCGCCGCGAGTCGATGGCCGCCATGCGCGGGGCGATGGTCGAGCTGTTCACACCCGAGAAGGACCGGCTGCGGCTGCCGCCCGAGCAGCTCGCCTCGCTGTTCCTGGCCTTGCTCTTCGGCGGCCGCCCGATGGCGGCGGACGGCGACGCGCCCACCACGCGCCAGGTGGTCGACGTCTTCCTGCACGGCGCCGTGGAGGCTCAGTGATTCCGGGCGGTGGGGGCGGCATGGAGTTCATGCTCGCCCGGCGTGGCCGTCGGCGGCACGCCACGACGGTGCCGGAGAGCGGGCTCACCGGGCCGGTCGAAATTCCCGAGCCGAAGCCGGAAGACCAGCCGAAGGATCTGAAGTCCCGGCTGAACCGCGCGAAGACGTCCGTGGCGGGCACGGTCCGTGGCCTGCCGAAGGTCGTGAAGCTGACGTGGCAGGCCAGCCCGGTCCTGACGATCCTCCTCGCGCTGATCACGCTCCTGTCCGGGCTCCTGCCGACCGCGACCGCGTACATCGCGAAACTGCTGCTCGACGCCGTCGTCGCGGCGATCCAGGGCAAGGGGACCACAGGCGACATCGTGAACGTCGCGTTGTTCCAGTTCGGCGTGCTCGCCGCGACCGCGATCAGCAGCGCGCTGACGTCGATCGCGCAGTCGCTGCTGCAGGAACGCATGACGCTGACCATCCGCCACCAGGTGATGGCGCACGCGAGCGAACTGCACCTCGCGTACTTCGAGGGGTCCACGTCCTACGACATGCTGCGCCAGGCCGCGCAGGAAGCGCCGACGCGGCCGCTGTCGATGATGAACTCCGCGCTGGGGCTCGTGCGGACGCTGATCACGTTCGGCAGCATGGTGGCGCTGCTCGTCTCGATCAGCCCGCTGCTGGCCCTGGTCGCGCTGGTGGCGCCGATCCCGGCGTTCATCTCGCAGTCCAAGTACGGCTCGCGCGCGTTCTGGCTGACGTTCCTGATGTCGCCGATCAAGCGGCGGATGGACTACCTGTCATCGCTGGTCACCACGGACACCTACGCCAAGGAGACGAAGCTGTTCGGGCTCGGCCCGTACTTCGTCGACCGGTTCCGCCGGCTCGGTGTCGTTTCTTATGAGCGGCAGCGGAAGCTGACGATCAACCGCAACGTCAGCTCGACGTCCTGGGGCCTGCTGAGCACGCTCGCGGGCTCGGCGATCGCGCTGTACATCGCGCTGGAGGCGGTTGGCGGCCGGCTGACGCTGGGTGACCTGGCGTTGTACACGGCCGCCGCGACGTCCGTGCAGACGTCGGTGTCCGGGCTGTTCACGGCGTTTTCGGGGATGTACGAGAACAACCTGTACTTGGACACGCTGTACCGGTTCCTCGACACGAAACCGGAGATCACGGCGCCCGCGGCACCCCGGCCAGTTCCGTCTGTTGTGGACGGTCACATCGAGTTCGATTCGGTCACCTTCGCGTATCCGGGCTCGGACGAGCCGGCACTGGAGGACGTCAGCTTCGAGATCCGGCCGGGCGAGACGGTGGCGGTGGTGGGCCGCAACGGCGCGGGCAAGTCGACGCTGTTCAAGCTGCTGTGCCGGTTGTACGACCCGACGGCGGGCCGCATCCTGCTGGACGGCGTCGACATCCGCGAGTACGACCCGGTCGAGCTGCGCACGCGGATCAGCGCGATGTTCCAGGACTACGTGACGTACCAGGGCACGGCGGCGGAGAACATCGGCCTCGGCGACCTGACCCGGTTGGAGGACCGGCCCCACATCGAGGCTTCGGCCCGCCGGGCAGGAGCGGACGAGCGCATCGAGCGGCTGCCGTCCGGCTACGACACCCCGTTGGGGAGGTGGTTCGACCAGGGCGTCAGCCTGTCCGGCGGCGAGTGGCAGAAGATCGCGCTGGCCCGGGCGTTCCAGCGGGAGGCGCCGCTGTTGATCCTCGACGAGCCGACGTCGGCGCTGGACGCCCAGGCCGAGCACGACCTGTTCTCGCGCCTGCGTGAGCTGTCCGAGGGACGCACGACGCTGTACATCTCGCACCGGTTCTCGACGGTGCGGCAGGCCGAGCGGATCCTGCTGCTGGACCACGGGAAGGTCGCGGAGTACGGGACGCACGAGGAGCTGATGTCGGCGAAGGCGGGGTACGCGGAGTTGTTCACCCTGCAGGCGCGGGCGTACCTGGACGAGGTGCCGAGTTAGCGGACGAGTAGCGACTGGGCAACGAGGTTCCGCCGCGAAGCTGGTTGTTCTGCCACTTGTGCAACTGCGGATGTGCAACGGGGTCGCCGAAGACGGTCACGGTGTCGAGCACGCAATCCGCGAGCTTGATCCCGTGCCCTCCCCGGCTCAGGTCGATCCGGCACCGCTCGAACCGGCAACCCTCGGCGAGCACGGGAACCAACAAGATCGGCTGGTAGTCGAGGCTGACCGAAAGGTTGAGCTCAAGGTCGGCGAAGTCGCAGCGGTCGAACACCACGCGGCCCACGTGGAGGCTCAACTGCGACAAGTCGATCACGGGTGACGCGAATCGGCATCGAAAGAAGGCAACCGACGAGTACTCGAGGAATCCATCGGCGAAATCCACTTTGTTTCCCGCGAACTCCGCGCCGACGAACTCGGCCTTGCCCGAGCTGACGGTGATCCCGCCGAAGTTCGCCTCGTCCGCGGAGAACCGAGCGCCGTGGAAACTCAGCAGGCCGCCGAACTCCGCGCCGGCGAACGACGCCACGCCGCCGACGAATTCGGCGCCGTCGAACAGCACCTCACCGTCGAACTTCAGGCGCGCGAAGTCGGCGTTCTCGATGTTGACGCCGGTGAAGTCGAAATCGAGTGCCGACCACGACCGGTCCGCGCTGGGGCGGGTGCGGTCCCGGATCACGCGCAAGATCGCCTCGCGCACCTCGAACTCGCCATCGCCATCGCGGGTGATCCGGAAGTATCCGCACAAGACGTCGACGCAGACCTGGCGCTTGTCGGCCCAGTCGTCGGCGAGCCCGGCCATCGCGTAGACCCCCGCCAGGCGAACAGCCGGACTTTCGTTGGCGAGTTGCTCGGCGGCGCTGCCGAACCGTTCGTTGAACCTCTGCACGACCTCGCGTTCAGCTCGCTGAACGGCCAGATCGTGTTCGTCCTCAGCAACGCGTTGCTTCCGGTAGTTGACGGCAAGCAGCACCACTCCACCGAACCCGGCGACCACGGACAGCGCGATCTTCAACAGGTCGAGCAGCTGACCGACGTCGAACTGCCCGGCCGACGGCAGCCGCGGCCAGCCGAGGAACGACAGCAAGCCCCCGCCGGCCACCCCGGCAACCAGCACGGCGACGGCGAGCCATCCGATCACCGACCCAGCCATCCCGCGCCGGCCCGGCGTCCGGGGCGTCCGGGGCGTCCGCCGCGTCCACGTGACCCCGGGGAACAAGGACCGCCGACGCCCACCGTGCCACAGCACGAGCAACGCCACGACCAGCAACAACGCGATTAGGAGCCAGCGGAGCCAGTCGGACACGAGAGGTGAGCCTAGCGGGGTGCCTCCGAGGCCGGGAGCAAATCGGACAGCTCGTTCGTTGTCCCGGTATGGCTGTCGCGTTCCTGCTCTACGTCATTGCCGAGATCGCCGCGATCTGGGCGGTGGGTTCGGCCGTCGGCGTGCTCGGCACGCTGGCCCTTCTGCTGGGCGGCGCCTTCTTGGGTTCTTGGCTGGCTCGCCGCGAGGGCGGCAAGGCGATGAGGGCGTTCACCTCGGCGGCCCGCTCAGGGCGGCCCGCGGAGAAGGAACTGACCGACGGAATGCTGGTCGGGCTCGGCGGGGTGTTGATCCTGGTACCCGGGTTCGTGAGCGACGTCCTTGGGTTGCTGTTGATGCTCCCGCCGTCGCGGGCGGTGGCGCGTCGGTTGTGGTTGAAGCGGATGGAGAAGCGAGCTGTGCGGTTCGCCAACCGCCGGCGCGGGCCGGTGATGGTGGTGGACAGCGAGGTGGTGGCTTCGGAAGAGCCACGCCAAGCCCAGCCGACGGTCATTGAAGGCCGGATCGTGGAGAACTAGCTCGGCTGCTCGGCATACCTTTGGCGGTGGTATTCGAGGTGCTCGTCCCGGATCGGATGTCCCGGCTTCGTGCGCAGCTTGCCGATTGGCTGACCGTTTCGAAAGACCGAGTAGTCCTTCTCCACGATCAACGCACCGTAGTCGAACAAGACATGGCAATTGGGACACAGGCACAGCATGTTGTCGGGCTCGTCCGGACCGTCGTGCCCACCGCCGAGCGCCCGGATGTGAGCTCCCTCCGCATACCCTCGACCACTCACCTCGAGTCGATTGCCGCACGCTTGGCAAGTGTGGTCGTGCAGTGCCTTCACCTCGTTGGCCAACTCGACCGAGCGAACAACGCGTGAGCCTTCGAACGCACGCTTACCAGGATTCTTGTTCCCTGCCGGCAATTCACTGTGCCACTCCTCCGATTCCAGGAGAACGTCCGGAGGAGTTGCGATGACATCGACCTGCGGGGCCTTGGACAGCCTGAACCGACAGAGTCGGAAGCCGTCCACCTCCTCGTAGTAGCAGTCGTCGACGAAGTACAAGCCGTCATAGCGGTAGCCACTCGGCGGCGGGTTGTGAATGTGAGCGTTGCGCTCCTTGGTCTTACCGCGGCCTCGGATCACTCGGACCGGCGTCAACTTGATCATGCTGGTCTTGAGCGCCGCGTTGCCGCGGGCTAGAAAAGTCTGGTTCTCCACCTGCTTCTTAGCGGCGTTCTGACCACCGTGCCCGGTGTAAACGATAGTGTCGCCGTCGTCGATGTCGGCGTAACCGCCGGACAAGACGATCGACTCGGCGCCGCGAGCGGCCGTTCCCGTGATGCCGGCCTGTCCTTCCCGGTGGACACCGGCAGCTGCCAACGCACTGCGGTCCGCGAAGACATCCCCCACGGTCACTCCGTGGATCTCCCCCAACGGCCACGTCTCGGCTTCACCAGGGTTGCTCATAGCGCCACCCTAAAGGTGGACACCGACAAGTTGGTGTCACGGACCTGCGACAGCTACTCCCCGGACGGCTTAGGGATGTCGAAGTAGCTGGAGAACCGCACCGCCGGCGCGTACTCGCCCTTCACCTTCACCTTCCCCGTCACGAACATCGCCGCCACTGCTGCGTTGCCCGTGGCCATGCGGATGAAGTCGTCCACCGCCAGCGTGATCGTTGTGTCCGGTGTGCGTGACAGGTCCGTTGAAGAAACGCACACACCGTCCTCGATCACCGTCTGGAAACGGTCGTATCCGTCTTCGCCTGAACCCTCGGAAAAGCGCCACGAAACCACCACATCCACGTGACGCGCACGAGACGGCGAGAAATGCTCTGACATTCGGCGGAATATCTCGTCCAAGAACACCGAACGCAGCTCCGGGTGATCCGCTATCGCCTTCAGCTGGTCGCGGGACGCCCGGCGGACCACGTCCACCAAGACGTCCGTCGACAGGGAGCTCAGCTCGATGCCCGCCCCGGCTTCGCCCAGCATGTGCAGGGTTTCGAGGACCTGGATGAACTGCGCGGGCGTCAGGTTGTCCAGGACCAGCTTCTCCGCGAACGCGTTCACCACGTGACCGCCACGAACACTGCGGGGCCGGGAAAGGCGCCACTTCGGTTTTCGGGGCACGGCGACGGACTATACGGGGTGCGGGAGGTCGAAGAAACCGATCAAGCCCGCCGCGAAGGCCAAATCGCCTTTGACCTTTATCCGCCCCGTGACGAACAACACCGCCGGTGTGGCCTGGTGGGTGATCAGCCGGAAGAAGTCGGCTGGGGCGATCGTGATCGTCACTCGGGGGCGGCCTCTCAACTCGCGACTCACCGTGCACGATCCGTGCGAAATCGTCGTCTCGTAGCTGTCGAAGCCGCCTTCGCGTGACACGCGCCAGTGGACCACCGCGTGCAGGTCGCGGGCTCGATCAGACCTGATGTGCGCGCCCATGCGGGCGAAGATTTCGTCCAGCACGCGCTCCCGCAGCTGCCGGTCCGCGACGACGCTCTCCAGCTGCGCGCGCGACGCCGATGCCACCAGGGACGCGAACCGGGTCGGCTCGACCTTGCTCAGGTCGAACGCCGGGGCGCGCTCGGCCAGCCGGAGCAGTGCGTTGAGGAGCCGCCGGAAGTCGTCCTTGCGGAGGTCGCCGGGGTCGAGCGCGAGCTCGTTGACGTCGAGGGTGTGGACCTCGGGGCTCAGCGGGTCGAGGCGCTCCAGCTCGTCGAGCAGCGCCGGCCCACGGAGCTCCGTGATCCGATCGGCGCTGGTCATCCCGGCGTTTTCGGCCATGGTCACCCCTCCCTTGTTACTCGAGCGTAAGGCTACCGGTCAGTAGGTAGGCGGGCAAGCGTGCCGAAATCACCCTGATGGGTCGTCTCCCGGTACCGTCTCCGGGCAGCAACGAGGAGGTCGATCGTGTCAGAGGAAGATCAGCGTCCGCCCGAACGGGCCAGGCGGCTGCCGCGTGCGGTGCGCGAGCGACAGATCCTGGACGCGGCCGTCCAGGTCTTCTCGCGTCACGGCTACCACGCCGCGTCGATGGACGAGATCTCCGACGTCGCCGGTGTCTCGAAACCGATGATCTACACCTACCTCGGCTCGAAGGAGGACCTCTTCGGTGCGTGCATCCGCCGCGAGGCGACGCGCCTGCTCGAGGCCATCCAGGCCGGCGTGCAGCCCGACCTGCCGCCGGACATGCAGCTCTGGCACGGCCTGCGGTCGTTCTACCGCTTCGTCGCGGAGTACCGCGAGTCGTGGACGGTGCTGCACCGCCAGGCGCTCACCGTCGGCGGGACGTTCGCCGCTGAGGTCACCGACATGCGGGTGCGCGCGATCCAGCTGGTCGCCGCGCTGGTGGTGTCCGCCGGCACCCGCAAGGGCGTCGGCGAGCAGGCCGAGTTCTCGGGCGAGGGCCTGTCCGCCGCGTTGGTCGGGGCGGCCGAGTCGCTGGCCGACTGGGCCCTCGACCACCCCGACATCTCCGACGGCGTCCTGGCGTCCTGGCTGATGAACCTCGTCTGGCTGGGCTTCAACGACCTCATCGAAGGCGAGGTCTGGAAGCCGTCAGAGTGAGGCGATCGAGCCTTCCAGGTGGGGCTTGGGCTTCGACGCGTGCCACAGCTCGAACGCCCAGCCCTCCGGGGAGGACCACGACGTGAACGCCGCCTTGCCCGGCAGCAGCACCGGCTGCTTGAAGCGGACGTCGACCGTGAACGCTTCCGGCAGGCGCCCTTCGAACGCGGCCAGCGCGTGGGCCTTCGTCCACATGCCGTGGGCGATCGCCGCCGGGAAGCCGAACAAGCGCGCCGTCAGCGCGTGCAGGTGGATGGGGTTGCGGTCGCCCGAAACCTCCGCGTAGCGGCGCCCGATGTCACCCGGGACCCGCCAGATCGCGTCCGGCGTCGGCGGGGCCAGCTGCTCCCGTCGCCCGGCCGAACCGGACCCGGAACCGCGCCGCAGGTACGTGCTGACGTCCGTCCACACCGTCTCGTCGCCGACCTGCGCTTCGCTGATGACGTCGAACTGGCGCCCCTTCTCGTGCGGGCGCAGGTTCTCCGCCCGCACGCGCACGGTCAGCGGCTCGCCCACCCGCAGCGCGCGGTGCTGGGTGATCCGGTTCGCCACGTGCACCATGCCGAGCAGCGGGAACGGGAAGCCCGGCTCGGTCATCAGCGCCATCTGCAGCGGGAACGCGAGCATGTGCGGGTACGTCGCCGGCAGCTCGTCGCTCAACCGGAAGCCGCACACCGTGTTGTACGCCGCCAAGTGGGCCGGGTCGACGACGACGCCGGTGCGCACCAGCTCGGTGTCCGGCAGAGAAGAACCGGACGGCTTGCGCAGGACGCCGCCGAGCAGGGCCTTCGGGTACAGCGTGGACAGGCTCGGTGTGCTGTCGAGTTCGCGGATCGCCACTGCTCACGCCCCCAGCAAAGCCTGGCCGCAGACGCGGACCACGTTGCCGTTCACCGCGGCCGACGCCGGGTTCGCGTACCAGGCGATCGTCTCGGCGACGTCGACCGGCAGGCCGCCCTGGCCGAGGCTGGACAGCCGCCGCCCGGCTTCGCGGATGAACAGGGGCACCGCGGCCGTCATCTTGGTCTCGATGAACCCGGGCGCGACGGCGTTGATGGTGCCGCCGTACGCCGCGAGCTGCGGCGCGCCGACGTTCACCATGCCGATCACGCCCGCCTTCGACGTCGCGTAATTCGTCTGGCCGACGTTGCCGGAGATACCCGCGATCGACGAGACGCCGATGATGCGGCCGTTGTCGTTGAGCACCTTGTCGGCGAGCAGCTTGTCGTTCACCGCGAGCTGCGAGGCGAGGTTGACGGCGATCACCGAGTCCCACGCGCTCTCGCTCATGTTGCCCAGCGTCTTGTCGCGCGTGATGCCCGCGTTGTGCACGACGATGTCGACGCCGCCGTGACGCTCCTTCAGGTACTCCGCGAGCTTCGCGGGCGCGCTCGGCGAAGTGATGTCGAGCTGCAGGGCGGACCCGCCGACCTTGTTCGCGACCTGCGAGAGGTCGCCGCCCTGCGCGGGAATGTCGAGCGCGACGACGTGTGCGCCGTCGCGGGCCAGCACCTCGGCGATCGCCGCCCCGATGCCGCGGGACGCGCCGGTGACCAGCGCGACCTTGCCGTCGAGGGGCTTCTCCCAGCTGGCCGGGGCGGTCGCCGTCTTGCCTTCGGTGCCGATCCGGATCACCTGCGCGTCGACGAACGCCGACTTCGCCGAGAGCAGGAAGCGCAGCGTCGAGTCCATCGCCTCTTCGGCGCCATCGGCGACGTACACGAGCTGGGCGGTCGCGCCGCGCTTCAGCTCCTTGCCGACCGAACGGACGAAGCCTTCGAGGGCGCGCTGCGCGATCCGCTCGCGGCCCTCGACCTGCTCCGGCGGGGTGCCCAGCACGACGACCCGGCCGGACGGGCCGACGCTGCGGATCACCGGGTGGAAGAAGTCGTAGACCTCGCGCAGGCGCGCGGGGTCGGTGACGCCGGTGGCGTCGAAGACCAGCGCCGCGTGCCGGTCGGCCGGCGCGGAAAGCACCTCGATGCCCGCGTCAGCCAGCTGGTCGCGGAGGGTTTTATGCAGCCGTCCGCCGGGCGCGGCGCCGAGAAGTGCGGGACCCTCGAGAGCGGGTTGCCCGGGCTGGTACCGGCGCAGCGTCGCGGGATTGGGCAAGCCGAGCTTGGGCACCACGAACTTCCCCACCGGGGTTTTCGTGAACTGCTGGTACCTGTCAGCCATCGGATGCCTCCCGTGCAGTCTGCGTCACGTCGCAGTCTAACCTACTCACTAGTAGGTTACAGTGTGAGAGACACGACCAGAGAGGTGAAGTCATGCCGCCGAAGAAGACGCCTGCCGTTCGCAAGGTCGCGATCATCGGGGGCAACCGCATCCCCTTCGCGCGGTCGAACGGCCCGTACGCGAAAGCGTCGAACCAGGACATGTTCACCGCTGCGCTCGACGGCCTGGTCAGCCGCTTCTCGCTGCAGGGCGAGGTGATCGGCGAGGTCGCCGCCGGCGCGGTGCTCAAGCACTCGAAGGACTTCAACCTGGCCCGCGAGAGCGTCCTGGGCAGCAAGCTTTCGCCCGCGACGCCGGCGTCCGACGTCCAGATGGCGTGCGGCACCGGGCTCCAGGCGATCATCAACGTCGCCAACAAGATCGCGCTCGGTCAGCTCGACTCGGCCATCGCCGGCGGCGTCGACACCACCAGCGACGCTCCGCTCGCCGTCAACGAGGACCTGCGCCAGATCCTCATCCAGCTCAACGCCGCCAAGACGCTCGGCGACCGCCTCAAGCTCGTCGCGAAGATCCGCCCCGGGCACATCGTCCCGGCGATCCCGCGCAACGAGGAGCCGCGCACCGGCTTGTCGATGGGCGAGCACGCCGCGCTGACGGCGAAGGTCTGGGAAATCACCCGGGAGGCGCAGGACGAGCTGGCCGCCGCCAGCCACCAGAAGCTCGCCGCCGCTTACGACCGCGGGTTCTTCGACGACCTCGTGACGCCGTTCCTCAAGCTCACGCGCGACCAGAACCTGCGTCCGGACTCCACCGCGGAGAAGCTCGCCAAGCTCAAGCCGGCCTTCGGCGGCCCGGGCGGCACGATGACCGCGGGCAACTCGACACCGCTGACCGACGGCGCGTCGACGGTCCTGCTGGCCACCGACGAGTGGGCGAAGGCGCACAAGCTGCCAGTACTGGCCTACCTGACGTTCTCGCAGACCGCGGCCGTCGACTACGTCCACGGTGACGAGGGCTTGCTGATGGCGCCCGCGTACGCCGTGCCGCGGATGCTCGCGCGCGCCGGGCTGTCGCTGCAGGACTTCGACTTCTACGAGATCCACGAGGCGTTCGCGTCGCAGGTGCTGGCCACGCTCAAGGCGTGGGAGGACCCGGCGTTCGCCAAGGAGAAGCTGGAGCTGGACACGCCGCTGGGCGCGATCGACCGGGCGAAGCTCAACGTCAACGGCTCGTCGCTGGCGGCCGGGCACCCGTTCGCCGCGACCGGCGGCCGGATCGTCGCGACGCTGGCGAAGCTGCTGCACGAGAAGGGATCCGGCCGCGGCCTGATCTCGATCTGCGCGGCCGGCGGCCAGGGCGTCACCGCGATCCTGGAGAAGTAACCACACGCGAAGGGCCGTCCCCCGCGGGGGACGGCCTTTCGTCGTCAGTTGGGGAGCGCCTTCTGAGCCCGCTTCGCGAGCTTGTTCGCGCGCTTCTGGCCCCGCCGGCTCAGCTTCTCGGCGCTGTGGCCGACGTCCTTCGCGGCGCGACGCGCCCGCCAGCCGACCGACGGCTTCCCGGCCGTGTCGGCGGCCGCGAGCAGCAGGCCACCGGCCAGGCTCGCGTTCTTGAAGAACTGGATCTGCTGCTGCTGGCGCTCACCCGGGTCCTTGATGGTCCAGTAGCTGTGCGTCGACAGCGTCGTGGGCACCAGGCTGCCGAGGAGCAGCCCCGCCGCGAGCCGCGGCGCCTTGCCGGCCGCGAGCGCGAGACCGGCACCGATCTTCACCGCGGCGTCGATCCGGACGAGCGTCACCGGGTCCCGCGGGACCTGCTCCGGCACGACGTCGCCGAACTTTTCGAACGCGTTGTTGAGGAACGGTTCCGCCGCTTTGGCGTGGCCCTCGGCCTGCCTCAGCGCATTGATCCCGCCCGTCACGAAGATCGTGGCGAGCAGGGGACGTGCCACTCGACGGAGTATCACGGTCATAGCCTTCCTCGTACGGGCCGCTGCCTGATCGAACCTACTCCGTGGATGCCCGCTCGGCCGCCGCTCGAATCCTCATCGGCCTTTCTGCGCGAATATCGCCATAGAGCTAGAGAACCCTATAAAGAGTTAGCGGTTGACCTTGACGCTGCGTCAACTTCTATCGTCGACGTCATGGAGTGGTCGATCCAGGACATCGCCCGCTCGGCGGGGACCACGAGCCGGACGCTGCGCCACTACGGCGCGGTCGGCCTGCTGCGGCCCAGCCGGATCGGCGGTAACGGCTACCGCTACTACGACGAGCAGGCACTCGTCCGGCTGCAGCGGATCCTGCTGTTGCGCGAGCTCGGTCTCGGGCTGCCGGCCATCGCCGAGGTGCTCGACGGGCAGCACGACAGCGCCGCGGCGCTCGAAACCCACCTGGAGCTGCTCGAACGGGAGCAGCAGCGGATCGGACGGCAGATCGAGTCGGTCCGCACGACCCTCCGGAAACTGAAGGGAGGTGAACGACTGATGGCAGAAGAAGTGTTCGACGGCTTCGACCACACGAAGTACGAGAAGGAGGTCACCCAGCGCTGGGGTGCCGAGGCATACCGGCACGGTGACCAGTGGTGGACCTCGCTGACCACCGAAGAAAAGCAGGCCCACCAGCAGGAGCAGCTCGACATCGCGGCGGCGTTCGGCGCGGCGCGGGCGGCCGGGCTGGCCCCGGACAGCGACGACGTCCAGGCGATCACGCGACGGCTGCACCAATGGCTGCTCCGCCCGGTGGCGACGGTGTCCAAGGGCTACTTCGCGGGACTCGGGCAGCTGTACGTCGACGACCCGCGTTACGGCCAGTACGACGAGACGCACGGCGCGGGAACCGCGGAGTTCGTCCGGGACGCGATGAAGATCTACGCGGAACGGAACCTGATCGACTAGTGGCGCGTCGTAGTGCGCGCTGGGGGTAGAGACGAGCAGGGCTGCAGACCTGTTCGTCTCTATGTACGGCCATCCGGTCGAACCTGGGCGACACGCGCTAGGCGTCTATGCCGGAATATCGGGCTCGCGCTAGACACGCCGATAACTTGGCAGAGTGGACCCCATCCGCAACCCCTTCGCACCGGGCGCCGGGCAACGGCCGCCCGAGCTGGCCGGGCGCGAGCGTGAGCTCAAGGCGTTCGAGGTGGTGCTGGAGCGGGTGGCCAGGGGGAGACCCGAACGCTCTCTCGTGCTCACCGGGCTGCGCGGTGTCGGCAAGACCGTGCTCCTGGGGGAGCTGCGGGCGATGGCCGTGCGGCACAAGTGGGGCGCCGGCAAGATCGAGGCCCGGCCGGACGCCGAGCTGCGGCGGCCGCTGTCGGCCGCCCTGCACCGGGCCATCCGCGACCTCGCCGTGCGGCACCGGGCGCCGGACCGCGTCGAAGAGGTGCTCGGCGTCCTGAAGGCCTTTGCCCTGCGGGCCAACAAGCCCGACGCCAAGCTGCGCGACCGCTGGCAACCGGGCATCGACGTACCCGCCGCGCAGGGACGGGCCGACTCCGGGGACATCGAGATCGACCTCGTCGAGCTGTTCACCGACGTCGCCGAGCTGGCCGCGGACGTCGGCACCGGCGTCGCGGTGCTCATCGACGAGATCCAGGACCTGCAGCCGGACGACGTCTCGGCGCTGTGCGCCGCCTGCCACGAGCTGTCCCAGTCCGGCGCGCCGCTCGTGGTCGTCGGCGCCGGGCTGCCGCACGTGCCCGCGGTGCTCTCGGCGTCGAAGTCCTACTCCGAGCGGCTCTTCCGGTACGCGCGCATCGACCGGCTCAGCCGCGAGGACGCCGACTTCGCCGTGATGGCGCCGATCGAGCGGGAAGACGCCGGCATCGAGCCGGAAGCCCTCGACGCGCTCTTCGACGCGTCCGGCGGCTATCCCTACTTCATCCAGGCCTACGGCAAGGCGGCCTGGGACGCGGCGCCGTCCGACCCGATCACGGTCAAGGACGTCCAGGTCGCGGCGCCCGAGGCGGAGTCGGAGCTGGCGGTCGGCTTCTTCGGCTCCCGCTACGAGCGCGCGACGCCGGCCGAGCGGGAGTACCTCCAGGCGATGGCCTCGCTGACCCAGGGCCGTGACGAGCCCGCCGGCACCGCCGACGTCGCCGTGTTCCTCGGGCGGAAGCCGTCGTCGCTGTCGCCGGCCCGCGACAGCCTCATGAAGAAGGGCCTCGTGTACTCCGCGGAGCGGGGGCAGATCGCCTTCACCGTCCCACACTTCGGCCACTACCTGCTCGGCCGCGACTGACCTGGGCTTTTCCGGCTGTCTCGCGGTCTATCAGTGCCGCTAAGCCAATATTGCATTTTAGCTAGATAGCTCTATAAAGCTGAACCCGGTTGCTTCGCCGTGACCGCCACCACCCTGGATCCCTCCGGCCCATACCCAACTTTGCCGATGATTCATCGGCTAGTGCGCCACATCACCGGATATTCGTTGGCTTCCTTGTGAAAAAAGGTGCATACTAGAAGCACAAGCCACCTAGACCCTCTGAAGGGGATGCAGACACCGATGAACAACATCGCCGCCAAGCTCCGTGCCCGTCGCGCCGAGGTTCGCACTCGCCGGGCGCTGAACCGGGCGATCGACACCGCCGCCACCGCGACGGTCCGTCAGGAACTCATCGCGATCGCGCAGGCTCGCTCCGCGTACATGCGCTGATCTCTCACCCCGTGGCGGTCGCCCATTCGAGTGACCTATGCCACAAACTGATGAAGGTGTAACGCCACCCGAAGAGGTGTCGATACCCCCTACGACCCCGTGATGCTGGCGGACCCCCGACCTGGCAGCATCGCGGGGTTTCCCATATCCAAAACCCCTTGCGCGCGCCGCTCTGTCGAGTAATCTTTGACTTCGTCAACGAACTTGTTGAGGTGGTCAATGAACGACGCTCAGCTGGCCGGCCGGGTGGCTGCGGTCCGTGCCTTCAACCGGCTCTACACCGGGGTCATCGGCGTGCTCGACGAAGGACCGGCGGACGCCGAATACTCGCTGCCGGAAGCCCGCGTGCTCTTCGAGCTCGCCCACCAGGACCCGCTGCCGGTCACCGACCTGCGGAAACGCCTGGACCTCGACGCCGGCTACGCCAGCAGGCTGCTGGCGCGCCTCGAGTCCCGCGGGCTGATCGTCCGCGAACGGTCCGAGGAAGACGCCCGCCGCCAGCTGGTGCGGCCCACCGCGGCGGGCCGGGACGCGTTCGCGGTGCTGAACCGCCGGTCCACCGACCAGATCGGCGGGTTGCTGCGCCGCTTCGCCGACGAAGACCAGGAGCGCTTGCTCGCCGCGATGCGCACGATCGGCGACCTGGTCGGCGACCGCCGTCGCGACCCGGCTCTCGTGCTGCGCCCGCCACGACCGGGTGACCTCGGTTGGGTGGTGGAACGCCACGGAGCGCTCTACGCCCGCGAGTACGGCTTCGACGCCCGCTTCGAGGCGCTCGTCGCCCGCGCCGCCGCCGACTTCGCCGACAACCGGGACGACTCGCGGCAAGCCTTCTGGATCGCCGAACTCGACGGCGAACGGGTAGGCAGCATCGGCTGCGGCCGTTGTCCCGGACAGGACACGGCCCAGCTGCGGTTGCTCCTGCTCGAGCCGTCGGCGCGGGGCCACGGCGTCGGCAAGCGGCTGGTGGCCGAGTGCGTTTCGTTCGCCAAGGCGCACGGCTACCGGGCGATGGAGCTGTGGACGATGTCGGTCCTCACCGCCGCGCACGCGATCTACCGCGCCGCCGGGTTCGAACTCGTGGCGGAAGAGCCGCACGACGGCTTCGGGCCGGAGCTGATCCGCCAGTTCTGGCGCGTGGAGTTCTAGCGCGGCACCCGGCCGAGCAGGAAGAACTCCGGGTTCGGCCGGAGCGCGGTGAGGTGGGCGAGGCGGTTCGACATCGCGAACAACGCCGTGATCGCGCCGATGTCCCAGATTTCGTCATCGGTCAGGCCGGCGTTGCGCGCCGCCTCGAGATCGCCTTCGCCGAACAACGCCGAGTCCTGGCCGAGCGCGAGGGCGAAGTCGACGATCGCGCGGCCGCGTTCGTCCAGTTCGACCTGCCACGGGTTGGTCGCCACCCGGTCGGCCAGCTCCGGGTCCTTGGCGCGGATGCGTAGGATCGCGCCGTGGGCGACGACGCAGTAGGTGCAGTGGTTCGCCCCGGACGTCGCCACGACGACGAGCTCCCGCTCGGCCTTGCTCAGGCCGTCGGAGCGTTCCATCAGCGCGTCGTGGTAGTCGAGGAACGCGCGCAGCTCGGCGGGCCGGTGGCCGAGCGCGCGGAAGATGTTCGGGACGAACCCGGACTTCTCCGCGATCACGCCGACGCGCTCGCGCAGGTCGTCGGGCAGGTCTTCGAGTTCCGTGATCGGGAATCGGCTCACCGCGTCGCTCATGGGCTTCACGCTAGCCGTGGTTGGCTGTCGGCGTGACGGACTACGTCGACGGGTACTGCGAACGAGTTGCGCCCGGGCTCTGGGGTGAGCCGCTCGACAGTCTGAGCAATTTTGCTTTTCTCGTCGCCGCCGTACTCGCCTTCGCCCACGACGCCCACTGGACGCACTTCGCCGTGGCGGGGGCGATCTTCGCGCTCTCGTTGAGCTTGCGCGCGCTCGACCGGGACGTTTGCGATTACGTCCCGGCCGGCACGCACTTCCTCTGGCACCTGCTCAACGGCGTGGCGCTCTACCTCGTGTCACGTGCGGCCATCCGTCCTTAGTGGACGCCGATCGGACGCAGGTTCTTGTCGTGCTCGTCGGTGTGGTAGTCCTCGGGCTCGGTGTCGTCGGTGCCGTTGAACACCTTCAGCTGCCGGGCGATCACCGTGACGATCGCCGCGATCACCAGGTTGCCGATCAGCGCCACGAAGCCCACGTAGATCTGGACCGCCGACCCCGAGAACGGGTGCCAGCCGAGGATCGACAGGTTGCCCAGCGACAGCGCCGAGCCGCCGAAGTGCTGCTTGCCGTTGGCCGGGTTGGGGATGCCGTACAGCATGATCAGGCCCCAGCCGATGCCGACGACCCAGCCCGCGATCAAGCCCCAGCGGTGGAACCAGCGCGTGTACAGCGCCAGCGCCACGGCCGGCAGCGTCTGCAGGATCAGCACGCCGCCGATGAGCTGCAGGTCGATGGAGAACTGCGGGTCGATCAGGATGATGACGGCGACCGCGCCGAGCTTGACGACCAGTGAAGCGAGCTTCGCCTGCTTCGCTTCTTCAGCGGGCGTCGCGTTCTTCCGGATGTACTCCTTGTAGATGTTGCGCGTCCACAGGTTGGCCGCGGCGATCGACATGATCGCGGCCGGCACCAGCGCGCCGATGCCGATGGCGGCGAACGCGATGCCGGCGAACCACGACGAGAACTGGCTGTCGAACAGCACCGGGACGATCGTGTTGCCGTCCGCCTTGCCGGTCGCCGCGTTCGTCAGCGGCTTGACCCCCGCCGTGATCGCCACGTACCCGAGCAGCGCCAGCAGGCCGAGCACCAGCGAGTACGCCGGCAGCGCGACCATGTTCCGCTTGATCACGCTGCGGCCGCGCGAAGCCAGCACACTGGTCAGCGAGTGCGGGTACAGGAACAGCGCGAGCGCCGAACCCAGCGCCAGGGTCGCGTACTGCAGCTGGTTGTTGGCCGTGAGCAGGATCGACCCGGCCGGCTTGCCGGTGGCCGGGTTCGGGGTGCCGAGCTTCTTCGCCGCCGCGTCGAAGATGTGCGACCAGCCGCCGAGCTTCGAGGGCAGGTAGATGATCGCCACCAGGATCACCAGGTAGATCAGGATGTCCTTGACGAACGCGATGAGCGCGGGCGCCCGCAGGCCGGACTGGTAGGTGTAGAAGGCCAGGATGACGAAGGCGACCAGCAGCGGCAGGTGCCCGACGATGCCGGAGCCGTTGATCCCCATCGTCCGCAGCACGGCTTCGAGGCCGACGAGCTGCAGCGCGATGTACGGCATGGTCGCGACGATGCCGGTGATCGCGACCAGCAGCGCGAGGATCGGCGAGCCGAAGCGGCCGCGCACGAAGTCGGCCGGGGTGACGTAGCCGCGCACCCGCGAGACCGACCACATCCGCAGCGCCGGGAGCAGGACGATCGGGTAGACGACGATCGTGTACGGCAGCGCGTAGAGGCCCAGCGCGCCGGCGCTGAACACCAGCGCGGGCACCGCGACGAACGTGTACGCCGTGTAGAGGTCACCGCCGAGCAGGAACCAGGTGACCCACGAGCCGAACTTGCGGCCGCCGAGCCCCCATTCGTCCAAGTGGTCCAGCGCGCCGCCCCGCTGCCAGCGGGACGCCATGAAGCCGAGCACGGTGACCAGGGCGAACAGGATCGTGAAGATGATCAGCTCGGGCCACTGCAGGTTGCTCATCGAGCGTCCCCCTCGTCCAGGTCCTCGACGCTCAGCTTGTCCGGGGCGTCAACGGTCGGCTTGTCCCGCGTCATCAGGTAGACGATCCAGGTGCTCAGCACCCCGACGCCCACCATGAGGAACTGGAACCAGTAGAAGAACGGCATCCCGAACAGCCGCGGACCGTCCATGTTGAACAGTGGCGTCACCAGGACCAGCAGCGGAACGATCAGGAGCAGGTTCCACGGGCTGAACTGAAACCCGCGCACCTTTCCGTCGTGCTTCACAGTCGACATCGGACCTCACCTAACACTCCCGTAACCGACTGCCTGACCTTAAGACCTCGGTGACGGCGCGTCACGTCTGTCCGATATCGATTTGATCGCCGCGGCCGCCGATGCCGACCAAGGTCGGTTGCCCCGCCCCGGTGGGCCCTATATCAATAGCCCGACTCCGCACGCGCAAAACCCAAAAGGGGCAACCGTATGACACGACTCCGCTACGCGGTGGTGATCCCGGCCATCGCCGGCACCCTGCTGGCCGGGTTCACTCCGGCGTTCGCAGGTCAGGAGGTCGCGGCCGGTAAGCAGCCGCTGAACTCCACGAACATCCCGCCGCAGTACGCGAACCAGAAGCTGGACTGGCACAAGTGCGCCGTCCCCGCCGAGCTGCCGACGGCTCCGCCCGCGGGCGCCGAGGACATGGAGTGCGCGACCTACAAGACCCCGCGCAACTGGTACCAGGCGAACGCCCAGATCGACCTGACCATCGCGGTCAGCCGCCTGAAGGCGACCCAGGACGCGACCGCCAGCGTCGTCACCAACCCCGGCGGCCCCGGCGCGCCCGGCCGCAACTTCCCGGCCCGGCTGCGCAACCAGCCGAAGCTGCGCGAGCACCAGGAGATCGTCGGGTTCGACCCGCGTGGGACCGGCAAGAGCACCAACATCACCTGCGGTGGCGCCATCGGCACCGGTGCGGACCTGGACCCGCGTGACCGCGACCGCCAGAACCTGAACCTGATCCTGCAGGCGACGAAGTACGCGGCGCTGTCCTGCCAGGCGAAGTCCGGCGAGCTGGGCCCGCTGATCAACACCGACCAGACGGTCAAGGACATCGACCTGCTGCGCGTGCTGCTCGGCCGCGACAAGATCAACTGGGTCGGCTACTCGGCGGGCACCTGGATGGGCGCGCACTACGCGCAGGCCTACCCCACCCGCACCGGCCGGTTCGTGCTCGACTCCGCGACGGAGTTCACCACGACCTGGCAGAAGTCGTTCGACTGGCAGCCGCTCGGCTTCGAGCGCCGCTTCCGGGCCGACTTCCTCCCGTGGGTGGCGAAGTACGACAAGCTCTACCACTTCGGCACCACCGGCGAGGCGGCCCGCCAGACCTACGAGCAGGTCCGCTACGCCCTGACCCAGGGCGCGGTCACCCTGCCCGACGGCTCCACCGTGTCGGCCAACGGCCTGGACGCCTTCATCGCGTCGAACATCTACTCGAAGCGCGCCTTCCCGGGCCTGGCCGACTACCTGGTCAGCGTCCGCACGCTGACCCAGGGCACCGCTTCGGCGCAGGCCAAGTCCTCGGCCGCGCAGAAGGTCAAGGCCGGCGACAAGAGCACTGTCACCTCCGGCCCGCAGCCGCTGATGGTGCCGGCCGACGGCGACTCCTACGACGCCAGCTTCTGGACCATCCCGTGCAACGAGGGTCCGTGGACCGGCACGACGAACAGCGCCATCAGGGACTCGCAGAAGCTGATCGACAAGCAGCTGCCCCTGCTCGGCGCCGGCTGGTTCATCCAGCCGTGCCTGTTCTGGAAGAAGACGCCGTCGCCGCTGCCCGTGCTGGACGGCAAGGGTGTCCCGCCGGTGCTGATCGTCGAGTCGGAGCACGACCCGGCGACGCCGATCGAGGGCGCACGGCGCGCGCACAAGGCGTTCGCGGGTTCGCGGATGCTGACGATCACCGGCGAGGGTGACCACGGCATCTACGCCGGCGGCAACGCGGGTGTGGACAAGGTCGTGGAGGCCTACCTGGTCGACGGCGTCGTGCCGAACGACCAGAACCTGCCCGGAATGCCACTTCCGGTGCCCGCGGGCGCCTGACACCACAAGGGCTGGTGGAGGCCCCGCCGAGCGGACGCTCGGCGGGGCCTTTCCACACCTGTGCACAGAGTTGTCCACAGGCGGTGGACAACTCCGGTGGTATTAGAATCACGCCCATGGTGCGGGTACCGCTGACAGACGATGAGCGCGAACGGGGCGAACGCCTCGGCCAGGCACTGCGGGCGGCGCGGGCCGGCCGGAGCATGGTCGACGTCGCCGCCGAGGCGGGGATCTCGGTCGAGACGCTCCGGAAGATCGAGACCGGCCGGATTCCGACGCCGGCGTTCTTCACGGTCACGGCCATCGCCGACGCCGTCGGCCTGCCGCTGGACGAGCTGCGCGCGGCCGTCACGCCCGCCGCGTCACCACCGCTTTCCCAGGCCAGTTAGAGCGGGCGCAGCTGCTTGAGGATGTGCTCCCGGTCGTTGAGGAAGGCGCAGCCCGGCACCGGCAGGTCGTAGCTGTTGAGCAGCTTCTCGAAGTCGGAGAACTCGTCGGCGGACAAGCCGAACCCGACCTTGACGGCGTGCGCGGCCAGCACGTCGGCCAGCTCCTCCCACTCGCCGGCCCACAGCAGCGTGCGGTAGTGCGTGTAGTCCGCCGGGGAGAGCCGGTTGCCGAGCGTGGTCAGCACGCTGTCGGCGAAGAAGCTGATCCGGTTCTCCTTGAGGTCGGCGACCGTCGGGTTCGCCGGGTCCCGCGCGGTGTCGGGGTTGCGGACCACGCCCGGCCCGGCCACCGGGTAGGCGGTGTGCACGTGCCCGTTGTCCTCGACCAGCACGATCAGGTGCACGTTGAACCGCTCGCCGGCACAGCGCCAGCGGCCGTTGCGCTGCTGCCGCCGGGCCTCGCTGGGATCGTTCGCGACGTCCTTGACCACCGAGATGATCTGCTCGTCGCTCCAGCCGGCCGGGAACTCGCTGGTCGCCCTGCGCCCGACGCCCGGTGCGTGCCCGCCGCCCACTGGCTGCTCCCTTCGTCGCACCGAGGGTAGGTCAAACGGCGGCGGTGAGCAGCACGATGCCGATGACCTGAAGGTCGAGACCGCGGAAGAGCTGGCGGGTGAGATTGGCGGGCACCGGCCCGAGCGGGGTGTCGACGAAGCCGGGATTCGCGTAGTCAACGGCGGTCCGGGTGACCGTGCGCAGGATCGAAAGCACCGACAGCGGCACGGCGAGCCACGCGGTCGCGGCGAACGACGTCCCACCCGCGAGGGTGACCACGGCGAGCACCGCCGCCCAGAGCAGACCCACGCCGGCGAGCACCAAGCCGTGGGCCAGCACCAGGTCGCGGTCCGCCGAGCCCAGCCACCGCCGCCGTCCCGGGTTGCGCCAGAGCTCGCCGAGCCCGCCGCCGAACGGCGTCAGCGCGACGTACGCGCCGATGCCGATCAGGACCGCGCCCGGCACCGTCGGCACCGCGATGTGCGCGACGACGACGGTGAGGTCGATCAGGAGCGCCGCGCCCGCGTACCGCGATCGGCCGAGCGTGGCCGCCCAGGCCAGCCGCAACGGCGTCGGGCGGCGCAGCGAGAGCCCTCCCGCCGGCGCCGACGGCGGGAGCAGCATCATCGGGTCGAGGAAGGTGACGGCGACCGAGCGCAGCACCCGGCCGTCCCACCCGGCGAGCAGCACCGCCCGGCCCGCGCGCGAGACCGGTTCGCCGCCGAACGCCAGTGGCAGCGCCGCGGCCAGCACGCCCGCCGCGACGAACTGGACGGCCGCCGGGCCGAAGCCGAGCGCGGCGATCCCCAGGCCGAGGACCGCCAGCACCAGCGGCCCGAATGCGTCGAGGCGCAGCGACGTCCGCCTGGCCGTGACGAAGGCCGCCACCCCGGTCGCGGCGACGATCGAGACAGCCGCGCGCCACTGGTCGAGGTCCGCCCCGCCGACGGCGAGCAGCAGCGCGGCCAGGTAGCCGGTCACCGCGACGACGCCGGTCCAGGCGCCGAGCAGCCGCAGCGTGACGACGCGGCCGCGGTCCACCGGCGCGAAGTCGAGCCAGGTCAGCTCGGCCGGTTCGACCCACGCGAAGCCGCGGCGCAGCAGGCCCCGCCAGCCCACCGCGCAGCAGAGCGTCAGCAGCCCGAGCACGGCCGAGAAGGCAGGAGTGGACGAGCCGTAGAGCGCGGGCCGCCAGCCGTCGACGTGGAAGAAGGCGGTGAACAGGAACCCGAAGCCGAACAGGAAAACGAAGGTGGCGGTGTCGCCGCTGAAGATCCCGCCGAACCGCTTCCGGCCCGGGATCCGCATCCGGCGCGGAGCCACGTCCACCCTTGCCCCCACCGCCGCCCTCAACCGAGGCGCCTTGCGCCGCTGTGTCATCAAAACAGTTCGAGCACGCTGTCCGCGGCTTCCAGCAGTGGCGGGTGGTGGGTGGCCACCACGACCGCCGCGCCGGCCGCCGTCGACCGGGCGATCACCTCGACCAGCCACTCCTTGCCCGCCGTGTCCAGCGCACGCTCCGGCTCGTCCAGCAGCAGCACCCGGTGCGGCCGCGCGGTGACGCCGAGCAGCAGCAGCCGGCGGCGCTGGCCGGCGGAGAAGTGCCCGGCGGTCACGCGCGTGCGCATCCCCAGTCCCGCGTCGCGCAGCAGCTCTTCGTGGTCACCGAGGTCGGCGCCGAACGAGCCGGACAAGAGCTCCAGGTGCTGCAGCGGCGTCAGCTCGGCGAAGAAGTCGGAGTCGTCGAACAGCACCGACACCTTGCGCCGGAACTCGACGTCCCGCTCGTCCGGTGCCTTGCCGTCGACCAGCACGCGACCCCGCTGCGGCTTCTGCATGCCGTAGAAGCAGCGCATCAGGGTCGACTTGCCGACTCCGTTGGGCCCGGCGATCGCGGCGCACTCGCCGGGGTCGACGGTGAAGTCGAGGTCGTCGAACAGCCACAGCTCGCCGGCCCGGACGCCGAGGGCCTTCGCGTCGATCATCGAAGGTGTTCGAGGACCGGCGCGAACTGCTCCATGTTGTGCTCCAGCACGGTGTAGTAGTTCAGGCCGAAGCGCTCGCGGTGCGCGTGGAGCTGCTCGGCGACCTCGGCGGGCGAGCCGATCAGCGCGGTCGGGACTTCGGCGAGCTGATCGACGCTCAGCACGCCGTGGGTCAGCTTGGCGAGCTCATCGAGCGCTCCCGTGCGGTCGTCGGTGATGCTCACGAAGTGGCAGAGCAGGTTGAACTCGACCTCGCGACCACCGAGCTTCGCCCGGACGAACTCGATGCGCTCCTCGATCTCCTCGGCGCTCGCCGGGGCCGGCGCGGCGCCGTCCGGTGTCTTCGACGTGCCGGTGAAACCGATGATGTCGGCGTGCTCGGCGGCCAGCGTCAAGATCCGGTCGCCGCGGCCGGCGAGCAGCAGCGGCGGCCCGGCCGGGCGCACCGGCGCCGGCTTGTGCTCCGGATCGGCGTACAGCCGCTTGAGCTCGGTGATCGTCCGCTCGAGGTGGTCGACGCGCTCGCGCGCGGACGGGAACGGCATCCCGGCGGCCTCGAACTCTTCCTTGACGTACCCGGCGCCGAGCCCCAGCTCCAGGCGCCCGTCGGTGAACTGGTCGGTGCCGGTGACGTCCCGGGCGAGCAGCACCGGGTTGTAGAACGGCGTGTTGAGCACGAAGGTGTTCAGCTTGACGCGCGAGGTGACCTCGCCGGCCAGCACGAGCGCGGGGAACGGCGGCGCCATGCCGAGGTGGTCGGCCGCCGACAGGACGTCGTAGCCGAGGTCCTCGGCTTTGCGGCACTTCTCGACCCAGGCGGCACGGCTGTCCGGCACGACCATGTTGACACCGAAACGGAAATCCCCAGTCATGATCCCACGGTACTCAACGGAGCTTTTGGATCACCGGGGCGAGCCTGGTCAGGTCGTCTTCGAGCACCGTGAAGTAGCTGGCGCCGAGGGTCTCGCGGGTGCGCCGCAGTTGCTCGGCCACCGCTTCCGCCGAGCCGACGAGGACGGTGGCCAGCGCGCCGAGCTCCTCGACGCCGAGGTGCGGCACGAGCTGGTGTGCCGTCTCCAGGGCCGCCCGCCGGTCATCGGTGATCCGGACGAAGTGGACCATCAGGTTCAGCTCCGCGTCCCGGCCTTCGAGCATCCGCTTCACGAAGCCGGCGCGCTCGGCCAGCGCGGCCGAACCGGCCAGGGCCAGCCGCCCCTCGGCCGCGCCGGGCGCCGTGCCGGTGAGGGAGATGGTGTCGGCGTGCGCGGCGGCGAAGGTCAGCATCCGGTCGCCGCGGCCGCCGAGCAGCAGCGGCGGCCGCGTGCGGTCGGTGAACGCGCGCTCGATCTCGGTGACCACGTCGACGAGCCGGCTGAACCGGCGGCCGGGCGTGCCCCAGTCGATCCCGGCGGCTTCGAACTCCGCACGGACGTACCCGGCGCCGATCCCGATCTCCACCCGGCCGCTGGTGAACTCGTCGAGCGCGGCGAGGTCGCGGGCCAGGAGCACCGGGTTGTGGAAGCTCGCGTTGAGAACGTACGTGTTCAGCCGGATCCGCTCGGTGGCCTCGGCGGCGAGGAGCAGGGCGGGAACCGGCGCCACCCGTCCGAGGTGGTCGACCACTCCGACGACGTCGTAGCCGAGGTCCTCGGCCCTGCGGCATTTCGCCACCCACTCGGCCCGTGATCCGGGCACGTACAACGCCACCCCGAAGCGGAACGGTCTCATGGCCGCGAAACTACCCGGAAACCGGAGAAGGGGACGTCCCGAGGGACGTCCCCTTCTCCGGTCAGAAAACTCAGCCGAGGCGCTGGGCCAGCGCGTCGAGCTCATCACGCAACGACGTCGGCACCCGGTCGCCGATCTTCCCGAACCACTCCTCGATCAGCGGCAGCTCTTCGCGCCACTCCTCGGGCTTGACGTCCAGGGCGGCCTGGATGTCCTCGATCGGCTCGGTGAGGCCCTCGGTGTCGAGGTCCTCGGCGCGCGGCACGAAGCCGATCGGCGTCTCGACCGCGTGGCCGCGGCCCTCGACCCGCTCGACGACCCACTTGAGGATCCGCGAGTTCTCGCCGAAGCCCGGCCACAGGAACCGGCCGTCGTCGCCGCGGCGGAACCAGTTGACGTAGAAGATCTTCGGCAGCTTGTTCGCGTCGGCGTTCTTGCCCAGGTTCAGCCAGTGCTTGAAGTAGTCACCGGCGTGGTAGCCGAGGAACGGCAGCATCGCCATCGGGTCGCGGCGGACGTTGCCGACCGCGCCGGCCGCGGCCGCCGTGGTTTCGGACGACATGGTGGCGCCCATGAACACGCCGTGCTGCCAGTCGCGGGCCTCGTTCACCAGCGGCACGGTGGTCTTGCGGCGGCCGCCGAACAGGATCGCCGAGATCGGCACGCCCTTCGGGTCGTCCCACTCCGGGGCCAGGGTCGGGCACTGCGACATCGGCGTGCAGTACCGCGAGTTCGGGTGGGCGGCCTTCTCGCCGGAGTCCGGCGTCCAGTCCTGGTGCTTCCACGAGGTGGCGTGGGCAGGCTCGTTCTCCATGCCCTCCCACCAGATGTCGCCGTCGTCGGTCAGGGCGACGTTCGTGAAGACCGTGTTGCCCTTCTCGATCGTGCGCATGGCGTTCGGGTTGGTGTGCCAGTCGGTGCCCGGCGCGACGCCGAAGAAGCCGAACTCCGGGTTCACCGCGTACAGGCGGCCGTCTTCGCCGAAGCGCATCCAGGCGATGTCGTCGCCCAGGGTCTCGGCGCGCCAGCCCGGGATGGTCGGCTGCAGCATGGCGAGGTTGGTCTTGCCGCAGGCGCTCGGGAACGCGGCGGCGACGTAGTGGACCTTGTCCTCGGGCGAGATCAGCTTGAGGATCAGCATGTGCTCGGCGAGCCAGCCCTCGTCGCGGGCCATCACCGACGCGATGCGCAGCGAGTAGCACTTCTTGCCCAGCAAGGAGTTGCCGCCGTACCCGGAGCCGTAGCTCCAGATCGCGCGCTCCTCGGGAAAGTGCGAAATGTACTTCGTTTCGTTGCAGGGCCAGGAAACGTCCTTCTCGCCCGGCTCCAGCGGCGCACCGACGGAGTGGAGGGCCGGCACGAATTCGCGCTCGGTGCCGTCCGGGGCGATGAACTTCTCGAGTGCGGCCTTGCCGGCGCGGGTCATCACGCGCATCGAGGCGACGACATAGGCGAAATCGGTGATTTCGATACCCAGCTTGGGATTGTCGTCGCCGAGCGGGCCCATGCAGAACGGGATGACGTACATGGTGCGGCCACGCATCGAGCCCCGGAAGAGCTCGGTCATGGTGGCCTTCATCTCGGCCGGGTCCATCCAGTTGTTGGTCGGACCGGCGTCCTCGGGCCGCTCCGAGCAGATGAAGGTGCGGTCTTCGACGCGGGCCACGTCGTTCGGGTCGGAAGTAGCCCAAAAGGAGTTCGGCTTCGACTTGAGCTGCACGAACGTGCCCGCTTCGACCAGCTCCTGGTTGATGCGGGCAGCTTCCTCGTCAGACCCGTCGACCCACACCACGCGGTCCGGGTTGGTCAGTTCGGCGACCTCCCGGACGAAGGACAGCACGCCGGTGTGCGTCGTCGGCGCGGTGTCCAGTCCGGGGATGGCGACTGCGGTCATCTCTACTCCTGACTTCCGACGACAAATGCGCCCGCACCGGAACGACGTTGTCCCGGTGCGGGCGTCATTGCCGGCGACCGAATGGCTTCGCACACCGGCTGGCGAACCGGTGTGTGCGATTTGGGATTCTTCGAGAGTAGCGGCATGACCGGCAGGTAACCGAGAGCTGACGTGTAGGTTCTCTCACAAGAACGATAAGGGAATCGATTCAGAAGTCACTTGATCGGTGCATTCGGTGGAAATCTTCCGGTGCTGCCGGACACCGCCGTGACCTGCTTGTTTTCATTGACGACATGAAAAAAGCCCGAGACCGGAGTCTCGGGCTTTCAAACTATGACTTGGGTCACTTCAGTTCGGCGAAATCCACTGTCCCGTGCCGGAGTCGATGCGCGCGACGCCCTCCAGCGTCTGCGTGCCGGCGCCGCCCCACTCGGCGTCTCCCGCGGGGTCGCCCTCGTTGCCGGAGTCCATCAGTCCACTGGAGGCCTCGGTCCACTGGCCGGGGCCGGAGTGCTCGAACGTCGTGGTCGTGCCGTCGGCGTCGGTCTGCACCGCGACGTCCGCTTCGCCGTCGCCGTCCTTGTCGGTGAAGGCGATGGTGCCGCCGCTCTTCGTCTCGACGATGGCGGTGTCGTTGTGCCCGTCGTGGTCGGTGTCGATGGTCGCGACCCCCGCGTCCACCTCGCCGTCCGGCAGGTCGGCGTGGATGTGGCCGCCGGAGCTGTCGTCCCGGCCGCCGGTGTCCGAGTCGTCGTGGCCGCCCCCGTGTGATTCCACCCACGCGCCGCTGGCCTCGTCGTAGACAGCCTGCTCCACGACGTGCCCGGTCTCGTCCAGCACGGCGTACTGGTCGGCCTCGCCGTCGTGGTTCGTGTCGATGAAGGCCTGGGCCGTGCCGTCGTCGTGTTCGATGATCGCGGTGTCGTCGACCCCGTCTTCGTTCACGTCGTAGTTGACCTCGGCCTGGTACTCCTGGCCGTCGACGTGGACGGTCATCGCGTCCGGGCTGCTCGCGTCGGTGTCGCTGCCGCCGCTCTCGTCGACCCACATGGGACTCCCCCTTTGAACCGGGTAACGCGTCTCGACCTGCTGTCTGAGGGTATGACTCACCGTAGGCCCGTTCGGTTCCGCTCCACAACCGGGCGGACGCTCAGGCGGTTTTGTCCCGCAGCGCCCGGATCCGGGTCAGGAAGGCTTCGGCGCGCTCGCGGCCATCGCTGACCTCCTTGAGCCGCTTCGACACGATCGCGATCTTCTTGGCGCGTTCCTGCGCGCCCATCTTGATCGTCTTGTCGACTTCCTTCAGCTCGCCCTCGATCGCGTCGATGCGCCGGCTCAGTGCTTCGTCGAGCGCCATCGACAGCTGCTGCTCGGCCTCGATGAGCTGCTCGGCGACGAGCTGGTCGAGCGTCGAGCGGGCGTCCGCGATGGCCTCGACCAGCCATTGCTTCATGTGCTGCTTGTCGGCCGCGTGCTTGCGCGTGCGGGCCATCCACCAGCCGGCGCCGAGGCCGATGATGATCGTCACGGGCAGCACGACCGGGTTGAGGATCGCGACGCCGGCCAGCGGCAGCGCGGCCACCTTGCCGGCGCCGACGCCGCCGGAGATGCCCATGAAGACGAGCAGCTTGTCCTCGGCCGTCGGCGGCTTCTTGTCCGGCGGGCGCAGCACCACCGGCGGACCGCCCGCCCGGGCGAACTGCGCGCGGATGACGTCGAGCTCCGCCGGGGAGAACAGCTCCGACAGCGACACGTTGGTGACCTGGTTCAGGCGCTGCGAGAGCAGCATCGAGATCCGCTGCGACGTCGTCTGCAGCGCGATGTCGACCTGCTGCGGCAGCGCGGCCAGCTCGTCGCGCTTCGCCGCGTCGATCAGCTGGCGGAAGTGCGTCTGGGCGTCCCGCATCTGACGGCTGCTCTCGTGCCCGACCTCGACGCGGGTGCGCTGCACCTCGCCACGCAGCTTCAGCTGCCAGCCGCGGGTCGACGTCCGGCGTTCGGCTTGCAGCTGGTCACGGCGTTCGCGCAGCTGCTCGGCCTCGGCCTCGCCCGCGGACAGGGCCCGGCTCTCGGCCTGCAGCTTCGCCTTGAGCTCACCCAGCACGCTGGACAGTGCGCGCAGCGTGTTCGCCTCGCCGAGCATCGCCGAACGGCCGACGAGCAGCTCCTGCAGCGCGGTCTGCACCGCCGCGACGCCGGACTTCTCCCGCAGCATCGCGGCCATCTGCTCGTTGGGTGCCTTCGCCGCCGTCTCGAACATCCGCGCCGACACCGGGTGGAACACCGCGCCGGCGAAGCGGGGCGCGTGCTCGCGCAGGAGCTGCCGGTCGGCCTCCATGATTTCGCGCCAGCCGCGGAACATGTCCACTTTGGTCAGCGCGAACACCACGGTCTCGACGCGCTCGCCGACGTCGCGCAGGAACTGCAGCTCGCTGGCGGTGAACGGGGCCGAGGCGTCGACGACGAACAGGAGCGCGGTCGCGCCCGCGGCGGCTTCCTTGGCGAGCTCGCCGTGCATCGAGTCGAGCCCGCCGACACCCGGCGTGTCGACCAGCGAAAGCCGTTCCAGCAGCGGGACCGGCCCGGTGACCTCGACGTACCGCGGCGGGATCTGGCCGGGCGGCAGCTCGTGCGCGGCGGACACCCAGTGGATCAGCTGGCCGAGGTCGATCGGCACCGGCGCGAGCTGGCCGGGGTAGCAGGCCTGCGCGCCCCACGCGTCGGCGTGGTCGAACACGAGGTAGGTCGCGGTGGCGACGTCGGCGTCCACAGGGGACAGTCCCGGCCGCGCGAGCAGCGCGTTGACCAGCGAACTCTTCCCGCGGTTGGTCTCGCCGACGACCACGACGGCCGGCTTCTTCGGCCGGGTCTTCCGGATGTCCTCGACCCAGTTGGCGGCGGCCGGATCGGCGTCGCGGACGAGGGTCAGCAGCTGGTCTCGGGTCGCGGCGACCTGCGCGGGCAGGCTCGGCGCGGTCGGTGCGCTCACGGGTTCTTCTTCGCGTAGACGGTGACGATCGGGGCGCGCAGCAGGTGGTCGTGGTCGGCGAACCCGGTGACCTCGGTTTCCGCGACGATGCCGTCGAGCGCCGGGTCGTCGGTCGGGACCGCGCCGCCCGCCTCGTGGCGGGCCGGGTCGAACCGCTCGCCGTCGGGCCGCAGGGCCTGCACGCCGATTGCGGCAAGGCCCTCCTCGAGGCGCTCGACCACGCCGCCGCTGCGGGCGCGATCCAGGGCGTACAGGCACATCTGGATCAAGGCCTGGCGATCGGCGAGCGCGCGCTCCAGGTCAGTTGCGGCGACTGACTGCTGCAAAGGGTGCACATCGGTGTCCGACGCGACGGAACCACCGCCGGTTCCGTCCTTGCGAAACCACGCCACCTGCACCACCCCGTCCCGGTTCCGCCCGATTCCACCAGTTTGGCGGACTCAGCCGCCGGCCGGGGGCGAAACGGGACGGAGGAACCGGACCAGGATCGTCCGGAGGATCGCCTGTTCGGCGGCCAGATCGAGGTCCGGGTCGATGGCAGCCCGCGAAATCATCGCGTCGAGCAGCCCGGCGACCCAGCCGGCGGCCGCGCGCGGGGCGACGCCGGGATCGATCAGCCCCGCACCGGCCGCGCGTTCGAGCAGGACGGCCAGGCCGTCGCGGAGGGCGCCGTCGTTGCGCCGGATGAGCTCGGCGAACTCGGCGTCGCGCGCGGCCTGCGCCGCGGCCTCCAGCACGAGCCGGCCGACTGCCGGGTGCGCGAGCTCGCCGGCCAGTTCGGCGACGACGTCGAGCAGCGCGGCCCACGGGTCGGCCGCCTCCGCCGCGGCGGCCAGCCGTTCGCCGGTGCGGCGGGCGTCGTCGGTGAAGATCGCCGTGAACACCGCGCGCTTGCTGGGGAAGTAGTGGAAGAGGCTGCCGGAGCTGATGCCCGCGGCCCGGCAAATGTCCGCCGTCGTCGTCCGCTCGAACCCCTTTTCGGCGAAGCAGCCGGCCGCGGCGTCGACGATCGCGGCCCGTTTGGCCTCGTGCTTGGCCGGGTCGACGGTCCTCATCGCTCGACCGGCTCGTCCTGCCAGGGGTAGCCGTGCTCGGCGAAGGCCGACGCCAGCTCGGGGCGGCCGAGGTCGGTTTTCTCCCGCGCGATCTCCCGGCCGTCGGTGGTGCGCAGGACGAGCTCCTTGCCGTCGAGGTAGACGGCTTCGAGGTTCGCCTCGATGCGCCGGGTCTTGTCCCCGCGGACCAGCGTGACCCGGGTCGGCGTCACCGTGACGACCAGGCGCTCGTGGGCCCAGATCGCCGCGAACGCCAAGCCGAGCACCAGCCCGCCGGCGACCGCGGCCAGCGTCGCCCACGGCTGGGGCAGCTTGGTGAGAACCTTGAACACGCCCTGGAACGGGAAGGCGGGCAGGTCGCCGACCCAGGCGGCGATGGCCCAGACGCCCACGCCGAGCGCGCCCCCGATGAGGGGGCAGCCGACCCAGGACCCGGTGCGCAGCCATGACGGCTCGTCGACGGTCGTCTCCATGCGCCTATTATTAGACCGCGTACTCGGTTTATGAAAGCCGGCCCTCAGACCAGCTGGTCGATCACCTCGCGCAGGACCGCTTCCAGGCCCGGGCCGTCCTCGGCGAGCCGGGACGAGACGAGCAGCTGGTCCTCCGCCGTGCGCAGCCAGATCGAACCGGCGACCGAGATCTCGATGACGTTCAGCCGGAACGGGTACGCGCGCCGGCCCTCCCGCACCTCGGCCTCCCGCACCAGCTGCCCGAGCCGCTCGCCGGCCACGATCTGGCGGCGGTAGAAGCCGGGCGCCCACGGAGTGCCGCCCGCCGGCTCGCCCGCGCCGCGCAGGGCCGGGCCTCGGGCGTTGGCGAAGTGACGGGCCGCGGGCGGACCGAAGAAGTCGACCGCCGTACGCATCGCCGAGCCCGGGGCGAGGGCCGGCCTGCCGTACCGGGTGCGGGCGCTGCGCGGATCCGGGTCCTCGCGGCTGCGCAGGAAGGCGAGCAGGTCGACCCACCAGTCGGCCCACTGCTCCTGGACGGCCGCCCGGTCGACCCCGGGCGGAACGTGCACCGGCACCCGCGGCTCCACCGGCGGCAGCACCTGTCCTTCGGAAACGGACAGTGCCAGAGCGTCACGGATGTACAGCGCGACGTCGACCTCGGTCTCGCTGCTCCAGCCGGCTCGCCAGGATGTCGTGTTTTCTAGGCGCACGTTTTCACAGTACGCGGAGAACCGGCGCAGCCAGGAGAAACTTGGCAAGCAGAAACAACTCAACCCGGTGGTTCGCGGACCTGTTGCCAGATCAGGAAGTACGCCCGGTGGACGACGTGCGCGACGCGGCTCTGCGCGGGCGTCGCGCCGAAGGACGCGAACGAGCGCCACCAGCCCGCGCGCTCGAGGGCGTGCGCGGCCAGCTCCGGCCGCGGGGCGCCGGGTTTGCCGAGCTGGGCGCCGATGTCGGCGTTGCTGCCGACCCGCAGCACTTCTTCGGCGAGGTCCTCCGGCATGTCGACCGCGCCGGAGGCGACCAGCGTCAGCGCTTCGAGCAGCCGCAGCTGGTGGGCTTCGGGCTTGGCGAGCAGCACCTCGATGGCGTCGTGGACGCGCTGGCGCTCCGCCGGGTCGGCCGAGGCGTGCGCGAGCGCGGTCACCGAGGCCAGCGCCGCGGCCGCCTTGATGCCGTCCGCGCGAGCGGCGAAGACCACCGCCAGCCGCTGCCGCACCGCCTCGAGGCCGGACGCGTCGAGCAACGCCCGCCGCAACGCGCCCGCCGTGATCTCCGGTTCCTTGCGGATGGCCTCGACGGCGTGCGAGATGCCGAACAGGTCGAGCTTCTCCAGCAGCCGCAGCCGGGTGCCCGCCGGGACGTCGCACTCCCAGCTGGTGAAGATGTCGGCCGAGATCAGCATGGTCTGCAGGACGTCGTCGTCGAGGTCGGCGAGCTGCCGCAGGACCTCGGCGTCGGCCGAGGTGAACCCGCCGGACTCGGCGGATTCGGCGATCAGCCCGATCACCGGCAGCACGTCGGCGACGCGCGGCTTCAACGTCGACGCCTGCTTCTCGGCGAGCAGCGTCGCGGCCTTCCAGACGTCGCCACCGGCGCCCTCGACCGACTCGGGCGCGATGGTGTCGGCCTTGTTGAGGACGGCGATCGCGTTGACCGGCCCCGCTTCGCGGCTCGCCGTGGCCGCGGTGAAGGCGGCGAGGGCCTGCTGGTCGTCGGCGCGGACGCCCTGCGTGACGACGTACAGCACGGCTTCCGCACCGGCGACGGCGTTGCGCGAGGTGTCGTCCAGCTCGTCCGAGCCCTCTTCGTCCGCTCCTTTGCGGTGCTTCGCCGCGCCCAGGAGCTGCTCGGTGCGGGACACCGAAGCGGCGTCGAGCGAGCCGAGACCGGGGGTGTCGATCACCGTCATGCCCTGCAGCACGGCGTTGGTGAGGTAGGCCTCGATGTGCGACACCTGCTCGATGTCGACGCCCAGCTCGGCCGGGATCATGCCGTCGGAGGCGAAGGGGAGCACCTGCTTGCGGCCGTCGGTGAAGACGATCTCGACGCGGTCCACCGTGCCGTACTGGAACCGGGTCACCAGCCGGGTGCACTCGCCGATGTCGGTCGGCGCGACCCGGCGGCCGATCAGCGCGTTGACCAGCGTGGACTTGCCCGACTTGATCCGGCCGGCGACGGCCACCTGCAGGGGCGCGCCGAGCCGGCGCAGCACCTCGGCGAACCCGGCGGCGGTGCGCGCGGAGACCTGCGGCTGCAGGCGGTGACACAGGTTGGCCACCGACATCGACAGCGGACCCGCGAGCCGGCCCTGCTCCGGTGACGTCACGGCCCCCAGCCCTCCCGTCGTACGGACACCCCCCTGAATCGTGCCATGCGCCTCATCCGCAGGTCGCACCGAAGGTGGTACCGGCGACCGACGCGCGGTCTCCGTCGCGCGACCTAGTGTTGTGTGGTGCGACGGCTGAGCCTCTGGATGCGTGCCCACCCCATGGCGGGCGACACGGTGCTCGCCGTCCTGCTCGGCCTGTTCGACCTGCTGCTGTTCGCCGCCGACGGCTTCGACGAAATCGCCGAACTGCCGCCCTGGTACATCGCCGTGCCGGTGAACATCGCCATGGTGGCGCCGCTGGTGTTCCGGCGGAAGTCACCGCTGTGGTCGGCCTACGTCGTGCTGGTGATCAGCGTCGTGCACATGACGCTGCAGCTCGGCATCTCCAGCATCGCCGGCCTGGCGATGAGCATCTACTCGGTCGTCGTCTACGCGGGGCGGCGGCAGGGGCTGGTGTACGTCGGTGCCGTCGTCGCCGGGTCGGCCGTGCAGCTGGCGCTGGACCAGACCGTGAACCAGACGGACGAGCTCCTGATCTCGGCGCTGTTCCTCGCGTTCGGGATCGCCCTGTGCTGGACCCTCGGCGAGTTCGTCGGGGCCCGGCGCGCCTACGACGTGGAAGTGGAGGCCAGGTTGCACCTGCTCGAGACCGAACGGGACCAGGCCACCCGGATCGCGGTGGCCGAAGAGCGCGGCCGGATCGCGCGCGAGCTGCACGACGTCGTCGCCCACGCGGTGAGCGTGATGGTCGTGCAGGCCGACGGCGCGTCCTACGCGATCCAGAGCAACCCCGAACTCGCCCAGCGGGCCCTGCAGACGATCTCCGAGACGGGCCGCGGCGCGCTGGGCGAACTGCGGCGGCTGCTGGACGTGCTCCGCAGCGACGACGCGGACGGCGAGCCCCGCGTGCCGCAGCCGGACGCGCACGCCCTCGCCGAGCTGGCCGACCGGATGCGTACCGCCGGGGTGCCGGTGGAGCTGGAGATCGGCGAGCTCGGCGACCTGCCGGCCGGTGTCTCCCTCGGCGTGTACCGGATCGTCCAGGAGTCGCTGACCAACACGCTCAAGCACGCCGGACGCGGCGCGACCGCGTCGGTGCGGGTGCAGCGCACCGGCGACCTGGTGGAGGTGCTGGTGTCCGACGACGGCGCCGGCCGCGTCCCGCAGCTGGTCCCGGCCGGGCGGCGCGACCCCCGGCTGCCGGGCGGGAACGGCTTGATCGGCATGCGCGAGCGCGCGCACGTGTACGGCGGGACATTGGACGTGGGCCCGGCTCCGGCCGGAGGGTGGCAGGTCCGCGCGGCCCTGCCGGTTAGGTTGGACAAGTGATCCGGGTGGTGGTCGTCGACGACCAGGAACTGATGCGCGTCGGGTTCCGGATGGTGCTGGGTGCGCAGGCCGACATCGACGTCGTCGGCGAGGCCGGCGACGGCGCGCAGGCGATCGAGCTGGCCGAACGACTGCGTCCCGACGTCGTGCTGATGGACGTCCGGATGCCGGTGCTCGACGGCGTCGAGGCGACGAAGCGGATCGTCGCCGACGGCACCGCGCGCGTGCTCGTGATGACGACGTTCGACCTCGACGAGTACGTCTACGCGGCGCTGCAGGGCGGGGCGAGCGGGTTCCTGCTCAAGGACACCCAGCCCGACCACCTGGTGTCGGCGCTGCGGGCGGTCGCCTCGGGCGACGCGGTGGTGTCGCCGTCGGTGACCCGCCGGCTCCTGGACCGCTTCGTCGGCACCGGTGGCGCGCCGCGGGACACCGCCGAGCTGGACGTGCTCACCGACCGCGAGCGCGAAGTCCTCGTGTTGATCGCCAAGGGCATGTCGAACCTGGAGATCGCCGAAGCGCTGTTCCTGTCCGAAGCGACGGTGAAGACGCACGTCGGGCGGATCCTGGCGAAGCTGGGCCTGCGAGACCGGGTGCAGGCGGTGGTGCTCGCCTACGAAACCGGTCTCACCCGCCCCGGCATCTCCTAGCGGAAGCCGTCCGGCGGGGTGGCCGCCGGGTCCTTGCCCGCGTGGCGGACCTCGGTGAGCCAGCGGCCGAAGTCCGGACGGTCGCCGTCGACGTCGGTGAAGCCGTACTCCTTCATCAGCGTCCACGACGCCAGCGTCCGGCCGGCGAACCGGCCGACGTCCGGGTCCTGCGCCAGTGCCGCGACGCCGCGGGCCAGCAGGTACGGCGTCTCGGAGATCTTGAAGTCGACCGGCGCGAGCTTGCCGACCGCGTCACGCCAGTTCTCCTCGGTGACCTCGAAGTGGTCGAGCATCGCCTCCGAACGCAGAAAGCCCGGCGTGACGGCCAGCCCGACGCAGCCGTTCTTCTTCAGCTCCACGCCCAGCGCCCGGCCGAGCGCGCGGATGCCGCACTTGGCCAGGTAGTAGGGGAGACCCGCGCCGACGTAGTCGTCGTTGTCGCCGTCGGTCACCTCCAGGACCAGGCCGCGGCGGGCGACCACGAGCGGCAGGAGCCGGTGCAGCGCGATGAGGTGCGTGTCGAGCGCGTTGTGCGTCAGGTTCAGCGCGTCCTCCAGCGGCGTCTCCCAGAAGGGCGCGTCGAAGAGGGCGTACATGTCACCGCCCCAGACGTCGTCGACCAGGAGGTCGATACCGTCCACTTCGGACTCGATGCGCGCTTTCAGTGCGTCCACATCGGACACCGAGGTGAAGTCGCAGCGAACCACCACGGCCTTGCCGCCCGCCGCCTCGACCAGCTCGCCCGTCTCTTCGATCGTTTCCGGGCGCTTCATCGGCGACACCGTTTCGCGCGTGGTGCGGCCGGTGACGTACACCGTCGCGCCTGCGCGGCCCAGCTCCACCGCGATCGCCCGCCCGCAGCCCCGGGTCGCCCCGGTGACCACGGCGACCTTGCCCGCCAGACTCATGCGTCCTCCCGTCCCCGCCACGCGGCCAGCACCGCGTCGACGTCCTCCGCCAGCCGGTCGGCCAGCCGCCCGTGCGGCCGGATCGACCAGTCGATCGACACCCCGTTGATGACGCCGAGCACCGCACGCGCCGCCCGCGGCACGTTCGGGGCGTGCGGCAGCGAACCCGCCGCCGCGCGCACGAGCCGCCGCAGTTCTTCCTCGACCGCCGTGAAGTGCTCACCCAGCAGCGACCGCAGCACCGGGTCGCCGATGTCCACGCCGAGCTGCCCGAGGTGGTTCGCCGCCTCTTCGGCGTCGCCGAGCACCGCGTAGACCGACACCGCCGCGGCGCGCAGGCCGTCGACCGGGTCGTCCGCCCGCTCGGCGCACGCCCGCATCTGCTCGACCGCCCGCCGCGTGGCCCGCCGGCTCATCGCCTGCAGCAGACCGCTCTTCGAGCCGAACCGCTGCGCCACCGTGCCGACCGAAACGCCGGCTTGCGAAGCCACCTGCGCCAGCGTGAAACCGGGGCCGCAGCGGCCGATCACGGTCTCCGCCGCACCCAGCAGCCGCTCGTCGGTGATGCTCCTCGGCCGGGCCACGGAGTTATTGAACCACAGTTCATTAATTGGTGCGAATCAGGGTCGCGTCAGGGTCATCACCCATCGCGCATCGGCCGAAGAGCCAGCAAGGTACTACTCAGGTAGGGGGACCGGTTCGGTCTACAGGGTGACGCGCGAACCATCCCCGACCCGCGACGATGTACGCGTCGTAAGCGAGGGGCGGAAGAGGAGCAGTCATGATCGAGGCAACCAGCCTCACCAAGCGGTACGGGAAGACACTGGCGGTGAACAACCTGTCGTTCTCCGTGGCCGCGGGTCAGGTCACCGGCTTCCTCGGCCCGAACGGGGCGGGCAAGTCCACCACCATGCGCATGATCCTGGGCCTGGACAACCCGACGGGCGGCCAGGTCACCATCGGGGGCAAGAAGTACCACGAACTCAAGGAACCGCTGCGCACCGTCGGCGCGCTGCTCGACGCGAAGTGGGTGCACCCCAACCGCTCGGCGCGCGCCCACCTGCAGTGGATGGCGAAGTCCAACCGCATCTCCACCGCCCGCGTCGACGAGGTGCTCGAGACGGTCGGCCTGACCAGCGTCGCGAACAAGCGCGCCGGCGGGTTCTCGCTCGGCATGTCGCAGCGGCTCGGGATCGCCGCCGCCCTGCTCGGCGACCCCGAGGTGCTGCTGTTCGACGAGCCGGTGAACGGCCTCGACCCCGAGGGCATCCTCTGGATCCGGAAGTTCATGCACCGGCTGGCCGAAGAGGGCCGCACGGTGTTCGTGTCGAGCCACCTGCTTTCGGAAATGGCGCTGACCGCGACCAACCTCGTGGTGATCGGCCGCGGGCAGCTGATCTCGCAGTCGTCGACCCAGGACTTCGTTTCCCGCGCGGCGGAGAACACGGTCAAGGTGCGGTCGCCGCAGCTGGCCGAGCTCCGCGACGCCCTGCAGCGCGCCAGCGCCGGCGTCACCGAGGACGGCAACGCGCTCGTGGTGTCCGGAATGGACAGCGACAAGATCGGCGAGCTCGCCGCGGCCAACGGAATCGTGCTGCACGAACTGAGCCCGCAGACCGGCTCGCTCGAGCAGGCCTTCATGCAGATCACCGGCGACTCCGTCGAGTACCACACCGGTCTCGACGCCGAGGCGCAGCACGTGCTCGAGTCCGCCAAGTAACGGGGAAACAAGATCATGAACCTGCTCGCGGTAGAACGCATCAAGCTGTTCTCCACCCGCTCGCCGTGGTGGTGCGCGCTCATCACCCTGGCCCTGACCATCGGCTTCGCCGCCATCATCGCCGGCGCGACGCCGTCCGACGCCCAGCTCACGCTGTCGGCCACCCAGTTCGGCGGCTCCCAGTTCGGCATCGCCGTCGTCATGGTGCTCGCCGCGCTCGCGGTGACCACCGAATACCGCTTCAACACCATCCGCACCACGTTCCAGGCCGTGCCGCACCGCTCGCCGGCGCTGATCGCCAAGGCGGTCGTCGTCGCGCTCGTGGCGCTGGTGATCGGCGAGATCGCCGCATTCGGGGCCCTCGGCCTCGGCATGCTGATGCGGCCGAACGACAACCTGGGCCTGCACACCGCGCAGGACTGGATGAACGTCGCCGGGCTCGGGCCGGTCTTCGCGATCAGCGCCGTGCTGGCGGTGGCGCTCGGGGTCCTCATCCGGCACAGCGCCGGCGCCATCGCCCTGCTGCTCATCTACTACTTGGCCGTGGAAGAGCTGGTGCAGATCATCCCGAAGGTCGGGCACCACATCCACGAGTGGCTGCCGTTCAACGTCGCGAACAAGTTCCTCCGCGGCTCGGCGATGGTGGACGGCCCGGCGCCGTCGGACTCGCCGCTGAGCCCGGGCTGGGCGCTGGCGTACTTCGCCGGCATCGCGATCGTGTTCCTGCTCGTCGCGCTCGGGGTCGCGAAGAAGCGGGACGCCTGAGGGGATAAAGGGGAGAAACACCGAATCCGGGTCGCGCTGTCGGGGGGCGACCCGGATTCGGTGTTTCGCAGTAGGCTCCTCCCGACGGACGGGGGAGCGCGTGATCGAAGCCAACGCACTGACCAAGCGGTACGGCGCCACGACCGCGGTCAGCGAACTGACCTTCACCGCGCGGTCGGGGCGCGTCACCGGGTTCCTCGGCCCGAACGGCGCCGGCAAGTCCACGACGATGCGGCTGATCCTCGGCCTCGACCGCCCCGACGCGGGCACGGTGCTCGTCGACGGCGTCCCGTACCGGCAGTTGAAAGATCCACTGAGGACGGTCGGCGCGATGCTGGACGCCACCTGGCGCCACCCCGGCCGCAGCGGGCGCGACCACCTGCGCTGGCTGGCCGCGACCAACGGCATCCCGGACAAGCGCGTCGAAGAGGTGCTGGCGCTGGTCGGGCTGACGAGCGTCGGCAACACGCGCGTCCTGCAGTACTCGCTCGGCATGCAGCAGCGGCTCGGGATCGCCGCCGCGATGCTCGGCGACCCGCGCGTGCTGCTCTTCGACGAGCCGGTGAACGGCCTCGACCCCGAGGGCATGGCCTGGATCCGGCAGCTGCTGCACTCGCTGGCCGCGGAGGGCAGGACCGTGTTCGTGTCCAGCCACCTGCTGCCCGAGATGGCGCAGACCGCGCAGGACCTGGTCGTGATCGGCCGCGGCCGGCTGATCTACCAGGGCACCATGGCCGACTTCGTGGCGCGCACGAGCGAACACGGCGTGCGCGTGCGCACCCCGCACACCGACCAGCTGCGCACCGCGCTGGCCGGGCAGGCCGAGTTCACCGAGGCGGACGGTGTGTTCGTGGTGTCCGGATTGGACAGTGACCGGATCGGGCAGCTCGCCTTCGACGCCGGCGCGACGCTGCACGAGCTGAGCCCGATCACCGGTTCGCTCGAGCAGGCCTACCTCGACCTCACCCGCGACGCCGTCGAGTTCCCCGCGGCGCCTTCCCCGGAGGCCGCCCAGTGACCACGCCGACGAACCTCCTCCGCGCCGAGCGCATCAAGCTCTTCAGCACCCGCGCGCTGTGGTGGTGCCTCGCCATCGCGCTCGTCGCGCCGCTCGCCTTCACCGCGCTGTTCTTCGCGCTGGCCGGGCCGGAGATCCCGCCGACGGTGGGCAACACCCAGCTCGCCAGCGGCAACGGCCGGACCGTGCTGCTCGTCCTCGCGGTGCTCGCGACCGCGTCGGAGTTCAACTGGGGCACCATGCGGCTGACGTTCCAGGCGGTGCCGAGCCGGGTGCCCGCGCTGCTGGCCAAGGTGGTGGTCGTCGGCGCGGTCGGCACCGTGCTCGGGCTGGTCGTCGGGTTCGGTTCCTGGGGGCTGGCGGCGCTGGTGCAGCCGGACGCCGACCTCGCACTGCAGTCGGCCGCGGACTGGCGCTCGGTGCTCGGCCAGAGCCTGGTCTTCCTGTTCACCGCGGTCGCCGGGGTCGGCGTCGCGCTCCTGCTGCGCAGCGTCGCCTTCGCGCTGACGGTGGTGCTCGTCTGGACGCAGGTGCTCGAAGGCGTCCTCGTCTTCATCCCGGGCGTCGGCCGGCACATCTACCAGTGGATGCCGTTCCACGCCGCCGACGAGTTCGTCGGGGCCGCCGGTTTCGCCACCGGGCCGCTGCAGCTGCCGTCCGCGCCGCTCGGCCCGTGGGGCTACCTCGGTTACTTCGCGGCGATCACCGTTGCCCTGTTCGTGGCCGGCGTACTCGTCACGGCACGACGTGACGCCTGAGCGTGACCGGCGTCTCATTACCCCAGAAAACCTTGTTAACAAAAGGTGAAACAGCTGTGGCTTCCCTCACAGGCACCGGACATACTGCTATGACCAGGCAAGATTCACAAGGGAACGAACCGGACCCGTCTGAGCTCCCCTGGAGGTGATCCTTGACGGTGGACACCGGTCAAGAATTGGGCAGCACGATTCCCCGAGCCCGCGTCGAAGACGACGCTCCCCGGCTCGAACCCATGTTGGACCTCGAATGGTCGCGGGCGATCGAACTCCCGCAGGCCGCCATGACGGCGTCGACGCCCGCCGAACTCCGCCGGGCGTGGGTGCACCGCGCGCCCGAAGACAGTGTCCTGGCCCTGTTCCGCGCCTCGGCCGGGATGGCGGGACCGATCCCCGCGCCGTGGTGGCTGCGTGCGATGGCGGACGGCAAGCTCGATTCGCGGGACCAGGGTTTCCGCGTCGAGGACCGGATCGCGCAACTGCTCGGCAGGCGCCCCGGGTGGGAATTCGTCCCGTGGGCCGCGGACGGCGAATCCGGCTACTGGGAGTTCATGCCGTCCGAACGCGGGAAATCGGGGCACGCGATTCCCACGACGGTGATGAACACCGACCGGCACCCGGGCTGGATCGACGTCCTGCCCGCGCACACCGGGCGGACCCCGGACCCGATCCCGGTCGCCGGTTTGGCCGGTCTCCGTTCCCGCCTCGGGGTGTTCGAAGGCGTTCGTTAACCTCGCTGGGTGGAAAACGAGGACCAGCCCCGGCTGCGCAGCGTCGTCAGCTACGTGAAGCGCGGTGGCCGGATGACCGTCGGGCAGCAACGCGCGTGGGACGAACTGTGGCCGAAGCTCGGCCGCACGGTCGGTGAACTGCCCGCCGGTCCGCTGGACTTCGCCGCGTGGTTCGGCCGCGAAGCGCCGGTGATGCTGGAGATCGGCTCCGGCATGGGCGAGACGACGTCGCAGCTGGCCGCGGCGGCGCCGGAGCTGAACTACGTCGCGGCCGAGGTCTACGACCCGGGCCTCGGCCAGCTGATGCTGCGCGCCGAAAAGCTCGGCGTCGAGAACCTGCGGCTGCTCCACGGCGACGCCGTCGTGCTGCTGACCGAGCACGTCGAGCCGGACTCGCTGCACGGCGTGCGGCTGTTCTTCCCGGACCCGTGGCCGAAGAAGAAGCACCACAAGCGGCGGATCGTGTCGCCGTCGTTCGCCGCGCTCGTGGCCTCGCGGCTCGCGCCCGGCGGTACTTTTCACATGGCGACCGACTGGGAGAACTACGCCGAGCAGATGCTGGAGGTCTGCTCCGCCGAACCCGCGCTGCGGAACCGGTACGACGGCTGGGCGCCGCGGCCGGAGTGGCGGCCGGTGACGAAGTTCGAGCAGCGCGCGGACGTCGAAGGCCGCGTCTCGCACGACCTGATCTTCGAACGGCGCTGAAGCGCTGAAGGGGACCCTCCCCGGATCCCCGGCGGAGAAGGTCCCCTTCAGCTCACTACCCCCGGTATCCGCCCCTCCCCCGACAGAGGGGCGAACGCCTCATTCTTCGGCCAGCGGCTCCGCCTGGACCCGCTTGAGAGCCGGTGCGCAGACCGACGCGCCGAGCAGGGCCACCCCGACCCCGAGCACGACCGGCGCCAGCAGCCACGGGCTGAGCACGATGCCCCGCGCGTCGACCATGCTGTACAGCCCAACACCGACGAGTACCCCGACGATTCCCGCGCCGATGGTGGCGACCAGTGCCGGCAGCGCGGCTTCCATCCGCAACGCCCTCGCCAGCACCCGCACCGGCGTGCCCGCGGCCATCAGCGCCCCGAAGGTGCGGCGGCGGTCCATCACCGAGCCCGCGGTGGCGACCGCGGCACTGCAGCCGGCCAGGATCCCCGCGGCGATCAGCCCGATCACCGTGACCCGGCGCAGGTCGCCGAGCTCGGTCTGCTGGTTGAACAGGTACTGGTCGCGGCTGCCGATCTCCGCGCCGGCCGCCGGCCCGGCCAGCGCCGTCCGGACGGTCTCGCGGTTCGCGTCGGTGGTCGGCGCGACCACGGTGACGTCCTTCGGCGTGAAGCCGTCCGGCAACGCCGCCGGGTCGATGACGAACGAGCCGGACAGGTCGGCATCCGGGTACTTGACGTTCTCCACCCGCGTCCCCGACCGCGCGGCCACCGCCGGACCTTCCCAGTTGTCGGCGATCTTGTACTGCGCCAGGTCGAGCGCCGAGTCCCCGAAGACGGCCGGGCCGCCCGTGCAGTTCTCCGGCGTGAGGCCGAAGCGGGTCAGCTTCACGGCGTCGGCGCAGGTCATCACCAGCGCGCGGTGGCCGTACCGGTTGGGAGCCTGGCCCCGCACCAGGTAGATCTCGCCGACGGCGACCGCCTTTTCGGACTGCCCGTACTTCTGGAGTGAAGCGTTGGCCTGGTCGACGATCTTGTCCGCGTGCTTGGCGTCGGTGTCGACGTAGAGCACGGAGTCGGAGAAGGACCGCCCGCCGCCGGCCATCGATTCGAACGTCGGCAGCAGCGTCAGCGCCATCGACCCGGCGAACACCGCCAGCACGATCCCGGCGGACGCGCGGTAGGCACCCTTCGGGTCGTCACGCAGGCGGCGGCCGGCCAGCAGCGCGGACGGGCGGCGCCAGATCCGGACGAACGTGCCGCCGACCGCGGACGTCACCCACGGCCCCACGATCGCGGCCGAGCCGACCAGCAGGAACAGGCCCACCATGACCAGGCCGATGCCGCCGGACTCCTTGACCGTCGTCACCGCGACGAGGAAGAAGGCCCCGGCCGTGGGCAGCGCCAGCAGGCGCCACCAGTGCAGCGGCTTCTTCGAGTGGCCGCCGGTGGCGAACAGCGGGTTCTTGAGCACGCGGCGCAGGCCGAGGACCCCGGCCAGCACCACGAGCACCGGGATGGCCACGACGATAAACACCGTCAGGCCGACCGGCAGCGCGAAGTCGGACGCGAGCCAGGTGCCACCGGCCCACGGCACGAACGACGCGAGGCCGTGCAGCGCCGGGCTGATCAGCAGCCCGAGCAGCGCGCCGATCCCGGCCGACAACGTCGTCTCGGCGGCCACCATGTTCGTGACCTGCCCCGGCGTCGCGCCGGCCAGCCGGATCGCGGCGAGCCGCCGCTCCCGCCGGGCCGCGGTCAGCCGCGCCGACGACGCGACCAGCACCAGGCTCGGCACCAGCAGCACGATGATCCCGACCCAGGACAGCAGCATGAGCAGGGCGTCGGGGCTCGCCTTCCCGCCGGGGAAGCCCGCCACCTGGGAGGCGTTCTCCGGCATCGCGTCCGGCGTGTGCCCGGTCAGCGCGACGAGCTGCTCGGGGAACCGGAGGCCGTCTTCGCCCAGTGCGCCGACGGGCTTGCCGAAGCGGTCGCCGAGCTGCGCGGCCGGGTTCGCCTGCAGGAGCCGGCCGAGCGCGGGCGACACGACGGTCTCGCCCGGTCCGGGGAGCTGCGGCACGCCCGGCGGCAGCTGGATCTCGGCCGCGGTCGCGCCCGGCACCAGCGCGACGTCGACGCGGATGAGCTGCTTGCCGTCGAAGTAGTCCTTCGACGCGTTGAAGATCATCTTTGCCGGGCCGTCGGAGCTGCGGCTGTAGAAGTTGTCGCCCTGCCAAAGGGCGCGCTGCTCGCGGTTCTGGGTGGCGAACGGCAGGGTCGCCAGCAGCAGCACCAGCCCGGTCGCGACGGCCACCCCGATCGCGGTGAGGATCGCCGACGTCCGGGTCCGCCGATCCACCCTCAGCACCCGCAGGGCGATCTGGAGCGAGTTCACGCCGCCAGCCTCGTCGCGATCAGGCCGTCGCGGATGGCGACGGTCTTCGGCATCGATTCGGCCAGCTCACGGTCGTGCGTGACCACGATGACCGCGGCGCCCGTTTCGTGGGCGGCGCCGAGCAGGGCGTCCATCGTGTCGCGGCCGGTGCGGGTGTCGAGCGCGCCGGTCGGCTCGTCGGCGAAGATCACCTTCGGCCGGTGGGTCAGCGCCCGGGCGATCGCGACGCGCTGAGCCTCACCACCGGACAGCTCACCGGGGCGGCGGCGTTCCTTGCCCGCCAGGCCGAGGCGCGCGAGCCAGACGCGGCCGGCCTCGATGGCCTCCTTGCGGCCGAGCCCGGCCAGCAGCGACGGCAACGCGACGTTCTCTTCGGCCGACAGCTCCGCGACCAGCATCCCGGACTGGAAGACGAACCCGAACTCGGTGCGGCGCAGCTCGCTGCGCTTCTTCTCGCCGAGGTGGTCGACCCGCTGCCCGGCCAGGAAGATCTGCCCGTCGTCGGCCCGGAGGATGCCGGCCAGGACGTGCAGCAGCGACGTCTTGCCCGAGCCGGACGGCCCGACGATGGCGACGGCGTCCCGCGGCTGGATGTCGATGTCGATGCCGGCCAAGGCGTGCTGCGTGCCGTAGCGCTTCACCAGCCCGCGGCCGGACAGCACCGGGCCGTTCGTCGCATGTGGAGTGTTCGGGTCCACGAGGTTCTCCCTGTCGGTTCGGATCTTGATGCCGATGAGCTTCGCCGAGATCAGGGGGAGTCCACTTCGGGCAGACGGCCAGTCACGCCCCGGCCCGCATCGGCCGATCGGCCGAGGGAGCGCGGGCCACTCGGCCAAGGTGCGGGCGCCGCGGGATCACGTAACGTCACGTTGTGCCCGCCGCGCCTCTGCCGAAAACGCTCTCCACCCGCGCCGCCGCCCTGGTGCGGCGCATCGGCGTGCCCTCCGCCGTGCTCTTCGTGGCGCTGCTGTTCGACGTCATCTACACGACGCAGGCTGCGCTCGACGACCACGGCCCGCGCTTCATCGACTTCGGCCTGCTGCCCGGCATCCTCGCGATGGTGGCTTGCGGGCTCTGGGCCCAGAAGCGGGCCGCCGTCGCCGGGGTGACCGGCGGTGGGGTGCTGGTGTTCTCCACCCTCTTCATCCACGCGTTCCACATCCCGCCGTACTCCAGCGTGCTGCCGAAGGTGACCATCACCGAGGTCGTGGCCGGGGTGCTGCTGGTCTACTACGTGACCCGCCGGGCGCGGGCGGGTGTGGCGTTCTGCGTGGTCGGCTTCCTGGTCTTCGCCGGCCTGGTCGCCGTCTTCGGCCGGTACGCGGGCGTCGGCGAGATCGACAGCGGCACGGGTATCCAGGCGTTGCTGTTCGGCCTGCTGCTGCTCGCCGGTCCGCTCGTGCCCGCCATCGCGGCCCGGGACCGCCGGCCGCAGGCCGATCCGCGGGTGCGCCGGCTGCGCCGGGTGAACGAGCTGGCGATGGGGCAGTGGCCGCTGATGGGCCTGCTCGCCTTCGCGCTGCTGTTCGAGTTCGGTTACACCTACTCGAACACCGTGCGCGGGTTCCCGGTCCTGTTCTGCTCGATCGTCGCGGCCGTGATCGCGGTGCTGTCCCCGCGGCGGCCCGCGGACGCGCTGCTCGGCCTGGCCGGGATCATGCTGCTGTCCGCGGTCATCACGCCGTTCCTGCACCTGCGCTCGTTCGACTACCCGGTGCTGGGTGGTGTGCCGTCCACGCAAATCGTCGCCGGCATGGGCGTGGTGGTGAGCCTGACCAGGGCCCGCGGGCTGAGCCAGTCCTGGGCACGGGTCGCCGTGCTGTCGAGCGTCGTCGCGCTCGGGGCGATCCTCAATTCGGAGGCCGGCCAGGGCCTGCAGACCGATCCCCAGGTCCTGTCCGTCCTCGCCTTCGCCGCGACGCTGTTGCTGGGCATCTCGATCGCCGTCGGCCTGATGCTGCGGTCACGGGACTCCGAGCGCACCCAGATCGTGCAGTCCGCGGTGAGCGACGCGCAGACCGCCGAGCGGATGGCGCTGGCCCGCGAGCTCCACGACGTCGTCGCCCACCACGTCACCGGGATCGTCGTGCAGGCGCAGGCCGCCCGGCTGATGGCCGAGAAGAACCCGCAGATCGCGGTGGACGCGATGGGCCGGATCGAGAACGCGGGCGTCGAGGCGCTCGCGGCGATGCGGCGGCTGGTCCGCTCGATGCGCGGCGACGCGCCGGCCGGGTCGAGCGAGTTCAGCGAACAGGCAACCACCGATCTCGGCGCCGACCTGCGGAAACTGGTCGAGAGCGCCAACCACGGCGTGCCGACGTCGATGCACCTCGACCTGCCGCCGGACCTGCCGCACGAGGTCGGCCGCTCGGCGCTGCGGCTGGTGCAGGAGTCGCTGACGAACGTCGGCAAGCACGCCGCCGACGCGACGGACGCGTTCGTCCTCGCCGAGGTCAGCAGTTCGGAATTGCACCTGCGGGTGACGGACAACGGACGTGAGACGGCGCACCGGCCGGCCGGCGGATCGGGCGGCTACGGTCTGGTCGGAATGCGCGAGCGCGTCGCACTGCTCAAGGGACGGCTGTCGGCCGGGCGGGGCCCGGACGGCGGCTGGCGCGTCGAAGCTTGGCTGCCGCTGGCGGCCGGAGAAGATACGGAAGGGGACGAGTGATCCGGGTACTGATCGCCGACGACCAGGAGATGGTGCGGATGGGCTTCCGCATGATCCTGGAGACGCAGGACGACATCGAGGTCGTCGCCGACGTACCCGACGGCGTCTCGGCGGTCTCGAAGGCCCGCGAGCTGCGCCCGGACGTCTGCCTGCTCGACATCCGCATGCCCGGCCTCGACGGCCTGGAGGTCACCCGGCAGCTGGCCGGGCCGGACGTGACCGACCCGCTGAAGGTGGTCGTGGTCACCACGTTCGACCTCGACGAGTACGTGCACACGGCGCTGCGCAACGGCGCGTCCGGGTTCCTGCTGAAAGACGCGGGCCCGGCGCTGCTGATCGAGGCGGTCCGCGCGGCCGACCGCGGCGACGCGCTGGTCTCGCCGCAGATCACCGTCCGGCTGCTCAAGCACTTCGACGGCGGCGCGGTGAAGTCGCGGGCCACCCCGCCGTCCGAGCCGCTGACCGCGCGGGAACTGGACGTCGTCAAGGCGGCCGCGCGGGGGCTGACGAACACCGAAATCGGCGCGGAGCTGTTCATGTCGTTGTCGACGGTGAAGACGCACCTGGCGTCGGTGCAGAGCAAGATCGGCGCGCGGAACCGGGTGGAGACCGCGGCCTGGGCGTGGCGGAGCGGAGTCGTTTCGTAATTGCGGGTGCGTAGTATCCAGAGATGCAACGCCGTTTCCACGCCCCTGTCGTTCTCCCCGCCGACCCGTCCTGTTCGCTCCTCCGTGACGCGGTCGTCGACGTCGACGCCGATGGGCGCATTTCGTACTGCGGACCGGCGGCCACCGCCCCCGAGTCCGCCGCACCGGTCACCACCCTGACCGGCATCCTGCTCCCCGGCCTGGTCAACACGCACGCGCACAGCCCGATGACGCTGCTGCGCGGCATGGGCGGCGACCTGCCCCTGCTGCCGTGGCTCAACGAGATCATCTGGCCGGCCGAGGCGAAGCTGCGGGCCGACGACGTCCGCACCGGCATGCTGCTCGGCTCGGTCGAGATGCTGCGCCACGGCGTCACGACCAGCGCCGAGATGTACTTCGAAGGCGAGCAGCTGGTCGACGCGGTGCTCACGACGGGCGGCCGCGTGCTGGTCGCCCCGCCGGTGATGGAGCTGCCCGGGCTGGACTGGCGGGCGCAGCTGGCGGCGATCGAGCGCTGGATCGACACGGACGGCCTCCGCTTCGGCCACGGCGACCGCATCGAGCTGGGTTATGGCCCGCACTCGGCGTACATGCTGTCCGAGGAGGGGCTGCGGGCGACGGCGGAGTCGGCTCTTTCGCGGGGCGCGCTGGTGCAGATCCACGTCGCGGAAGCGGCCGCGGAGGACGCGGCGGTCCGTGCCTCGCACGGTTCGGTGCCGGCACTGTTGCAGAAGCTCGGCGTGCTGGACGGGCGGGTGCTGGCGGCGCACGCGATCCATTTGTCGGATTCGGACATCTCGCTGTTCGCTTCGCACGGCGTTGGAATGGCGCACTGCCCGGGTTCGAACGCGAAGCTGGCCTCGGGGATCGCGCGGATCGCGGACCTGCGGGCCGCGGGGGTCGCGGTCGGCCTCGGCACGGACGGCCCGGCGTCCAACGACGACCTCGACCTGTGGGAAGAACTGCAGCTCGCGGCCATGGTCGCGCGCTTGTCCACGGGAGATTCGACGGTACTGACCGCGGCGGACGTGTTCCTGCTGGCCACCCGCGGCGGGGCTTCGGCCTTGGGCCGCTCGGACATCGGGGCGCTGGAGGCCGGCCGGTGGGCCGACCTCGTGCACATCGACCTGGACGACCCGGCGTTCGCTTGCGGCCTGGACGTGCCGGACGCGCAGCTGCTGTCGAACCTCGTCTGGGCGGCCGGCTCGCGGCGGGTCCGGGACGTGTGGGTGGCCGGCGAGCAGGTCGTGGCCGAGGGCGAATCAGTGACGGTGGACCGGGAAAAGGTCCAGGCCGGGGTGGCCGAGACGGCGGCCCGGCTGCGGGCCTAGCGGCATTAGCGAGGACGGAGGATGATCTCCGTCGGGTGGGCGTCCGGGGTGGCTGATACCGCCGTCACCACCGCGGTCGCCACCGAGTCCGGCTTCAGCAAGTGCGACGTGTCGTACTCGCGGCCTTCGCCCGCGAAGATCTCCTGCTGCATCTCCGTGTCCGTGCGCCCCGGGTAGACCGACGTCACGCGGATCTCCGGCTCCTCCTCGCGCAGCGCGTCGGCGAACGCGCGGACCGCGAACTTGCTCGCCGCGTACGGGGACCAGCCCGGGCGGGCGTTCAGGCCCGCACCCGAGTTGATCACCACCACGTGGCCGCGGGCCGCGCGCAACGCCGGGAGCAGCCGGCGGGTCAGCTCGACCACCGCCAGGGTGTTGACCTCGAAATTGTCGCGCCAGGCCGAGGCGGACGCGTCCTCGATGCGGCCCAGCCGCGCCACCCCCGCCGAGTGGACCAGCACGTCCAGGGACGAGATGTCCGCCACGGCGTCCGCGAGCGAAGCGGGATCCGTCAGCTCCACCGGCCACGGCTTCGCGCCCGGGAGCTCCTTCGCCAACGCGGCCAACGCGTCGGCGTCGCGGCCGCCGAGCAGCAGCCGGTGCGTCGGGGCCAGCTGGTGGGCGACCGCTGCGCCGATTCCGCGGGACGCGCCGGTCACCAGGGCGAGGGGAAGATCCGTCATGTCCCCACCGTAGCTACGCGATCCCGATGTCCACCGTGTGGTCTGCGCGCTTGCCGGGGCCGAGGGTGCGCGGGTCCGCGCAGCCGGACGCCGGGTCCGCGTCGGAATCGCGGACGTCGTCGCCGGTGTCCCTGGCCGTCGGGTGGTGGCCGTCGGACGTGAAGCACACCTGGTACGTGCCGTCCTCCAAGCCGGTGAAGCCGTACGAGCCGTCGGAGCCCGTGACCACGCTCGCCACCTCCTTGCCACCGGCGTCCTTCAGCACCGCCTTGACGCCGGCGAGGCCGGGTTCGCCCGCGTCCTGCTGCCCGTTCCCGTCCGCGTCGGCCCAGGCGAAGTCGCCGATCCGGTTCGTCGGGGAGACCAGGCCGAGGTCCGCCGCGAAGTCCTGGTGGGACGGCCCGCCCACGGTGCGCGGCGCGGTGCAGCCGTCGGGGTCGGCGTCGGAGTCCTGGTCTTCGGTGCCGACGTCCCTGCGGGTCACGGTGAAGTCCGCCGGGACGGCAAAGCAGACCTGGTAGGTGCCGTCCTTCAGCTTCTCGAAGCCGTACTTGCCCTTGTCGTCGGTCGTCGCGGTGCCGACCGTGCCGCCCGCGCCGTCCTTCAGCGTCACCTTGACGCCCGCGACGCCGGGCTCGTCCGGGTCCTGCAGCCCATCGCGGTTGCGGTCCGCCCAGACGAAGTCGCCGATCTTCGCGATCGGCGGCGGCGCGACGACGGTGATCGTCGCCGACGCCGTCTTCTCTCCGAGCGTGCCGCCCGGGTAGTGCACGCCGGTGACCTTCGCCGTGTTGACGTGCCCGTTGTCGGCCACCGCCAGGTCCGGGTGCTCGCAGGTCAGCTGCCGGTTCGCGCCCGCGGCCAGCGCGAACGGCGCGAACGGCTCGCCGCACCACGGGTCCTGCACGGTGATCCCGGTGAGGTCCTGCGTGCCCTCGTTGGTCACGGTGACGCGGTAGTGCGCGGTTTCGCCCGCGGTCACCGTCGCGAACGAGCCCCACGCACCAGTCGCCGGGTTCTGCACTTCCTTCTTCACCGAGTACGCCGCGAGCTGGAGGTCGACGCAGTCCCAGTGCAGCCGGTCGAGGGTGGTCGTGGCGAAGAACTTCACCGCGGCCGCCTTGGCCGGCGCCGTCGCCGCCGGGAAGTCCTGCCGGACGAGGTTGCCGTCGCCGGCGTAGTGGTCGGCGACCAGTTTGGTCTCCTGCACCTGCGTGCCGGTGGCGTCGAAGAACCGCAGGCCGGTGCCCGGTTGGTACCTCGGCGCGCGCGAAGCGGTCCAGACGCTGAGCGTGTAGACGCCGCCGGGCACGAACCGCTCGGTCTGGTAGGCGGTGCTGGTCTTGCCGTCCGGTGTCTGCATGACCGCCGACCGCTCCCCGTCTACGGCGTAATTCCGCTCGGTCAGCAGTTTCGGCGCCTTCGCGGCCGGTGTTCCGGGCGGGACCGGCGCGGCCGGGGCGAAGAGGTACCCGTCCGGGGCGCCGTTGCGCGCCGTGAGCTCGACGCTCGGGTTCGCCGCGAGCCCACCGCAGCCCGGGTCCGCGTCCGCAGCCGCGGACGCGGGCACCACCGCCGCCGCGATCGCCACCACCGCCACCGCCAGCGCACGTCCCGAGAGCATCACCTCTCGACTATGGCGCGCGGTGCGGGCCCGCACCGGCCGAGAACCGTCCACTTAAGAGTGAACCTCGGCCGGGACGGGCCCACCCGCGTCAGCGTTCGCCGATGCGGCCGGGCAGCCCGAAGCGGCCCTTCTTCCACACCGAGACGATGGCCGGCCGCGGCTGCGCGGTGCCGCCGTCCGGCCAGTGCGACGTCGGGTTCGCCGAGCTCGTCGCGTTCTCACCCGGGTGCTGGACCGCGACGAGCACCAGGTTGTCGGTCACGACCGGGCCGCACGTCTCGGCACCGACCGGCACCGAGAGGAACTGCTTGACGCGGCCACGCTCCGGGCCGGTGACCGGCACCGAGAAGAGGCCGTCGTTCGCGCCGAGCGTGTTGCCGTCGGTGGAGATCCACAGGTTGCCGTGCCGGTCGAACGCGACGTTGTCCGGGCAGGAGATCGGGCTGACCTGGTCCTTCGGGAACCCGCCGAAGTAGGTGTCCGCCGCCTGGGGATCCCCGCAGACCAGCAGCAGCCGCCAGGAGAACCGGGTCGACGCCGCGTCGCCGCGGTCCTCCTCCCACTCCAGGACGTGGCCGTTCTTGTTGCCCACCCGCGGGTTGGCCTCGTCGACGCCGGCCTTGCCCGCCGCGCCGCGGTCGCTGTTGTTGGTCAGCGCCGCGTAGATCCGGCCGTTGACCGGGTTCGGCTCGATGTCCTCCGGCCGGTCCATCTTCGTGGCCGCGACCTTGTCCGCGGCCTGGCGCGTGAAGACGTAGACCTCCTCGGCCGTGAAGCCGTCCACAAAGGACTTGTCGCCACTGGCCAGCGGGATCCACTCGCCGGTGCCGTCGAACTCGCCGTCGGCGGGCAGCGTGCCCTTGCCGTCGAGCTCCGCGGCCGGGCTGTCGCCGGTGAAGCGGGCGACGTACAGCGTGCCCTCGTCGAGCAGGGCCGAGTTGTGCCGCCGGGCGTAGGCGCTCTTGCCGGGCTTGTACTTGCCCTTCGACACGAACTTGTAGATGTATTCGAACCGGCTGTCGTCACCGGAGTAGACGGCGACCCGGCCGTCGGCGGTGATCTTGATGTTGGCGGCCTCGTGCTTGAACCGGCCGAGCGCGGTGTGCTTGACCGGCGTCGAGTTCGGGTCGTTCGGGTCGATCTCGACGACCCAGCCGAACCGGTTCGGCTCGTTGGGCTCCTGCGCGACGTCCCAGCGCTTGTCGAACCGCTCCCATTTGCGGGTGCTCGTGCCGGCGCCGACGGAGTAGCGCTTGAGCCGCGCGGCCGCGACCGGCTCGGTGACCTTGTCGGAGTTGGCGAAGTACTGGTCGAAGTTCTCCTCGCCGGAGAGCACCGTGCCCCACGGCGTCACGCCACCGGAGCAGTTGTTCTGCGTGCCGCGGACCTTGCGCCCGCTCGGGTCGGCCGAGGTCTGGAGGTACTTCGAGCCGGCGGCCGGACCGCGGACCTCGAAGATCGTGTCGAGGGTGATCCGGCGGCCGTACCGGCTCGGGACGACCTCGAGGCCGCCGCGGACCGGGTCGCGGCGGGCTTGCAGCACCGACAGGCCGTGCGCCGCCCAGGCGATCTTCGCCTGTTCCTCGGTCGGGTTGGCCGGGTCGTACTGGTCGGCCGGGAACATGTGGACCTCGGTGGTGTACTCGTGGTTGACCACGAGCAGGTTGGCCAGCCCCAGCGGATCCTGGGGGATCAGGCCGACGAAGTCGTTGTTGTAGCCGAACTGCTTGGCCTGCGCGGCCGCGGTCTGCTTGGCGAAGTCGAACTTCGGCGCGCCCGCGACGACCGGGTCACCCCAGCGGACGACGACGCGCTGGGCGTAGCCGTCGGGGATGCTGACCGCGTCGAGCTTGTTCGGCGGGACCGGCGTGAAGTCGGTGCCCGGGACGGGACGCGGGCGCGGCTTCGGCGTGGGCGCGGCGGCCGCGGTCCCCGTGGAAAGTGCGGCGAACCCGCCCGCGGCGGCGGCCATCACGGCGCCGGCCTGGAACACCCGGCGGCGTGAGATGTCCTTGACGACGTCGCCGAAGTACTCGTTGCCGGATTCGTTGGCCTCCGGGTGGGCGCACGCGTTGCCGCAGCGGTATTCACAGGTGATCGGGGAGCGGCCACCCGGGTGAGCGGGAAACAGCGGGAGCAGGCGGTCGAGCACTTCGCCTCCATGGTGGGGTTCGGGAACGAACCGAACCTAAGCTCCCAAAACCAGCCCACCCGGACATTCAGATGAACATCGGGTGTACCGCTACCCCGATCGGCCGCGTCAGAACTCTTCGCCGACGAGCACCGCTTCCTGCGGCACCGTGTGCGGGTCCGCCTTCTTCTCCCGCAGCGAGAGCAACGCGCCCGCGACGACGCACAGCACGGCCGAGGCGACGAACGGCGCCTGCGGCGAGCCGAACCACTCGGCGACGTGCCCGACCAGGGTGGCGGCGACCGCGCCGCCCAGCCAGCGGCAGAAGTTGTAGCCCGCGCTGGCGACCGGGCGCGGCGCGTCGCTGATCGACATCGCGGTGCCGGTGAACAGCGTGTTCAGCAGGCCGGACACCAGGCCGGAGACGACGATGCCCGCCACCAGCACCGGCTTGCTCGGCACGGCCAGAACCAGCATCAGCACGGCGTAGCCGAAGACGGCGGCCGCGGCCGCGTGCCGCTCGCCGAGCCGGGCGGCCAGCCGCGGCGCCAGCGCCACACCCGCCACCGCGACGCACAGGCCCCAGCCGCAGAAGACCAGGCCGACGGCGATCGCGCTCCAGCCGAGGACGAACGGCGACCAGGCGAGCACCGCGAAGAACGCGGCGGTGTACAGCGCCGAAGCGATGGAGGTGCGCAGCAGGCCGGGGTGCTTCAGCGCGCGCAGCGGGTCGAGCAGCTTGATCGGGGCCCGCTGCTCGTGCTTGTCGCTCTTGAGGAACACCGCGCACAGCACGAGCGCGCCCGCCATCAGGATCGCGGTGCCGAGGAACGGGCCCCGCCACGAGATGCTGCCGAGCAGCGCGCCCAGCAGCGGACCGATCGACAGGCCGACCCCGAGTGCCGCCTCGTAGAGGAGGATCGCGCCGGACTGCCCGCCGGTCGCGGCACCGACGATCACCGAAAGCGCCGTCGCGATGAAGAAGGCGTTGCCGAGGCCCCACACCACGCGGAGGCCGACGAGCTGCTCGATCGACCCGGCCGCCGCACACAGCGCGGTCGCGGCGACGATCAGCGTCAGCCCGACCAGCACGGTGCGCTTCGCGCCGAAGCGGGCGCTCGCCGCGCCGGTGACCAGCATCGCGACGACCTGGACGCCGAGGTAGGACGAGAAGAGCAGGGTGACCTGGGACGGCGTCGCGTCCAGCCCCTTGGCGATGGACAGCAGGATCGGGTCGACCAAGCCGATCCCCATGAAGGCGATGACCGCGGCGAACACGGATACGAGGAAAAGACACTCATATGGACTAACGGGCGGAGCAGCCATCCGGCTAGCTGCGGGGCCGCACCCGGAGTTGCCGAGAGGAATATCGCCGCAGGTCAGAGAGTGTCCGGGCAGCTCCCCCGCGAGTCTTCTTGCTGATCTCTCGGTATTCGAACACGGAGAGGTCGAGCACTCTCACGTAGAGTGTTCGTACGTCGACGACGAGCTGTTCGGCAATCTCGCCGGCATCGTCGGACCACAAGACGGCGTCGACAAGTTGGGGAACGATGATCAGCCGACGAGCCGCGGTCGCGTGCACGCGTCGCTCGAGCCGGGTATCGAGCCACGCAACGCCGCAGTAGCCGAGCACGTCGTCGCGCCGCTCGTGGTGGACGATCTCGTGCGCGACAGTGCACCGCGCTTCGGCCTGATTCAGGATCGGGTGCACCCGAATCCGACCGCCGCGGTAGTCGCCCCACCCGGCGACGGCGGACGACACGACCACCTCGGCGCCGAGTGCCTCGGCGTGCCGGTACGGGTCGTAAGCGCGGCCCCATTCCATGCGTGTTCCTCCCCAACACGCGGGCGGTGGGAAGTCAGGCGCCGGTATCCGGGCCGGGTTCGTCGGGCTGTTCAGCCTCGCTGAGCCACTCGCGTTCTTGTTGAACCCTCATCGGTTCCGTACTGGGGCTGTCGGCGACGAGTTGGAGAGGGTTACCTCGCTCGAACGTGGCCTTGTTCACGTGCACATCGGGAACTCGGGACGTCAGGTCGCCGAATCGGGCGTCGATCTCGTCGAGCAGCTCGCGCACGGAGTACGCCGAGAGGCTTTGACGAGCCTCGGCCGGCTCGAGCAGTCCAGCACCGACCAGCAGCGGCACAAGGGGCTCGCCGAGAGCCTTGGCGACGGCTCGCGCGTTAGGGATCGTGGGTGGTGAGCCGCGTTTTCGCCAATCAGAGATCCTGCTCTCGGAGACGCCAGAAGCGCGGGCGAGCTGCGCCGGCTTCCATCCTCGTTGCTCGAGTTGCGCTTGCAGGTAAGCCCACCATTGCCCGTCAGCCATGACGGCATCCTACTTCCACACACGGAAGTATCGACACCCGACGAACGTCTGTCACTCGCGTACTTGCGCGCACGGAAGCGTTGAAACTCACTTCCACCTGCCCGTATTGTCGATCTTCCGCGGGGGTTCGCGACTTCCACACGCGGAAGCAGGAGGGGAACGTTAGTGACATCGCACGTCCGCATCCGACCGGATGCGCTGAGCAAGATTGCCACTGCGAAAGGGCTGCGGTCGCGGTATGCGCTCGCGAAGTGCCTCGGCGTGAGTCAGTCGACCGTCGGGCGCGTGCTCGACGGCGAGCAGTGGCCCGGAAACGAGTTCATCGCCGCAACCATCAACGGACTTGGCATCACGTTCGACACGGTTTTCGAGGTCACCGGCGGCGACACGGCCTCGACGCCCGAGTGCGCGGGGATGGCTGGATGAGCGCCGCCGCTGTCCGTGTGGGCACGTTCGAGCCGGGCTCGGCCGAGTGGCTCGCCGCTCGCGCGGCCGCGCTCGGCGGCTCCGAGGTGGCCGCAGTGCTCGGCCTTTCGCCGTGGGAGAGCCGGTTTTCTCTCTGGCACAAGAAGAAAGGCAACACCGGTCCGGCGGAGGACAACGACGTCATGCGGTGGGGTCGCTGGCTCGAGGACCCGATCGCCCGCGCGTTCGCCGCAGCGCACCCCGAGTACCGCGTGCGCCGGTCCGGAACCTGGGCCAGTCGTGCGCGTCGGTGGCAGGTGGCGACGCCCGATCGGCTGTTGTCCAGCTTGACCGCTCGCGCGTTGCTCGAGGTCAAGACCGCGCATAACGCCGACGAGTGGGGCGAGCCGGGTACTGACGAGGTGCCGATCTACTACCGGACGCAAGCCCTGTGGCAGCTCGACACGCTCGGCCTGTCCCGGGCGCACATCGCCGTGTTGATCTCCGGCTCGGACTACCGCGAGTACGTCGTCGACTGGAACATCGCCGAGGTTTCCGTGCTCCGCGAAGCCGCCCGCGAGTTCCTCGACACCCTCGAGCGCGACGAACGCCCCGACATCGACGAGCACACCGCGACCTACCGCACGGTGCGCGCGCTGCACCCGCTCATTGACGACGTCGAGGTCGAGATCGCTCCGACGCTGGCCGAGCGCTACCGCGCCGCGGTCGCCGAGCACAAGGCCGCCGAGGACGCCAAGCGGCGGGCGGGCGCCGAGGTGCTCGACGCGCTCGGTTCCGGCCGGCGCGCCGCGGTCGCCGGCGAGTCGATCGCCATCCGCGTACCGGGCAACGGCGACTCGCCGCCGTCGTTGCGCCCGTCTCCCATCCGTTCGACACCGCAGAAGGTGAGCGCCGCAGCATGACCACTCAGACCGTCACGTCGGCCGTCGCACAGCAGCGGGACAACTCGCCGGCCGCGCTCGTACGCAGGTACCGCACGGACTTCGCGACCGTGCTTCCCAGCCACATCAAGCCCGAGACCTGGCTGCGCATCGCTACCGGTGCCCTGCGCCGGAGTCCGCAGCTTGCGAACGCCGCGGAGAAGAACCCGACGTCGTTGCTCGTTGCGCTGCTCGACGCCGCACGCAAGGGGCTCGAGCCGGGCACGGAGCAGTACTACCTAGTGCCGCGCAAGACCAAGCGCGGTCCCGAGGTGCTCGGCATCACCGGGTATCAGGGCGAGGTGGAACTCATGTACCGAGCCGGCGCGGTGTCCTCGGTCAAGGTCGAGGTGGTGCGCGAACACGACACCTTCGCCTACAACCCGGGCGAGCACGACCGACCAGTGCACGAGATCAACTGGCGCGCCGACCGCGGCGACCTGGTGCTCGCCTACGCCTACGCGAAGATGCGCGACGGGGCGACGAGCAACGTCTCGGTGCTCTCCGCCGCGGACATCGCCGTGATTCTGTCCAAGGCCGAAGGCGCCGACTCGCCGTTCTCGCCGTGGCAGTGGAACCCGAAAGCGATGTGGCTCAAGAGTGCCGCGCACCAGCTCGCGAAGTGGGTGCCGACCAGCGCCGAGCGCGTCTGGCAGCCCGAGGGGCCGCCGCCCGAGACGCCGCCGTCCGCGCCGGTCACTCTGCCCGCCGCCGAGGACGTCGTCGACGCCGAGGTCGTCGAGGACTGGCCGGACGCGCCGGCGGATGCCGCGGACGGTGAGCGATGACCGCGACCAGGGCGAAGGGCCTCGAGGTGATCGCCGACGAGCCGACCGAAGCGCCGATGCGCGCCAAGGGCGGCGCGCCGGTGCTTTGGCGACAGACGCGAACGCTGCTGCTCGCCGATGGCTCGACGACGTACGGGTGCGTCCATTGCGACTACACCTCGGACAACATGCACTCGATCCGGCCGCACCTGAACAAGCACCGGACCACGCCGGCCGCCGAGGTCGAGGTCGACCCGCTCGACGAGCTCACCGTCGGCGAGATCCGGCAGCGGCTCGCCGCGGCCGACGGTTGGCAGGCGCGCGCCGTGCGCGCCGAGCAACACCTGTCGATGCTGCGCTCGGCTCTGCGGGAGGTGACCGCGTGACCGCGGCCGCATTCGCGCGGACCGGCCGTGTTGTCGTCTGCTGCGCCGAGCACCTCGGCGCCGGTTGCTGCGACCCGACCGACTGCTCGCCGTGCTGCCCGGAGTGCCCGACGTGCCCAGTAGTCGCCGACCGAACGCCGGCGCAGCGGGTCTACGACATGTCCGGACACCGCGAGATACTCGCCGACCTGGCCGAGTGGGCTCGCGAGATCCGGTCACGACCGTGGGAGGGGTCCAAGCCGTGGCCGACCAGCTCACCCTAGGCTTCGCCGACCGGCACGCTGGCCAAGAGGCCAACCTCGCCGCCGCGGTCGCCGTGAACCGCGACTACCGGGCCGCCGCCGAGGTCGCGCTCGCCGCACTGGTCCGCGAGGGCCGGCCGTTCACCGCCGAGGACGTCCGCAAGGCGGTTCCCAAGGACGTCGAGCCGCACTCGCCGAACGTCTTGCCGTCCGTGCTCGGGACGTGGGCGGCCCGTCGACTGATCGTGCCGTGCGGCGAGTACCGCAGCCGCCGGCGAAGCCGCCGCGCGAGCCGAAACCGTGTGTGGATCGCTCGCCCTGCCAACGGGAACCCGGACGAGTGAACAACCCGAATTTGTACTTCTAGTACAGAAACGGCGCCGTTCTCGGTTTAGCGTTCCCGCACCGAGATAGCGAAACAACCATTTCAGCACGTCACCGACCAGTGGCGGGCGCGGTGAAGCGCGCCCGCGTCCGCCACTGCACCACCCCAGGGGGACCCGTGATCATCGAATTTCCGAGCGGCCGAATCGCGGCCGCGCCCGTGCGGAAGCTCGACGCGCTCGCCGTCGAGGCCGCGCTCAACGGCCGACGTACGTACGACCAGCTGCACCAGCGCGAGGTGTTCGAGGTCGTCCGGATCGCACGCCGCCGCGGCGACACCCTCGACCAGGTCGCCGCGCTGCTCGACGTGGATTACTTCATGATCGCCGAGGAGTACGAAGCCGCAGCGGGGGCGCGATGAACGCTCGCGCACAGGACCGGCGCGAGTACATCCGGCTCTCCGTCGACCTGCCGTTGCACCCGAAGCTCGTCGAGATCGACGACCCGGCCGCCGGCTGGTTGTACGTGACCGGGCTCTGTTACGCCGGCCAACACCTCACCGACGGGGAAATCCCGCCGGCCGCCGTCGTCCGGCTCGCCGGCGTGCACAAACGGCTCGCCGAGCGGCTCGTCGAGGTCGGACTCTGGCACCGCCTCGGGCACGGCTGCCCGGACTGCCCGCAGCCGCGCCGCGGACACGTCATCGTGCACGACTACCTCGAGCACCAGCGTTCCGCCGGCGAAGCGAAGGCCCTGCGCGACGCTCGCCGCGAAGCAGGCAGCAAGGGCGCGGCCAAGCGATGGGCCAAGCAGCGCGACGCCGTCGAGGGCCAGGTCGACGAGACCGAATCCGACGGCAACCCGGTAGCCGAACCGGTAGCAAGTGCCATAGCCGACGCCACGTACGGGCCAGAGCAAACGGGTAGCAACCCGATGCCAGAGGGAGAGGTAGAGGGAGAACTACTACCCCCTAACGGGGGTAGTAGCCGTGCGCGTGGGGGCGCGCGTACGCGAGGCACGACCACCGCGGCCGAACTCGCCACCGCGTCACGTCCCGATGCATATCGCCTGGTCACGGCATGGCGTGACCAGACCGGCGCCGCCTATCGGCCGGCGACCATTCGTGCTCTCGCTAAGCAGGCCGACGGGATTTTGCGCGACGGTGGCGCCCTGATTCCGCTGCGTGCCGCGCTCGACGAGTGGAACCGCCGGGCCGGTGCACGTCCTGGTCTGTTGCCGCACCTGTACGACGATGCGGTCAAGGCGGCTCAGCTCGCCGAGCAGCCGGCCGCGCGTCCGCCAGTTCGCAGTGCTCGTGGCGAGAAGGTCCGCGGATGGCTCGCGCTCGCCGCCGAGCCCGCGTCCGTCGACGCCGAACAGCTCGTCGACGGGGCGCGCGCATGAACCGGGCCGAAGTCGCGACCCTGCTCGGCGCCGCCTCGGCCGTCGATCCGAAGGTGCCGCAACCCGATCCGGACGTGCTCACGATGTGGGCCGGCATCCTCGACGACGTCCCGGCCGACGTCGCCGGCGCCGCGGTCCGAGCGCACTACCGGCACCAGGGCGAGACCGTCATGCCGGCCGACATCGTCGAGTACTGGCGAACGATCCGGCGCGACGCCGCCGAGCGCGAGCACGACGCGCAGTTGCGAGCACGTGCCATCGAGCGCCCGCCAAATCTGCGCGCCATCCGCGACGGTGTCGCCCGGGTTACCGCGGCGCTCGCCATCACCCGCGGGGTCGATCCCGAGTACGCCGAGGCCGAAGTCGAGGCCCGCCGCGCCTACCTCGCCGTGGCGTGCACCTGGTGCAAGGCCAGACCGGGCGCACCGTGCACCGGTCCCGGTGGCAAGCCGCTCACCAAGCAGCCCGCGCACGACGCCCGGCTCGCCGACGCGCTCGCGTCCACACGTTGACCACCAGGGGGAACCGATGAACAACCACGACGAGACCACCGCGGCGACCGGTCGCCGGCGCCTCCGCGCGCACGCGCGCGTCGACGCCGGCTCGCCGGGCGCTTCCGGTGCGAGTCACCACGGACCCGCGACGGTCGGCCTGTCGGCGCTCGACCAGTTCGCCGCGTTGCTGCGCCAGGCCGGCGAGCGCGCGCCGGCCGTCGTCGAGGGCGACCTCGGCCGCCGGCTCGGCATCGCGCTCGAGGGGCTCGCGCGGCAACCGGGTACGGGGTTGCTGCCCTTCCGGCTTCGCCGGCTCGCCGAGGCCGTGCTCGCCGCGCCGCTGATCGACAAGGCGCCGCAGTGACGCGCGGGCCGTCGTGGCGCGAGGGCGCAGCGTGCCGCGGACGCCTCGACCTCGATTTCATCGACCCGGCCGACGAGCAGGTCGACCAGTGCCGCGCCGTGTGCGCCGAGTGCCCGGTGCGCGAGCTGTGCCTCGCCGACGCGCTCACTTCCGGGGAAGCGTGGGGGATCTGGGGAGGGCTCGACGCCGACGAGCGGGCTGCGGTCGCCGAGCAGGACGGACACCCCGCGCCGACGATTCGGCCGGCGCACGGCACGAACGCCCGGTACGCAAAACACCGGTGCCGCTGTGCGGCGTGCACCGCGGCGCACGCCGAGTACGAACGCGAGCGCCGTGCCCGGCTCCGGGCTCGCCGGCGCGGCACGGTGCCACGCGCGTACGTGCTCGCCGAGCCGGTCCGGTGCGGCCGCACGTGGGCCGGCGCCGGTCAGTACGTGCTAGCGCTGCCCGGTCTCCCGATCCCGGCCGAGGCCGAACTCGACGAGCCGCTCAGCGCAGCCGCGTGAACGGCACCGGTCGTAGGCTGTCCCGACTCGACACGAAGGAAGGTTCGTTGAGCGCACGCGCATTCGCCCGAAGCACGCTCATCGCCGGTGACCTGGTGAACTGTCGCCACGAACACCCGCACAAGCCCGGCCGCGTGTGCCTGCTTGCGAAGGCACACGGCGGACTCGGCGCCGCCGCTCCGCACCGCTCGGTCGAGGGCGACGAGTGGTTCGACGCCGTGTGCCGCACGTGCCGCGGCGCGGGCTCGGTCGACGGCGTCGAGTGCGCGCCGTGCTCTGCGGGCGGATGGGTGCTCGTCGACCAGGCGACCGGCGCCGCGTAGCTGTCGCGCCCGGTCGGTGACACAGCCGGCTCGAGGCTCGAGTGCATGATCGACACGTGCGCCGCGCCGTTCTGCCGTAACGCGACCACCGGCGGCACGGTGTGCCCGTCGTGCCTCGGCCGGCTCCGGGCCGACCTGGTCGACGTCGCTGAGCTGATCGACGACCTCGAGGACACCGTCGCCAGGCTGGCCAACACCGGGCCGCCGCGGGTCGGCTCGCGCCCGGCCGAGACCGGGCTGCCGTTCAACGTCGGCGCCGCCGAGGTCCGCGACATCGTGCACAACGTGCTCTCGACGTGGGTGCGGGACCTGTGGGAAACACATGGCCCACACCGGGCAGTGCCCACCGGCGAGACCGCGCCGGATGGAACGCCGCTCACCGTCGCCGAGCTGGAACCGCTCGACCTCGACGACACCGTGCCCGAGATGGCCGCGTGGCTGCGTCGACATCCGTCGTGGGTCGAGTACCACCCGGCAAGCGGCGAGCTGGTCGACGAGATCGGCGACGCCGTCGAGCAGGTCCGCCGGGCCGTCGACCTCCCGCCGGCGCGCGTGTACTGCGGGCCGTGCCCGGACTGTTCAGCCGACCTCTACGCCCGACCCGAACGGGCCGTCGTTGCGTGCCGTGAATGCGGGATGCGACACGACGTCGAGGCCCAGCGCGAGAAGCTGCTCGAGGCCGCCCGTGAGGTCGAGGCGACGGCAGCGGAGATCGCCCGTGCGTTGCCGAAGCTGCTCGGCCGCGAACTATCGGCGAACACGCTGCGCACGTGGGCGCGCACCGGCAAGCTCGCGAAGCGCAAGCCCGACGAACACGGCCGACCGCGGTACCGCGTCGGCGACGTCATCGACCTTGCGCTCGTGACCCCCGTCCGGGTGCGTGTAACCCGCGAACGGGCCGGTTGTGCTTAAACTGGCGATTAGCAGCGGGTGAGCTATACCCGCACCACGAACTGACAGCCCCGGGCTACCTCCCCCCTCGGTCCGGGGCTGTCTGCTGCTCAGGGGGCGAGGTGACCGCCTTGCCGCGCAACCTCATCACCGATGCGGACCGGGAACGTGTGCGCGAGCTGCACGCCGAGGGCAAGACCCGCAACGACATCGCCCGGGAGATCAACCGCTCGCCGTCCACGGTGACCGGCATCGCCCGCGCGCTCGGCCTGTCCTTCGACCGCTCGGCCACTGCCGCCGCGACGCACGCCCGCCAGGTCGACAACCGGGCTCGCCGCGCCGACATCGTCGGCCGTCTCTACGGCCGCGCCGAGCGCATCCTCGGCCGGCTTGAGGCTGACAGGTACACATTCACCGCGACCACGATCAACGGCGTTGAGTCCAAGGTGCTCGACCACGTGCCGGCACCGGACGAGAAGGCGCTCGCCTCGGCGATGTCGACGCATCTCGGCGCCGCGGCCAAGCTCGAGCAGGTCGACGCTGACACCGGCGCCGATGGCGTCCGGTCGATGCTTGGCGGACTAGCCGTGGCACTCGGCATTCACGTCGCGCCGGGCGAACCCCACTAGCCGAGGTCGAATCTTCTCCGTGGATGAGTCGGTTCCCAGAATTTGCCGCGCACGACTGTGTGCCCGGCTCGCACGTACGGCAAGAGATCGGCGTCGCTAACGTCGCTGACTCGTTCGAGCAACCTGTTTACGCCAGCTTGCCAGAAATACACGACGAGTTCCTCGCCGGGCTCGAGCCGATAAGGCAGGGCTTGACTGTCCGGTGAATCGGGAGTTATGACGACGGATCTCGGGCCAGGACTCGTGAACTCAGCCCGCTTCGGCAGGCTCAAGCCAACTTCGTGCACCGTCGCAGCGGTCCGCCCGGTGTTGGTCACGACAACCAGTACCGGGAATTCTCCACCAGGTACCGGCGGACCGTCGGGAAATTCCGATCGGACCAGCAGCAGGGCGCCCGTTCTCCTCCAAGACACGATTTGCCAGCTCAAGGACGCCAGCGCCACCAAGAGCGCAAGCCATGCCACAGCTGTAGTCATGGCATGACGCTACGACTCTGGCTCGTGGGTTCTCGGCGTAGGGCGGGGTGATCGTGCCCGTTGATCTCCCGTTGTCGCCGGCACAGGTCGAGTCGATGCGCGAGTCGCGTGCCCGCGTAAACATCTGGTCGGGCGCCATCCGGTCAGGTAAGACCATCGCGAGCTTGTTGCGCTGGTTGATCTACGTCGCGCACGCGCCCCGCGGCGGGCAACTCGTCGTTGTCGGGCGCACCCGGGACTCGGTCGCGCGCAACGTGTTCGCGCCGCTGCAAGACCCGAGCTTGTTCGGCGCGGTCGCCGACCACGTTCGCTACACGGCAGGCGCGCCGTCCGGGTGGATTCTCGGCCGGCAAGTGTTCGTGCTCGGCGCCTCCGACAGCAAGGCCGAGAAGGTCTTGCGCGGGTTGACCTGCGCCGGCGCGTACGTCGACGAGGTCACCGTCGTTGCCCGCGAGTTCTTCAAGCAACTACTAGGCCGGATGTCGGTTCCGGGCGCGCAACTGTTCGGCACCACCAACCCGGACAACCCGGCGCACTGGTTGAAGCACGACTACCTCGACCGGCTCGCCGAGCTGCCCGACTGGCGCTCGTTCGCGTTCACCCTCGACGACAACCCCTCGTTGTCCGCCGAGTACCGCGCGAGCATCCGCCGCGAGTACACCGGCTTGTGGTTCCGGCGGTTCATCCTCGGCGAGTGGGTCGCCGCTGAGGGCGCCGTGTTCGACATGTGGGACCCCGACCGGCACGTCGTGCCGTGGGACGAGCTGCCAGACCTGCGGCGCCTGCTCGCCGCCGGCGTCGACTACGGCACCACGAACGCAACCGCGGCGCTGCTGCTCGGCCTCGGCGCCGACGACCGGCTCTACCTCGTCGACGAGTGGCGCCACGATCCCGCGCACGCACGAACTCGGCTTACCGACTCCCAGCTCGCCGCCGGCCTGCGCGAGTGGCTCGACCTCGACCACCACCCGCGCCAGCCGGGCCGCCCCGAGTTCGTCGTCGTCGACCCCGCCGCGGCGAGCTTCCGGGTGCAACTCCAGTCCGACGGCGTGCTCACGCAAGCCGCCGACAACGACGTCGCATACGGCATCCGGACCGTGTCGAGCCTGCTCGCCGAGGACCGGCTACGCGTCGCCGACCGGTGCCGCGGCTTCATCGCCGAGGTACCCGGCTACTCGTGGGACGACAAAGCGACCGCCGCCGGCGAGGACAAGCCGATCAAGATCGCTGATCACTCGCTCGACGGCGGCCGCTACGCCGTGACGACTACTGAGGCGCTCTGGCGGCCTGCTCTCGCCGCCGCCTGAACAGCGGGTACGCCTCCGGCTTGCCCTGCTTGTCTTGGCCGACCGTCCACTCGGACAGGACCCACCCGGCGCGCTCGATGGCCTCGATTTGCTGGGACCAGTCGGCAACCTCGCCGGACATCCCGTGGTGCGTCGCCGCCCAGTTCAACCGCGCCGCGAAGAAAAAGCGACCAGCTGCATACGCCTTCTGTGCGTCGGCGCCGACCTGGGCCGCCTTGGCGTCCTTGATGAAACCCACGTCTCTCCCTGCTCTGGTGAAAGGGGGTGCGTCATGCCGTCTTCGTGGCCTCCCCCGCCGTTCGACGACGCGCACGCGCGTATGCGCGAGTGGGATGCCTGGTACACCGGTGATCCCGAGCGGCTCGTCGAGATCTACACCGGTGAACGCCGGCGCGCTGTTACACCTCGGCTTCGCCCCTCGACCTACCGCGGCGGCCTGGTGGGCGGGCTCGCCCGGTTCTTCTGGGGCCGGCCGGTCCCTGTTGGCCAGACGCGACAGCGGGTGCACGTGCCGCTCGCCGCGGACATCGCGACCGCGTCGGCCGACCTCCTGTTCTCCGAACCGCCTCGCATCGTCGTCGACGACGCCGCGGCACAAGCCCGGCTCGACTTGGTGCTCAACTCGCCGGCGATGCACTCGCGGTTGCTCGAGGCGGCCGAGATCGCCTCGGCGCTCGGCGGCGCCTACCTGCGGGTGGTGTGGGATACCGAGGTGGCCGAGCACGCCATGCTCGACGCCGTCCACGCCGACGCCGCGGTTCCGGAGTGGCGATGGGGTGAGTTGTCCGCGGTCACCTTCTACACGCGGGTGCGCGTCGACGGGCCGGCCGTGTGGCGCCACCTCGAGCGCTACGAACCAGGCCGGATCGTGCACGCGCTGCACGTCGGCACCGACACCGAACTCGGTCGACCGGTTCCGCTCGCAGAGGACCCGGCGACCGCGTGGGCGGCGCCGCTGGTCGACGCCGAGGGCAGCATCGCCACCGGCACCGACCGGCTCGCCGCCGCGTACGTGCCCAACGTTCGCCCTAACCGGGTCTGGCGCGGCACTCCGCAACTCGCTCCGCTGGGCCGGTCGGACTTCGACGGGGTCGAAGGTCTCTTCGACGCGCTCGACGAGACGTACACCAGTTGGATGCGCGACGTCCGGATCGCCAAGGCCCGGCTACTGGTGCCCACTGGGTACTTGCAGGACAACGGCGCCGGCCGCGGCGCGAGTTTCGACGAAGACCGAGAGGTCTACACCGAGTTGAACGCGCTCTCGCGCGGCGGGTCGGACACCCTCACCGTCTCCGCTCACCAATTCGCGATCCGGGTAGCCGAGCACCGCGAGACCGCCGAGGACATCACCCGGACCGCGCTCCGCGCCGCCGGCTACTCACTGGCGACGCTCGGCGACGACGACGGCGACGCCTCGATCACCGCGACCGAGGTCACCGCCCGCGAGAAGCTGTCGAACCGCACCCGAGACAAGAAGGCCCGCTACTGGGCGTCCGGGCTCGCGCAGATCTCCGCCGCCCTGGTTGAGGTCGACCGGTACGCGTTCGGCGGGTCGGCGACCGTGCCGGACGTGCCGAAGGTCGAGTTTCCCGACCGGACGCAACCGGACCCCGAAGCGCTCGCCCGCACGGTGCAGGCGCTCGCCGCGGCCGAGGCTGCCTCGACCGACGTGCGGGTGCGGATGGTTCACCCCGACTGGAACGACGACCAGGTCGGCTCCGAGGTCGCCGCTATCCTCGCCGAATCCGGCCGGAGTGTGCCCGACCCGGCGACCTTCAGCGGGTCCGAACAGTTCGTTCACTCATCAACCAGAGTGACTGACGATAGTTCCCTACCCGCACCTTCTTCCGTAGACGGCTACCCCTTCCACAGCTTGTAGCTGATCTCAGTGATGCCACGAACGTCGACTGGAAGCTTCTGCACTTGAATCGCAGCTACATTGAAGTCTCCAGTCTCCACGCAGTACCATGCACCGACCCCTCCAACAGCCGTTTTCTCAGTGTGGTCGTGTAACGTCTTCAAAATATTAGCGCACTTCTCAAAATCGGGACTTTGCGGAGCAGGGGCCATGTGGTGGCCACCAGGGGTAGAAGTGGCAAAATAAGAGTTCTTGGCTCCAGTAAAGAAAGTAAATTGCAAGTCTGCATTCGGCACACTATTGCCAATCACTCCGGTCTCGAAATCAGCATAGTCACCATCGCGAAAGGCTAATTTTCCCTCCCCAACAGATTGCCCCCGAGATGGAATATCCATATTTGACCCGCCGACACCAGGGGTATTGGATGAAGGGATTGCATTTGACGAATTCGAAGCACCTCTCGACTGACTAGTCTCCGTACTCGTCGCAACGGGAGCTTGACTGATCCCTCCAGCCGTTGAACCCTTGTCATTCGTTGACCGATTCCAGTAACCGGCGAGCGCGCCGCCAGTTGTCGCGGAGCCGATTACAAGCAAGGAAACCATACCAATAACCGACCACCCAACCCCCTTTCCCCATAGCCAGAGTAGTCCTGCGCAAGCTATTGCGACACTTATCAAGCCCGCCACAAGTGCACCTAAACTAACCGTACTTGTTATGAGTTGAGCAATACCGACAATATCAGCAAGCGAGCCCACTCCGGTTATAGCGATAGCCCGCAGACGGCGCTTGGCGTCCACCTTCGGCGCCAACTCCGGGGTCGGTACATCTACATCTGTTTTACGATCTTCTTTCGACTCAGACTTCTGGGCTTCCATGCCAACTCCCCCTCCTAGATCGATCAATAGATACACCACTCACCGGGTTCACGAAGGTACCCGCCGTTGCCAAGCCGACGACATTACACCCGCGCACCACTGCCCACTATCAGGGGCAATGGTTCTGCGCCCCTCCTCAAGACTGCGACCCGGCGATCATTAATTTTCTTGATCGTTTTGCGTGCGCCGCAGACAGAGCCCTGATTACTCCGCCACGTTCGGCGCTCAAGCAATAGATCAAATGACGCACTCAGTGATTGTGGTCATTGTGGGGGTGCTATGTCCTGGGCGCCCGCGTCCCACCATGCCTCCGCCGACGTCGTCGAGCAGCTCGCCGCGGACATCCTCGCGTTGTACACGCAGGCCGAGGCGCGGTTGCTCGACGACATTGCCCGTCGGGTTCGGGCCGGGCGGGACGTGCCTGAGTGGGCCGCGCAGAAGGCCGCCGCGGCGCGTGAGCTTCGGCTCGCCGCCGAGCGGATCGCTACGCAGGTCACCGGGCAGGCAGGCCAGGCGGCCGCCGATTCCGTGTTCGCCGCGTGGCAGGCCGGCGTCGAGCAAGGGCTCGCCCAGCTCGCCGAACTCGGCGCGCTGTCGTCCGAGCAGCTCGAGCAGCTCGCGGGCGTGGTGCCCGGAATGCAGGCGGCCGCCATCCTCGCCGCCGACCTCACCAGCCGACTCGAGGCGTTGCCGCTGCGCGTCTTGCGCTGGCAGCAGGACGCCTATCAAACGGCGGTCGCCGCAGCGGCGCCCGATCAGTTGCTCGGTACCGGCACGATCCACTCGGCGCAGCGCGCCGCGTGGGACCGGCTCGCCGCCCAAGGCGTGACCGGATTCGTTGACCGCGCCGGCCGCGACTGGAACCTCGCGAGCTACGTCGAGATGGCCGTGCGCACCGCGACCGGGCGCGCGTGGAACGACGGGCACCTCGCTCGCATGGCGCAGGCCGGCGTCGATCTGGTCACGATCACCCGCTCGCGCCATGCCTGCCGGCTGTGTACCCGCTGGGAAGGGCGGGTGTTGGCGCTGTCCGGTCCGGCCGGCGAGCACCAGGTCGAGCACACCCTCACCGACGAGACGGTCACCGTCGACATCACCGCCACCGTCGAGCAGGCGCGGCTCGAGGGGCTCATGCACCCGAACTGTCGGCATCAGTTCGTGCCCTACCTGCCCGGGGTGACCAAGCTCGACGAGATCCGCGAGCACGACGCCAAGGCCGAGCAGGACCGTGAAGACCTGCGCGCGCTCGAGCGCAAGGTGCGCCGGAACAAGCGCAAGGCCGCGGCCGCACTCACCGACGACGAGCGCCAGGCCGCCGAGCGTCGGGTGCGCGAGACACAAGCCGAGATCCGCGAGCACGTGAAGCGGACCGGGCTCAACCGCAAGCGCTACCGCGAGCAAGTCAACCTCGGACACGGCGACCTCCGGGCCGCCGAGCGCCGGCGCGACCAGCTCGCCGACCAGGTCGCCGAGGGCAGCACCGAACAGAACCGGCTCGACGCCATCGCCGCCGAGAAAGGCCGCCGGCGTGAAGCCGAGCGGCTCGCCGCGGAGAAGGCTGCGGCCGACAACGCCATCGCCGACGCGCTCACCGCGCAGCAGCGGACGCCAGCCGAGCTGAGCGACGACGAACTCGCCGTCGCCGACCAGGTGTTCGCCGAGCGCGCCGAGTTGCTCGGCAAGCCCGGTCAGGTCGGGCGGACGCACCAGGCCGTACGGGACGAAATCGAACGGCGGGCCGCGCCGCCGGCCGCACCCGTCGATCTCCGGGAGCTGTCCGACGAGCAGCTCGCCGACCGGCTCGCCGAGGTCAGCGACGACGAGGACGCGGTCGCCGCGGTGCTCGCGGAGCTGGACCGGCGCGAAGCCGACCAGCAGTACGCCGACGCGGTCGCCGACGAGCCGGACGCCGAGAAGTGGGCCGAGGTCGACAGGCTCGTCGAGACCGGACTCGACTACGAACAGGCGTACGCCGAGGTGTTCGACAAGGACGTCGAGAAGATGCGCCGCGAGGACGCCATCGCCCGGCTTCGGCGCGAGGGCTACCGCGGCCGCGGGTTCGACGAACTCGCCCGCGCCGCGTACGCCGAGCGGCTCGAGCGCGACTACTTCGCCGCTGAGGCCGCGACCAACGGCGTCCTACTCACCGCGGAAGGACAGCGCGCCGGGCAGGACCCGCGGAACCTGTGGCGCCAGAACGAGAACTACGCCCGCCGGTGGGCGTCCGACGAGCTGAAACAGTGGTGGGACGAAAACGGTAGGGTCACGTTCGACCAATTCGTCGCCGAGCAGCTCGGCGGCGGCAACGGCGAACGGTTCCGCACCGGGGGTGAGTCGTGGCTGCAATAACCGCCGAGCAGGTCCGCGCCGCCCGCGACCAGGGCTACGCGGCCGGCTACGGACTCGCGCCACCAACGCCAAACCCGTACGCCCCGGCGCACGTGCCCGAGTGGCTCGGCCCGCGGACGCCCGCCGAGCGCGCCCACCACGCGAATGCCGAGCGCGGACCGCTCGCGCTCGCGCGCGTGTGGCGCCAGGGCTACCAAGACGGGCAAGCCGCCTACGCGCGCGAGCGTTCAGCCGGAGACAGCTAGGCCGGTTCGGACGGGCCGCCGTCGAGTAGCTCGCGTTCCCAGTCCCTCAATTCCGGCTCAACCTTCGGTGCAGGCGGCCGACCGCCACCCGCGCCGCGCCCTGGCATTCCGGCGCGCCATTGCTCGATCTCTGGCACGCGCTCCGGCAGCCAACCAGGGATGCCACCGTCGATTTCGACGTCTGGCGTAGGGAACGGGTGCGACGAGTCGGCGGGGTAGCGCTTGAGCCATTTGTCGACCGCGTGCCGGGTAACGCCGAAACGCTCGGCCAGACCGTTTACGCCGAGGTAGCGAACGGTGCTCACGAGAGCACCACCCCGCCGAACAGCTCGTCGCGGACATAGAGCGTCATGGGGCCGACGGGTTCCGGCCACGCGAACGGGGCCGGCTCCGCGACCGCGTTTTCGGCCGCGACCTCGGCGCACGCCTCCCAGATATCGACCTGTCCCGGGATCTGGTCGGCGATGTGCTGGCGCATGGCCTCTGCCTCGAGCAGCGGCTTGACCTCGAAAAGCGCGTCCATCTTTTCACCCCTCAAAACCTTGTCTCGATTTGAGACCAGGTTAAAGGTGCGCATAAGCCTTGTCAACGATCGAGACAACGTTTCTTCCTCGGCCAGGCGCCGAGAACCCATCCCACGACCGCCCAGGAGGCAACCGTGTCTGCACCCATCACCCCGGCCGACCCCGCCGGCGAGCCGGCCGGGACAACCGGCGAGCCGGCCGCCACCGGTCAGCAGCCGCCGGCAGCCGGTCAGCCGAGCGCGCCGGCACCGGCACCTGCCGATCAGGGCGCGGCCGCGGACGAACTCGCCGCACTGGACCCGGCGACGCTGGCGAAGATGGTGCGCGACCTGCGCACCGAGAACGCCGCGGACCGCACGAACGCGAAGACGAAGGCAGCTGACGAAGCGCGGCAGCAGCTCGCGCAGGACATCGGCAAGGCCCTCGGCCTGGTCGCCGGCGACGACGACAAGGCCGACCCGGCCAAGCTGGCCGAGCAGGTCACCGCCGAGCAGCAGCGCGCCCGCGCCGCCGCGGTCGAGCTGGCCGTGTTCAAGTCCGCCGGCCCGCTCGGCGCGGACCCGGCCGCGCTGGTCGACTCGCGCGCATTCCTCTCCGCGGTCGAGCAGCTCGACCCCGCCGCGGCCGACTTCGCCGACAAGGTCGGCGCAGCGATCACCAAGGCCGTGACCGACAACCCGAAGTTGCGCGCCGCCGGCCAGGTGCCGCCGCGCAGCAGCGGGCAGCACGCCGGCGGGTCCGGCGAGAAGCCCGCCGCGAAGTCGCTCACGGACGCCATTTCCCGCCACTACGGCAGCTAAGCCCCATAGGAGAGTTCCATGCCCGTGACCTTGGCCGAGGCCAAGAACAACGCACAGACCGACTACGACCCGGCCGTGATCGACGAGTTCCGCAAGGAATCGGCGATCCTCGACTCGCTGATCTTCGACGACGTCGTCAATCCCTCCGGCGGGGGCGCGACCCTCACCTACGGGTACCGCCGACTGATCACCCAGCCGACCGCGGATTTCCGCGCGCTCAACTCCGAGTACGCGCCGCAGAACGTCACCACCGCGCCCTACTCGGTCAACCTGGCCGTGCTCGGTGGCTCGTATGAGATCGACCGGGTTATCGCCAAGGTCGGCCCGGCCGCGTCCGCCGCGGTGTCGCTGAACATGTCGCAGAAGATCAAGGCCGCGAACACCCGGTTTCAGGACGCGGTAATCAACGGCGACACTGCTGTCGACACCAACGGGTTCGACGGGCTCGACAAGGCGCTCGTGGGCTCCACCACAGAGTTTCGCGCCAGCCAGGTCACCGACTGGACCGACTTCGACACCAACGCGCGCGCCGAGCACAAGGCGCTCGACGCCGTCGACGAGTTCCTCTCGCTGCTCGACGGCGCTCCGTCGGTGGTCATCGGCAACGCGAAGTCGCTTGCTCGAGTCCGGGCGGCCGCGCGCCGAGCCGGCATGTACACCCGCGACCCGGTCGAGGGGCTGATCGGCGTCAACGGCCGGCCGGTGGTCCGCGAGACCTACGGCGGGGTGCTGCTCGTCGACGCCGGCGCGAAGGCCGGCACGAACAACCCGATTGTGCCGATTCTCGGCCGGACCGTTGGCGGCACCGCGGCGACCGGGCTCACCGACTTGTACGCCTACCGCGTGGGGCTCGACGGCTTCCATGGCGTCGCGACCGTCGGCACGCAGCTCGTCGAGAGCTGGCTGCCCGACTTCACCGTCGCCGGCGCCGTGAAAAAGGGCGAGGTGGAGCTCGGTCCGGTCGCCGTCGCGCTCAAGGCCACGAAATCCGCCGCCGTCTTCCGCAACATCAAGGTGCAGTGATGCCACGACACACCATCGAAACCCCCGTCGCCGACTACGCGGGCACCGTCGCCGGCGTCCGGTTCACCGCCGGCCGCGGCGAGACCGACGACGAGAACGCCGTCGCCTACTTCCAGCGCCAGGGCTACACCGTGACGCCAGTCGAGGACGACGTCGAGCCCGACGAGCCGCCCGACGACGACCCGCCGAACGACACCCCGCCCGTCGACGAGGTACCGGTCGACACCCCGCCGGCCGAGCCCGACGGGACCAAGCGCGCCAGCCGCCGGACGCCCGTGAAGTAGCCGCCGCGGCCGGCACCCGCCCCGACGGGCACCGGCCGCGGCTTCCAGCGACGAGAGGGGGGCGCCGTGGCGCGCGTGTACGCGACCGCCGAGGACTACGCGAATTGGCTCGACGTCACCACCCCTCCCGACGGCGTCACCCGGCAGCTCGCCCGCGCGTCGCAGCTCGTCGACTGGCTGCTCGTCACCGCGGTCTACCTCACCGACCCGGCCGGCTACCCGAGCGATCCGAACGTGCGCGCCGCGGTGCGCGACGCCACGTGCGCCACCGTCGCATGGTGGGAAGACACCGGCGACGACTCCGGCGCGGCCTCCCGGTTCACCTCCACCGGCATCGGGTCTGTGACCCTCACCCGGGCGACCACCGCGGCCGCCGGCACACCCGGCGGCGCACAGGTCGCACGGCTCTCGCCCGAGGCCATGCAGATACTGACCGCGGCCGGCCTGCTCGGCGACGGCCCGGTCGAGCAGGAGGTCGCTCGGTGGCGCTAACCATGCCCGCGTTCCTGCTCCCGCACACCGTGACCGTCAAGCCTTACACCGGCAGTGGCGCGTACGGGCCGACGTTCGGCCGGCCGTTCACCGTCCGCCGCGCGTACGTCGAGGACCGCCGGCGCAGGGTTCGAGCGACCGACGGCGCCGAGACCATCAGTGAAACGACCGTGATCACCCAACCCTGCGCCGCGATACCGGCCGGCTCGGAGGTCACCGTGTGGCCCGGGACGCCAGCCGAGCGCACAGCGACCGTCATCACCTCGAGCACCCTCGATCATCCCAGCGCGCCGGCGCACCTCGAGATTACCCTGACGTGATACCCGGCGAGTTGGGCGACTCCTCTTGCTGAAGTAAGACTCGATAAAATCGCGTGCTCGCCCACATATAGGTCAAGAGGAACGAAACAGACATTCCACCAAGGATAATCAATACTACAAAGGTTGCCCCCGAGCCCGGATCGCCTGTCTTATCGCCAAGTGTGACACCTACTCGCGTCGCCACCACACCCAAGGCGTCGACAACTTTCCGTATTTCAATGAGACCTACCCCTACAATGATCTTCGTCAGCCAGTCTGACACTTGAACTAAGTTCGTGTTTGCCTGATAGAAACGGGCGCTCATACCAGGACTATTCGGCGCAGATTTGGGCACACCGAAGAGAAATCCTGCGATCCCTCCGAGCGCCGCAGCAGCATACAATGTCATCACAGCGACAGCGACTCTTTGCGCAACACCGTCGCCAAGCGTGAAAAGAAGAGCCGCGGCGACCGCAATCAGCGTCCAGACGATCGACGCAATCAAAACCAAGTCGCTGAATTCAGCAGATTTTGCGGGTGGCTTATCTGGCACGGATACCACACCCTTGCTCTAGTCGTAATTCACGCCGTGCGATCGCTTCCAAGTGCGCAGCATGTTGTCAAGGTCGCAACAGACCACGCAGTTGTTACAGAAGCCGACGTATCGATTGGAGCCTTACCCATGCGACTCAAGGCCGAGTTCCGCTGGAAGGGCGATCACGTCCTCGATGACTTCACCCGCGGCGCAGAGAAGGGCGTCAAGCTCGCCGCCAAGCATGTCCGCGGCGTCGCCGTGAACCGCGCCCCGAAGGACACCGGCGCACTCCGGAACACTGGCACGGCGACCACCGACGGGCTCACCGGTGCCGTCTCGTTCGACACCGAGTACGCCGTGCCTCAGCACGAAGAGGAGACCTGGCACCACGAGGACGGCCAGGCGAAGTACCTCGAGTCCGCACTCGACGACGAGGTCGACGTCGCCCGGCAGATCATCGCCGCGCAGATCCGGAAGGCGACTCGCTCATGAGGTTCGTCGTCGAGCTGGGCGACCTCATTGCCCGCCACCTGGCCGGGGCCGGCGTCGGAACCTACCGACCCGACGCCGCCTACTCGGCCACCGAGACCGGCATCGTGTTCGGCGGCTTGCTGGCCGACCCGCCGCGGGTGGTCGCCTTGCTGCTCTACCCGCTCACACACGACACCGACGCCGACGCCGAGTACGGCCTGCGCATCCGATTCCGCACGGCCGGCCAGGACCCGCGCGACCTGTTCGACCTGGTCGACGCCGCGTTCGACGCGCTCGCCGGCGCCGGCGAGCAGCAGCTCGGGCTCGGCGTCCACCTGGTCACTCGCGAGACCTCAAACCCCAGCGGCACCGACCAGAACGGTCGCTACGTGCACACCGACACCTACCGAATCCAGGCACATCAACCAACTCGTTACCGCTAATCTGCGATTCATGCAGAGTAGCAGCAGCGTTCCAACCTGGGTTCCGATAGTTGTAGCAATCCTTGGCATTCTCGGAATAATTGCCGGACAAGTAGTAAATTCATGGAAAGAAGAGCGACGATGGAAGCGTGAGCTAGCACGCGAAGATGTTCGATGGCAAAGAGAGCAAGAGAGGCATTCAGAGCAACACCGCCACGACAAGCAGCAGAAAAACCGTGAGCTCCAGATGCAAATATACGCAGATCTCGTTGCCACGATGACGAAGATCGAAACCAACTTAGTGGCGAATATCTCTGTACCAGATGGACATCGTCATGAAGTCGAGCTACTGCACTCCGAAAATCAGCAACTGAACAACGAATCCGCTCAACTGTTAGCCAAGATTCAAATGATCAGCACAGAGGAGATTGCAGATGCCGCAACCTCCTTTCAGGAATCACTAATTGCACGAAGTCACCAAATCTTTCATAAATCACGTGACGAGTCCGGCCTTGAAGAGGCTGAGCGGCTAATCGATGAGATCTTTCGTCCCTATAATCATGCACAGAAACAGTTCTTCGATGCCGTAAAGGCCGAGTTCTTGGACTGACTACATTGCCCGTCCTATAGAAGGAGACATATGCCGCTACGTTCCATGCTCGCGAGTGACTGGGCGCTCGATGTCGACACCGCCGCGAGCGGCGCGACCGCGCCGCAGTGGACGCCCGTGCGCGGGCTGTCGAACTTCTCGGAGAGCACCGATGACAACACCGAGGATGACTCGACCAACGACGCGCCCGGGTGGGGCGCCGACGTCATTACGCAGCGGAAATGGAAGGTCGAGGCCGAGGGCAAGCGCAAGCGGGACACCAGCGCGAGCACCTATACCCCCGACCCCGGCCAAGAGTTCATCCGCAAGGCCGCGCGCAAGGTCGGGTTCTCGGCCGACGTGCATGTGCGGTGGTATCGCCGGGACGGCTCGCCGGACGCGTCCGAGGGTTACGCGCAGGTATCGGAGTTCACCAAGGGCGGCGAGACGACCGACCTCGAGCCGTTCAACTTCACGTTGCTGGGCCAGGGCGAGCCGCTCGAAATCGCCAACCCGGTGACCACGCCGCCGGCCGGCGGCACCGCGGCGGCTGCGACGACGAGCGGGGGCAAGTGATGGCGTATCGGGATCTCGACGAACTGCTCGACGGCGGGCTCGAGCTGCCCATCGGCGGCAAGGTCTACGCCGTCCCGCCGGTCGACGCCGAGACCGGTCTGCGGTTGCAGCGGCTTCACGACTGGATGTTCGGCGTAGCGGCCGCGGTCAAGGCGCACGAGGATAACCCCGACGCCGGCGAGCTGTCGGTGCCGGAACCGGGCGGCGAGCTGCTGTCGGACGCGCAGGAAATCGACATGTACCGCAAGTCGCTCGGCACGGCCTACGACGAGATGCTCGCCGACGGCGTCGCCTGGCCGCGGTTCAAGGTGGCCGGCATGACGGCGTTCCTGCACCACACGCAGAGTCCGGAGGCCGCCGAGGCGTACTGGAACGCCGGCGGCCGCCCGGAAGCCTCGGCGGGGAATCGGGCGAGCCGTCGCGCGGCGGCCCGATCGACCCCGCAACGGGCATCCGGGAGTGGTACGACCCCGACACGGAAGGCGGCGCCGGCGACGGCCCGCGCTGGTCGGACATCTTCACGCGCTGGTCGCTCGTCGAGCTAGACCTGCACGAGGTCTACGGGCTCGACCTCGAGGCGCCCGGCCTGCTGCGCGCCCGCTCGTGGCGCTGGCTGCGCATCCGTATCGCCGGCTTGTTCTTCACCGACGCCAGCCGACTACGCCGCGCGCTCTACCCCGAGCCCGGTTAACCCGTTAACAGCCGTGGCGCATTAACGCGTTAACGCCCCCTGGAGCACCAGAGCCGCCCCGCCCGTGAACGAGCAGCGGGCGGGGGTGGTCCCGTGGCGCTCACCATCGGCGAGCTTGTCGGTTACCTCCGCATCGACGACAAGGGCGTCGCCGGCAAGCTCGCGCAGGCCCGCGCCCGGTTCGCTGCTGCGGCCCGGGACACGGACGTCTACGACAACGCGCTCGTGCGCGCGGGCAAGTCCGCGCGCGACATGGCGCTCTCCGCCGGCGCGAGCGCGCTCAAAGTCGGTGCGCTCGCCGGCGCTGCCAACCTGGCCGGCGGTGCACTCGGCGCGCTCGGCGGCGGCATCGTCACAGCATCCGGCGCGCTGCTGATCCTGCCCGGTGCCGCGGTCGCCGGCGGCGCAGCACTGGCCTCCCTCAAGGTTGGGTTGTCTGGGTTCGGCGACGCCTTGAAGGCGATCGATGATCCGGCAAAGTTCGCCGAAGCCACCGCGAAACTCGCCCCCGCGGCACGCGACACGGCGAACGCCGTGCGCGCACTGGCGCCGGCGTGGGACGCGGTCAAGCGCTCGGTACAGCAAGAGCTGTTCTCCGAGATGGGCTCGGTGGTGCGCCAGCTCGGCGCGCAATACCTGCCGATTCTCAAGCGCGGCATGACCGACGTCGCCTCGAGCTTCGGCGTCGGCGCCGCCGGCCTGGCCGCGTTCCTGCGGGAAGCGCGGACCGGGCGCGACGTCGCGACGATCTTCGACAACTCCTCGACCGCCGTGTCGAACCTGGCCGAGGTCACGCAGCCACTCGCACAGGTGTTCCGCGACGTCGCGACGGTCGGATCGACGGTGCTCGCCGACTTGACCACGGGCGCGGGATCGGCAGCCGAGCGGTTCGCCGCGTTCATCTCCGCGGCGCGCGAGTCTGGGCAGCTCGAGGCGTGGATGCGCAACGGGCTGAACGCGCTTCAGCAGCTCGGCCAGCTCGCCGGCAACGTCGGCGGCATCATCTCGGCCGTCTTCTCGGCGATGTCGGCAAACGGCACGTCGACGCTCGACGTGTTGTTGCAGGCCACCGGCGCCGTGCGGGACTTCCTCAACTCCGCGCAAGGCGCCACGCTGCTACAGCAGATCTTCGGCGGCATCGCCGCAGCCGGCCGCGGCTTGGCCCCCGTGCTCGCCGAGATCGGTCGCGTTCTCGCGTCCGACGTCGGCCCGGCAATCGCACTTCTCGGCCCGCAGCTCGGCGACGCGCTCGCCTCGCTCGCCCCCGCCGTTGCGCCGCTGGGCAGCGTGCTCGCCGCGCTCGCGCCCGTGGTCGCCGCGGTCGCGCGGAGCTTGGCCGGCGGCCTGGCCTCTGCCGTTGAGTCCCTCGAGCCGACAGTCGTCGCGCTGGCCCCCGGGCTCGCCACATTGGCCGGGCAGATCGGCACCGTGCTCGCCGCGGCGCTCCAGGTCGCCGGCCCCCTGCTGGCGATGCTGGCCGGGTTCCTGTCCGACAACATGACGTGGCTCGGTCCACTGGCGATCGGGTTCGGCACCGTCGCCGCGGCCGCCGGACCGCTCACGACCCTGGTCGGCGGTCTCTCGACCGCCTTCCGCAGCGCGACGACGATTTTCAACGCCTTGCGCGTCGCGATGATGACCAACCCGTTTATTTTTATCGCAACGGCCGTCGCGCTTCTCGCCGTGCTGATCATTTCAAATTGGGACACGATCAAGAACACGATTGGCGCCGCGCTCGACTGGATCGGAAATTTCATTTCTGGCGCGGTCGACTTCATCGTCAATCTGTTCTTGAACTGGTCGCTACCCGGCCTGATCATCAAGCACTGGGACACCATCGTGGCCGGCGTCCGCACGGCGGTGAACTGGGTCCTTGACGCGGTCGCGTGGCTCGGCTCCCTGCCGGGCAAGGTGGCCGCCTGGTTTGGAGATCTGGCGAGGTCAGCGATAGGCAAGGCGGCCGAGCTGGTCGACTGGCTACGCGGCTTGCCGGGCCGCGTGCTCGACGGACTCGGCAATTTCGGATCGCTACTTCTGAACGCCGGGCGCGATTTGCTCACCGGTTTGTGGAACGGGATTCAGAATGCGGCGAGCTGGCTCAAAAGCAAGGTGCTCGGGTTCTTCGGCGGCCTGCTGCCCGGCTGGGCAAAGGACATTCTCGGGATTCACTCGCCATCGACCGTTTTCGCCGGTATTGGTCGGTGGATTCCGCCCGGCCTGGCCGGCGGCATCGACAAGGCGGCCGGCGTCGCGCTGCGCTCGGCGTCGGATCTCGCCACCCGCGTGTCCGACACGATGGCGGCCGGCTTGACCACGCCGCAACTCGCGTTCGCCGGCGCGCCCGGCCGCGGCGGCGGCCCGGCGACCGGCACCTACGCGGCAAGCGGAAACCGGGCGACCGTCCACATTGACCAGTTCCACGCGACGCCGGCGCAGTCGCCGGCCGACATCGCCGGCGAGCTGGACTGGTTGAGCCGCGGGGGTGGGTAGTGGCTGCTGGGGACCTGATCACCCGCGACGGACAACTCGAGTGGCGGGGCACCCTGCTCGGCGCCGGCACGGCGTACGGGTGGCGTGCCCTCGAGGGATGGCTCGACCTGCCGCAGATGCGCGGCGGCGACATCGACCGGCCCGGACAACACGGCGCATTCCCTGGGCAGTTGCTCGCCCAGTCGCGCACGATCACGTACTCGTACGTGATCTCGGCGCGGCGTGCCACGCGCGAGCAGTACGCGGCCGTCCTCGATCGGTTGCGCGCAGCCACCACGCCGACGGAGAACCCCGACGAGGAACCGCTCGTGATCCGGCTCGCCGGCCGGACCTGGCAGGCACTCGCCCGATGCACCCGCCGCCTGATTCCCACCGGACTCGCCTACGACACCGGCTACGTCGCGGGCGCTGTGCAGTGGGTGGCGACCGATCCGCGGTTGCTCGAGCTACCCGGCTACAGGGCCTCGACGATGCTCGGCGCGGTCGACGCCGGTGGGCTCGGCTTCCCACTGCGGTTTCCGATGCGGTTCGGTGCCTCGGCCCGCGGCGGAGCCATCACATGGGCGAACAACGGCACAGCCGAGGCGTGGCCGGTCTGGCGCATCGCCGGCCCGGTCCGCGGCCCCTCGATCACCCGCCGCGACACCGGACAGGCGCTCGAGTTCGATCCCGACTGGATCATCCCGGCCGGCCAAGTCGTCGAGGTCGACACGCTCGCCCGAACCGTGTTGTTCGTCGGCAGCAACGTCTCGGCGTCCGATCGCCTGTTCACCCGCGGGTGGTTCAGCTTCCCGCCCGGCCGAGAGATACAGGCCGTTTTCGATTCTGCTGCACCGAGTTCCGACTCGCGCCTGTCGGTGACCGTGCACAACACCGCCATGTGAGACGGAGGTTCCTCATGCCCGAGCGCAATTCGTGGGCCGTCGGCTCCGACGCTCACCCGCTCATCACCACCGAAGATGCCCGGGTCGCGGTGTCCGCGCTGCTCGTTCCTGGGCCGAGCGCGATCACCGCTCGCGACGGCATTCGACCCGGCCCGGCAACCCCGGGGCGCGTGCACGCGGCTGGCACGGCAAACGGCTCGATCGTGGTCGAGCCCTTCCAGGGCAGCATCCGCGCTTCCCGCGGCGTCGGCTCGTACCTGGTGTCGCTGGACAGCCCGAAGGCCCTCGACGTGCTCGCCGTCCCTGCCTCCCCGGCGAACGACCGTTACGACCTGGTGATCGCCCAGCAGTCCGACGAGTTCTACCTCGACACCGCGACGAAATTCGAGGTCCGACTCGTGCGAGGTACCGCGTCGGCGACGCCGAGCGACCCCGTCGTCGACGGCTCTCTCGACTGGTTCCCCCTCGGCCGCGTCCGGGTGACCGCCGGCGCGGACAAGATCACCGACGCCATGATCGACCAGCTAACGCCTGGGTGGACGGTCGCTCTCGGCGGGCTGCTGCCCGTCGGCAGCGACGCCGAACGCAACGCGCTCGCCGCCTACCCCGGGCAATCGGTCTACCGCATCGACAAGGGATGGACCGAGGTCTACGACGGCGCCGCATGGCGCGTGCGTGGACAGGTGACCGCGGTCGCCCTGTCCGACATCACCGATCCGTACCCCGGTCAGCTCGTCGTGCTCGCTGGTACCGGCGGGCTGTACCGCTGGAATGGCGAGAAGTGGCTGTACGCCGCCCTGCTCAGCGGGGCGACCCCGGGCGGCGACTGGACGATCACCACAAACCAGCCGACCTCGAACTCGCCGACCCTGCTCACGTTCCCGCAGGTCAACCGGCCTCCGGTCGGCATCAGCCTCGCCGGCGGGGTGTTCACCGTCGGCGAACCCGGCTGGTGGGAGCTGTCGCTGAACCTGCGCTACGGGCTCGGCAACATCGACAAGTACGCCATGATCGGCGGCTCGTCCGCGGGGAACCTGTGGGCGAAGGACAGCACGGGCGGCGGCGGCAACAACGTCTCGGCCTCTACCTCGAGGTGGCTCGGCAAAGGCGCCACCTTCCGGTGCTACGGCTACTCGGGCGCGGCGAACGCAGTCACCAAGGAATCGGCCGACGACCTGATCAGCGGATTCACCGCGGTGTGGCGGGGGCCGTGATGGCGCTTCCGACGTACACCTACCTTGTCGCCGACCTGCGCAGCGGCCGCGTGCTCGACGAACTGCCGCTGTCCGGGGTCAAGTACAACAAGCCGTTGAACGACGCCGGCAAGTTCTCCGGCACGTGGAACCTGTCCCGCCACCCAGCCACCCGCCGGCGTGATCCCTACGAGCTGACCATGCCGGCCCGACGCGCGCTGTACGTCCTACGGGACGACCGGCCGATGTGGGGCGGGCTCATCTGGACCCGCAAGTACGACAGCAGCACCGGCGCGGTCGACATCCAAGGCGCGGACTGGTGGAGCTACTTCGACCACCGCAAGGTGTTGCCGCTGCTGCCCGACACCGTCGCGGTCGACCGGGTCGCCACCCTCACCACCCGGTTCAACGACACGGAGCAGAACGACATCGCGCGGCGCCTGGTTCAGCTCGCGCAGTCACACGCCGGCGGCGACATCGGGGTCGAGGTCGAGGACTCGCAATCGTTCATCTACCGCGACCGCGAGTACCCCGGGCACGCGTTGGCCGACACCGGCGAAGCCCTGCGCCAGCTCTCGAGCGTCATCGACGGCCCCGACATCATGTTCGGGGTCGCCCCGGGAACCGGCGGCCGCGTCCGCCGGATCATGCGCGTGGGCACCCCACGGCTCGGCCAGGCCGGCACCGTCCACGTGTGGGAGACCGGCGGCAACATCCTCACCTACGTGTGGCCCTCCGACGCTACGCGGATGGCCACGCGCACCTTCGCCGCCGGCGACGGCGTGGCCGAGGGAACCCCGATCGCCGTCGCCGAGGACACCGCGAAGTACCCGGAGCGCTGGCCGTTGCTCGAGTCCGAACAGGGCTACTCGAGCGTGAGCGACGCCGACACCCTGCAAAGCCACGCAGACGCCGACCAACTCGTCGCCCGACTGCCCGTCGTGCTCCCCACGCTCACCGTCCGCGGCAACACCGCCCCCTACGTCGGGGAGTGGGACACCGGCGACGACGTCCGCGTCGTCATCCGAGACGAATTCATGCGCCGCGGGCTGGACACCGCCATGCGGATCGTCGACGCGCAGTACGCGCCGGGCGAGTCCGTCGAAACCGTCACCATCACCATGAGTCCCCTGATCGAGGATGCCGCGTAATGCAGGTCAACCAGCCCTCCAACATCATCGACCGCGTCATCGCCCTTGAGCGCGAACTCGCCGCCGTCCGCAAAAAGGTCGGCCTGTCCTCGGCCGTGATCGCGCGCGGCGGCTTGACCCTTGTCGACGACAGCTACATCAAGATGACCGACTCCGACGGCGTGGAAATCCTCTACATCGGCCCCGACGCCGAGGGGAAACAGCGGTTCGTGCTCCGCCGGGAAGGCGGCGCAACGCTCATGTACACCGCTGGATCGGCGCAGTTCGGCCGCGACTTCTGGGCGATGACTGATTCCACCGGCCGTGTCATCGTGTCCGACAGCGCCGAGGTAGGCGCCGGCCTCGCGCGTCCCTACCTTCCCGTCCCGCTCTATCCGCGGTTCCTCCCGCACACCTTCTCGCCCGACCCGGATCTCGGCGACGTCGGCTTTTGGAGCATCGACGCCGGGCTGCTCTCCGGCGAAACCAGGCTGTGGGAAGGCCGCGCCTCGATATCGCACCCGTGGATGAGCGTCGTTGGCGTCTGGGGCTGGGCGGTCGACCGGCCGAACCCGACGTACCGGCTCAGGCTCGACGGCACGGAAGTTGGCGCGTGGAACGTCAACGTCGGCGCCGTGGTATCTCGTCAAGGCCGATTCAGCGTCGCCGAATTTGTCGGGCGGGACTGGGTGAAAGTCGAGCTGACCGTGTCGGTATCCGGCTCGGGCACGGTCGCCTGTCAGCTGCTCGGCTGCTACTGCCACTAGCCCGCACCACCTCACCGGCCGCAACGCGCGGCCATTTCGTCATGCCCTGAAACAGCAAGGAACCCCGTGAATCTCGCCGCTCTCGGCGTGCTCGACATCGCCGGGATGGCGGGTGTCGCCGTCGCCGCATACCTCGTCATCCGTCGCGTGTGGACAGCAGTCCGCAGCGCCGCGCGCGGCCTACGTCGACTCGGCCACTTCGCCGACGACTGGTTCGGCGAGCCCGAACGCAACGGCGCACCGGCCCGACCCGGCGTGATCGAGCGCATTGCCGCCATCGAAACCGACGGCGCGGCCACCCGCGACGACGTGCGCAACCTGGTCGAGCGCGTCGAGCGGGTCGAGCACGAGCTGCGGCCCAACTCCGGCACGAGCCTGCGCGACGCAATCGACCGCGTCGAGAGTGCCGTCGCCGAGCCTGCCGAGCCACCCATCACCCGCAAGAACCGTTGACACACAACCATTTTCGGGAGGTACCCATGCTCTACGGAATTGACCTCAGCCACTACCAGGGCGGCGCGTTCGACCTGAGACGCACGCGCGCCGAGGGATTCGACTTCGCGTTTCTCAAGGCCACCGACGGCGCGGGATGGGTCGACCCGCAGTTCGGCCGCAACCTCGGCGAGGCCCGCGGCGCCGGCCTGCTCGTCGCCGCCTACCACTACCAGCGCGGCAACGCCTCGGCCGCGGCACAGGTCGACACCATCACCCGCACCGTTCCGCGCGACGTGCCCGTGATCCTGGACGTCGAGAAGGGCAGCGGAAACCTCACGCTCACGCGCGACATCGTCGGCCGCCTGCGCGGCGCCGGCTACGCCGTCCCGCTCACCTACATCCCGCGCTGGTACTGGCGAGACACCCTCGGCTCGCCGTCCCTCGACGGCCTGCCGCCGCTGTGGTCGAGCCGCTATCCGGACATGAACGGCGGGTACGCCTCCCAGATTTACGAGCACGTGCCCGCGAACTACTGGGATGGCTACGGCGGCGCCGGCGTCGAGGTCTTGCAGTTCACCAGCTCGGCCACCGTCGCCGGACACACCCCGGTCGACTCCGACGCCTACCGCGGCACCCGCGAGCAGCTCGCCGCGCTGCTGGGCACCAACCCCGCCGGCACCCCGACGCCCCCGGCCCCGCCCGCGCCCCCGGCGCCGCCGGCCGCCGGCACGTACACCGTGAAGTCGGGCGACACCCTCTCGGGCATCGCCGCCCGCCTCGGCACGACCGTTGCCGCGCTGGTCCAGGCGAACGGCATCGCCAACCCGGACCGCATCTACGCCGACCAGGTGCTCCAGCTCGCCGGCGGCGCCCCGTCCGGCGGCCGCCGCATCCAGATCCGGCCCGGCGACACCCTCTCGGGCATCGCCCAGCAGTACGGCACCACCGTCGCCGCCATTGCCGCACGCAACGGCATCGCCAACCCGAACAAGATCAACGCGGGCGCCTGGCTCACCCTGCCGTGACCTCGACACCGGCCGGTGCGTTCTACGCCGCTGTGCTGCTCGGCTGGTTCGCCGGCGTCGCCGCCCGCACCTTCGTCCGCCTCTATGAGCGGCTCGACTCCCTACCCCCGAGAAAGGAACGAACAACCATGCCCACTTCCGTCCCCGGCGAGCCGGACACCCCGCAGCGCCAGCTCGGCGAGCGGCTCGCCGCGTGGCTGCGCTCGGACCGCGTCACGTCGTGGGTGCGCACCGTCGTACCCGCACTGTGGTCCGCCGGCGTCGCCTACCTGGTCGCGCTCGGCCTACCCGGCTGGCTCACCGAGCCGGCGAACGGACTCGGCCAGACAGCCGCCGTGCCGATCGTGCTCGGCGCCGTCTACGCCGGGTTGCGCTGGCTCGAGCCGCGAGTGCCGAGCTGGCTCGCGCGGTTCCTGCTCGGCTCGAGCCGCCCGCCCACCTACGACCAGGAGTAACCCGTGCCCGCCCTGCACGACGACGTCGTGATCGAGAAGGGCGCCGAGTGGGGTCGAGCGTGGCCGGTCACCTCAGGTGGCCGGCCGCTCGACCTTTCCGGGTGGACCGTGCGCGCGCAGGTCCGCGAACGCATCGACGCCGGCGACGTGCTGCACGAGTGGTCGACCACGGCCGGCAACGCCAGCACCGCAGACTCGCGGGTCACGCTCACCGTGACCGCGGCGACCTCGCGCGCCTGGCCGTGGCTCGCCGGCGTCTTCGACGTGCTGCTCATCGACCCCATCGGCCGCGTCGCCCGGATCGTCGATGGCACCGTGCGCGTGTCTCGGGGGGTGACCCGTGACAGCCCTTGAGCCCGAAGCCGGCCCACCGGTCGCGCTCGACTGGCTCGCCGTCGGTACTCCCGTCGACACCGCGCCGCCAGGCGAGCCGGGCGACTTCCTCGAGTTCGGCCACCGCCACGAGCAGACCATCGCGGCCGCGGTCTGGAACATCTTCCATCCGCTCTCGTTCACCCCCGCCGGCGTGCACGTCATCGAGTCCACCGGCGAGCCGCTGCTCGGCGTGGTCACCTACCCGGCCGCCGGACACGTCCGCATCGAGTTTTCCGCGCCGTGCTCCGGCGTGGCCTACCTGAGCTAGGAGAGCCCCCGACCATGGCCGACTTGAAGTTCGGCACCCACACCGACCACGGGCTCAACGAAGCCCGCAACCTGGTCGCGCACAAGGTCGCCAGCCTCCCCGCCGGCGCCGAGGCGCAGGTCATCTACCACAACGGCCGGTTGAAGATCCGCGACGCCGCCGGCAACTGGATCGACCCGACCGCCCGCGCCAACCACACCGGCAACCAGCCGGCCTCGACCGTGTCCGACCTGCGCGCGACCGTCACCGGCTACCGCCTCGACGAGTTCACCGCACCCACCGCGCCCGTCAACGCCGGCGCCCAGCGCATCACCAACGCCGCCCCGGGCTCGGCCGCCGGAGACCTCGCCACGTACGGGCAGCTCCAAGACGCCATAGCCGCCGCGGCCGCCGGCGTCTCGTTCAAAGCCGCCGTCCGCCTGGCCACCACCGGACCCATCACCCGCACCGGGCTCGCCGCCGTCGACGGCGTCACCCCGAACCCCGATGACCGCGTGCTCGTCAAGGCACAGGCCGACCCGGTCGAGAACGGCATCTACCTCGCCAAGGCGGGCGCGTGGGCGCGCGCCGCGGACGCCGACAGCCCCGGGGACCTGCGCGGCGGCGCCGTCGTCGCCATCGATGAAGGCGCCACCAACGGCGACCGGCTCTACCTGCTCACCACCAACGGCAGCATCTCGCCCGGAGTGACCGGGCAGACATGGGCCGTCTACGGCACCGGCTCGGACGGCTTCACCCTCGCCGGCGCCGGCCTGCTCGCCGTCGGCGCCGACACCATCGCCGTCGGCGCCGGCCCCGGCATCGTCGTCACCGCGGACGCCGTCGCCGTCGACACAGCCGTCGTCGCCCGCAAGGTCATCGCCAACGTCACGCCCACCGCGGCCGGCCCGGTCACCATCCGGCACGGCCTCGGAAATCAGTTCGTCGACGTCTCGGTCTACGACATCAGCACCACCACGCCGGCGCTCGTGCTCACCGGCGTGGACCTCACCGACGCCGACAACGTCGCACTGTCCTTCGGCGGCGCCGGCACCTACCGCGTGGTGGTGGTCGGGTAGTGGCCGGCGCACTCGAGTACCGCGGACCGGCCCCGGTCGACGGGGTCGACGTCGCCACGATGGAGCAGCTACCCACCGCCGAAGCGCAAGCCACCGACACCACGCTCTACGGCGACCAAGTCTCGACGCTCCGGCGCGCCGATGCCATCTGGGGCGAGACCCTCTCACCCGGCTACCTCACCGTGTGGGCGACCATCGCGTCGCGCTCGCTCGCCTCGACGTTGGCGAAGTTCTGCGTTTACGCCGTGCACACCGGGCTCACCGGGTTTGACTTCGGCGTCTACGTCGGGCCGAACGTGTCCAGCCTCGACCGAAAGGTCACGGTGTCCGGGCTGACATGGATAGCTACCGCCGGCATGAAGTCGGTCAACCTCGGCACGGTCGCCGTCAACCGCGGCGACGCCGTCGCGTTCGCTGGCCTCACCACCGGCAGCGGGACCGCGCCGAGGCTCGCCTCGACCACGCCGGCCACCGGCGCAGGCGCGTCCGCGCTGCTCAACGAAACCCCGTATAGCGTGTACCGGTCCGGGCAGGTCGCCCCGTTGCCGTTGACGCTCAACCTGAACGATGCCGCGTGGACCAGAGCAAATCAGAAGTTCTGGGGCTCGCTGCGCTGAGCAGTCGGTCAGGCGAGAACAGGCCGCGGCTGATCGGCCCAGCCGAGCAGACCGAACGGGACACCGTCGAAGTAGGCGCGAATACCGGCGAGCGGATACGGGATCACGTCGTCGGGCAGGCGGTCGCGCCGAAACCACTCAACGGCTGAGCACTTGTCGGGCTCGCGGTTGTACGGCTCGCCGGACCAGCGGCGAGCCTCGAAGAACACGCCCAGCCGCGGCACGGGCCCAGACCCGGCGACGTGCAACGTGTGCACGTGCCGCAAGTCGGCCGGATCGATGAGCACCCCGACCTCCTCGCCGCCCTCGCGCGCCGCACCAGCGGGCAGAGACTCACCGGCGTCGAGCTTGCCGGATGGAAGATGCCACATGCCGCCGCCGTACGTTCCGCGGCGCTGGATGAGCAAAAGATCATCGCCGCGGACGAGCAGAACATGCACGTCAATGATGGTGTGTTGGCCGTTGGGCATCCGGCGAGATCCTCACGGGGTGACGGGTGCTGAACCTGCGAGCCCGCCCGCGCCGGCGGGCTCGCAGGCAGGCTACGCCGTTGCCACCTCGGCGCCGGGACCCTCCACCAACTCGGCGATTCGGTCCGTGAGATAGGTAGCGACCTTCGTCGGTGAGGCACCGGAGGTGTCGACGGCGAGCACGGGATACCGCCACCGCGCGAGCCGTTCCGCGGCCTTCTCGTACAACTCGCTTTCCCGGCGGCTGCTGTCCTCGCCGGTGTGGAACCGGTCGTGCGCGCCGCGGGCAGCGACCCGCGCCGCCGTCACGTCCGGCGGCGCCTGCAAGATGATCGCGAGGTCCGGCACGTCAGCCGCCGCGTTGATCGCCTCGACGAAAGGCAGCGGTACCCCGTCCATGCATTGCAGCACATAGGACGAGGCGACGTAGCGGTCACAGACGACGATCGACCCCGCGGCGAGGTGCGGCCGCACCTCCTGTTCGAGGTGGTGATACCGATCGGCGGCCACCAGACACGCGAGCGTGTGCCCGCGGTAGGTGTCGGTGTTGCGCCGAGCGGTTTCGCCGAGCACGCCGTGCGACGGCTGCGTCGTGGCGTGCACGGTGAACCCGCGCCTGCCGAGGTACTCGCGCAGAAGCCGGGTTGTCGTGGTTTTGCCGACGCCGGCCGGGCCGTCGAGGGTGACGAACGCCCCGCGGTTCCATCGCCTCACGCGGCTGCCTTCCGGTCGTACTGCGCGCGGGAGACCGTCACGAGGTTGCGCCGGATGTAGTCGATGGGCGCCTCGCTCAACTGGATGTTGATCGAGAAATTGAACTCGTCGCGCTCGCGCATCGACTCGTCGACGCCGTCCGCCGTGAGGTCAACAGCGCTGTAGTTGAGCAGCGCCTCGGCCGTGTACTCGCCGGACTTCATCAGCTCGGCCCAGTCGGGCGTACCCGGGTACGGGCGGTACTCGAACGCCGAGGCCCGGAACCGGCCCGGATGCTTGTCGGTGATGTCCCACAGGTCGTGGACGAGTCGCACGGTGTCGTCGATCTCGGCACAGGTCTCGGTCGGAAACCCCAGGATGAAATAGCCCTTGACGTTGATCCCCCGCTCGACGAGCCGCCGCACCACCGAGCGCGCCATGTCCGGGGTGATGCGCTTGTCGATCCGCTCGAGCATCCGCGCGTTGCCGGACTCGACGCCGAGAGCGACCTCGCGCAGGCCGTTTGCGGCGAGGGTGTCGAGCATGGCGTCGCTCGTGCGGTGCAGCACGTTGATTCGGCCGGTGGCGTCCCACTGCGCCCAGTCGCCGACGTGGTCGGCGGTGAACGCGGTCATCATCGTCTTGATGACGCGCGGGACGCCGAGGAACAGGTCGTCGACGAACCGGAAGGCGTTCACGCCGGTGCCCCGGAGCTGATCCATTTCGTTGAGGATGTTGTGCGGCTCGCGGGTCCGAATGGTGATGTCCGGATTCGCCGACACCGCCGCTCCGCAGAACGAGCAGTCGTAGGGGCACCCGCGAGCGCCAACCATGTTCGCCTCGAGCCGGCCGGCGTCGTAGTGCGGGTCCTGCGCGAGGTAGCCGCGGTCGACGAACGGCAACCCGTTGATGTCCGGCGCAAGGTGGTGCCCGTTCTTGAGCCCGATTCCGCCCGTGACCGGGGTGTGCATGATCGGGTCGAGCCACATCACCCCGGGCAGCTCGGTCCGTCGGCGGTGGTCGTCGAGCAGGACGGCAACCCGGGTCTCGCCCTCGCCGATCACCAGGGCTTCGCACTGGCTCATCCGCTGGTCGAGGAGGATCTCGGCCGGCATGGCTTTCGCCTGGTGGCCGCCGAGCATGAGCATGATGTCGCGGTCGAGGCGCTCGGCAATCCGTGCGCTGATCTCGTACGTCGGCGCCAGCAGGTTGAACCCGACCCACCGCGGCGCGGCCGCGTTCACCAGGCGGGCGGTCTGTTCGACGCCGAGCCCGTGCGCCTCGGCGTCGAGCACGCCGACGTTGAACCCTCGCGCGGCCGCGTAGGTGGCGATGTAGGCCATGCCGAGCACCGGCAACGTGAAGTCGTTCACCCGCGGGCGCTCGTCGTAGTCGCGCAACGGCGCGTTGACGAACAAGAGGTCGATCTCCCGGCGGAGGTCGGCGCCGGCGATCAGGTCAGAGGGCAACTCCGGTTGCATATCGAACTCCCCAAGCGAGGGTGAGCAGCGTCCACTCGGACAACTGCGCGCCGGCCATCGCTTGCCACAACCGCCCGAACTCAGGTTCGGGTTTCGGCCAGTCGACCGAAGGGGCGAGCTTGCCCGCCCAGGTGCGCACCGCGAGGTCGGCGAAGGGATAGAGGCTGTAGTCATTGGTGACGTCGGCGACCGTGACGCCGGCCGTCCACGGGCCGCTCCGGCGAATGCTTTGCACCGCGGCGACGAGCTGCTCGCCCGTCATGCCCGCCCAGTCGTCGGCCGCCTTGAGGCTCGCCTCGGCGGCTGAGCGCAGACCGTCGCGGAAGAACTTCATCCGCAGCACGTCGAACTCGTCGTCGGACAAGGCGAGCACGGTCTCAGGCGAGGGGAACAGCCACGCCGGACCAGCCGCAGTTTCGTACCGCTCGCCGTAGGCTTCGCAGAACGCGCGGTACTTCTGGCGCGCGGTCGCGGCCCTGACCACCTGGCGAGTAACCGCGGTACCGAGCGCTTCCCACACATCGGAGGTCCGTACGCGCGCGACCGGGCCGGCGGCCCGCAGCGGCTCGCACACCGCGACGTCGCCCACCAGCGTTAGCGGGTTGATCGTGTCGATGATCGGCGCGACGTCCGTGTCGCCGGCGAGCCGGACGAGGTCGACCAGGTACCCCCCGGCGGCCTCCGGCGTACAGATCACTGACCACACCGAACCGGACGACCGGAGCACGCGCCGGGCGCGCCCGTTGTCTTCACTGAGCCATCCCGGGTGATCAAGCATCATGTACGGCACGTTTGGCCCTTCTCACGTTGGTTCTCGGCATTCTCTCGCGGGCGGCGCCCGCCCGACTTGACGGCGTGTGCGTGTCATGCGACCAACTCGAGTTGCCCGCTAACACTTTCGTATTCATGGTCCTTCTCAGCACACCGAGATGCCGCAGTTTCGATGGCCTGGTCGACGAGATAACACCCCGAAGTTCGCCAGTACTCTTCCAAATACGGGCGAGCACCAATCGGGTCGGTAGGGAAATCATCGTCCACGCCTAGCCCGCTGCCGTATTGGTCGATAACTTCACCACCGACCAGCGCAGAGACGACTCCTCCAACGTCGCCACTCCCAACTTTCACATACCGGTCTCCACTGTCGACGTCGACACCGAGCGCGTGGCGTCCGGTACTTGATGAGAAAACGTAGCAACGCAGGAAAAAGGCGACAAGTAGCACGAGCGTAAGACTGATAACCCCACCGACAACACCTACGACAGACATAAGAACCCCGCAGTCTCGAATTTGACGAACGCTACGAACGAACTTTTATTCGCGCACTCGGTGGAATCCAAAGATCTCCAGGCGTCGGCATCACAATCCTTGGCGCATTGGGCATAGCTGGGTGCGGCAGGTGGTTTAGCACTTCATCGACTACCTCAAGGACAGATCCGTCTTTCCACCAGACAACATGCTTGCGGTCGGAAAGGTCGATTCCGTCTTCCAGGCGATGACGACACGCTGTAGCGTCCCCCTCATCTCGAACAATCACCTCGTCCATATACGGCTCATCCCATCCGAGCGTAAACAGCACACTCTCAGGCCGACTCGGCGATCCGGCAAGGCATATCGCCCTAAATCCACGCGCAGCCAATGCGTTGATCGCATCTTCACTCGTCTGCATTTTTTGCTCCCTTAAGCGCGACCGCATAAAATCCGGCCGCCACATTGAGGGCTTGCCACGTGACGCGATGCAGCCTGACCGCAGGAAGCCCGATAAGAGTCACACTGACCGACAGTGTTGTAATCAGAAAGATAGGCGGATACTCGCCGAGCATCACGAAGATCGACGCTACAAACAATATAACGCCCAACGTGAAGAGTTTCCCAAAGTTTGTCGCCCACCAGTACGCAACCCGAATCGGCCGACTTTCGAAAGTCAGGTGATACCAAACGTTCACGTGATCACGTTCGGGGATATCCGCTCCAGCACGAGCGAAAATCTCACCCGTTAGCGCGACTTTGTGAGCAGCAGCGCTGGAACGTGACGGATGCGGAGGGCCAGGGGGCACACTCCCCGCATCCGCCACGAATTCGTGGGGATCACCGAACACGCCTTCTGACTTCCGGCCATTGCTCGGTTCGTCCAGGAATTTTGCACGGGCTCCGCGGTCCCGCCGCAGGTACGGAACCACGGCTGCCACCACCGCGACGGCAGTTACACCACCGATCACCGCGCGCACGGCGACCTCACCGGCGCTCACGTGGCACCCCTCTCAACGGGGCTGCCACGTAGCGCGACATGGTGTTGTTACCGTGAGCTACCTCGTACATGCATTGAGCGTCCGTCGTGGACCTCCCGCGGAAAACGACATCCGCGCATGAGATCCGGGAGACACAGCGTCTTACTGCCGGATTCCATACATGCTCCGCATGAAATCTGTGACATAGCGTGGTAGGTCACATACACTGCGCTGTGAATGATGGACGAGGGGTGACCACGGTGCGGACAGCAGCGCGAACGTGTGAAGCGTGCGGCGCACGGCTGGCTCGCGATCGCGTAAGCGACTACTGCGGCTCGTGCACTCGTCGGCTGATCTCACACGTGGCGCAGCCTCAGCCTGAACCGTTCTGGGAAGCTGACAGCATCCGCACCGCGCTTAAGGCGCGTCACTTCGGCTGGTTCTTCGCGGCCTACCGCCAAGAACACAAGCCCCACGTCTCACAAGCCGCGCTCGGCCTGTGGCTCGGCCTCACGCAAGCGCAGGTGAGCCGCCTTGAGGCGCCCGACGCCCGACCGCCGAGCGATCTGCACAAGCTCGAGCGGTGGGCCAGGGCGCTACACGTCCCGCACTCACTGCTCTGGTTCAGCATTTCCTATACGCCCGGAGAATCGGCCGAGCCGACGGTCGCGGTTAGCCTCGATGACGTGCAACGGCGACAGTTCTTCAAGACCGCAAGCGTAGGCGTCACAGCGATTGGCGCGTCCCTGCTCGGCGCAACTCCGGCGGCCGCGTCCGGGCCGGCCAAGTCCAGAAGCACCGACGCCGAGATCGTCCGCCACATGACGGAGACGTTCCGCCAGCTCGACAACCGGTTCGGCGGCGGACACAGCCGCGGAACGACCACGATTACCAGCTACTTGACCTCGAGCGTGACGCCCATGCTGAAAGACACCAGCAGGACAGCAGCCGCTCGAAACGAACTGTTCGCCGCCGCCGCCGAGCTGCATCAGGTCGCGGGGTGGAGCGCGTACGACGTCGGCAACGCGGCAGACGGGCAACGGCACTTGCGCGACGCGTTGAAGCTCTCGCAAGACGCCGGCGACGATGCGCTCGAGGCCGAGATGCTGGCCGCCATGTCGCACCACGCGGCATTCAACCGGTCCCACGACGTCGCGGTCGACATGGCGCTCGCTTCCAGGCGAACAGCGAAGCGTTCCGGTCTGGTCGCGCTGCAAGCCGAGGCAGCCGTGTTGGAGGCGCACGGCCAAGCGCTCAAACGCAACACCGGGGCGTGCTTCGCGGCGCTCAGTGAGGCCGAACAGGCTTTCGAGCGGTTCGTGCCTGGCTCCGGGCCGGCTTGGCTGAGCTACTTCGACAACGCCTACTTGTCGGCCAAGTTCGCTCACACCTTCCGCGACCTCGGCCACCTCGCGGAAGCTGAGCAGTTCGCCCGTCGGTCGCTCAGCATGAGCGAGGGGTACGACCGCGGTCGGTTGTTCAACACCGCACTTCTCTCGTCGATCCTGGCCGACCAAGGCCGCGTTGACGAAGCTTGCGCCGAGGCAGCGAAGGCAGTGCGGATGAGCGAGAACGTTCGGTCGATCAGGGGTGGCGCCTATCTCGCCGACGTCGCTTTGCGCCTGGCTCCGTACCGGACCGACCACCGGGTCGGGGACGTCTATGCGCAGATGAAGGCCGTAGGTGTTCCTACGCCGGCGTAGGGGTCAGCGGTAGAAGGCGAGGATGTGTAGTAGCGCGACCTGCGATGCCGCGCCGACAATCTCACCCTTCAAGATCCGGTCTCGAACCGTGTCGAGAGGAATCCAAGCGACCCGCTCAGCCTCGTTGATATCTGCGGGCTCACCGATGTACTCGGACCGTCGAGCCACGTACAACAGGTTCTCGGCGTCCGCGCTGCCGATGATGGGTTGCAGGGCGCCGAGCGGCTCGACGTCCAGCGGGCGCCAGCCGGTCTCTTCCTCAACCTCGCGCGCGGCGGTCACCGCAGGATCTTCGTCCGGGTTGACATAGCCGCCGGGCAGTTCCCACACCCAGCGATCGATGATGAACCGGTGCCGCCACAACATGAGCACCCGGTCTTGATCATCAAGGACGGCCATCATCGCGGCTGGGCGGATGCGTAACACCCACTGCTCGAACTTCACGCCGTCGGGCAGCTCGACCGAGGCGATGCTCACGCGGTCGCGGCGCGTGTCGTCGACGAGTCGCTCGTCGTGGATCTTCCAACGCGTCAGCTCTTGCCCATTGGGTTCCGTGGCCACGTGGGTAGATGCTACGGCGAACGTTCGACGTCGCAGCGTGAGCTAGCCGACCGCGTCGGGTTCAGAAGGACAGCGAGCCGGTCGCGTTGCTCGGAGTTGAGCGGAGGCGCCGCCGCGACAAGCTGTTCGATGTGCTCGTCGAGGGCGGCGCCGTCCGCTGATGGTGCCTGCCGGCTGGTCTCCATAGACCAACCGTCACATGGTGAGTGTCACGCCGAGGCGCGGTCGCTCCAGTCGATCCGGACCGACTTCGGATCGAAGTACCCGCCGCCTGCCTTCCGGCCGCGCGTGGCCTTGAGAATGGTGACGGTGGCGAGCGTTTCGCACACCGCACGACGCCGGCCGAGGTCGAGGCCGTCGCTACGGTCGGGCCGCTCGCCGAACCAGATTCGCGCTGCATCGGGCGCGCCGGCCAGTCCTGCCAGCGGGTCAACCTGCACCGCCGAAATGATCTCGTTCTCGAGCACGGCGAGTCGCTCGCGCGCCTTCGCCGACCCCTTCCTCAACTGCGCCGCGGTGATCGCACCCTCGGCAAACATCTCGGAGAGTTCGTCGAGCCGCTGACGCTGCGCGGTGGCCTCCGTGTGGAGCTGGGCGGTGTCGGCCGCCTGGCCGCGAACCATGAGCAGGTCGGCGGCATCTGGTCGCGAAAGGCGGGCGACGATCAGGCGCTCGACGAAGTTGTCGAGGGTGGCAGCCCGGCGGACGACATGAGACTCGCCCTTGGCCTTGGGCACCGCGCACCGGTAGGAGGGGTGGCCAGCCTTGCCGATCGGGCATACGCGTAGCCGGGCCTGCCCGCAAGTCACGCAACGGAACAGACCGGACCCGAACCACTTGACGTGGTTGTTGCCGCCGTTGGTCCGGCGCTCCGGGTCGAGAAGCACGAACCGCAGGGCTCGCCAGTTCTCCTCGGGCACGATCTCCGGCCATACGGCCTTGCCCACGATTTCGCCCTTATACACGCTGAGACCGGCATTTCGGGGGCGCAAGAGGATGTTGCGAACCACGGTCGAGTCCCAATGAGTGTTGGCCGTTGCGGTGAGTACCCCGCGGGCCATCAGGTCCAGCGCCACGCCTCTCACACTGCCGCCGGCGAGCACAGAGTCGGTAGCCTTGATGATCTCGGCGGCTTCCTCGTAGCGCACGGATTCGCCGTCAGGCTCGAACCCGAACGGCCGGGTCCCGCCCTGCCACTGTCCCGCGTTCGCCTTCTCCAGCTTCTTCGCGGTGATGCGGTCCGACTTGTGCTCGGACTCGAACCGAGCCACGGCGCCGAGTTGACGCGCAACCATCCGGCCGGACGGTGTCGACAAGTCGAGGTGGCCAGCCTTCACAGTCAGGGTCGTGATGCCGTTGGGCTCGCACACCTCGATGTACTTCTCGAGCTCGAGCGGCTGTCGGTGAAGTCTGTCCGTGTGCCATGCCGTGACCGATCTCGAACGGCCGGCGCACACGTCGTCGAGCATCGCGAGATAGTCCGGCCGTGGCTTGCCGGAGTAAGCCGAAATGTCGTTGTCCGCGTACACGCCGGCGAGCGACATTCCGAGGCGCTCGTACATGTCGCACTGGTCTTCGAGCTGACGAACGACGCCGAGCCCCGCGCCTACGCGATCCATCGAGATGCGGGCGTACATGAACGAGGGGTCACCGTTCTTCGGCAAGCTCAGCAGGCGATCAATGAGGCTTGTGGGAAGCTGGAACTTCGGGGGGAGACGTAGGGCCATGCCCTAGGTATGTCAAAGAAGTGGCACCGTGAACGCGGTGATCCACACCTGCTTGGGCTGGCCCTTGACGGCGTCCAGCAGGCTCGAGTGGTGCTCAGCGCTCATCGCTGATCAGTTCCTCCTTCTTGGTGTCGACGAGCAATTTGGCGAGGGCGGGCAGGGCGGCTTCGATCGCGGCGCGGTCGGTTTCGTCCATGGCGATGAGCCGCTCGCGGAGGAACTCCTCGCGAGCCGTCACCAGTTCGGCGTAAAAACGCAGGCCCTCGTCGGTGACTTCGACCAGCACCGCGCGGCCGTCGGCCGGATCCGGACGGCGCGTCGCGAGCCCGAGCCGGTCGAGCCGGCCGACGACGTCGGTCATCGACGGCAGCTTGACCCGTTCGAACTCGGCCAGCGCGCTCATCCGCCGCGGACCGCCGTTGACCAGCTCGCTCAGCACCGAACCCTGCGTCAGGGTCAGCGTCAGCTGCGGGGTCTGGCGGCGCACCTGCTGGTACAGCCGGAAGACCAGCGGCCGCAACCGGTGGGCGAGATCGGTGATCGCGGAAGTCACTTAGCCAGGCTAACAAAAATTAGTAAGCGTGGCTAAGTAAGTCGGCTCACAGGCTAGGCTCGGGCTATGGAAGCGGTGATCTTCGACCTCGACGGCGTGCTGGTGGACTCCGAGCGGATCTGGGACGAAGTGCGGCGCGCGGTCGTCGCCGAGCACGGCGGCACCTGGCGCGAGGAGGCGACCCGGGCGCAGCAGGGGATGAGCACGCCGGAGTGGGCCCGCTACCTGGTCGAGGAGCTCGGGGCGCAGTTGTCACCGTCGGCGATCGCGACGCTCGTGGTCAAGCGCATGGCCGCCCGGTACGCCGCGGAACCGCCGCTGATCCCGGGCGCGGTGGACGTCGTGCGTCAGGTGTCGAAGCGGTGGCCGGTGGCGATCGCGAGCTCGTCGCCGGTGATCCTGATCAAGGGGTTCCTGGACGTGACGGGGTTGCCGGTGGGCGCGGCGGTGTCGTCTGAGCAGGTCGGGGCGGGCAAGCCGGCGCCGGATGTGTACTTGCGGGCCGCCGAGCTGCTGGGGGTGGCGCCGTCGGATTGTGCGGCCGTGGAGGACACGACGAACGGGTTGCGGTCCGCGCTGGCGGCCGGGATGGCGGTGTACGCGGTGCCGAACCCGCACTTCCCGCCGGACCCGGAGGTGCTGAACCAGGCCGCGGCGGTGGTGGAGAAGATCACCGATCTGCCGGGGGCACTGGGCCTCAGCTGACGCGGAACCGCACGGGCGACGCACCCGGCCGGACCTCGGCGAGAAGCACGCGATCGGCACCCGCCACGCCCACCTCGCGGGCTTCGCCGAGGTTGCCGTTCGCATCGAAGACCTGCATGGCGGGCACGGCCGGGTCCACCAGGTACACCGCCTTGCCCGGGGGCAGCGGGCCACCGGTCTCGCCGACGGCCCCGGCGCGGACAGTGCCGGACGAGATCGGGGCGCACGAGGGCGATTTGGTCCCGTACGGCGATGCCGATTCGTCGAACGGATCCCCGGCCGGCACCGCCGCAATGCAGAACAGCGCCTGGTCGGGCGCAGGAACGGTGGTCGCTGTGAACGCGTAGGCGGTCCACGCGTGGGTTTGCCCGGCGAACTCGGTCAACCGGACCGGTGTGCTCACCACCTTCAGCTCACCCAGCGCCTGGTACTCGGCCTGCACCAGGGTCAACGGCTCACCGGTGTTCGCGGGCGGAGCCGGGGCCTGGGCCGTGTTCAGCTGGGTGGCCAGCAGCACGCTGGTGAGTACCGCCAGCACCGCGGCCAGCGGGGCGCCCCACACCGCCGCCCGGCGGCGGCGTCGCACCGGCCGGTGCTGCCTGCGTTGCTGTTCCGCCCACGCCGCGTCGAGGTTGGGCGTGACCTCCCCGGCCTGCCCACGCAGTGCTTCGGCCAGTTTGCGTTCGAGGTCGGTCATCGCTCACCTCCAGGGTCGTCCCCCAGATGCTTGCGCAGGTTCTCCATCGCGTGGTGGGTGGTCGCCTTGACCGTGCCCGGGGAGATGCCCAGCGTCTCCGCGATGCCCGCCGTGCTCAAGTCCAGCCAGTAGCGAAGCACCAGCACCTCGCGCTGGCGCCTCGACAGCCTCGTGAGCACCGCGCGCAGGTGCTGGTGCTCCCAGTTGGCCACCGCCCTGACCTCGGCCGACAGCTCGTCCGACGGCCGCTCCTGCGGTGACCGCCGGACGACGCGCAGGTGCCGCGTCCGCGACCGCGACATGTTGACCACGGTCGTGCGGAGGTAGCCGGCCACCCGCGAGTGGTCGGTCAGGGTGTCCCAGCGCTGGTGGAGCTTGACGAAGGCCTCCTGTGCGATGTTCTCCGCGTCGTCCGCGCCGAGCAGGTGCGCCAGCCGGGTCATCTGGCCGAAGTACTCCCGGAACAGGTCGTGGAAGGTCGGCACGCCCAGGTCCCCCGGCGCGCTTTCACCCACGCTCGCACTCACACCCCGCCAACGCCCACCCCGCCCCACCGGTTTAGTCCAGCACGCGAAAAGGGCCACCACCAGGGTCTCCCCCGGGTGGTGGCCCTTTCACCAGCTGCTCTACCGCTCGAGTTCGCCGCGGATGAACTTGTCGACGGCGTCGCGCGCGGTCGAGTCGTCGTACTGCTCCGGCGGCGACTTCATGAAGTAGGAGGAGGCCGACAGGATCGGGCCGCCGATGCCGCGGTCGAGCGCGATCTTCGCCGCACGCACCGCGTCGATGATGATGCCCGCCGAGTTCGGGGAGTCCCACACCTCGAGCTTGTACTCCAGGTTCAGCGGCACGTCGCCGAACGCGCGGCCCTCGAGCCGGACGTAGGCCCACTTGCGGTCGTCGAGCCACTGCACGTAGTCCGACGGCCCGATGTGGACGTTGCCCTTGCCGAGGTCGCGGTCGACCTGCGAGGTGACGGACTGGGTCTTCGAGATCTTCTTCGACTCGAGCCGCTCCAGCTCCTTCATGTTCAGGAAGTCCATGTTCCCGCCCACGTTGAGCTGCATCGTCCGGTCGAGCTGGACGCCGCGGTCCTCGAACAGCTTCGCCAGCACGCGGTGCGTGATGGTGGCGCCGACCTGCGACTTGATGTCGTCGCCGACGATCGGGACGCCAGCGTCTTCGAACTTCTTCGCCCACTCCGGGTCGGAGGCGATGAACACCGGCAGCGCGTTGACGAACGCCACACCGGCGTCGATCGCGGCCTGGGCGTAGAACTTGTCGGCCACCTCGGAGCCCACCGGCAGGTACGACACGAGCACGTCGGCCTCGGCCTCGCGCAGCGCGGCGACGATGTCGACCGGGGTCTCGTCGGACTCCTCGATCGTCTCGCGGTAGAAGCGGCCGAGCCCGTCGTGGGTGGGGCCGCGCTGGACGGTGACGCCGAGCGGCGGCACGTCGGCGATCTTGATGGTGTTGTTCTCGGAGGCGAAGATCGCCTCGGACAGGTCGCGGCTGACCTTCTTGGCGTCCACGTCGAACGCGGCGACGAACTCGATGTCGCGGACGTGGTACCCGCCGAAGTCGACGTGCATCAGCCCCGGGACGCGGGTGGCCGGGTCCGCGTCGCGGTAGTACTGGACACCCTGGACCAGCGACGCCGCGCAGTTGCCGACGCCCACGATGGCCACCCGTACGCGGCGGTTGTCGCCCATGGGGGTTTCTCCTTCAATCCGTGTCTGTTCAGTAGGTCTGGTGCCGCGACGCTGCGGCCCGGGCCGGGCGGCTCAGGTCTCCGGACCCTGCCGTTCGGCTTGTTCGTGCGCGATCAGCTCGTTGAGCCAGCGCACCTCCCGCTCGCTGGTCTCCAGCCCCAGCCGGTGCAGCTCGCGGGTGTAGCGATCGATCTTCTCCTCGGCCCTGGCCAGCGCCGCCCGCATGCCCTCACGGCGTTCCTCGACGCGGCGGCGGCGGCCCTCGAGGATCCGCATCCGCACGTCGGCCGGGGTGCGCGAGAAGAAGGCCAGGTGGACGCCGAATCCCTCGTCGTCCCAGGTCTGCGGCCCGGCGTCGCCGAGCAGCTCACCGAAGCGCTCCTTGCCCTCCGCGGTGAGCTTGTAGACCCGCCGCCCGCGCCGCGACCACGCCCGGTCGTCGGCCTCGTCCAGCTCCTCGACCAGGTACCCGGCCCGCAGCAGCTTCCGCAGGCTCGGGTACAGCGAGCCGTACGAGAACGTCCGGAACGTGCCGAGCGTCTCGTGCAGCCGCTTGCGCAGCACGTACCCGTGCATGGGTGCTTCGTGCAGAAGACCGAGGATCGCGAACTCCAGCACACCGCACCCCCTTCCGGGAACAAACCGAGACGACCCGCGTTGCTCCGAACGAGCGCCTCGGTCCAACCTACTCAGCCACTATATCGCGCCGATACATCGAAGTGGCGAAGCTAACCCTGTCGAAGTACCCATCGTGGGCGAAATTCACCGGAGAGTTATCGAACGTCCGGCGTGTCCGCCCCGGTCCCCGCCCTGGCCGCGCTAGGGGGCGTGAACGCCACAGGAAGAGCCCGTACTCTGTCCTCGTGAATAACCAGCGGCAGGTCGTGGACTACGCGCTGCAGCGCCGTGCGCTGCTGGCCGAAGTCCGCTCCGGGCGCGTCGGCAGCCACGAAGCCTGCGACGCGAGCCCGTACCTGCTGCGGGCGGCGAAGTTCCACGGCCGGGCGGGTGAGCTGCCCTGCCCGATCTGCCGCCAGGAACCACTGACCCTGGTGTCCTGGGTCTACGGTGACGAACTCAAGCACGTCGCGGGCTCGGCGCGGACCCCCGAGGAGCTGGCCAGGATGGCGGGCTCGTTCGCCGAGTTCACCGTGTACGACGTCGAAGTGTGCCGGGCGTGCCACTGGAACCACCTGGTCCGGTCATACGTCCTCGGTACGGGGGAACCGGCCGATCCACGAAGGACCGCACGCCGGTGAGCCACTGCACGACCATCGCAACGCGCAGGTCAGTACCCCTGCGGGTACTGATCCGGGAGGCCCATCCGTGACCGACGACCACAACCGCTCCTGGCCGAACCAGGAGCCAGACGCACCCCGCCGCGCCCAGTGGCCGGGTGAAGAGGCGGGACCCGCGTGGCCCGGTGAGTCCCCTCGGCGCGCCACCCCGGCTCGTGGTAACGCGCGGCCGGCCGGTCCGGCCTGGCCGGCCGGTGACGAAGGCGGCCAGCCGGGGCCCGGTGAGCAACCGCGGCGACCGCAGGCTCCCCGCGCCCAGAACGGCGCGGCCGGCCGGCGGCAGCCGCCACCACCCGGCCGCCGCCCCGGCACACCGCCCGGCTCGCCGCCGCAGGGTTTCCGGCAGCCGCCGCCGGCCGGGCGCCGTCCCGAACCGCAGGTCGAGCCGGACCTCATCACCCACCACGCCCACAACGGGACCGAAGACGGCTTCGACTCGTACGACGACGGTCAGTACGACGACTTCACCGACGACGTCGAGCCCCAGCAGGAGCTCGACGAGAAGGGCCGGAAGGTCCTCACGCCGGCGCAGCGGAAGAAGCACCGCTGGAAGATCATCCGGCGGGTCGCCTACGCCTTCGTCGGCCTCTTCTTCGTCGTTCCGGCGATCGCGTTCGTGATCACCTACTTCATGGTCGAGGTGCCGACGCCGGAGAGCGTCGCGGCGCTGCAGAGCCAGCCGATCACGTACTACTACGCCGACGGCAAGACGATGATGGGCCGCGAGCTGCCCAAGGGCGGCGACCGGCAGCTGCTCAAGGTCGGCGAGATGCCGGAGGTGCTGAAGCACGCCGCCTACGCCGCCGAAGACGCGACGTTCGAGACCAACTCCGGCTTCGACGTCACCGGCATCCTCCGCGCGGTGTACAACCAGGCCACCGGCGGTCAGGGCGGTGGCTCGACCATCTCCCAGCAGTACATCAAGAAAGCGACCGAGAACGACGCCCCGACGCTGACCCGCAAGTGGACCGAGCTGGCCAAGTCGTTCAAGATGAACAACCAGCAGTCCAAAGAAGAGATCATCACCGGGTACCTGAACATCGTCTACTTCGGACGCGGGGCGAGCGGTGCCCAGGCGGCCGCGAAGGCCTACTTCAACAAGGACGCCAAGGACCTCAGCGCGTCCGAAGCCTCGCTGCTGGCCGGCTTGATCCAGGGGCCGAGCCGCTCGGAGCAGCAGGACTACGCCCAGCGGCGCTGGGCGTACGTGATGGACCAGATGGTGGCCAACAAGTGGCTGCGGGCCGATGAGCGCGCGACCGCGCAGTTCCCGACGCCGATCCCGAAGAACGCCAACAAGGAGCAGAACTCCGGCAAGCTGACCTACCAGCTCCAGCAGCGGATCAAGGACGAGCTCGCGGCGAAGGGCTACGACGAGAACAAGCTGTTCTCCACCGGCGCCAAGATCTACACCACGATCGATCCGGCGGCGCAGGACGCGGCGGACCAGGCCGTCCAGCAAGGCTTGAAGGGCCAGACGGACGAAAACCTGCTCACCGCGCTCGTCGCCGTGGATCCGAAGACCGGCGGTGTGCTGGCCTACAACTACGGCCCGGAGATCGTGAAGGACAAGGACGGGAAGGAGCAGATCGGCCAGGACCGGGCGAATCAGGCCCGCAACCCCGGTTCGTCGATGAAGCCGTTCGACCTGACCGGGTTCCTCAAGATGGGCGGGGGCCTCGGCGACACGTTCGACGGCTCGAACAACCGCAAGTTCCCCGGCGTCGCCAAGCCGATCCGCAACGCGGGCGAGAACGAAAGCTGCGGCAAGGACTGCACGGTCGCGCGGGCGATGGAGATTTCGGCGAACACCGTGTTCTACGACATGGTGTTCAACAAGGTGAAACCGATAGGGGTCGTGAAGGCGGCGAAGCAGGCCGGTGTCCGGACGACCGAAGAGGGTGGCACCGCCACGCTCTTCGACGGTGACAACAACATTTCGCTCGGCGGCGGTCAGACCGCCGTGGCACCGAGGGACATGGCGGCGGCGTACGCGACGTTCGCGAACGGCGGCGTCTACCGCGAGCAGCACTTCGTCGCGAAGCTGACGAACGCCCAGGACGAGGTGGAGTTCGACGAGAACAACATCAAGTCCAAGCCGGCGTTCGACGACGACGCGGCGAAGAGCCAGCAGATCGCCGGCAACGTCACCGAGGCGCTGAAGCCGGTCATCCCGCACTCGAGCCTGAAGTGCCCGACCGGCCACGAGTGCGCCGGCAAGACCGGTACCCAGCAGTACGCCCCCCAGGAAGGCGACCCCGCGTCGTACGGCAACCTCAACGCCCAGACCTGGATGGTGGGCTACACCCCGTCGGTGTCCGCGGCGGTGTGGGTCGGCGGCGACGGCAACCAGCCGCTGCACGACTCGAAGAACAAGCCGATCTTCGGTTCCACGATCGCCGGCCCGACGTGGCAGAACTTCCTGAACCTCTACCTCAAGGGCAAGCCGGCGGAGAAGTTCGACAAGGTGCGGCCGATCGGCAAGGACGTCAACGACGTGTCCGTGACCCCGACGAAGCCGTCGGACACGCCGACGCCCTCGTCGCCGCCGCCGAGCACCTCGGCAACCCCGCCGAGCACCGAATCGTCGGAGACGTCGTCGGAGACCTCGACCCGGCCCCGGACGAGCCGCCCCAACCCGGGTGGGCCGACGCCGCCCGACCCCGCGATAGGGAACACCTTCGGTGGTGGTGGCGGACTTCCTGCGCTGCGGGGTGCCGGCCCCGGATAGCCGTCTCTCCGAACCGAGTCGCCGGGCCCGGCAGGCACTTCGCCTGCCGGGCCCGTTTTTCGTGAACCACCGCCGTCCGTGGTCCGTGTGGAGTGTCGAGGGGTCTGCGCCCGCAGCCCACTTGCGTACCCGAGGACGGCCCGTGTACACCGACCGAAATCGCTCGAGGTCCGGCCGAAGGCCGGTTCCGCGTGGTCGCTACCAGCCACGCCGGCCTCTTCCGCGGCCGGACGCACCGGACGAGCCCGCTGCCGAAGTCCCCGCACCCGACCTGCGCAAACGCCGCTGGAAAACGGTCCGCCGGGTGCTGTACGTGCTGTCCGGCCTGTTCTTCCTGGTGCCCGCGATCGCGTTCGTGGTCACGTACCTCGCCGTCGACGTGCCTTCGCCCGGCACGGTCGCGCAGTCGCAGGGCCAGGCGGTCACCTACCTCTACGCCGACGGCACCGAGATGGGCAAGGACGTGCCCACCGGCGGGAACCGGCAGCTCCTCGACCCCAGCCAGATCCCCGACGTCGTCAAGAAGGCCGTGATCGCCACCGAGGACGCGTCCTTCGAGACCAACTCCGGCTTCGACGTCTCCGGCATCCTGCGGGCCGGCTACAACCAGGTCACCGGCGGGTCCGGCGGCGGGTCGACGATCTCGCAGCAGTACATCAAGGTCTCCTCCGGCGACGACGCGCCGACGTTGACGCGCAAGTGGGTCGAGCTCGCGAAGTCCTTCAAGATGAACCAGACCTACGAGAAGGCGGACATCATCACCGCCTACCTCAACATCATCTACTTCGGCCGCGGCGCGTACGGCCTCCAGGCGGCGGCGCAGGCGTACTTCGGCAAGGACGCCGCCCAGCTGACCTACTCCGAGGCCGCGTTGCTCGCCGGGCTGGTCCAGCAGCCGGGCCGTTCGGAGAACGCGACGGTGGCGCGCGACCGGTGGAACACCGCCCTGGACCGCATGCAGCGCAACGGTTACCTCACTGCCGCCGACCGGAAGGCGGCGAAGTTCCCGACGCCGATCCCGCTCGTCGATTCGCGGCAGGGCACCACGATCAACCCGTTCGTCAAGAAGCAGGTGAAGGCCGAGCTGGCCGCGGCGGGCATTCCCGAGGAGAAGTACTACTCGGGCGGGTTCCAGGTGTTCACGACGATCGACTCGAAGGCCCAGGACGCCGCCGAGAAGGCCGTGGCCCAGGGCATGGCCGGGCAGACCGACGACCGCATCCTCGACGCGCTGGTCGCCGTCGACCCGAAGTCCGGCGGCGTGCTCGCCTACTACGGCGGCGACCCGATCGTGAAGGGCCCGAACGGCGAGGACCAGGCCGGGCGCGACTGGGCGGACGAGCCGCACAACCCCGGGTCGTCGATGAAGCCGTTCGACCTCACCGCGTTCCTCAAGGGCGGCCGCGGCCTGAACGCGGTCTTCGACGGCCGCTCGCCGCGGACGTTCCCGGACGTCCCGCTGCCGGTGCGCAACGCCGGGACCAGCAGCAGCTGCTCCGAGCAGTGCACGGTCGCCGAGGCGATGCAGCGGTCCACGAACACCGTCTTCTACGACATGGTGCTCAACGTGACCAAGCCGTCCGGGGTCGCCGAGGCCGCACAGGAAGCGGGCATCCGCACGAAGGACAACGGCGGTCGCAGCGTGCTGTTCACCGGGGACAACAACATCTCCATCGGCGGCGGCCAGACCGCGGTCACCCCCGCGGACATGGCCGCGGCGTACGCGACGTTCGCCTCCGGCGGTGTCCAGCGTGGCCGCCACTTCGTGCAGAAGGTGACGAACTCGCAGGGCGAGACCGCCTACGAGGCCGATGTGCGCGAGACGGACGCGTTCGCGGACAACGACCGCCGCAAGAGCCAGCAGATCGCCGGGAACGTGACCGCCGCGCTGGCGCCGGTGATCCCGTTCTCGCGGCTGTCCTGCCCGGCCGGTCACGAGTGCGCGGGCAAGACCGGCACCCAGCAGCACACGCCCGGCGACGACGAACCCGCGTCCGCGGCGAACACGAACTCCCAGACGTGGATGGTCGGCTACACGCCGTCGGTCTCCGCCGCGGTGTGGGTGGGCAGCGACGGCGACAAGGCGCTGCGCGGCCCGACCGGCGCGCCGCTGACCCCGTCCGTCGTGGCCGGCCCGGTGTGGCAGCGGTTCATGCAGCTCTACCTCGGCGGGAAACCGGCCGAGCGCTTCGACCGGGTCCAGGCGATCACGTCCCCGCAGGACGACCAGCTGCAGCTCCAGTTGCAGCAGCAACAACAGCAGCAGCAGGACGAGCGCTTCACCATCGGCCGCGGCGGCAACAACCAAGACCAGCAGCAGCAACAGCAACAACAGAACCGCGACCGCGGCGACAACCGGCGCGACGGTCGCGGTCTCGGACGCGGCAACGGGAACGACACCGGCCAGGCCGATTTCGGCCCGTGACCACGCTCGCCGTCGCCTTCCTGGTCATCCGGAGAAGGAGGCCGTGACCTCGGAGCTGGGGGTCACCGAGGTCACGGCCGGTCAGGGGGTCAGAGCTCGACCACGGTGCCTTCGACGCCGGAGCGGTGGGCGGCCTCGATGACGCGCAGGGCCTCGACCGACGACGCCGGGTCGACCGGGAACTCGCCTTCGCCACGCAGCGCGTCGCGCACCTGGGCGTAGAACTGCTCGTAACGGCCGGTCTCGGTGGGCACGGTCTCGACGTCCGGGCCGACGCCCAGCTTCCCGGCGTCCCCCGCGGGTTCCGCACCCCAGCCGGCGTCACCGGGCCGCAGCCCCGCCTTGATCTGCGGTTCCTGCACGTCGAGGCCGTACTTGGTGAACGTCGCCCGGTCGCCGAGCACCCGGAAGCGCGGGTTCTGCGTGCCCGCGAGCGCGGACGCCCACAGGTGCGACCGGACGCCGTTGGCGTGGTGCAGCGCGACGAAGACGTCGTCGTCGACCTGGACGCCGGCGCGGCGGCGGTCGGTCTCCGCGTAGACCCGGGTGACCGGGCCGAACAGCTGCAGCGCCTGGTCGACGATGTGCGCGCCGAGGTCGTAGAGCAGGCCACCGGCCTCGGCCGGGTCGCCGAACTCGCGCCAGTTGTCCTTGGGCTTCGGCACCCAGCGGTCGTAGCGGGATTCGAAGCGGAACACCTCGCCGAGCCGTCCGGAACGGAGGACCTTCCGCACGGTGAGGAAGTCGGAGTCGAGCCGCCGGTTCTGGAAGACCGTCAGGCCGACGCCCGCCGCCTTCGCCGCGGCGACGACCCGCTCGGCTTCGGCCGCGGTCGGCGCGAACGGCTTGTCCACGACCACCGGCAGGCCGGCTTCGATCGCCCGCAGCGCGAGCGGCACGTGCGTGCGGTTGGGGGTGCTGACCACGACGAGGTCGAGGCCGGCCGCCCGCTCGAACAACGCGTCGGCGTCGGGCACGATCTCCGCGCCCGGGTGGTCGGTGCGCGCCTGGCCGGCATTGCTCGACGTCGTGATCACCGCCGGGGTGAGCCCGGGCGTCGCCGCCACCAGCGGCGCGTGGAACACGCGTCCGCCGATGCCGTACCCGAGGATGCCCACGCGCAAGTCGTCCGCCATGCCGTCATTAAACAACAGCGTTGCCTAATTGGCCAGACGTGCGAAGATCTCGCTCATGGCGGCCACCGGGGTGAACCTGCGCGACGTGCGCGAGCACAACCGTGCCCTGCTGCTCACGCACATCCTGCGCGCCGGCGGCCTCAGCCGGGTGGAGCTCGCCGAACGCACCGGGCTCACCCAGCAGGCCGTCTCCAAGATCGTCCCCGAACTCCTCGACACCGGCTTGCTGGACGAGCAACGGCAACCGTCCGCCGGGGTCGGCAAGCCCCGCACGCGGCTGCGCATCCGGGCCGGCGCCAAGCACGCGCTCGGCGCGCGCCTCGACCGCGACGAGTTCCGCGTGTTGCGCACCAACCTCGTCGGCGAGGTCGAGGAGACGGCCGGTGGCCCGCTCCCGCCCGGCTTCACGCCCGCGCAGGCCGTCGACGCCATCGGTGCCACCGCACTCGAACTCGCCGACGGCTTCGACGTGCTCGGTCTCGGCCTCGGCGCGGTCGGCCCGCTGGACCACCACGCCGGCCTGGTCCGCGCCGCGACGAACATGCCCGGCTGGCAGGACGTCCCCTTGCGCGAGCTGCTGGAGAAGCGCACCGGACTGCCGGTGACGCTCGACAAGAACACGAACGCCGCCGCGTTCGCCCAGCTCTGGCCGCACGGCGAGCCGACAGCGACCGCGGTGGTGCTCGTCGGCACCGGCATCGGCGTCGGCCTGCTGATCGACGGGCGGCTCTACCGCGGCCCGCGGACCAACGCCGGTGAGTTCGGGCACACCACGATCGCCTACGACGGGCCACGCTGCGCGTGCGGGCGGCGCGGCTGCGTCGAGATCATGGCCAAGCGGGCGCCCGACACCCGGACCGCCGCCGGCTTCCTCGGCATCGGACTGGCCGACCTGGTGCAGGTGCTCGACCTCGAGCGGATCGTGCTGGCCGGGCGGGCGGTCCGCGACGAGCCGGGCGTCCACCGCGAAGCCGTCTCGGCCCGGCTCGAGGAGCTCCTGCCGCTGCCGCACTGGCAGCGCATCGAAGTCGTCGAGGACGCCTTCGGTGAGGAGATCGTCACCCGCGGCGCCGCGGCCGAGGTCCTGGCCTCGTACTACGCGAATCCGGCATGATCACCGGCTTCACCACCGCGCACGCCGATCACCGATACCATCCGCCTCGTGCCAGAGGAGATCACGCGGGAGCCGGAACCCGGCCCCGTGACCCTGACCCGGGCGGACCGAATCGTCCCGAGCTGGAACGAGCCGCTCGCGGCGGCGGTCACCAGACCCCTCGGCGGCCCGCTCGGTGAGCACGCAGCGGTCGGCAGGCACTGGTTCTGGTCGCCCCAGCGCGTCGGGCTGCTGCTGGCCACCCTGGCGCTGATGCTCTGCTGGTTCGGCAAGGGCTCCTGCATCCAGCAGTACCAGGACTCCAGCGGCGCCACCCAGCTCGACTGGCGCGCGGGCCGCCCGTTCGTCGCCATGTGCTACTCCGACATCGTGCCGCTCTACGGCTCCGAGCGGCTCGACCGGCCGGGCACCTTCCCGTACTACACGTCGTGGAAGGAGAACTCGCAGACCGCCGAGGACAACACCCGGTACATGGAGTACCCGGTGCTCACCGGCCTCTTCCAGTGGGCGAACGCGAAGCTCGCGGCGGGCTGGCTGAACGTCGCCGAGTCCGGCTGGCTCCCCGGCGCGCTGCCGGTGGCGGTCTACTTCGACATCACGGCGTTCTTACTGGCGGTCGCGTGGCTGGTCACCGTGTGGGCGACCGGCCGGACGGTGAGACGCCGTCCGTGGGACATGGTCCTGGTGGCGATCTCGCCGCTGGTCTTGGTGCACGCCTTCACCAACTTCGACGCGTTGGCGACCGCGTTCACCGCGACCGGCCTGCTCGCCTGGGCGCGCAAACGTCTCCTGCTCGCCGGGCTCCTGCTCGGCCTCGGCGCGACGGCGAAGCTCTACCCGCTCTTCCTGCTCGGTGTGCTGTTCGCGCTGTGCCTGCGCGCGGGGAAGCTCACCCCGTTCTGGAAGACCGCGGGCGCCGCCGTCGTGACGTGGCTGGCGGTGAACGCGCCGTTCATCCTCACCGCGACCCGCGGCTGGTGGGAGTTCTTCCGGATGAGCACCCTGCGGCCGATGGACCCGGACTCGCTGTACAACGTCTTCTCGTACACGACCGGGTGGGCCGGGTTCGACGGCGTGCTGCAGAAGAACCAGACGCCGACGTACCTGAACATCACGGTGGCCGTGCTGTTCCTCGCCTGCTGCGCCGGGATCGCCTACCTCGCGCTCGCGGCGCCGCGCCGGCCACGTGTCGGCCAGCTCGCGTTCCTCGTCGTGGCCGCGTTCCTGCTGACGAACAAGGTGTGGAGCCCGCAGTACTCGCTCTGGCTCGTCCCGCTGGCCGTGCTGGCCATCCCGCGCTGGCGGCTGCTGCTCGGCTGGATGCTGATCGACGCCGTGGTCTGGGTGCCGCGGATGTTCTACTACCTCGGCATCGACCACAAGGGCCTGCCCGAAGGCTGGTTCCTCGGCACGGTGTTCCTGCGTGATCTGGCCGTCGTCGCGCTGTGCGTGCTGGTGGTCCGGGAGATCTACCGCCCGGCCACCGACCTCGTCCGGATCGACGGCGACGACGACCCGGCCGGCGGCTTCCTCGACGGCGCCCGCGACGTGATCATCCCGAACGCCACCCGGCGCCGCCGGAAGGCCGTGGCCGCCTAACCCAGCTGTTCGCGCAGGTAGGCGATGTCGGCGGCCTGACCGTCCGCGGGCGTCTCGACGACGACGGGGGCGCCCGCCTCGCGGGCGACGGCGACCAGCACCTCGGGGTCGATCGTCCCTTCGCCCTGTACGACGTTGGCGTGCCGGTCGCGGGTCGAGCCGAACTCGTCGCGGGAGTTGTTGAGGTGCACCAGGTCGATCCGGCCGGTGATGGCCTTGACCCGCTCGACGGCGGTCGCCAGGTCCCAGCCCGCGGCGAACGCGTGGCAGGTGTCCAGGCAGAACCCGGCGCCGAACTCGCCGACCTTGTCCCACAGCCGGGCGATGACCTCGAGGTCGCGGGTCATCGCGTTCTCGCCGCCGGCGGTGTTCTCGATCAGGATCGGGACCTTGAAGCCGCCCTTCTCCTGCTCGCGCTCGAACAGCTTGCGCCAGTTGTCCAGGCCGGCCTCGACGTCGTCGGTCGCGCCGACGTGCCCGCCGTGCACGATCAGGCCCTTCGCGCCGATCGCGGCGGCGCCGTCCGCGTGCTGGGTGACGTTCTTCCGGGACGGGATCCGGATCCGGTTGTTCAGCGAAGCCACGTTGATGAGGTACGGCGAGTGGATGAACACCTCGACCGGGTCGGCCTGGATGGCCTCGCCGCGGGGGTGCGGCTTCGGGGCCTTCCAGCCCTGCGGGTCGGAGAGGAAGAACTGGACGACGTCGGCTTTGCGCTCGGCGACCGCGGTCAACGGGTCGTCGTCACGGACATGGGCGCCAATCAGCATGCCGAGCACGCTACTCCGGGGGATTTTCCCGCCGGTGGGACCGGTTGGTGACGCTCGTGGAGTACCGTGAGCGCGTTCAGTGATCCAGATTGGTCCGACTGCCGGAGGGCACCGATGGGGAAGCACGTCGCCCGGATCACCGCTTTGGGGTTCACCATCGCCGCTTCGGCCGCGCTCGCGGCGCCGGGCCTGGCGAGCGCGGAAACCAGCCCCACCCTCGGCGGGAGCTGCCAGGCCACGCTGCAGAACGGCGACTCGACCGGCCTGGTGCTGGACGCCGGTGCCCCGCTGAACGCCCCGAACCAGCTCACCGTCGGCCTCGACTCGAGCTCGCGGAACACGAACGGCTCGGCCCCCTTGCTCACGCTGCCGCTGGGCGACACCGTGAAGGCGCTCGGCCTCGGCCGGGTGCCCCTGGTCGGCGACGTGGCGGCGAAGGGCGTCTGCCCGGCCGCGCAGGACACCGTCAACACCGTCGGCGCACTGACACAAGGAGTGGCCGCCGAACTGCCGCCGCTGCCCCTGCCGCCGGACCCGGGGCCGGGCCCGAACCCGCCGGCCCCGCCTGCGCCGCCCGAGCCGACCCCGCCGAGCCCGGGACCGGGACCGGGTCCGAACCCGCCCGGCACCAGCACCGGCCCGGTGATCACGAACCCGGGGAACGCGAGCCTGCCGGGTGACGCGATCTCGGGCATCTTCACCAACGCCGCACTGCTGCCGGGCAGCCTGGTGCAGGCGCCGGTGATCGCGCAGATCATCCCCGGCCAGCAGATCCCGCCGCCGACCGTCGACGCCCAGAAGTCCGGTACCGCCGAGGCCCTGCCGGGGGTCACCCCGCCGGCGAAGCTGCCGATGCTGCTGGCGGTCCTGGCACTGGCGATCGTCGCGGCGGCGCTCGTCCGGGCCTGGATCCGGCGCAGCCCCGCCTGACGCACGGTGACGCCCGCTTCCACTCGAATGCCGGACATTTCTGAACGAGCGGGCGTTACCCGGCTGTCTTAACGTCGTTGTCCTGGGCAGAGGCGACGACACCAGGGGCGGTGAGCATGCAGGATCGGACACGGAGGGCCACAGCGGTCGGTGCGACGGCGTTCGTTCTCGCCGGTTCGGCCGTGCTCGGTCTGCCCGGCACCGCCTCGGCCGAGACGAAGACCGTGCCCTGCGGCAGCACCGTGACGGCCGAGCCGGGCGACCACGTCCAAGGCTCGCTGCTCGGCCTGCCGCTCATCGACCTGGGCATCGTCACCCAGGCGACCACCGTGCTGACCACCACCGTGAGCGGGCTGCTCAACACCGTCTGCAGGGTCACCGTGAACGTGGTGAACACCGTCGTCTCACCGGTACCGGTGGTCGGCGGGCCGGCGGCGAGCGCGATCAACCAGGGCGTCCAAGGCGTGACCAGCGGCGCTCAGCAGGGGCTGAGCGCGGTGAGCGGTGGCGGCAGGCAGTCGTCGCCGCAGCCCGGTACCGGGACGGGCGGCAGCCCGCAGCAACCGCCGTCCTCGGGCGGGACCGGGGGCGCGCCGCAGGGCGGCACCCCGGCGGGCACCACGCCGATCCCCGAGGCGAACAGCCCGCTCCTGCCCGGCTTCTCGAGCACCCCGGTGTTCGGCGGTTTCCCCTTCACCCTCGGCACGGGCTACGCGCCGATGCGCGACTACAGCGGCATCCCGTTCGCGACGGCCGGGTTGTTCACGCCGTCGCCGGCGATCCGGTACGGCAGCCAGATCCCGGGTTACGCCCCGCAGTACGGTCTCACCAGCCCGGAAGGTTCCTCGGACGGCAACGCCGGCGTCCAGACCGCGGGCCAGGCCGAAGCGCTACCCTCGGCAACGGACGGCTTCACGAACGGGTCGAATCTGCCGATGTTGATTGCGGTTCTGGCGCTGTCCGGAGTCAGTGCGGGGCTCGTCCGCACCTGGGTGCTCCGCCGAATGGCCGCTGCGAATTGATCCAACTGCCGAGTATCTTTCACGTATCTCCCTCGTTCATCCTGTTGTTCAGGACGACGTCCCCATAGCCCACGGAGGAAGTGCTCGTGCGGAACATCCCCACCTGGCAGACGACCCGCCGAGCACTGACCGTCACCGCAGTTGCCGCTTTCGTGACCGGCGGCGCGTTCCTTTCCGCGGGCACGGCCTCCGCGGCCCAGCAAATCGTCAGCAACAGCTGCACGGGCACGGTCACCGGCCAGATGGGCGACCAGGTCGCGATCGACGGCGCCTCGGTGAAGACCCTCGTCACGAACGGCGCGAACAACGCCGGGACCCTCGCGATCGGCAGCTGGGCGGGCGACTCCATCGCCAAGAACCACGCGATCCCGGTGGGCCAGGTGCCGAACTCCGCGGGCGGCGAGGCGAGCGGTGCCGCGATCGGCAAGGCGGTCCGCACCGCGCTGGCCGCCTCGGGCACCTGGGGACTCGGGCTCGACTGGAACAAGACCTTGAACAGCGTGGAGAGCACGGTCGCGAAGGGCTGCAACCTCACGCTGCTGGCCAGCAACTACGCGGCTCCCAGCACGCCCGCGCAGCAGAACGCGGGTGCCCCGCAGGGCGGCACCGGGACCACGCCCGGCGGCGCCTCCGGCAACCTGTCCAACCTGAACCCGGGCACCGCCGGCGGTACGGGCGGCAGCGCGCCGATGCGGGACTACAGCGGCATCCCGACGGCCACCGCCGGCACGGCCGTCGCCCCGGGCGTGCGCTACCCGGCGAACGGCACCCTCCCCGGCGACGCGTCGGCCCCGCAGGCGGGCGCGGGCGACCAGAGCGGCCAGGGCGTGGACATCCGCGACGCCGGCAACGCGCAGTCGCTGGCCTCGAACAGCGCGTCGAACGACGTGCAGCTGCCGATGCTGCTCGCGGTGATCGTGCTCGCCGGGGTGACCGCCGGGCTGGTCCGCACCTGGGTCCTGCGCCGGGCCGCCTGACCCCCCGCCGTCCGGTCCCGCCGGTACCCCCAGGTAGCCTTACCTGGACAAACCCTCCTGTCACGGACAGTCCGTGACCGCGAGCCCATAGGAGGTGAGTGGTTGTGTCACGCCATTACGAGGTAATGGTCATCCTGGACCCCACGCTCGACGAGCGCACTGTCGCTCCGACGCTGGACACCTTCCTCAACGTGATCCGCACTTCGGGCGGAAGCGTCGAGAAGGTCGACGTCTGGGGCCGTCGTCGCCTCTCGTACGAGATCAAGAAGCACGCCGAGGGCATCTACGCCCTGCTCGACCTGAACTCGTCCTCGGACGCGGTGAAGGAGCTGGACCGCCAGCTGTCGCTGCAGGAAACCGTGCTCCGCACCAAGGTCATGCGTCGCGAGGTCAAGCGCGCCGCGGCCAAGCCCGCCGCCGCCAAGGCCTGAGCCGAAGGGGAATCCCGATGGCTGGAGACACCGTCATCACGGTGATCGGCAACCTCACGTCCGACCCGGAACTGCGCTTCACCCCCTCCGGTGCGGCGGTCGCGAACTTCACCGTCGCGTCCACCCCGCGCACGCTCGACAAGCAGTCGGGCGAGTGGAAGGACGGCGAGGCGCTGTTCCTGCGCTGCAACATCTGGCGGCAGGCGGCGGAGAACGTCGCCGAGTCCCTGACCCGCGGCGCCCGCGTCGTCGTGCAGGGCCGCCTCAAGCAGCGGTCGTTCGAGACGAAGGAAGGCGAGAAGCGGACCGTCGTCGAGCTCGAGGTCGACGAGATCGGCCCCTCGCTGCGCTACGCCACGGCCAAGGTCAACAAGGTCAGCCGCGGTGGCGGCGGCGGTGGTGACTTCGGCGGCGGCGGTGGCGGTGGGAACCGCGGCGGCGGCGGTGGCGGAATGCCGGCCGACGACCCGTGGGGTTCCGCCCCGGCCGCGAGCAGCGGTGGCGGTGGCGGCGGCTTCTCCGACGAGCCCCCCTTCTGATCTCGTACACATCCACAAGATTTGAATTCCAGGAGTAACCAGTGGCCAAGCCACCCATTCGCAAGCCCAAGAAGAAGGTCTGCGTGTTCTGCAAGGCCGAGAAAAAGGGCCGCCCGGAACTGATCGACTACAAGGACACCAACCTGCTGCGGAAGTACATCTCCGACCGCGGCAAGATCCGTGCCCGTCGCGTCACCGGCAACTGCAGCCAGCACCAGCGTGACATCGCCATCGCGGTCAAGAACTCCCGCGAGATGGCGCTGCTGCCCTACACCTCGACCGCGCGCTAAGGGGGGCACTGAAATGGCGAAGATCATCCTCACCACGGACGTGGCCAACCTGGGCGGCCCCGGCGACATCGTCGAGGTCAAGGACGGTTACGCGCGCAACTACCTGCTCCCGCGGGGCTACGCGATCGCGGCCTCCAAGGGCGCGGAGAAGAACGTGCGCACCATCCAGCGCGCGCAGGAGAGCCGTCGCATCCGCGACCTCGACCACGCCAAGGAAATCAAGGCGGCGCTGGAAGGCCTCGGTGCCATCCAGCTGACCGGCAAGGCGGCCGAGGGCTCGAAGAAGCTCTTCGGTTCGATCACCTCGGCCGAGATCGTGGCCGCGATCAAGGCGGCCGGTGGCCCGCTGCTCGACAAGCGCGTCATCGAGCTGCGCGACCACATCAAGACCGTGGGCAAGCACTCGGTCGGCGCCCGGCTGCACCCGGACGTCAAGGTCGACGTGCGGCTCGAGGTCAAGGCCGTCGCGCAGTAGTAAGGCAGCAAGTCGTGAGAAGGCGGGTCGCCCCTTGGTGGGCGGCCCGCCTTCACGCTTTTCGGGGAACCTCGGACGCCGCGGCGGCGTCGGAGGAGAATGGGCGCCGGACGCGAAGGGGATGGATCGGGATGGGTAACGAGGTCAACATGTCCGCGCCGGCCGGTGGCGGCGGCGGCTTCACGTTCGACGCCGACAAGATCGACGGCGTCATCAAGAAGTGGCAGGACCTGAAGGCCGACCTGAAACGCGACTACGCCGACGCCAACCTGATGGCGAACGTGAAGGCGCCCGGCAAGGAATTCGCGAGCGGCGACTGGGAGAAGCTCGCGAACCCGTCCGGCAAGGCGTTCCTCGAGCAGAACCGGAAGATGCAGGACTACGTCCAGAACTACATCGACGCGCTCACCGCGGCCAAGCAGAAGATCACCACCAAGGAGTCGGACACCCACGCCGACCTTTCGAAGACGGGGAACCAGGCCACGTGAACCGACGACTCACCGCCGTCCCGGCGCTGGCCTTCGCCGTGCTCGCCGTCGCCGGCTGCGACGGCAAGACCCGCGGCACCGCCAACCCGGCGCCGTCCACGGCCGAATCGAGCAGCGAGACCACCCGGTCCACCGCCGACACCGCACCGAGGGTCCCCAGCCCGCTGGCGACCGGGTCGATCACCTCGGACGCCTGCGCGACGCTGTCGGCGTCGGCGCGCTCCGGCCTGGGGCTCGGCGAAGGCGAGCCGCGCTCCACGGGCAACGGCCCGAGCTGCACGTTCCAGGAAGCGGCCGACCCCGGCAACCAGATCGACGTGACCACGGTGACGGCGAACAAGAACGGCCTCCAGGACGTCTACGACACCAAGGCGAACGACGCCTACTGGGGCGAGACCCAGGCCGCCGGGTACCCGGGCGTCTACGCCGCCGCGGTGGACGACCGCAAGAACGGCAAGTGCGGACTGTTCGTCGCGGTGACCGACCAGCTGACGGTGAACATCCTGGTGCAGTACGACAACGGCGCCGGGGCGTCCGACCCGTGCTCGGTGGCGATGAAGTTCGGCGAGGCCATGATCCACACCTTGGGAGGCTGACATGCTGGAACTGGTGCTTCTCGGTGGCTTCGCCGCGTACAACATGGCCACCACGCATTCGGACGACCACACGTCGGTGCAGGGCGAACGGAAGATCGACTGCTACGACATCTGGGAGAAGATCACCACCGGTCCCGGTCCGGGCTCGATCGAGAGCGGGCAGTCGGCGGCGAGCCGGCTGAAGGGCGCCTACTCCGAACGGCTCGGCACCATCGACACGCTGGCCAAGGAGATGGACGCGGCCTGGACGGGCAGCGGCGCCGAGGCGGCGCAGAACGCCGGTGCCCACCCGCTGCGGGTGTGGATGGAGGACTCCGGCACCAAGCTCACCGACTCCGACAAGTACCTCGGCGAACAGCACAGCGCCTTCACCACGGTGCACGCCCAGGTGCAGCCGGTGCCGAAGGACCCGCCGAAGAACAACCTGCTCAACGCGGTGACGCCGTGGACGACCGACACCGACCGGGCGATCCGCGACTACAACGCCAAGGGCCAGGCCAACGTCGACGCCTTCAACACCTACTACAAGGCGAGCAACGACAACGGCCAGAAGATGCCGACGTACTCCGCGCTCCAGGGCCAGCAGAAGAACGTCAACGTCGACGGCGGCAAGGACGGCAAGGACGGCAAGAAGAAGCCGGATGACAAGAACGGCACCGGGACCGGCACCGGGGACGGCACGGGAACCGGGACCGGCACGGGACCCGGCGGCGTGAACATGCCCGGCCCGGGCGGTGTCCCGTCGTTCCCCGGCCAGCCGAACACCCCCGGCGGCAGCTTCGACCCGTCGAAGGTGCCGGGCTTCAACGACCGCTCCAACGTTCCGAACTTCGACCCCTCGAAGGTCCCCGGCGGGAACTACGACCCGTCCCAGCTCCCCGGGGGCAGCAACTACACGCCGCCGAACTTCGGCGACGGCACCCACTCCTCAGGGTTCACCCCGCCGAAGATCCCCGGTGCCGGCGGCTTCGGCCCGGGTGGCTCGGGGAGCGCGGGCGGCGCGGGGGACTTCTCCATCCCCGGCGGCGGCTTCGGGCCGGGCGGCTCGGGCGGGATCGGCGACCCGGCGGCGGGCTTCGGGCCGGGCGGCGTGGGCTTCGGGCCCGGCGGCTCGACCGGTGCGGCCATGCCCGGCGGTGCGGACGCGGCCGGCAGCGGCCGGGGCGGCGCGGGCGCCGGCGGGGCGATGGGCGGCGCGGCGGCGGGCCGCGGCGGCGGCGCCACCGGAATGGGTGGCATGGGCGGCATGGGTCACGGCGCCAAGGGCCAAGGCGGCGGCGACGAAGAACGCACGTCGAAGTACCTGCTCGGCGACGACCCGAACGACATCTTCGGGACCGACGAGCTGACCGCGCCGCCGGTCATCGGCGAGTAGCGCACGCGGGCCGCCGGGCGCGTGCCAAGATGGGCGCGCCCGGCTCTCGCGGGTTCACCAAGCTGATCTTCACTGGGTTCGAGCTTCACTGGGGGAAAGAGCGGTGCTGGACAGGCAGGTCACCATCACGACCGGCACCTTGATCAACCTGATCCGGCGGCGGGGCGGCGAGCCGCACACGGTGCTGTCCGAAACGCCGACCTGGTACAGCGACGAGACCCAGCGCGCCGAGGACGAGCGGACCAACGCCGAGCTCGCCAAGGCGGGGCTGTTCGGCCCGCGCGGCATGCACCCCGGGTTCGTCGCGACGATCGAAGCGATCGCCCGGCCGCAGCTGGAGTACTACGGCTGGATCGACGGCGGGTTCCAGGGCAAGCCGGTGAGCTACCGGCTGCTCGCCGGCAGCGCCGGCGGCGAGGCGTTCGTGCTGGCCAAGCACGAGGAGCTGGACGTCGTCGTGCTGGCGTCGTCGCGCCCCGGTGAGCTGCTCGACGACTTCCTCGGCCAGATCCCGAAGCTGGCACCCGGCCGCGGGACGCCGCTCGCGGTGCCGAAGAGCGAGATCGAGGGGACCGCCCGCAGCGACGAGGGCGCGTTCGAGGTGCTCCGCAACCACCGCCCCGCCGAAGGGTCGCAGGAGGTCGAAGAGCTCCGCCGGATCCTCGCGTTGCGCCGGATGGGGAGTGGCAGTCTCTACGTCGCGGCCCGTAGCCGTACCGGCGCGCGCCACCGGATCGAACGCCCGGTGAACTACATCGATACGTCGGAAGGCCGGTGGCTGACCGAGGAGATTCCGGGCCGGGGCGAAAATCGGATCGCCTTCACCCCGGCCGACCAGCGCGTTCTCGCAGACCGGTTACGCAGCGCACAGGGCCGGCTTACCGCGGCCTGACCGGACGGGCATTCAGCCGACCGGGTAGCGTGCCCACCCTCCGTAGTATTCATCCACAGGTCGCGCCGTCCAATGGGCCTGAGCTGGTCCACGACACGCCGAAGGACGGACTTCGCGCGACACGCCGGACGAGTTTTCCGCAAGTTCTCCACACCTTGTGCACAGGGCCTGACCTGGGCATTCAGCAAACGCGATCACGCTTGTCCCCAACTTGTCCACAGCTCTCGCGGCACCTGTGATTGGTTACCCCCATTCATCCACAGGTTGTCCACAGAAGGGTCCCCATGCTGAATTGCCATCGGCCTTCCGGGGGATCTAGCGTGCCCGCTCGGGCCTGTACTCACGGTGGCGCTCCGCGTGTCTGCGACAGCTGATCAACGTTGTCGCCGATCATCGGGGGACGAGGTCCGGTGAACGAAAGCACGGGCCGAGCCCCGTGCTTCGAGAGCGAAGATCCGGCATACTCGAACGGGTGTTCGACACGATGAGGAGGTGTCCGGGGCGGTGGCGCTGACCGACGACCGCAGTCCGATGTACGCGGAGTCCGACCCGGGTCCGAGCGACCCCGGATCCGGCGGCTTCGACCGCCAGCCACCGCAGGACATGGCGGCCGAGCAGTCCGTGCTCGGCGGCATGCTGCTGTCCAAGGACGCGGTCGCCGACGTCATCGAAGCGCTCGGCCCCGACGACTTCTACCGGCCGGCGCACCAGGCGATCTACGACTGCATCCTCGACCTGTACGGCCGCGGCGAGCCCGCCGACCCGATCACGGTGTCGGCCGAGCTGGAGCGGCGCGGGGAGCTGGGCCGCGTCGGCGGCGCGCCCTACCTGCACACGCTGATCGCGACGGTGCCGACGGCGGCGAACGCGGGGTACTACGCCGAAATCGTCTCGGAAAAGGCGGTGCTGCGCCGGCTCGTCGAGGCGGGCACCCGGATCGTGCAGTACGGCTACGGCGCGGCGGCGGGCGACGGCGCGAGCATCGACGAGGTCGTCGACCGCGCGCAAGCCGCGATCTACGACGTCACCGAGCGGCGGACCAGCGAGGACTACGTCGCGCTGGAAGAACTGCTGCAGCCGACGATGGACGAGATCGACGCGATCGCGTCGCGCGGTGGCCAGTCCCGGGGCATCCCGACCGGGTTCACCGACTTCGACGAGCTGACCAACGGCCTGCACCCCGGGCAGATGATCATCGTCGCGGCCCGCCCCGGTGTCGGCAAGTCGACCCTCGGCCTGGACTTCGCGCGCTCGGCGTCGATCCGGCACGGCCTGACCAGCGTCATCTTCTCGCTGGAAATGAGCCGCACCGAGATCGTCATGCGCATGCTCTCGGCCGAGGCGAAGATCCGCCTCGCCGACATGCGCGGCGGCAAGATGTCCGACGACGACTGGACGCGCCTGGCGCGGCGGATGAGCGAGGTCTCCGAGGCGCCGCTGTTCGTCGACGACTCGCCGAACATGACGATGATGGAGATCCGCGCGAAGGCGCGCCGGCTGAAGCAGCGGCACGACCTCAAGCTCGTCGTCCTCGACTACCTCCAGCTGATGACGTCCGGCAAGCGCGTCGAGTCGCGGCAGCAGGAAGTCTCGGAGTTCTCGCGGCAGATGAAGCTGCTGGCGAAGGAGATCGAGGTCCCGGTGATCGCGATCAGCCAGCTGAACCGTGGTCCGGAACAGCGCACGGACAAGCGCCCGATGCTGTCCGACCTGCGTGAGTCCGGCTCACTGGAGCAGGACGCCGACCTCGTCATCCTGGTCAACCGCCCGGACGCCTGGGAGCGGGACGACCCGCGCGCGGGTGAAGCGGACCTGATCATCGCGAAGCACCGTGCCGGGCCGACGGCGACGATCACCGTCGCGCACCAGCTGCACTACAGCCGCTTCGTGGACCTCTCGCACGACTAGCCGAGGGCGCTGTACCCGCGGACGAACGCCGTGAGGAGCCGGCCGAACGTGGCGCGGTCCTCGTCCGGCCAGTCCGCCATGACCTCCGCGAAGACCCCGCGGCGGAAGGCGTGCAGCTCGTCGAGGTGCGCCTGGCCGGCTGGAGTCGGCACGAGCACCGCACGCCGTCCGTCGCGCTGATCGGCTTCGCGGCGGAGCAGGCCTTGCTCGACCGCGCGCGCCACGAGGCGGCTGGCGCGCGGCTGGTCGACGCCCATCGCCGCGCTCAAGGCCGTCACCGTGCTGGGCTCGCCGCGTTCGGCGAGCTCTTCGACGACGTCGAGCAGCTCGAACACCGGGTCGTGCGCGCCGCGGCCCCGGGCCTTGCCGATCCGGCTGAGGGCCCGCCGCTGCTGGCTGCGGCGGATCGCGATCATGGCGCGCTCGACGTCGGCCACCGCGTCCGTCATGGTTGCTCCACCTCCGAACTACATGTAAGTTTACATGCAGTTGCTCATTGACATATCGGAGTACTCATGAAACCCCTCGGCTGGTGGCTTCGCCACCTCCACGAGCTCCTCGAATCCTCCATGGCCCGGACCCTCGACGCGGAATCGCTGACCCGCCGACACTGGCAGGTACTCAACACGATCGCCCTCGGCGCCCGCACGCCGGAGCAGGTCGACACGGCGATGGCGCCGTTCGTCGCCGGCGAAGGCTCGATGGCGCCGAAGGTGACCGACCTGCGCTCCCGCGGCTGGGTCACCGAGGACGGCACCTTGACCGACGAGGGCCGCGAAGCCCACGCCCGCGTCGAAGAGCGGATAGCAGCCTTCCGCACCAAGGTCGTCGAGGGCATCAGCGAAGACGACTACCGCACCACGCTGCGGACGCTGGAACGGTGCGCCGCGAACCTCGAAGCCGCCTGAGGAATATCCCGGAGCGGGACGACGTCGATTACTCTAGTAGTTGAACTTTCAAGCACTGGAGCGCTCGATGACCCGCACCCCGGTTCTCTACCTCAGTCACGGCGCCCCGCCGCTCGCCGACGACGCCAGGTGGACCCGTCAGCTCGCCGGCTGGTCCGCCGACCTGCCGAAGCCCCGCGCGATCCTGGTCGTGTCGGCGCACTGGGAAGAGGCGCCGCTGACCATCGGGGCGATGACGACCGTGCCGCTCGTGTACGACTTCTGGGGCTTCCCCGAGCGCTACTACCAGGTGAAGTACGCGGCTCCCGGCGCACCGGAACTGGCGGAGAAGGTTCGGAAGCTGCTTCGCTCGACGGAGACGCCGGTGCACGACGCGCCGGAGCGCGGCCTCGACCACGGCGCTTACGTGCCGCTGGTCGAGATGTACCCGGACGCCGACATCCCGGTGCTGCAGGTCTCGATGCCTTCGCTCGACCCGCAGGAGCTGTTCGACCTCGGTCGCAAGCTCGCGCCGTTGCGCGACGAAGGCGTCCTGATCATCGGCAGCGGCTTCTTCACCCACAACCTGAGCGGGATGGCCCGCGCCACCGACGGGACGCCGCCGGCGTGGTCGGCCGAGTTCGACCACTGGGGTGCCGAGGTCCTGCGCGGCGGCGACGTCGACACGCTGCTCGACTTCCGGCACAAGGCCCCGGCGGCGACGCTCGCGCACCCGCGGATCGAGCACTTCGCGCCGCTGTTCGTCTCCCTCGGCGCCACCTCGGACGAGGGATCCGGCCGCACGGTGATCGACGGCTTCTGGCACGGCCTGGCGAAGCGCTCCCTCCAGTTCTCCTGATCGACCCGAAGACGCGAGCGAGCCCCAGGAGCCGGGGTGGCTCCTGGGGCTCGTCGTCTCCAGGGAAGGAGCGCTATTCGGTGTTCGCGGGTGGACCCGCAGCCGCGGTCGCGTCGGCGGAGCGCTCCGTGCGAGGTCGCCCTCGCGGCGCGGTGGAGCGCCTGCCGCCGTGACAGCGGGGTTCGTGGGCCGGCGGGTTCCCCGGTTCCGGAGAACCCGCCGGCGTCACCGCACTACTTGCGCTTGACCAGACCCAGCAGCTTCGCGAGGAAGCCGGTCGAGTCCAGGCCGGACATCGCCGGAACCTGCGAGGTCGGGACGCTGTCCAGCACCGGCAGCTTGGCGCTCACCGGCAGCTGGGCCGGGACGGCCGGGCTGGCCGGCAGGGCCGAAGCGGCCGGCAGGGCCGGCAGCGCGACGGGCAGGGCACCGGTCGGCAGGTCCGCACGCTGGGCGTGACCCGGCAGAACGCCACCCACGGCCGGCAGCGCCGGCAGCGCGAACGGCAGACCAGCGGCCGGCAGATCCGCACGCTGGGCGTGACCCGGCAGAACGCCACCCACGGCCGGCAGCGCCGGCAGCGCGAACGGCAGACCAGCGGCCGGCAGATCCGCACGCTGGGCGTGACCCGGCAGAACGCCACCCACGGCGGGCAGCGCCGGCATTGCGACCGGCAGACCAGCGGCCGGCAGGTCCGCACGCTGGGCGTGACCCGGCAGGACACCACCCACGGCGGGCAGCGCCGCCTTCGGCAGCGCCGGGGCGCCGGAGAGGCCACCCACGGCCGGCAGCTTCGTCAGCCCGGTAGCCGGGCTGCCCACCGACGGCACGCCGGCGCGCTGGACGCCGACCGGAACGTTGGTCGGCACCTTCGGGAGGCCCTCGGCGGACACCCCGGCGGACGGCAGGTTGCCGGCCAGGCCCTTCACGGCGGGCAGGCTACGGACGGGCAGCCCCGCGGTCGGCAGGTTGCCGGCCAGCCCGTCGACCGAGGGCAGGCCCGCGGTCGGCAGCTTGCCGGTCAGGCCACCCACCAGGGGCAGTCCCTGGGCGGGCAGCCCGGCGATCGGCAGCTTGCCGGTCAGACCACCAACCAGGGGCAGGCCCTGAGTGGGCAGCCCGGCGGTCGGCAGGTTGCCGGTCAGACCACCCACCAAGGGCAGGCCCCGGGAGGGCAGCCCGCTCCGGAGCGCGGCCAGCGACGGCAGCTCGTCGGCCGCCAGCTCGGACCCCTCGGCGGGGAACGCGATGGGGTCCTCGTCCTCGTCGATGCTCGTCGCGTCCGTCGCGTACGCGGTGGAGACCCCGATCAGCTCGAGGGGCACCCCGAAGACCTGCACGGGGAGCGCGAACGCGCTGTACAGGTCGTTGCCCGACAGGGCGGATCCGTTACCCGCGGTGACGGCGTCGCCACCGTTCTTCGTGACGAGCGTGTTGCCGCCGACGCCGTGCGCGACGCCGCCCACGGTCGCCGCGTCGCCGAACAGCTGCGGGATCGCGGTCACCGGCAGGTCGAGGATGTTGCCGGAGATCGCGCCCTCGACACCGGAGGTGGTGTCGTTGCCCGAGTTCCCGACCTCGGTCATGTTGACGCCGGCACCCTTGGCGACACCCGCCGCGCTGGCGCCGTCACCGAAGACCTGCGCCACCGGCAGCGCGTCCGCGCCGACGATGTTGCCGGCCACGCTGCCGCGGTCGCCGTTGGTGGTGGCGTTGCCGCCCGCCGCCGACTCGACGTCGTTGGTGCCGGCACCGCTGCCCAGAGCGGCCGCGGCGATCCCGTCGCCGAAGACCGTGCCGGCGCCCGCGATCGGGGCCTTCACGATGTTGCCGGTCAGCGCACCGTCGCGGCCGTCGGTCAGTGCGTCGCCGCCCGCCGTCGCGTCGGTGATGTTGTCGTTCTCACCGGTGCCGATGCCGGCCAGGGCGCCACCGACGCCCATCGCCTGCACCGGCAGCGCGACGGGGGCTTCGATGATGTTGCCCGCGCCGGCCCCGGCCGGGCCGGTGGCCTTGACGTCGCCGCCCGCGTTGGACGTCGTGTCGGTCGAGCCCTTGCCGTGCCCCTGGCCGACCAAGGCGCCGCCGACGTTGGCGACCTGCACCGGCAGCGAAGCCGGCACCGTGCCCAGGTTGGAGCTCAGGAAGCCGTTGTCGTCCTGGGTGCTGCCACCGCCGCCGCCGGAGACGAACTTGGTCTCGTCGGCCGAGCCCGAACCCTGGCCAATGAAGGAGCCACCGATGCCGAAGACCTCGGCGGGGAGGCCGACCGGCACCTGGACGAGGTTGCCCGAGCCGGCCGAGTCGTTGCCCTGCGTGCCGTCGTACGCCCCGGAGGTGACCGTCTTGTCCTCGGTCGCCGAGCCGGTCGCGTTGCCGATGTGGCTGCCGCCGACTCCGAAGACCTCGGGCGCGCCCGCGGCCTGGGTGTTGACGATGTTGCCGCCGAGGAAGGCGTCGTTGCCCTTGGTGTAGCTGCCGTTGCCGGCGTTGGCGTCGGTCGTGTTGTCGTGCGCGGCCTTCGCCTGGCCGAGGTAGGTGCCACCGATGCCGAAGGCCTCGACCGGCAGCGCGATCGACGGGTTCAGGACGTTGCCCGACCCGGTCGAGTTGTCACCGGCGGTCTTGACGAAGCCACCCGAGTCGACAGTGCTGGAGGAGCTGCCGGCGTCGGGGAGACCCGCCGAGGCGTTGCCGATCCACGAGCCCGCGACACCCGCGACGTTCGCGATCGGGGACAGCGAGGCCGCCCCGCCGTTGCCGGACAGGAACGAGTCGTCGCCGCTGGTCTCGAGGTAGGTCGGGATGCCCAGGCTGCCCTTGCGGGTGCTGCCGGCGGTGGCGTCGGCGGAGGTGTTGCAGCCGTCGGAGTTCGACAGCGAGCCCCACACCGCACCGGAGTTGCAGTTGAACTTCACCGGCAGCGCGATCGGCGTGCCGACCACGTTGCCCGACCCGGAGGCGTTGTCACCGGAGCTCAGCAGCGAGCCCCCGGACGCCCCGATGGTGTCGGCCGAGTAGCCGTGGCTCTGCCCGTTGCCGAGCAGGTACGAAGCGGCGTTGCCGGTCACCTGCACCGGAGTGGCGAACTGGCCCGCCACCACGTTGCCGGAGAGGGCCGAGCCATCGCCCTTGGTGTCGATGTCGCCGATCTCGGTGGTGCTCTGGCTGGCCGACCCACCGGTCACGCGGCCGGTGCCGCCGGCGGCACCGGCGCCGTTCCCGGCGATCTGCACGGGGAGCGCCCAGTCGAGGACCACGGCGTTGCCCGCGATGCTCGAGTCTTCGCCCGTCGTCTTGACGTTCCGGCCGTGGGCCCAGGTCTGCTGGTGCTGGGTGCCGTTGACGTGCGCGTCACCGACCACGCCGAGCGCGTTGTCCACGATCTGGATCGGGACGACGACGTCGCCGCTGACCTTGTTGCCCTTGAGGTTGTTGTGGCCAGGGGTGAAGCCACCCGCACCATCGGCCTGGGACGCACCGCCCAGGGTGGTGTTGTTGACGGGGCTCGAGTAGTCGAGGTGCTTGGAACCTTCGTCGACGGCCTTGCTGACCGGCTTGGTGCTCAGCTCCGTCTGCCCGGCGGGCAGGTCCAGCTGGCCGAAGGGGGTGCCGACCGCGTTGTTGGCTTCCTGGATCGGAGCCGTGACGTTGAGGTCGAGGGGGGAGGCTGGGGTGTCGGGGTTGACGTTCTCGCCAGCCGAGGCGATGCCGGTACCCAGCATCAGCAACCCACCCGTGACCAGCGCGGTGTGGAGTCCGCGCTTTGCCCACGTCTGCATTGGGGTTTTTCTCCTTTATTTCGGGTTCCCTTGCGGGCTTATGGGGGTGCGCTCGACGAAAAGGGGGATGGCGTCCGAGCGCACCGAGGGGGATGGACTTCTTGCGGGCGCAACAAAGCGCACCGCCGTGTCACGGGTATTCCGCGGACGCTGCGCCGTCAGATGACGACGGACTTGGGCGCGTCAGCGACCCGTGAAGGGAGGTGTTCAGTCAGGAGTGACGCCGGGCTGCTCGCCCGGGGTGCGCATCGAGTGGCGCAGGCCGGCGCGGCTCATCGCCGCGACGGCGGTGTCGACGGCTTCGGTCGTCCAGAACGGGACGCCGAAGTTGAGACCGTCGAGGTGTCCACCGGGGGCCGTGGTGCCACCCGGGGCGGTGGGGACGGCCGGCGCGGCCGGAAGCTGCGCCGGGGTCAGCGGCGACGGCAGGTCACGGTGCCTGTCGCGGGACCGACCCGCGGCACCGGTGCCGTCGTCGTACTGGAGACCCGTCGGCATCGCGAGCGCGGCGGCTCGCAACGCGGCGGGAAGTTCGACAGTGGTGACAGCGGGCGCGCCTGCCGTCTGGCCGGCACCGGAGGTCACCGGCTCCGCCCCGGCCGGGGCGAGCCCCGGAAGGACGGGGAGCGGGCCCAGGTCGCCGTGCCCGGCCGGGTCGAGCAGCTGCCACACGTGGCGGCCGAAGTCCTTGGCCGGCTGGGGGGCGATGGTCTCTTCGATGACCTGGCGGGTGTCCTCGGGCTTGCGCGCGATGTGCTCGAACGCGCCGAGGGTGCGCTGGGCCGGGCTCAGCACCGCTTCGTCGGCGAGGTCCGGCACCGAGTCGCTGACGCGCTCGGAGACCTCGTGCTCGAGGGTGCGGGTGTCGGTGCGGCCGCAGGGACGCTGCGGCTCGCTCCACGTCGTCGCGTCCTGGTGGCAGATCGCGTCCGCGGCACCGCCGGCGACATCGCCCGCGAAGTGCGCGGCACCGTGGTTCACGTCGCCGAGGCCGGCGGCCGTGGCTTCGCTGACCGGGGTGACGGAGGAGGTGCCGACCTCGACGGTGTCCGCCGAGGCGGCCGCGCCGGAGATGAGCCACGCGGCGGCGGTGCCCGCCACCGCGCCACCGAGCACGAGCAGCGCACGCGACACGAGACGGCCGACGCGCTTCGCGCCCTGCCCCTCGCTCGTCGCGGTGTCCGCCACTGATGCCTCTCCTCGTACTCGGGTACTGGGGTGATCGATACTGGGTGATCGACCGGCCACTTGCCGTTGCGGAAGCGACCTAACCAAATCCGCGGCGCCCCGCGCACCCTCGACACGACTTGATGCCCCCATCGTGTGAAAGACACACGGTGTAGCCCGGTTTGACGGTCGGTGATCATGCCTGGCCGCCACGTGTGGTGGACGCGGCTGCGGGAAAGCGGCCGAATCGGACGATCCAGCCGCTACGGTGAGTCCGTGACCCACGCGCGACGCGAAGACCAGTTCCTGCCGGAGCACGAGGACGTCACCGGCCTGATCCCCCGGGGTCTGCGCATCAGCGCGGCCCTGGCGTGGCGATTGATCGTGGTGGCGGCGGCGCTGTACGTCGTGGGCTGGGTGATCGGCCGCCTGTCCGTGGTCGTCATCCCGCTGGGCATCGCCCTGCTCATCTCGGCGCTGCTCGCGCCGGCGGTGCAGAAGCTGGTGGCGGTCCGGTTCCCCCGGGGACTCGCGACGGCGATCGTGCTGATCGCCGGGCTGGCGGTGCTGGGCGGGCTGCTGACGTTCGTGGTCACGCAGTTCTCCAGCGGCCTGCCGCAGCTGCAGAAACAGCTCAACGAGAGCCTCAACCAGATCAAGGACTGGCTGATCAACGGCCCGGCGCACCTGCGCCAGGAGCAGCTCCAGGAGTTCATCAACCAGGTCTTCGGGTTCCTGCAGAACAACCAGGCCTGGCTCACCGACACGGCGCTGACCACGGCGGGCACGGTCGGCGAGATCGTCACCGGCTTCCTTCTCACGCTGTTCATCACCATCTTCTTCCTCAGCGGCGGCGGCGGCATCTGGTCGTTCCTCGTCCGCGTCGCGCCCGGCCGGGTCCGCAACCGGGTGGACGTCGCCGGGCGCCGCGGGTTCGCGTCGCTGGTCAGCTACGTGCGGGCGACGGCGGCCGTGGCGGTGGTCGACGCCGTCGGCATCGGCGTGGGACTGTGGATCGTGGGTGTACCGCTGGTGATCCCGCTGGCCACGCTGGTGTTCCTCGGCGCCTTCATCCCCATCATCGGCGCGGTGCTCACCGGGGGCGTCGCGGTGCTGATCGCCTTGGTCACGAACGGCTTCATCGGCGCGGTGATCGTGCTGGCCATCGTGATCGGCGTGATGCAGCTGGAAAGCCACGTGCTGCAGCCGCTGCTGCTCGGGCGCGCGGTGAAGCTGCACCCCCTCTCCGTCGTCCTGGCCATCACCGTCGGTCTCGTCGTGGGTGGGATCGCGGGCGCGCTGATGGCGGTGCCGATCCTGGCCGTGCTCAACGCGGGCATCCGGTCCCTGCTGCACGAAGAGAACCCGGACCCGCAGGAAGTGGACGTCCTCAAGGACCAAGCCGCGCAGCCGAACGACGCCGAGCCCGGGTCCCCGGACGCGACGGTGGCGACCCGCGGCGAAGACGAGAAGTGACCGTCAGGAGGACGCCCGACCCGGTCACGCCCATGTGGCGGGGCGTGCTCGCCTTCCGCGTGCTCACCTGGGCGTTCGCCTGCGGCACGGTGATCGTCCAGAACGGCCAGTACGGGCGCGAGTGGCTGGCGTGGGCCATCCTCGGCGTGATGGCCGTGTGGTCGGTCGTGAGCAGCTTCCTCTACCTGCGCGAACGGACGCGGCCGCCGGCGCTGGTCGTCTTCGACCTCGTGCTGACCACCGGACTGCTGCTGACCTCGCCGTGGGTGCTCAGCGACACGCAGTTCGCGCTGAACGTCCCGCTCATCACCACGGTGTGGGCGGCCGTGGCGCCGGTCGCCGCGGGCGCGCGCTTCGGCGCGGTCGGCGGGGTGCTCGCCGGGCTGGTGGTCGGGGTGGCGACCGCGCTGGCGCGGGAGAAGTTCGACCTCGACGTCGCCCGCGACGGTGTCCTGCTCGCCGCCGCCGGCCTGCTGGTCGGCATGGCCGCGACGATGGCCCGCCGGTCCGCGGCGCGGCTGGAGCAGGCGCTGCGCAAGGAAGCGGCGACGGCCGAGCGGGAGCGGCTGGCGCGGTCGATCCACGACAGCGTGCTGCAGGTGCTCGCCCGGGTCCGCAAGCGCGGCAACGAGGTCGGCGGCGAAGCGGCCGAGCTGGCGAAGCTGGCAGGCGAGCAGGAGATCGCCCTGCGGGCGTTGGTGACGACCGAGCCGGTGAAGCCGAACGACAACGGCAAGATGAGCCTGCGCGCCGCGTTGCAGCTGCTCGCGACGCCGACGGTGCAGGTCTCGACCCCGGCGGACGACGTCGAACTGCCGGCGCACGTCACCGACGAACTGGTCGCCGTGACCCGCGAAGCGCTGGCGAACGTCGAGAAGCACGCCGGCCCGGGCACGCACGCGTGGGTGCTGCTGGAAGACCTCGGCGAAGAGGTGGTGGTGAGCATCCGCGACGACGGCCCCGGCATCCCGGACGGCGTCCTCGAGCGAGCGGCGGCGGCGGGGCACCTCGGCGTGGTGGAATCCATCCGGGGGAGGGTCCGCGACCTCGGCGGGAGCGCGACCCTCGACACCGGGCCCGGCCAGGGCACGGAGTGGGAGGTCAGGGTGCCGAGCACGAGGGGTGCGAAATGAGCGACGAGCCGCGGATTTCCGTGATGGTGGTCGACGACCACCCGATCTGGCGCGACGGGGTGGCCCGCGACCTGACCGAACACGGCTTCGACGTGCGGGCGACCGCGCCGGACGCCGACGCGGCGGTGCGGATCGCGCGCACCGTGCTGCCGGACGTCGTCCTCATGGACCTCAACCTCGGCAGCACGTCGGGCGTGGACGCCACCCGCGAGATCACCGCGGCGCTCCCGTCGACGAAGGTGCTGGTGCTGTCCGCGAGCGGCGAGCACAAGGACGTCCTGGAGGCGGTGAAGGCCGGCGCGTCCGGCTACCTGGTCAAGTCGGCGTCCGCGGTGGAGCTGGTCGACGCCGTGCACCGGACCGCCGCCGGCGACCCGGTGTTCACCGCGGGCCTGGCCGGGCTGGTGCTCGGCGAGTACCGGCGGATGGCCGACGCGCCACCGGAGGGCGCCGAGCCGCCGCGGCTGACCGAGCGCGAAACCGACGTCCTGCGCCTGGTCGCGAAGGGGCTGACCGCGCGGCAGATCGCCGAGCGGCTCGTGCTGTCGCACCGCACGGTGGAGAACCACGTGCAGTCGACGCTGCGGAAGCTGCAGCTGCACAACCGGGTCGAGCTGGCCCGCTACGCGATCGAGCACGGCCTCGACGAGGAGTGATCCTCAGGGAATGACCGCGATGCCGTTCCACTGACCGGCCGGCAGGGCGGCTTCGCCGAGCCGCCACTGCGGTTCGCCCGGGTGCCAGGCCGCGAGGACGCCGTCGGCGAGGACGAGGTCACCGGCCTCGCTCCAGTCGAGCCCGCCCGCCGACTTCAAGTGGTCGGTGATGAACGGCATCCCGGGCGCGTGGTCCCAGGTCTGGGTGTCCGGGCGGAGTACCCAGATGTCCCGCGTCTGCAGCGGACCGCGGTAGGACGGGTTGACGAAGTCGACCGCGAAGACTTGGCCCTCCCGCGACGGAACGACGATCGGCGGGCCGCTGGTCACCGGCCGGGTCAGCGGCTTGGTGCTGCCATCGCGCAGGTCGAGCAGGCTCAGGTCGGTGAAGCCGTCGAGCAGCAGCCAGTCGCCGGTGGCGCCGAGGATCCGCGGGTGCTGGCGGATGGTGCGGCCGGTCTCCGGGTCGATCAGCGCGTCGGTCGAGTCCGTGCCGCCGGCGTTGATGGTGATCAGCAGACCGCGTGCGGTTTCGACCCGGACCTGGGTGCGGCAGCTGGCGGGCTGGCCCGGCCCGGCCTCGCGGCCCGCGAGCGAGACGTGCTGGAGGCGGCAGCTGTCGGGCGCGTCCGGCCGGATCAGCCACACGCTGTCCTGGTCGGCGCCGGGCGCCGCCGACCACGCGCGGCCGAGGGAACGCGGCGGGGTCGACGGGCCGGTGTACCCGAGCACCTCGGAGGGGCCTTCGTAGCCCGGGTCCGCCGGGTACGCCGTCAGGACGGCGTGCTTCCCGACCCGGAGAACGCCCAGGCCGCCGGCGTAGCCGGGCGGGGTGGCCGTGGGCCCGCGGTCGGCGTCGAAGAGGGTGGGGCCCGTGGTGGGGAGCAGCGCCGTCACGCCGATCCCGCCGGTGGCGACCACCCCGGTGAGGCCGTTCGGCGGGGGCTGGGCGGTGGTCGTCGGGGTCGTGGCCGGGGCCGGCGTCGGGGCCGGCGCTTCGCCGGTGCACGCGGACAGCAGGACCGAAGCCGCGGCGACGACGGCTGCGCGGACTACGGGTCCGTTCAGGGTTTTCCCCCGATCTCCCTGGTGACTTCCGGTTCTACCATCGTGGACATGGGCGAGGAAGAGACCACGGCGGCGGAATCGGTGACCGAGACCAAGCCGTTGAGCGAGCGCGATCTCCGGGTGTCCGACGACGAGCGCGAGCACGTCGTCGGGGTGCTGCAGAAGGCGATCGGTCGCGGCATGATCGACCTCGACGAGTTCACCGAGCGCACCGACCGCGCGCTCGCGTCGAGGACCCGCGGTGAGCTGAACGCCGTGCTGGCCGACCTCGCCGGCCTCTACCACCCGGCCGCGGCCGTCGCCGCCGCTCCGCCGGCGTACGCGCCTCCGGTGGGCTACGGCGGCTATTCGCCGGGGCAGCGGTTCGAGCTCAACGCGAAGTACTCGTCGCTGCACCGCGGCGGGCCGTGGGTGGTGCCGTCCGAGCTGGTGGTGCGCAACAAGTACGGCTCCACGAAACTGGACTTCACCGAGGCCCAGGTGCAGTCGCCGGTGGTGCACATCGAGCTGGACGCCAAGTGGGGCTCGGTCGAGATCATCATCCCGGAGCACGCCGCGGTCGACCTCAACGCGATCAGCGACGTCAAGTTCGGCGCGATGGAGGACAAGACGCGCAGCAACGGGCGGATGGGCAGTCCCCGGTACGTGCTGAGCGGCCGCGTGCACGGCGGATCGCTGGTCATCCGGCACCCGCGGCGCGGGCTCTTCGGCTAGCCGGGGTCCCTCTGCCCCCGGCGTCAAGAAGGCCTCCCCACCCAGGCATCGGGTGGGGAGGCCTTCGCTCGTCAGGCGGCCAGTGGCCGGATCGAGCGCAGGTGCCGGGCGACGAACCAGACCAGGGTGGCGAACGCGACGGCGGCGAGCCCGGCGACGACGTGCAGCCCGTCGGGGAGACCGTGGGCGCGGACGACGGCGTTGCCCAGTGTGCCGACCGTCGCGAGGCCGAAGGAGTAGCCGAACTCGTTGACGGTCTGGGCCAGCGAAGCGGCGGCGCCCGCCTTGCGCGCCGGGACCGAGCCGACGACGAGGTCCGTGCCCAGTGCGATCATCGGGCCGACGCCCAGTGACGTCACGGCGAACCCGAGTGACGGCCACACCGGCCCGGCCGCGGGGTCGACGAGGGCGAGGATCACCATGCCGAACGCGGCGAGGGCGACCCCGCTCGCGATCAGCGCGCCCGGCCGGAAGCGCCGGGCGAGGACGGGTGCGGCGAGGAAGCTGACGGTCGAGGCGGCCATCCCCGGCAGCAGGCCCAGCGCGGCCCCGACCGGCGACAGGTGCTGCGCGAGCTGGAAGAACTGCGCGACGAACAGCATGGTCGTGCCACCGAGCATGCTGAACAGCAGCATGCCGACGAGGGTGGTGCGGAACGCCTTCGCGGCGAACAGGCTCAGGTCGACGAGCGGATCGGCGAGCGTGCGCTGCCGCTTGACGAAGACGTACCCGACGATCAGACCGGCTCCGAGGGCGAGCACGGGAACGGCCTGGACGCCGTCGCGGGCGAGTTCCTTGACGCCGTAGACGGTGGGCAGGATCGCGGCGAGGGAGAGGGCAACGCTCGGCAGGTCGAGGCGGCCGGCGGTCTCGTCGCGGTACTCCGGCAGCAGCTTCGGGCCGATGACCAGCAGGAGGACCATGGCGGGGACGCCGAGCAGGAACACCGAGCCCCACCAGAAGTGCTCGAGCATGAAGCCGCCGACCACCGGCCCGATGATCGAACCGACGGCGAAGCAGCCGGCCCAGATCCCGATCGCTTCGGCGCGCTGCCGCGGGTTCTCGAACATGGTGCCGATGAGCGAGAGGGTCGAAGGGGCGAGCGTGGCCCCGGCGATACCGAGCGCGGCCCGCGCGGCGATGAGCATGACGGCACTGGTGGAGAAGGCGGCGACCACGGAGGCGGCCCCGAAGGCGGCGGCCCCGGTGAGCAGCAGCTTCCGCCGTCCGATCCGGTCACCGAGGGTCCCCATGGTGACCATGAACCCGGCGACCATGAAGCCGTAGGTGTCCATGATCCACAGCTGTTGCGTTCCGTCGGCGTGCAGGCTGACGGCGAGCTTCGGCAGGGCGAGCACGAGGACGAAGACGTCCAGCGAGACGAGCAGGGTGGGCAGGGCCAGCACGGCCAGCCCGATCCACTCCCGACGCCCGGCCCTGGCGGCTTCGGCCGGGGCGGAGATGGTGGCGGCCATGGTGAGGTCCTCTCGGCTCGGGTGCTTCCCTTCCCACCTCTTCGTCGAGCGGCCGGGGCCGGGATCGACAACCTCGGCGGATCTTTTTCGGACCGAACGCCGTGAAGGCCATCTCGAAGAGATCGAGACGGCCTTCACGGACTTGCGGCGGGTTGCCCACACCCCTCGATCAATGTGGACAACCACGCTTCTTCAGGTTCGCACAGCCCAGCACGGTCAGTGATGACCGATAGACTGAAAGTTGGGGGGGCCACCCCGCCAGGCGGCATGTTTCGAGCGAGGGCGAATCGAGCCGGCCGGGTCAGGGGCGGGCTGCCGCGCGAGCCGCTGCCGGGTCCGAGGTGGCCAGGGCCGCTTCAGCCAGGGCTTGGCATTCCGCGAGGGTGGTGGCCGCCAGGCTTGCGCCGACCGTGCGGATCGCCGGGGCGTTCATCGACAGGCTCGTCAGGCCCAGCCCGGCCAGGACCAGCGCCAATCGCGGGTCCGCCGCCGCTTCGCCGCAGACGCCGGCCGGTTTGCCGGTGGCCTCGGCCGCGTCACCGATCAGTTTCAGCAGGCGCAGGAGCGCGGGCTGCCACGGGTCGTTGAGCTTCGCGACCGCGCCGAGCTGGCGGTCCGCCGCGAACGTGTACTGCGCCAGGTCGTTCGTGCCGACCGAGACGAAGTCGACGACGTCGAGGATCTCCCGGGCGCTCAGCGCCGCCGCCGGGATCTCGATCATCACGCCCGCCCGGGCGATGCCCGCCGCGCGGACGCGGTCGGCGAACCAGGCGGCCTCCTCGACCGTCGCGACCATCGGGGCCATCACCGAGACCTCGGCGCCGGAGTCCGCCGCCGCGCCCGCGATCGCCTCGAGTTGGCGGTCCAGCACCTCGGGCCGGTCGAACGCCACGCGCAGCCCGCGGACGCCGAGCGCCGGGTTCGGCTCGGGTTCCGGGGCGAGGAAGGCCAGCGGCTTGTCGGCACCCGCGTCGAGGGTCCGCACGATCACCGGCTTGCCGTGGAACGGCGCGAGCACGGCCGTGTACGCGGCGCGCTGGTCGGCCACCGACGGCTCGTCCGAGGCGTCCAAGTAGCAGAACTCGGTGCGGAACAGGCCGACACCTTCGGCGCCCGCGTCGGCCGCGGCCTGCGCGTCGGCGGGGGAGCCGACGTTGCCGTAGACCTTCACGCGGTGGCCGTCGGACGTCGCGCCCGTGCCGTTCCACTCGACCGCCTGGGCCACCGTCGCCGTGACGACCGGTGCCGAGGGGTCCGCGACCTCGACCGTGCCCGTGTCGCCGTCGACCGCAAGCGCTTGCGCGTCCAGTGCCAGCAGCCCGCGCACCGCGACGACGGCCGGGATGCCGAGCGCGCGCGCCAGGATCGCGGTGTGGCTGGTGGGGCCGCCCTCTTCGGTGACCAGGGCGAGGACCTTCGCCGGGTCGAGGCCGGCGGTGTCGGCCGGGGCGAGGTCGCGGGCGACCAGCACGCTCGGCGACGCCAGCTCGGGCACCCCCGGCGGCGCGATACCGAGCAGCTCGGCGACCAGCCGGTCACGCACGTCGCGGACGTCGCGGACGCGCTCCGCCAGGTACCCGCCGGCCGCGGCCAAAGCTTCGGCGAAGCCTTCGGCGGCCTGGTGGACGGCTCGCGCTGCGGGCAGCCCCTGCGTCTTGACGAGCGTTTCGGCCTGGGACACGAGCGCCGGGTCGGCCGCCATCGCCGCGGTGGTGATGAGGATGGTCGCGGCCTCGCCGGTGGCGGTCTCGGCCTGTTTCTCCAGCCGCCCGGCGACGAGCGCGGCCGCGGGCGCGATGCGGGCGGCCTCGGCGGCCGGATCGGCCGGGGCGGGGGTGGCGGCGGGCTCGCCGAGCGGCTCCGCGACCCGGACGACGGGACCACTCGCGCGGCCGGGGCTGACGGCGACTCCCGAAAGGGACCCCGCCGACGCACTCTTTCCCGCGGAGGCGGCATCAAACTCCGCCGACGCACTTTTTCCCGCGGAGGCGGCATCGAACCCCGCCGACGCACTCTTCTCCGCGGAGGCGGCATCGAACTCAGACATGGTCTAGACCATAGCTCAGATAGGCTTGGATATCTCGTGGTGGCGGGCACAAACCGCGTCGCCGTACCTGGTCGAGCACCGGCCGGACCTCCTCGTGCCACCAGGAGCCGGCCAATTCGTCGCGGCTGCGCACGGGCCGTCCGGCCAGCATACGGCGGAATCCCCAGGCCTCGGCCGAGTCGGCGAGCCGGAACCAGTCGGCCGGGTCGTCGAGCCACAGCCCGAGCCGGACGTCGTCCGGCAGCGGCACGCGCTCCAGGAACATCCGCTCGGCCGTCTTCGACGGCAGGTCGGCGAGCGTCAGGCAGCGCAACGCGCAGGCGACCGTGCTGATCCAGCGGATCCGGGCGCGAATGGTCCGGGCGCCGCGGGCGCGCGCGATGCCGACGCGGTGGTGGCCGTCCTCGACGAAGAACATGTCGGAGAGCCGCACGAGCCGCACCGGCGGCAGATCCGCCGACGTCCGCGTCAGCTGTTCCCAGCGGTCTCGCAGCGCCCGGTTGCGCGGCCGGAACTCGCGGTCGAAGTCCCCGGCACGAGCCACTGTGCCGACGACCCCCTCCAGCGGCACGTCGTAGACGCCCTCGTCGAGCTCGGTCTGCTTGCCGAGCGCCTTGAGGGTTTCGTCGAGCGGCATGATCGCGAGCCGGTCGGGCCGGCGCGCGTCCGCGATCGCCCGCAGCTGAGCGGCATAGCCGCGCCACCAGGCCGAGTCGAAAGAGTCGCCCATGTGACCTGCAACACGACCGGCCGGATGATCATTCCCCCAGGTCGGCGGCGGTGGGGTAGGACGGCTGGGCCCCGTGCCGCGTCACGCTCAACGCCGCGACGCGCACCGCTCGCTCCGCCGCGGAGACCAGGTCGGCGCCGTCGGCGAGCGACGCGGCGAGCGCGCCCGCGAAGGCGTCCCCCGCGCCGGTGGTGTCCACGGCCTCGACCTTCGGCGACTCCACCCGGCTCACCGAGCCGGCTTCGACGACGACGGCGCCGGCCGCGCCCAGCGTGACGACGGCCGTCCGCGGCCCGAGGTCGAGCAGTTTCGCGAAGTCCACACCAGGGCCGGTCAGCCAGGCGGCCTCGTGCTCGTTGACCAGCAGGACGGCGAGTTTGGCCAGCGTCCCCGGGGACAGCTTCGCCGCCGGCGAGAGGTTCAGGACCACCTTCACGCCCTTTTCGGCGGCCCGCGCGACGGCGTGCTCGACGGTCGGCAGCGGCACCTCCAGCGACACGACCATGACCTCCACCCCGTCGAAGACGGCGTCGACGTCGGCGGGCTCCAGGCTGGAGTTGGCGCCGGGGGAGACGAGGATCGAGTTCTCGCCGTCCGGGGTGACGGTGATGTAGGCGATGCCGGTCGGCCGGTCACTGGTCCGCACGAGCCCGGTGTCGACCCCGGCGGCGCGGAGCGAGTCGAGCAGCAGCCTGCCGTAGGGATCGTCGCCGACGGCGCCGACCAGCGCGACGTCCGCCCCGAGCCGGCCCGCCGCGACCGCCGTGTTGGCTCCCTTGCCACCCGGCGACAACACGGTGTCGCCGCCCAGCACCGTCTCTCCACCGGCCGGCCGCCGATCCACCGCGACGACGAGGTCGGCGTTGGCGGACCCCACCACGAGGACGTCAGAGTTCATGCCCGCACTTTGCCACGAAGGCCGTCCGGACCAGGTCAGCACCGGCGAGGAAGGGGAAAGTGAAGGTTTTTGTAACTTATCCGGGGCGGAGTGCGACAATCATGCGAGCAGCGGATGCCCGTCACTCGATCGGGGGATGTCCGTCCCCCGGCCGTCACGTCACGGACCGGTCCCGCTCTCCTGGTGCGTCATCGCGGAGACGTGATGACGTTGCCCAACCGGCGCGAGCCGGGCAGGGCATCGGGTCGCCGGCGCCGATCACGTAGCCCCCCGAGTGATCGGCGTCGGCGGCGCCCCTGCGTTCACGGCGTCACGAGCCTCAGCAGGTTCCTGGCCGCGCCCGGCGACACCTTCGCGGCCAGCGGCCGGTCGCCTCCGCGACGGAGGACCGCGTGGACGGCGACGTAGCAGCGCGTGGCCTTCCTCGCCGAAGGCTCGGCCGTTACGCGCGCGAGGTCGGCACGCCGCACCTTCACCGGGTCGCCTTCGTCGGGCCGCCAGGTGATCGCATCGGCGGTCACGGCGAATTCTCCGGCGTCACCCCGGTAGCGCGTCCGGTGGAGCAGTACCCAGATCACGATGGCGACCGGCAGCGGGATCCCCGGCGGGATGTCGACGAAGACCGGCGCCGTGAAGTCGGCGATGACGGCCAGCCAAGCCACCCACAGGACGGACAGCCGGCCGGGCGAAGCCTGCTCGGCGCGGACGAGCGTGCGCGCCTGATCCGCACTCCACCGTTTGACCAGGCGCTTCACCGGGTTCGGCACGCCGAAGCCACCGCGCCGGACGTTCTTGGAGGTCCACCGGCCGAGCCCGGGGCGGTACCGCTCGATCGCCGCCATGGCCTTTTCGGCCTCTTCCCGGGCCATCGCCGACGACAGCATGATGCCGTCCTCGGATTTGTCCCGGAAGAGGAAGTTCAGGTTCCGGATCGCGTCGTCGGCCACGAGCGAAACGGCGAGCGCCACCCGGCCGTTCGGCTGCCCGTCCCGGAAGTCGAACCGGCGGACGTCGTCCCACGGCAGGACGAGCGTCGTCTGGTCTGCCAGCGGCTGCCGGAACCCGTCCGGGCCGAATTCGACCTTCGCGGTCATCAACGCGCCGTGGCGGCGGAGGTACCACCCCTGGATCGGCTTGGCGCAGAAGCACAGCAACGCCAGCACGCCGAGCGCGGGCACGACCCAGTTCGTGACCGGATCCCGGCTGCGCGCCCACACCAGCAGACCGGCCGCGACGGCGAGCACAACGCCGAAGAAGGCCAGGCACCCGACGGTCGTCCTCAGCAGGCACGAAGAGTGGTGAATCGGCAGCCGGACCTGCACCACGTCCGTTTCCGGGTCACCGGGAGTCGTCGACACCACGGCGTCAGATCGACCCGGAGATGCGCTGACCGCCTTGCTGCCGGAAGACCGGTTCGGCGGCGGGCTTCTTCCCGTTGTAGTGGTTCTCGCGGTACTCCTTGTCGGCTTCGTCGTAGGCGCCCGCGGTCTTCTTGCCCGCTTCCTTGCCGGCTTCTTCGCCGAGTGCCTTGGGAAGGTCCTTGAGCCCGTCCTTGAAGATGCCCGGCGCCGCGTGAGCCGCGTCCTGCAGGGCTTCGAGCAGCTTCCCGCCGACCTTCCGGAACAGCTCGCTGAGGTCGTTGAACTGCCTGAGGCCCTTCTGGAAGGCCCGCACGAGCTTCTGCAGCCACTCCTGCATCCGCCTGCCGGTCGAGACGATCTCGACCGTGCCTTCGCCGGCCAGGCCCGCCGGGGCGGCGGGGCCCGGGTACCGCATGAGGATGCTGATCAGCTTGCCGATGCATTCGGTGAGCAGGTCGCGGAGCACGCTGCGCACGACGTTCAAGATGCTCTTGCAGACGTCGATCAGGACGGAGACGGCCTTCGCGCCGCCGGCGACGCCGGAGTACATGTCCCCGAGCTCGGCGGCGAACGCGCGGTAGGCGTCCGCACCTTGGCCCGTCCACTCCGCGCTGTCCGCCTTGACCGTCTCCAGGAGGTCCTTGGCGACCGCGTCGATCTCGTCGCTGATGTTGCCCCACGTCTCCTGCATGACGTCGAGCTGTTCCTGGTTCCCGGTCACCCAGTCCAGCGGGGCGCGCAGGAACTCGACGTGCTCGATCAGCCAGCCGAGCCCCATGCTGGCCAGGCCCGCGATGGGGTCCTGGAGGAACTCAGCCACCCCGGCGACCCCGAAGCCGAGGTTGAGCAGGCCCTCCGTCCAGTCGCCGTCGGCCGCCTTCGCCGCCGCGTCCCAGAAGTCCTGCGCCATCCCGGCGCCCTCGAGCGCCGAGGAGCCTTCCTCGACCTTCTTCTTGGCTTCCGTCACCAAAGCGTTCTCAGTCAAGGTGGATACCGTCCAAGGCGGCCTTGACGTCCTGCTCGCGCCAGTCGACGTGCTGCGACCAGGTGCGGAGGCGGTCGATCTGCTCCTGGGCGACGTTCTTCGCGTGGCCGATCGAGTCGCTCCCCAGGGTCTGGGCGACGCCGCACCGCGCGCCGAGGCCGCAGGCCTGGCCGATGAGCCCGAAGGCCATCGGGTCGACCACCTGGGCCGCCGCGTCCAGCGTCTTGGCGAACCGATCGACGAACGGTTCCAGCTTCTTGGCGTGGGCCAGCAACTGCTCCGGCTCGATCCGGATGTCCGGCTGCGGGTCGTTCACCGTCTTCCTCCCTCGTTGCCCTGGTCAGCGCAGGTAGTCGCCGTCGCTGAAGTACTCGTCGTCGGCGCCGTTCTCGGACGCGTGGCGCGGCGGACCCGGGTTCGGCGTCGGTTTCGGCGCGGGTGGCGGCTCTTCCTCGGCGATGAAGCGCGAACCGTCGGCCGCGGGGGCCGCGTGGCCGCCGTCCACGAACCCTTGCGGCTCGGGCTCGGGGTACTCGCGGTGGAGCTGGTCGACCAGCTCGTTCATCGTCTCGGTGCCGGCGATCGACGGGATCCCGTCCTGGACAGCGTCCGCCAGCCGGCTCTGCGCGCGCTGAACGGTTCGCAGGATCTCGTCCGCGAGGTTCGCCTTCTCCCGCACCGCGTGCCCGATCTGCAGGCCGACGAGGTTGCCGAGGTGGTTGACCTTGACCGCGATCTGGCCGTCCTGGCTGCGCTCCGACACGGAGACCGCGGCCATCTCGGCCTGCATGCGGTCGCCCCGCTGCTTGGCCTCGGCGATCTTGGCGTCGAAGCTCGCCAGTAGCTGCTCAGGGTTCGACACGCGAACCTCCCCTGTTCACGTCAGTAGCCGTACGGCGACCGAGTGTGGCATACCGGCCCGACAGTTTCGGGGGAGTTCCGGTTTTCCCCACCCCAGCCGGGTGGTCATCCTGGTGTTCGTGCAGGTCGGCGGCTCATAGCGTGACTTCCATGAGCATTTCCGACTGGAAACGGACGATCTACGCGGCCCTCGCGCTACCCACGTACCTGGCCGGCCCGAAGGCGCGGAATCGGCTCGCGCGGCGGTGGCTGGGGGCCGAGCCGAAAACGGGCGGCCTTCCCGCCGCCGTCGCGGCTTTCCCGGTCGCCTTGCTGGTCTGGTACCTCGTCGGGCGGATCACGACCTTCGGGTTCTTCTGGACCGAGTCCGGCGCTGCCGGGTCGTGGGGAGGCCCCTCGCTGATCGGCGCGTGGGCCGTGCACTTCTTCGCGGCGCTCGGGATGTCCGTCGTGTGCATGTGGGTGCTGCGGCCGCTGACGCGGTGGCAGGTGCGTTAATGCAAAATCTGTCGTACTAAGCACCTAGACTGTTCGGATGAGCCACCCCACGCGGAGGGGTCGCGCGCGTGCGGCTACCGAACAGGACATCCGGCGAACCGCCCGGAGGCTGCTCGTCGAGCAAGGGCCGGAGGCGGTCACGCTGCGCGCCATCGCACGGGAGCTGGGGATCACCGCACCCGCGCTCTACCGCTACTACGAATCCCGCGACGACCTCGTCGAGAACCTGCGGCTGGACGTCTGCGCCGACCTGGCCGACGAGCTCGCCGAGGAGATCGCCGAGCTGCCGGACGACGGGATGCTGCAGCTGTTCGCCATCTGCAAGGGTTTCCGGCGGTGGGCGCTCACCCACACGAAGGAGTTCACGCTGGTCTTCGCGTCACCGACCGGCGGGGTCGGGTCGACGTCGGGGAGCGCGCTGAGCCGGGTCGACGAGCCGTTCGGGCGGATCTTCCTCGCCGCTGCCGGGCGGGTGCTCGCGCGGACCGACATCGTGCTGCCCTCCGCCAGCGGCGTGCCCGACGAGCTGCGGGACGACTTCAAGACGTTCCAGGAATCGCTGGTCGCCGTGCTCGCCGAGTCCGATCAGGACGTGCCGGTGGAAAAGATCGACCTCGGCGTGACGTACCTGATGATCCAGTTCTGGGCCCGGCTCTACGGGCACGTCACGCTCGAGGTCTTCGGCAACTACCCGATCCCGATGTCCAAACCGGACGTCCTGTTCGAGGCGATGCTCATCGACCTCGCCCGGGAGATCGGGCTCTACACCGGTTAGGCGGCGTGACCGCCGTCCACCGAGAGGGTCGTCGCCGTGATGTACGCGCTGGCCGGTGCCGCCAGGTAAGCGACGGCCGCCGCCACTTCGGACGGCGTGCCGTAGCGGTCGAACGCCGTCAACGCCCGCTGGTCCGCCGCGTACGGGCCGTCGGCCGGGTTCATGTCCGTGTCCGTCGGGCCCGGGTGGACCAGGTTCACCGTGATGCCGCGCGGGCCCAGCTCGCGCGCCAGCGCCTTGGTCAGGCCGACCATCGCCGCCTTGCTCGTCGCGTACAGCGCCATGCCCGGGCCGGGCACGCGGTCGGTGACGCAGCTGCCGATCGTGACCACGCGGCCGCCTTCGCCCAGGTGCGCGGCCGCCGCCTGCGTCACCGCGAACACGCCGCGGACGTTCACCGCCAGCACGCGGTCGACGTCCTCGATCGTCGTGTCGGCCAGGGGACCGACGAAGCCGACGCCCGCGTTGTTCACCAGCACGTCGAGCCGGCCGAACTCGGCCACCGCCGCGTCCACCGCCGCCGACACCGCGGCCGCGTCCGCCGAATCCGCCTGGATCGCCAGCGCTCGGCGGCCGAGGTTCTTGATCTCTTCGACCACCTCGGCCGCCCGCGCGGCGTTGCTCTGGTACGTCAGCGCGACGTCCGCGCCGTCTTCGGCGAGCCGCAGTGCCGTGGCCGCGCCGATGCCGCGGCTGCCGCCCGTCACCAGCGCCACCTTGCCGTCGAGGGTCATCCCCGGTTCTCCTTCGATCGAACGGTTTTCCTTGACCGTTCAATCAAATCGGGGACGACCAGCGAACACCGGCGGCTTTCCGCCGTGGCGCTAGACGACGATGTTGACCAGCCGCCCCGGCACCACGATCACCTTGCGCGGCGAGCCGTCGCCGACGAGCGCAGCTACCTTCTCGTCGGCCAGCGCCGCGGCCTGGACCGCCTCCCGGGTGGCGTCGGCCGGCACCGTGACGCGGGAGCGGACCTTGCCGTTGACCTGGATCGGGTACTCGACCGAGTCCTCCACCAGGTACTTCTCGTCCACCACCGGGAACGGGCCCTGCACCAGCGAGTCCACGTGCCCCAGCCGGTGCCACAGCTCCTCCGCCAGGTGCGGGGCCAGCGGCGCCAGCATCAGCACCAGCGGCTCGGCCAGCTCGCGCGGCGTCGCCGCGGCCGAGCCGTACACCTTGGTGACGTGGTTGTTCAGCTCGATCAGCTTCGCGCCGGCCGTGTTGAACCGCATCTCCGCGTAGTCCTCGCGAACGCCGGCGATGGTGCGGTGCAGCACCTTCCGATCCGCTTCCGAGGCGTCCTCTGTGGACACCCGCAGCTCGCCGGTCGTCTCGTCGACGACCAGGCGCCACAGCCGCTGCAGGAACCGGTGCGCGCCCACGACGTCCTTGGTCGCCCAGGGGCGCGACATCGCCAGCGGACCCATCGCCATCTCGTAGAACCGGAACGTGTCGGCGCCGTAGTTCTCGGCCATCTCGTCCGGCGTGACGACGTTCTTCAGGCTCTTGCCCATCTTGCCGTACTCCTGAGTGACCTCTTCGTCGTTGAAGAAGTACTTCCCGTCGCGCTCCTCGACCTGCTCGGCCGGGACGTAGACGCCGCGCGCGTCCGTGTACGCGTACGCCTCGATGTAGCCCTGGTTGAACAGCCTCCGGTACGGCTCCTTCGACGTGACGTGCCCCAGGTCGAACAGCACCTTGTGCCAGAACCGCGAGTACAGCAGGTGCAGCACCGCGTGCTCGACGCCGCCGACGTACAGGTCGACGCCGCCGGTGTCGTCCGCGCCGTGCTCGCCCGCCTGCGGGCCCATCCAGTACGCCTCGTTCTCCGGCGCGCAGAACGTCTCCGCGTTCGTCGGGTCCAGGTAACGCAGCTGGTACCAGCACGAACCCGCCCAGTTCGGCATCGTGTTGATGTCGCGGCGGTAGGTCTTCGGGCCGTCGCCCAGGTCCAGCTCGACCTCGACCCAGTCGGTCGCGCGGGCCAGCGGCGACGACGGCATCGAGTCGCGGTCCTCGGGGTCGAACGTCACCGGCGAGTAGTCGGCGACCTCGGGCAGCTCGATCGGCAGCATCGACTCGGGGACGGCGTGTACCTCACCGTTCTCGTCGTAGACCACCGGGAACGGCTCGCCCCAGTAGCGCTGGCGCGAGAACAGCCAGTCGCGCAGCTTGTACTGCACGGTGCCGGTGCCGGCGCCCTTTCCGGCCAGCCAGTCGATGATCGTCTTCTTGGCTTCGGCGACGTCCATGCCGTCCAGGAAGCTCGAGTTGATCGCCGGGCCGTCGCCGGTGTACGCCTTGCCGTCGAAGCCTTCGGACGGCTGCACGGTCCGGATGATCTCCAGCCCGAACTTCTCGGCGAACTCCCAGTCCCGCACGTCCTGGCCGGGCACGGCCATGATCGCGCCGGTGCCGTAGCCCATCAGCACGTAGTCGGCGACGAAGATCGGGATCTGCTTGTCGTTGACCGGGTTCGTCGCGTACGCGCCGGTGAAGACGCCGGTCTTCTCCTTGTTCTCCTGCCGGTCCAGCTCGGACTTGCGGGAGGCGGCGACGCGGTAGTCCTTGATCGCCTCGGCGGGCGTCGCCGCGCCACCGGTCCAGCGCTCGTCGACGCCTTCCGGCCATGCGGCCACCGTCAGCTTGTCGACCAGCGGGTGCTCCGGCGCCAGCACCATGTACGTGGCACCGAACAGCGTGTCCGGCCGGGTCGTGAAGACCTCGATCGCGTCGTCACCGGACCGGAACGTGACGCGGGCGCCGTGCGAGCGGCCGATCCAGTTCCGCTGCATGGACTTGACCTTCTCCGGCCAGTCCAGCAGGTCCAGGTCGTCGACCAGGCGATCGGCGTACGCGGTGATCCGCATCATCCACTGCCGCAGGCTGCGGCGGAAGACGGGGAAATTGCCGCGCTCGCTGCGGCCGTCCGCGGTGACCTCTTCGTTCGACAGCACCGTGCCCAGGCCCGGGCACCAGTTGACCGGCGCCTCGGAGATGTACACCAGGCGGTGGTCATCGATGATCGTCTTGCGCTCGGCGGCGCTCAGCGACGCCCAGTCCTTGTTGCCCGGCACCGGGCGCGAGCCGTCGGCGAACGCGGCTTCCAGCTCCGCGATCGGCCGCGCCTTGCCCGCCTCGGTGTCGTACCAGGAGTTGAAGATCTGCAGGAAGATCCACTGCGTCCAGCGGTAGTACTCGGGGTCGATCGTGGAGATGCGGCGGCGTTCGTCGTGGCCCAGGCCCAGACGCCGGATCTGGCGCAGGTAGGTCCGGATGTTCTCCTCGGTCGTCTTGCGCGGGTGCTGGCCCGTCTGGACCGCGTACTGCTCGGCCGGCAGGCCGAACGCGTCGAAGCCCATCGTGTGCAGCACGTTGCGCCCGATCATCCGGTGGTACCGGGCGAAGACGTCGGTGCTGATGAAGCCCAGCGGGTGCCCGACGTGCAGGCCGGAGCCCGACGGGTACGGGAACATGTCCTGGACGAACAGCTTGTCGCTGGGGACGGACTGCCCTTCGACGGCGAGCGGCCCGACCGGGTTGGGCGCGTGGAACGTGCCCTGGTCGGCCCAGTGGTCCTGCCAGCGCTGCTCGATCTGACCCGCCAGCGCGGCCGTGTAGCGGTGCGCCGGGACGTCGGTCCCTGTCGCCTCAGTCATGACGTCTTCCTTTGTTCAAGCTCGAGGCATTCGTTCCCGCCGAGAGCTCATCGATACAGCCGCTCCAGAAACAACTCGACCCCTCAGCCACTAGGGCATGAGGGGTCGCCGCGCCGGCCGGGCCGGGCCCGGTCAGCGCGGCAGGCTAAGGAGCAGCCGAGCCGTGTTCATACTGTCATCGTAACTTGCTGGTCAAAGCCGTTCGGAGGGGACCGCCAGTGCGACGACCTGGGTGACCTGGGTCGCCGAGAAGTTGTTGTCGCTGACGAGCACCAGGCTGCGCTCGCCGTCCGGCAGCTTCGGGCCCCACGTCATGCCTTCGATGTTGTCCACAGTGGATAGGCCGAGGTCGGCGGCGTCGAACAGGAACCGCTTCTTGACCGGCTTGACGTGTTTGGCGTCGGCGAGAGACGGCACGTTCAGGACGTTCGTCGCGCCCTTCGTGTCGATCTCGTAGACGCGGACCTTGTTGCCGACGCCGGTGCTGAACGAGCGCTCCATCATCAGGAACTTCGTCGGGTCGGCCTGGTCGACGGCCAGCATCGACGACACGCCGGTCGTGGCGAACGCCGTCGACGGCACCGGCGCGGCGAAGAGCGGCTCCTGCGGGTAGGCGTACTGCGCCAGGACCGGGCCGAACCGCGACTGCAGGGTGATCCGCGAGAGCGCGCCGGTGGTCGTCGTCGGCTCCGGGCCGTCCTGCAGCAGTGGACCCTCGACCTCGCTGGCCAGCAGCGAGCCGAACCCGGTGAAGGTGATGCCTTCGAGGACCAGGTTCTGCCGCGGCCCGGTGGTCGGCGTCATCTTCTCGTTCGCGGGGATCGGCAGGTCGCGGACGTATTTTCCGTCGCGGCGCGCCTCCCGGACCGACGGGTCGATCAACGTCGTCGCCGTCCGCTCACCCTCCTGCGACCAGTAGTAGCCGCCGCTCCACGGGTCGACGCGCAGCTCTTCGGGATCCACCGTCTGCTCGTTCTGCGGCTTCGCCGGGTCGTTCTGCGCGAGCGGCGGGTACGGCGTTCCGTCGGGGCGAAGCAGCGGCTTGGTGCCGGTGAAGGTGACCGGGCCGACGCCGTTCGCCGACACCGGGAAGGTGGCGGTGTAGAAGCGGGCGGGGTTGATCGCGGACCGGTCGTCGCAGATCAGGGCGTAGCCGCCGGTCCGGGGGTCGTAGTCGATGCTGGACAGGCCGCCGACCGTCGTGCCCTGGAACGGCAGGGAGTTCGGGACGATCCGCTCGCCGAGCAGCCGGATCGGCCGCTGGTGACCCTCGGTGGCGCTCGCCGGCGAGGCGGCGAGGATCCCCCCGATCAGGGCAGTGGCCAGCACAGTGGGCAGTACGCGTGGTGACATGGCCTGTAGCACAGTCGATCAGGGTATCCGGCAGGTTGCCGGGACGTCACGCTTATCCTTGACCTCGTGTTCGCTATCGCGCTGGTTCCGGTCGTGCTGGGTCTGCTCGTCGGCTTTGGTGGGTTCCTCGGTTTCCGTGAGCGCTTGACGCGCGAGGGCGGCACCGGGGTGCGCACCCAGGCGGCGTTGCGCAGCGAAGAAGCGTTCAAGCTGGCCAACCGCGTCGCGAGCCTGCCGACCATGGCCGGGGGCGCGATCTCCGTCCTCACCGGGCTGGCCGGGCTCGCCATGCCGACGACCGGCGGCCTGATCGCCGCCGCGCTCGCGGGCGTGCTCGCCATGTTGCTGCTGGTCATGGGCGGGGGCGTGCTCGGCAACCGGGCCGCGCTGAGCGTGCCCGCCCCGGCTCCGGCGGCGCCGGCCGGGTGCAGCGGTTGCGCGTGCGGCGCCGGCGGCTGCGGCGTCTTCAAGAAGGAAGAGGCCTAATTCCGCTGGAGGTCGCCCGGGTGGGTGGCCAGTAGCGCGAGCGGGATGCCCTGACGGCGCAGGACCTGGCTCCACAGGTCGCCGTCCGGCGAGGCCAGGATGTCGCTCGGCAGCGCCGGCACGATGACCCAGTCGTCGCGCTCGATCTCGCCGGCCAGCTGCCCCGAGTCCCAGCCCGCGTAGCCGGCGAACACGCGCACGCCGCGGACCTTCGGCACCAGCACCTCGGGATCGGTGTCCAGGTCGACCAGCGCGACCGGGCCGCGGACCGCGATCACCCCGGGCACGCTCGCCGCCGTCTCGCCGGTGCGCAACGCGGCCAGGCACAACGCGGTCTTCTTCTCGACCGGCCCGCCGACGAACACCGCCTGCGGCTCGGCGACGTGCCCGCCCCAGCTGGGCAGCACGTCGTGCACCGCGACGTCGCTCGGCCGGTTCAGGACCACGCCGAGCGTGCCCTCCTCGCGATGATCGATGACGAACACCACGGTCCGGCGGAAGTTGGGATCGACCATCGTGGGGGCGGCGACCAGGAGCGTTCCCGGTTCAACCTCGGCGTCCGCTGGCACGCGACCCATGATCCCACTCCCGGCCCGGCGAATTACTTCGGCTCGGGAACAATCGCCCCAGCAGCCTCGTTTGAAACAGTGGCCGGCGCACTCCGTGTCCCCCGGGCTCACTGAAGAACCGCCTTTGTGGAATACCGTCCGGCTGGAGCCACACTGCGCATAGCCGCCGAGAGGCGACCTCAGTGCGTCGGCCCCTTACCCTGGCTTCGTGACGATCAGCGCCCGGACGACGACAGTGCGAAGAGGGCCTCGGGAACTGCTCAAAGACCCGGACTTCCGGCGGCTCCTCTTCACCCGCTTCGCCGCCAGCTGGGGTGACGGCGTCTTCCGAGCCGGCCTCGCCGGAGCCGTGCTGTTCAACCCCGAGCGCGCCGCCGATCCGCTGGCCATCGCCGGCGGGTTCGCCGCGCTGCTGCTGCCGTACTCGGTCGTCGGCCCGTTCGCCGGCGCCCTGCTGGACCGCTGGGACCGCCGGAAGGTCCTGATCTTCGCGAACCTCCTGCGTGGGCTGGCGATCGTCGCCGCGTCCACCGCCGTCGGGCTCGGGTTCGGCGGTCTCGGGCTGTTTTCGCTGGCCCTGGCCGCGGAAGGGATCTCGCGCTTCATCGGCTCCGGGCTCTCGGCGTCGCTGCCGCACGTCGTGGAGGAGGAGAGCGTCGTGACGGCGAACGCGTTCGCCACGACCCTCGGCTCGGTGGTCGCCGTCCTCGGCGGCGGCTGCGCGATCGGCCTGCGGGCCCTGTTCGGCAGCGACAACGCCGGATCGGCGTACACCACGGTGTTCGCCGTCCTCGGCACTTTGGTTTCGGCATTCATCGCGCGCGGCTTCGTGCGGGGCGTGCTCGGGCCGTCGGTGGTGGACGAGCCGCCGAACCCCCTGCTGGCCGTCGCGCGGGGGCTGGCCGACGGCGCGAAGCACGCGTGGCGCGCGCCCAGCGTCACGGCCGGGTTCGTCGCGCTGTTCGCGCACCGGGCGTCGTTCGGGGTGTCGCTGCTGGTCACCGTGCTGATGATGCGGAACTACTTCACCGACCACGGCGTCTTCCGCGCCGGGCTGCCCGGCCTCGGGCAGATGGCCGCGCTCGCCGGCACCGGCCTGCTGCTGGCCGGGCTGCTGACCGCCCGGCTGATCCGCGTCTTCGGCCGGCTGCGCGCGGTGCTCGGCGCGCTGGTGCTCGCGGCGATCGCGCAGTCCGCACTGGGCCTGCCGATGGTGCTGCCGCTGGCGCTGCTCGCGTCGTTCGTGATCACCGGGGCGGGGCAGGTGCTCAAGCTCTGCGTCGATTCGTCGATCCAGCTCGACGTCGCCGACGAAGCCCGCGGCCGGGTGTTCGCGCTGTACGACACGCTGTTCAACATCACGCAGGTGGCCGCGGTTTCCCTGGGCGCGCTGGTCGTGCCGGACGACGGGCGTTCGCCGGGCCTGCTCATCGCCGCGACGGTCTGCTACCTGGTCGGCGGAGCGGGCTACGTGGTCGCTCGACGCCGCGTGATTCGCTGAGGCAAACACCCGAACCGGTCACGGTCACTGCTCCATTGGCATTAGGGTGACGGCAAGTCATTAGTAGGTTCGAGGGACACCGGGGGCACCTGTGACCACCGCGGGCGACGACCGTGCACGGCTCGAAGCACGCAATGCCGCGATGAAGGACCAGATGGACACCCTCCTGGAGAACTTCGAGCGGCAGACGGCGCAGCTGCGCGACGCCCAGGCCGCGGCCGCGGAAACCACCGCTCAGGTCAGTTCCCCCGACGGCTTGGTCCGCGCCACCATCGACGCCGGCGGCAGCCTCGCGAAACTCGAATTCGCCCCGAACACGTTCGAACGCACGACGCCCGCACAACTCGCGAACACCGTCCAGTCGCTCGTGCGTCAAGGATCGCTGCAGGTCAAGCAGAAGATCGCCGACCTGATGGCGCCGATCACCGAGGGCCTGCCCGACCTCGCCGACCTGGTCGAGGGCGCGCCGTCGCTGGCCGGGCTGGTGCCACCGATCCCCGAGTTCGACGAGCTCGCCGAGGAAACGCCGGCACCGCGGCCGGAGTCGTTCGAAGACGGCGGATCGATCCTGCGCAACGACCAGGCGCCGCCGGTGCCCGCCCCGAAGCCGGCTCCCAAGCGCGTCCGCCCGCCGCGTGAGGAGGACGAGGAGCCACCGTCGTCCTGGATGACGAGGGGCGACTGATGCCGGACGGGGGTGCCGGCTTCACCGCGGAGCCGGACGCGGTGCTGCGCGCGTCGAACGGCCTGGTGACGGCGGCCGACGGGCTCGACAACGCGGCGAAGGCGCTGCAGGCGGCCCTCGCCGCGCAGGGCGAGTGCTGGGGCGGCGACGACTCCGGCAAGGAGTTCGCCAAGGACTACGTGCCGGGCGCGCAGGGCGCCGTCGACGGGTTCACCAACCTCGTGCAGGGGTTGCGGGGGATGCAGCAGAACGTCGCCAAGTCGATGAAGGCCCTTTCGGGCGCCGACGAAGACGTGTCGTCCCAGCTCGGCAAGGGGCAATGACGCGTGGGGATGGAGATGCCCGACGCGGTCAAGTGGCTGCTGCCGATCGTCGTCGGGGAGAGCTGGCCCGAGGGCGACGAGACCAAGCTGCGCGCGCTGCGGGACGCGTGGCACGCGGCGTCGTCGGCGATCGGGCCGGTCTCCGAGACGGGCAACCAGGCGGCGTCGGGCATCCGCGACAACTGGACGGGTGACGGCGCCGACGCGTTCGCCGAGCAGTGGAAGAAGTTCGTCGAGGGCGACGAGGCGTACTTCAAGCAGCTGGCCGACGCGACGAAGGCCCTCGGGGATTCGTGCGACCAGACGGCACTGGACGTCGAGTACACGAAGTACATGATCATCATCTCGCTGATCGTGCTGGCGGCCCAGATCGCGGCGATGATCGCGGCGGCGGCGGTGACGTTCGGCGGCTCGACGGCGGGGATCGCGCCGGCCCAGATCGCCACCCGGATGACCGTGCAGATGCTGTTCCGGCAGCTGCTCGAGAAGCTGGCCCAGCAGGGGTTCAAGCAGGTCGCCAAGGAGCTGCTGGAGAAGCTGCTCAAGCAGGGCCTCAAGAAGATCGGCATGGAGGTCCTCAAGAACGAGGCCATCAACCTCGGGATGGACGCGGGCATCCAGGGCTTGCAGATGGCGAAGGGCGATCGGCAGAACTGGGACTGGTCCAAGACGTCCGACGCAGCGATTTCCGGCGCGGTGGGCGGAGTCGTGGGAGCGGCTTCGGGGTCGATCGGACGCGGGGCGACGGAGGGGCTTTCGCACAGTGCCGGCGGCCAGATCGCGGACGCGGCTCTCCGGGCCGGGACGCGCGGGGCGGTCGAGGGGGTCGCCCAGACGGTGGGGCAGGCGGCCGTCACCGGGGATCTGGGGTCGCTGACGCCGGAGCAGCTGCTGATGGGTGCGTCGAGCGGTGCCGTGGGAGGTGCGGCCGGGGGCGCGAAGGAGCAGATGCACTCGGTTCACGAGGCGAACATCCCGGGAGAGCCCGGCGGGTCGGGTGGGTCTGATCGGGAGCCGGGTTCTTCGTCGGAGTCCGGGTCGCGGGGTGAGTCCGAGTCGCGAGGTGAGTCCGACTCGCCTGAGTCGGACTCGCCTGAGTCGGACTCGCCTGAGTCGGACTCGCCTGAGTCGGACTCGCCTGAGTCGCGCGGCGAGGAGGCCCGGCGCGAGCCCGAATCACGCGGCGAAGAACCACGGCGCGAGGGGTCATCCGCGGCTGGGTCAGGCGGTGAGGAGCCACGCCCGGAGTCCTCGCGGGCCGAGTCACGCAGCGAGGAGGCCCGGCGTGAGGCATCGCCTGAGGCCGAGTCACGAGGTGGGGAGCCACGCCCGGAGCCCGCATCACGTAGCGAAGAACCACGGCGCGAGGCATCGTCGGAGCCCGAATCACGCGGCGAAGAGCCACGCCCGGAGCGCGAATCACGCAACGAGGAGGCCCGGCGCGCGGCATCGCCCGAAGCCGAGCCACGAGGTGGGGAGCCACGCCCGGAGCCGTCCTCGCCACCCGCATCACGCGTCGAGCAACCGCCATCCGAACCCGGGTCGCGAGGCGAAGCGCCGCGCGAGGCGTCTTCCCAGCCCGAGTCGCGGAGTGAGGAGCCACGACCTGCCGCGGAGACCCGGGCGGCCGCCGAACCGTCTGTCCAACGAGAATCCGAACCGCAGCCGCGACAGTCCGAGCATCGCGCGCCCGAGGCATCGCCGGCCGCTGGTCACGTCCAGCAGGCGGAACAGCAACCCGAGGCACATCGCGCGGCGGCGTCGACCTCGTCGGCCGGACCGCAGGGCGGCTACGGCATGGCCCCACCGCCGGGATCCGGCCCGGAGCCGGGGCGACAGGGTGGCGGACGTCCGCAGGACAACGTCGGAGCGGCCGGGTTCACCGGCGGCCCGAGCCAACCGTTCGCGGCGGACGGGGGTGTGGCGCCGTTCCAGAACGGTCCGTCGCCGCAGCAGGCGCCGCCCGCGGGCGGGTTCACCCCACCTCCGCCGGGTGGGATGCCGAACGGTGCCGGTCCGGGACGTGCGGGCGGCCCGGGCCCGGGCTCGGGCGGCCCGATGCCACCGCGCGGCGAGCAGCCGCGACGGGTCCCACCGCCGGACCCCCGCCGGTTGTTGCAGGGTGGACAGCCGCCCATGCCACCCGGCGGGCAACCGACCGCCCGGCCCGGCGGACAGCCCCACCAGGGTGGACACCCGCCGATTCAGCCGGGTGGACAGCCACATCTGAGCGGACCACCGCCGGTTCACCCGGCTGCGCGACCGCACCAGGAGCCCGGCGGGCAGCCGCACGTCCAGCCGGGCGGGCAGCCACGCCAGGGCGGGCAGCCGCCGGTACAGCCAGGTGGACAGCCGCCGGTGCAGCCTGGCCCGCAGCCACACCAGAGTGGGCAGCCGCACGTCCAGCCAGGCGGACAACCACGCCAGAGTGGGCAACCGCCGGTACAGCCAGGCTCGCAACCACACCAGGGCGGGCAGCCGCACGTTCAGCCGAGCGGACAGCCGCAGGGTGGACAACCGCCGGCGCAGCCCGGCCCGCAACCACACCAGGGCGGGCAGCCGCACGTTCAGCCGAGCGGACAGCCGCAGGGTGGACAACCGCCGGCGCAGCCCGGCCCGCAACCACACCAGGGCGGACAACCGCACGTCCAGCCAGGCGGGCAGCCACGCCAGAACGGGCAGCCGTCCGTCCCGCCGCAGCACGGTGGGCAGCCGCCGGTGCAGCCGGGCGGAACGTGGCACCAGAACGGACAGCCGACGCACGGGGGGCCGCCGCCGCAGCGGGGGCCGCAGCTGCCTGGTCAGCCGCACTCGGGGCAGGCGCCGCAGGGTGGGTTGCCGCCGCGGGATCCGCGGGGGATGCCGCCGGGGCGTCCTCCTTTGCCTCCTCAGGGTGGGCCGCGGCCGCCGATGGCTGGGGGGCAGCGGCCTGCCGGGTATCCGAGCCAGCCGCGTGGTCCGCAGGGACCCGGGCCTCACCCCGGCGGGCGGCCGCCGATGCCGCCGCCACCGGGTGGCCGGCCGCCGATGCCGCCGCACGATCCGCGGCTGGGGCCGCCGCGTCCGGCGGGGCCGCCTCAGGTTCCGCCGCCACGGTTCGGTCCACCGCAGGAGCACCTCCCGCGGCCGGTGGATCCGCGAATGCCGCAGGAGCAGCCGCGGGTTCAGGGGCCTTCCGGGCAGCCGCACCAGGAACACCCGGCGCCTGCCGGCGAGCATGCGCCGGCACGCCCGGCAGAGCCCGCTGCCGAACAGGTGGCACGCGAGCAGCCGCCGGCGACCGACCAGGCAGTGCCCCAGCAACCGGCCGGAACCGAGCCACACACACCCGCCGACCAGCACGCACCCGCACAGCAACCCGCGGCGACCGAGCAGCCGGCCGACCGAACGCCTGCCCACCCGACAGAAGAACACGCCCC